>CAZSRS010000010.1:0-100139 GCA_964609625.1 uncultured Desulfovibrionaceae bacterium
CTTATTTCATTGCTATTATTCGGAAAATAAGGTCTGTGGGGCGAAACTCCTGTCATAGAGTCCGTCACGAGCCATGGGCCAGTGGATAGCAAGCGCCACGAGGAACTCGCCGCCCTGTTCGCATCCGCGCAAGCCGGACTGGTATACGTGACCGCATTCCCGGATCGTACACTGCTGGGCAGGCACCTTCCTGATATTTCCTGGGAAACTGAAGTCTGGGTGGCGGATGCGCCCTCCCACATCATCCACTTCGACGGGGAGCGCTTTCTCGGCCCCTACGCCTGACGCCTACTGCACGGTGCGGGGGCGCACCACGCTGCGCCTGAAATTTGTCGCGTGCATGGCCGGGTCGCTGTTGGGATCGTACGTCTCCTGGTCCGTGTAGAGCACGTCGCCCTGCTCGTTGACCCAGCGGTGCTGGTACTGGTTGGTGCCCACCTCCACCTCGTTGGTGAAGGGGTTGACGTACTCCTCCTGCCCCGTGAGGTTGAGGTGCATGTCGTTCATGATCTCGGCGTTGGTCTTTTGCCGGTGCTCCACAATGGAGCGGCCGATCTCCTGGATGTCCCGCTGCACCTCCAGAACGACCTTGCCGCGCTGTATCTGCCCCTGCAATTCCTTCACCACCCATTGCTGGTTCACCTCCGAGGAATTGGCCATGAGCCAGAGCACCGGAGCCCAGGCCTCGAATTCCTCCACGGGGGCGCGAGCCGTTATCGTGAGCTTGTTGCTCCACATGCCGCCGGCAAACTGCCCCATGTCCTCGATCACGGCCACGACCTTCTCCCGGTAGGTGCGCCCCCCTTCCTGGTAGACCAGACTCACCAGTGCGGCGGAGTTCCTGATGTTGTATTGCCCAAGGCCCATCTGTGCCAGGGCCTGGTCGAACAACCCGGCCAAGCCGGGCAGGTCCCGTTGTTCCTCGATACGCACATCCCGCGCCGCGGGGCGCAAGTGCGGGAACAGTAGCTGCGTGATGAACTCCCGCGCCCCCATTGCGGGAAGCACCGTCATGCCCATGTAGCTGGCACCCTGGGGAAAGAGGGGCGCAGCCGGCATATAGCGCATGTCGATGTAGTAATACGACGGTACCCAATGCAGCATCACCGTGCCCTGCTGGTCGCTGGCCACGGCGAAATCTAGCTTGGCGGCGATGGACTGCGCCGGCCCCGTGGTCTGCAGGGGGTCGACGCGCAGAATGCCCCCTGCCGTGACCCAGCCCTCCGGCACCAGGATGGTGAAGGCGTTTTCCGTACGGTCGGCATAGCGACGCAGGAGCAGCCGCTCGGCCGGCTTGGCCGCTCCTGCCTGTCTTGCTCCCACCTGTTGCGGCGCCTGCCCTTGCTGCCCGCCTGGGCCAGGCTGGGCCGGGTATTGCTGCCACTGCGGCTCCTGCTGGGGCGGGAAGCTCTGCTGCCCCTGTTGAGGCGGATAACCAGGAACGGGTTGCGGCGCATAGCCCTGTTGTCCCTGCTGGGGCGGATAGCCTTGCCAGTCCTGGGGAGGTTGCTGCCCTCCGGGCCATTGCTGCCCCTGTTGTGGGTATCCATGTTGACCGTAACCCTGCCAGGGTTGTTGTACATGGGGCTGCTGGCCATGGGGTTGTTGTCCGTCGGGGTATTGCGGCCAGGGCTGGCCGGGCTGCTGCCCGCCGGGGTAGTATTGCGGTCCCGCGGTCTGGGGCTGCCACTCATGCAGGGGCGGAATGCTGCCCACGCGCACCATCTGCAACTGCACCCCTTCAGCCTCTGACGAGAGGTCCAACTGCAACGTGTCCCTACCCAGGAGCTGATAGGGGTATTGCCCGACCTCGCCACTGTCGGAGCGGCCCTGGATCACGCCACCCTGCACCATGTAGCTGCCGCGCGTCTCCTCGGTCCCCGTGGCGGAGCGGGTTCGCACGTAGTATCTGCCGTCTGGGTCGAGCTGCACCACCACTTCCTCAACTTCGCTGCGATAGAGCCAGATACCGACGAGACCGGGATCGCCCCCTGCCTGCACCGTCGGACCAGGCGTTGGCGATGGAGTAGGATGCGGCGCGGGTGTTGGCGCCGAGGCCGGCGCTGGGGCAGGCGCTGGTGTTGGCGCGGGTTGCTGTGCGGGGGACGGCTGCGGCGTGGTTGTGTCAAGGGCCGGTCCGGTAGTGTCCAGGGTTACCCCTCCCTGTTGCGCCACGCTGAAGGTCAGCACGTAGGGGTGCAGGGCCACGCTCTCGTCCTCGGCCAGCTTGAACCCGGTGCGAGTCTCACTGTTCAGCCCCAGGGAGTAGGTCGTGCCCGGCTCCAAGCGCACCTTGAGCACGCAAACCGTGGGGCTCCGAAACTCCGGGTTGGCCAGGACTTCCGGAAAGGCTCCGGCACCTGTCTCCACAAAGGACCAGCTGTTCATCTTCACGGGATGGCTGAAGGTGATGACGATTTCTTGTTCACCGGGAGCTACGTCCTCTGCCCCGTTTTTCGGCGCAGTGTCCACTACCATCAGGTTTACGGCCTGCACCTGTGTCGCCAACAAGAGCAGCAGCGTCACGCCAAGCCAGAAGCTTTTGAGCATCGCGACCTCCAGATTCTATGGTGATGTGCAAGGGAAGGCCAAGGGAGGGGGCGTCGCCCCAACACCCTGGCTAGCTGTATACACTTCTGAAAGCCGAAAACAAGACGACAGAATGTAAAAGTTGCATTTTTCCCCGCAAAATGACACTCCCTCCTCTCACCTCGCTGTACTTAAGGACTCCGCAATGACAACCATCACCGTTGATCTGCACAACCACTCCCAGCGCTCCAAGGACGGACACACACCCGTGCGCCAAATCGTGGACTTGGCCGCGGCGCGGAACCTGCTCGGCCTGGGCGTCTGCGACCACGACGTGCTGCCGGACACGGATCCTGCCATCCCTGCCCATGCTCGGGAGCGCGGCCTGCTGCTGCTCCAGGGCGTGGAGTTCTCTTGCCGCAAGACCCACATCATCGGCTACTGGGGGCGCGGCATCCAGGCCACGGCCGAGGACTTGGCCTTCATGCGCCGCCGCTTCGACCAGCTCGCCCAGAATCTGGAGCAGGTCACACGCCATATGCTGGCCATGCTGGCCAAGCGGGGCATCCACGTGGAGTACGACGTCCTCGAGGCCAAGGCCGGCAAACAGCCTCAAAAGGTCTTCCTGTTCAAGTATCTCAGCGACGATCTCGGCCTTTTTACCAGCTGGGGCGAGGCCAGGCGCTACATGCGCGAGGAAGGCATCTACCTCCCTGACAACCATGGTCTGGAAGACCTGCATCCGGCCACGGCCGTGGAGCTGATCCATCGTAGCGGCGGCCTGGCCCTCTGGGCCCACCCCTTCCTCACGCCCGAACCCTTGCGACTGGAGCTGTTACCGGACATGCTCGACGCCGGGCTGGAATGCCTGGAGACCGCCTACGCCTACCGTGAGAACGGCTATCACGGCGACGAATCCAATGCCGAGTTACACACCCGTGCCCTGGAACTGGCCCGCAGGCACGAACTGCTGCAATCCGGCGGATCGGACAGCCATTACCCGGTGAAGACCAACGCCGACGGCGAGCCCATCCGCCCCGGCGACGAGGGACTGGATCAGGAGACCGCCCGCCCCTTGCTGGAGCGGCTGGGGGTGGTAACACCCTGACGTGGCGTTGTAATTCTCCTGTAAATGATGCACCATGCCAATGACGATCATTAGGTATTCTCGAACATTAGCCTGGGACGGTATCGCATGGACAACGAGGAACGAATGGCGCTTATCGACGCCTACATCGCGGCCTACAACGCCCTTGACGTTGACGGCATGCTGGCATTCCTGCACCCAGATGTGGAGTTTGCCAATAGTTCCGGAGGAGAGATCAATGCCTCTGCCAAAGGCATTGCCCAATTTCGCGAGTTGGCCGAGCAGTCCAGAGACCTATTCACGACACGCCGGCAGATTGTCAGGAGCTTTGATTTTGGCGAGGACACTACAAACGTGGAAATCGCCTTTGAAGGCATCCTGGCTCGGCATATGAGCGAACACCTGCCGGCCGGGGAGACGCTTCGCCTTGAGGGCCGCTCCGAATTCCAGTTCAAAGACGGAAAAATCTTTAGAATCATTGATATAAGCTGATCTTCCTTCCAGAATGACACTGTCCTATCAACCCAAATATCCACCAAATTGCTTGGGAACTGTCATGCCCCACCCCATCACAACGCGCGTCCTGTCCATCCCGCCCTCGGCCACCAAGGAGATGCCGGTCATCGCCGCCCGCGTCGGCGGCTGTGTTTCCCTGGGGCAGGGCATCCCCTCCTTCCCCACGCCCGAACACGTGGTGGACGCGGTCTGCCGCGCCCTACGCGAGGACACCGGCGCGGGCAAGTACTCCCTGCAGCCCGGCATGCCTGCCCTACGCCGGGCCATCGCCGACCAACTGCGCTTTGAGAAGGGCCTGGAGGCCGACCCCGACAGGGAAATCGCCGTGACCGTGGGTGCCATGGAGGCCCTGCTCATGGCCACCCTGACCCTGGTCTCGCCGGGCGACGAGGTTTTGTTGCCCGCGCCTTACTATCCGTCGCACGTGGAGCAGGTGCTGCTTGCCGGCGGCGTGCCCGTGCCCGTGCCTCTGCGCGCGGACTGGAGCCTAGACATGGCGGCCATGCGCCGGGCCGTGACGCCGCGCACGCGGGCCATGATCCTCAACTCCCCGCACAATCCCACGGGCGCGGTGTTCCAGGAGGATGCCCTGCGCGAGCTGGCGACCTTGGCCCTGGAGCGCGGCATCTACGTGATCTGCGACGACACCTACGATTTCCTGAGCTACGACGCCCCTGCCTTCAGCATGGCCCGCATCCCGGAACTGCGCCCCCTGCTCGCGGGGGTCAACAGCTTCTCCAAACGCTATGCGCTCACGGGCTGGCGTGTGGGCTATGTCGTGGCGCCCGCCGACCTGCTGGCCCAGATGCTCAAGGTGCACGACTGCACGGCCATCTGCGCGCCCACCCCGGCCCAGCATGCGGCCCTGGCCTCCCTGCAAGGCCCGCAAGGTATTTACGACCAGTTCCGCGCCACCCTGGCCGCTCGACGGGACCGGCTTTGCCAGGGGCTGGACCGCCTGGCCCCCTCCTTCTCCCACGTCCGACCCTCGGGTGCTTTCTATGTCCTGGCCCGCTGCCACGAGAGCCTGCCCGACTCCAGGGAACTGGCCATCCGCCTGATCCAGGAGGCCAAGGTCATCACCATTCCTGGGGGCGGTTTCGGCCCCGGCGGTGAGCGCCACCTGCGGCTGTCCTTCGGCGGCGGCGAGGAAGAGATCGACGAGGCACTGCGCCGCATGGGGGAGTGGCTCGGACGACAGTGACCGTGGAAACATCTGGAGAGTCTCCCTGTGTGTGGCGATCCGCTTGTCATGGCGCGGGCACGGGGGTATCTGTCCCTGATGCAAACACCCACAGCCGAGGAGAGGACATGATCAGCACCACCTTGTTTCCGGGGCGCTATATTCAGGGGCGCGGGGCATTGGCCCGCCTGGGCGCGGAACTGGCTCGCCTGGGGGAGCGGCATTTCCTGATCTGCTCCCCCCATCCGCTGGAACACCTGCTGCCAGCCGTGCTGCCCCAGGTGGAACTAGGTGGGGCAGTGCGGGTGGAGCGTTTCGGCAGGGAGTGCACGGACCAGGAAATCGAGCGCCTGCTGGCCCTGGCCAGGAATTTCCAGGCCCAGACCATCGCGGCCCTCGGCGGCGGCAAGACCCTTGACACGGCCAAGGCCGTGGCGGCCCGGGCCGGAGTGCCCGTGGTCGTGGTCCCGACCATCGCCTCCACGGACGCACCATGCAGCTCGGTCTGCGTGATCTACTCCAACGAGGGGATATTTCAGCGGGTGGACGTTTTGCCGCGCAACCCGGACGTGGTTCTCGTGGACACCACCGTCACCGCCCAGTCCCCGCCCCGTTTCCTGGCCGCGGGCATGGGTGACGCCCTGGCCACGTGGTTCGAGGCCGAGTCCTGCCGCATCGCACGGGGGCGCAATATCGCCGGCGACGCTGGCTCCATGACGGCCCACGCCCTGGCCAGGCTGTGCTATGAAACAGTGCGGGACTGGGGGCTGTCCGCGCTCACCGCCTGCCAGGCCGGAGTGGTCACCCCCGCCCTGGAGCGGGTGGTGGAAGCCAACACGCTGCTCAGCGGGCTGGGCTTCGAGAGCGGCGGCCTGGGCGCGGCCCACTCCATCCACAACGGCCTGACCGCCCTGCCCGAGGTCCGCGGCCTGTACCATGGCGAGAAGGTGGGCTTCGGCGTACTCGCCTCCCTCTTTCTCACGGACAAGCCCCTGCCCCTTGTGCGCGAGGTCTACTCCCTGTGCGGGGAGTTGGGGCTGCCGACCACTTTTGCCGACCTGGGACTGGAGCGGGCCGCGGAGCAGGACCTGCTCCGCGTGGCGGAAAAGGCGTGCGCCCCGGACGAGAGCATCCACAACGAGCCAATGGCAATCTCGCCGGAGCTGGTCCGGGACGCCCTCAAGGCTGCGGACGCCGAGGGCCGTCGCCTGCGTGGGAAGCGGCGGAAGTGAACGCGGGGGACGAAGAAGAGGGCAAGGACAACTTGGCAGCCGCGCCTGGCTGCTGAACTCCATGTGCTGCCTCGTTTTTTGCGCCCCCTACATGCGCGCCTGACGCACGATGGTCAGGGTCACCTCGCCGTACTCCGTCACCAATGCATCGATCCCGCCCTCGGGCATCTGGAAGCGCACCGACATGCGCAGGAGTGTATGCAACGGCGCGTCGCCAGGCACCTCGTAGGCGCAGAAGCCGAGCCCCTGATTGCCGTTCCCGTAGTAGTACTGGGATTGGGGCGCCTCGCACGCATGGATGGTCTGATCCTTTCGCCTGATCTCCAAGACCGCGAAAACCTTCTGTTCGTAGAAAGACTCCCTGTCGGGCCGGGCGAAGTTCAGATACAGGGCATAGGGGCCAGGGTATTTGTGGAAGACCGACAGATCCCAGCCATCCTGGCCCGCGTGAACAGGCATCGTGTCCAGCGGATGCCAAAGATCGTCCGGCGGAAAGAACAGGAGCATGGCCTGTCCCAGACCGGGGAGGATGTAGCCGCTTCTGGCGGCGACACCCGCTCCGATCATGACGCACGGCAGGATGCATGCGATAACCAGCAGTCTTTTCATGGGCTCCCGCGCTTCAGGCCTCAGGCCAGGAGATACCCCTTCGCCAAGTCCGTATAATCCGCCACCTGCCTGTCCTGCCAGGCTTGATCGCGCCCCAGTTCCGAGGCCATGAGCCTGGCCACCTCGGGCGCCATCGCGATGCTGGCGCGGGCGTCCAGAAACAAGGCGCGGGTGCGGCGCGCCAGCACATCCTCCACGCCGCGGGCCATCTCCTCGCGCGCGGCCCAGACCACCTCGGCCTTGAGGCAGGAGAGCGCCGGGTGCAACGGCTCCCCGAGTGAGGGATCCGCCGCGATGAGCTTCTTGATGTACACGGCGTCGGTGCCGTAAGGGTGCAGAGGATCCAGCCTGTCGAAGTTCTTGAGCCAACCGTGGATGCGCATCTTCTCGGTGACGCAACGGCGTTGATCCAGGCCGGCCACCAGCATGGCCTGGTTCACGGTGTCCTCGGCCATCTTGCGGTAGGTGGTCCACTTGCCGCCAGTGATGGTCACCAGACCGGAGCCCGAAACCACCAGGAAATGGTCACGGGAGATGGCCGCGGTGTTGTGCTTGCCCCCTAAATCCACCAGGGGGCGCAGGCCGGCGAACACGCTCTTCACGTCCACGGGCGTGGGGTCCTTGCTCATGTATTGGGCCGCATGCTCGAGAATGAATTCCACCTCTTCCTGAAGGGCGCGGGGCTCCAGGCTGGGTTCGGGCACCGGGGTGTCGGTGGTGCCCACCACCACCTTGCCATGCCAGGGCACGGCGAAGAGCACCCGGCCGTCCGCGGTCTGCGGCACCATGATGGCCGCGTCGCCGGGCAGAAATTCCTTGTCCAGTACCAGATGCACGCCCTGGCTGGGGGAGATGATCTTCTGGGCCTCGGGATTGTCCAGTTGCAACAGGGTGTCCGTGAACACGCCGGTGGCGTTGATGACCACACGGCCGTGCACGTCCAGCTCGTTGCCGGTTTCCATGTCCCGCACCCTGACGCCCTGGACCATGCCGGCCGCCTTGATCAAGCCCGTGACCTTGCAGTAATTCAGCGGCACACCGCCGTGCTCGTACATGGTCTGGGCCAGGTTCACGGCCAGTCGGGCGTCGTCGAACTGCCCGTCGTGGTAGACCACGCTGCCGCGCAGCCCCTTGGTTTCCAGGGTGGGGATGCGGCGCATTGTCTCCTCCACCGAGAGCATCCTGGACGCCCCCAAACCGAGCTTGCCGGCCATTATGTCGTAGACCTTCATGCCCACGCCGTAGAAGGGGCCTTCCCACCAGTCGTAGTTGGGCACGATGAAGGCCTGGTTGCTCACCAAGTGGGGGGCGTTCTGCAGCAGCAATCCACGTTCGTGCAAGGCCTCCAACACCAGGGAGATGTTGCCCTGCTTGAGGTAGCGCACGCCACCGTGCACGAGCTTGGTGCTCCTGCTGGAGGTGCCCTTGGAAAAGTCGTGCTGCTCCAGGAGCAGGGTCTTGCAGCCTCTGGACGCGGCGTCCACGCCAACGCCAAGGCCGGTGGCGCCCCCTCCTACAACGATGACGTCCCAATAGCCGCCGAACCTCTCCACCTGCTGCATCAGTTTGTCGCGAAGCATGTGTACTCCTTCCACTTGTATTCGTGATTCGTTCTCGGACAGCTAGATCATGGCCCATCCAGGGGCGTTTGGGAAGGGGGAAAAACGAGGTACAGCGATATGACTACGGATTTGGGGATGGTCATCCATCAGTTGTCAAGCGTCATCCGCCACACAGCCTACAATACAGGAACTTAAGCCCTGAGCCCAGTACCGCCGCACGGTGATTCCGACGCCAGGATCATGCACAACACAGACTTAGCCGCGTTCGGCGTATCTCTGGCGAAGCCAGGCGTTACTCCCGACCCAGGGCCTTGTTCACGTCCCTTTCGATGACCTCGAGGGATGCGCCGCCCAGAGCCGTGTCGCTCAGGCTCTCCAGCACGGACAGGCTGTTCACGGCATCCAGCTTCTCCTCCAGGTCGGCCGGCACTCTATCGAAGCGGCTGTACAGAAGACGCAGCAGAAGCCGACGGGCATAACCCACACCTTCTTCCAGGCCCTTCTCCATGCCTTTCTCCAGGCCCTTCTCCAGGCCCTTCTCCAGGCCCTTCTCCAGGCCCTCCAAAACGCCCTTCTGATAGGCTTCGGGGGCCACATCCACGACAAAGGCTTTCATGATGGCTTCTCCTTCAGGTAATGCCGCCAGCTCGGCTTCGAGCTGCGAAGCCAGGCGTTACTGCCGGCCCAGGGCCTTGTTCACGTCCCTTTCGATGACCTCGAGGGATGCGCCGCCCAGAGCCGTGTCGCTCAGGCTCTCCAGCACGGACAGGCTGTTCACGGCATCCAGCTTCTCCTCCAGGTCGGCCGGCACTCTATCGAAGCGGCTGTACAGAAGACGCAGCAGAAGCCGACGGGCATAACCCACACCTTCTTCAAGACCCTTTTCCAGGCCCTTCTCCATGCCCTTCTCCAGGCCCTTCTCCAGGCCCTCCAAAACGCCCTTCTGATAGGCTTCGGGGGCCACATCCACGACAAAGGATTTCATGATGGCTTCTCCTTCAGGTAATGCCGCCAGCTCGGCTTCGAGATCCTGCCAAGTCAAATCCGTGTTCACACTCTGGGCATAATACAGGAACTGCGCGATGGTTTCCATGGCCGAGTCCGGCCCCAGGGCGGTCAGGAGCAAGTGTGCGAGCTGTGCGATACGCCGCGCCGGAGCCTTTTCCAGCAATGCCTTCCATAGCAGCAGTGCTGCCTTGCCCGCGATGCTGCCCTTGATCTCGGATTCCGGTGTCCGAGCGATGTCGAAAACTTCCATGCCAAAGGCAGGGATGTAGGCGTCGAAGGTTGCGTCCACCGCGAAGAGTTCCCACAAGGGGCGCCCGCTCCAGGGTCTCGTGCCATGATAAATAACCACGGGAATGACCACGGGCAAGCCTTCGAACAAGGGCATTTCCTTGACGCGCTGCTCCCAGAGCATGAGCATGTAGCGTAGGATCTGCAAGGAGCAAGTCGGGGACGGGGCACTCTTGTGTTCGAGAAGGATGTAGATCGAGGCGGGCTTGCCGTCCTTGAGTTGACACTCGTAGACCAGGTCCGCGAAATAGCGCTTGGAGCGCTTGCCAACGAAACTGTTTTGCCCCGGCGTCAGGGTGTCGAAGTCTATGGCCTCAGCCACCTGCAGGGGCAGGTTATGCCGCAGAAACTCGGCAGCCGCGGCCGGGCGGCCGTAAAACTGCTTGAAAAAGGCGTCGTGCTGCTGGTGGATGTCGGAACTCATGCCGCCAACCTACCGGGGAATGTGTATGAAAACAAGGTCGCGTATGACTGTGTCGCGCATGGCTGGGGCAGGTGATGTGAGGATAGTGTGAATATGTTTACGGAAGGAGTACCAATGTGCCTCCATCGCTCAGACCTCCAAGGGCACACCCTTTTCCGGGGCCAAGCGCAGAGTCATGGCGCCGGTAGGGCAGGCGTCGGCGCACACGCCACAGCCCAGGCAGCGGTCGTCGTCCACCACGGCGCAGGTGCCGCGTTCAGGCACCTCGATGGCGCCAAAAGGGCATTTTCCGGCACACAGGCCGCAGCATTTGCACGCCTCGGCAGTAACTACAGCCAGGTAGCCCGACGATGCCAACATGGGCACACCGTTGCGGTGGGCGTTCATGGCGCCGCAGCAACAGGAGCAGCAGTTGCAAATGGCGTAGAAGCGCTGGAGCATGGCGTCCTTGAAAAAGGCGTGATGCACGTGCCCGCGCTCGTGTTCGGCCTGGAGGATGTCCTGGGCCTCGCCGCGGTCGATCCAGCGGGCGCGCTTGGGGTGGTGTTCGGCCACGAAGCTGGCAAAGGGCTCACCTACCACCAGGCAGACGTCCAGCGGCAGGCAGGGATTCTCCCGGCAAGAGCGGCAGGGGCATTCCAGGGCCACGATGTGCTCGGGATGCGTGAGCACGATGTCCCGCGCCAGGGCATAGGGAATGACCTGTTCCAGGTCGCGCAGCTCGATGGAGCGCTCCACCGAGATCAGACGCCGCGCCCCTTCCGGGGGCACCACCTTGCCGTGATATCCCTGGGCGAACTCCTCTTTTGGGGAGCGCTGCGGGACGTCGGACCTGGGCGAAAAGCGCTCCATGAGCGTGGAGAATCCGCACCACACCTTGCCCAAGGGGGCCGATAGGGGATGTTTGCCCGTGGCCACGGCTATATACAGGTAGGGCCAGCGGCCATAGACGTACCCATGCAGCCAGTGCCATGGGCCGTAGTTCGAGACCCGACGCCCCGCGCGCCAGAAGGCACGGGTGGACGGAGCGATACACTTGTCCGCCAGCATGTTCAGCAACGACGCTTTCTTCCCATTCATGCCCCGAACGTACAGCAAAATACCGCTGCTGGGAATCTACCCTGCCGCTTTCCTTACCGCGGTGCCGGCCCTTCTCCGATGAACACGCCGAAATCCGGGGAATAGCTGTCCGGCACGAACACGCTCCGTACTTGCCGCACCTCCACTTTTTCCCCGGCCTCGGGCAGGAACTGTATGCTGATCTCATAGACAGCGATGACATCCGTTTGCAGTCCGAGCTTGTCCAGGATGTCGGTAGTCGCTTGGCCGCACATCAGCCAAATCTCCTCGCCGTTCACATCGAACACCGCGTAGGGGTAATCGCCGACATCCGCGCGCAGGTAGCGTCCCTTGAGCAAACGGACGTCTTCCCCCGAGCAGGGAGTGGTCAGCGAGACCAGCAGCAGACAGGCCATAGCCATGACGAAAATGCGGTTCCACATGCGCTTCATGTTCAATTCGCTCCTTCAACCCGAGCCATGCCACCCAGGATACTTGGCCGCGCACCATGCGCACGCGCTCAATCTCTTTGGCATATGGGGCAATACACCGTTGTCCTGCCAGCCACCTTCATGGTGTGCAAGGGTGAGCCGCAATTGACGCAAGGTTGTCCGCCCCGGCCATAGACCCTGAAACAATTCTGAAAGGCGCCAGCATGGCCGTGGGCGTCGCGGTAGTCGCTGATGGAGCTGCCGCAGGCCTCGATGGCTTCCCCGAGTACCTCCTGCACTCTTGCATGCAGTCTCCCGAGCCGGGTCCGGCCCAGATTCATGGCCGGCGCATCTGGGCGAATTCCGGCTCGGAACAGGGTCTCGTCAGCGTAAATGTTACCGATGCCGGCGATGACCGCCTGGTCCAGGAGCAGGGCCTTGATCCGCCCCTTCTTGTTTTCGAAGATGGTAGCGAAGGCCTCGGGCCCGATTTCCAACGGCTCGTGGCCGAGCCGGGCGAAAAAGGGCCAGGCCGCGAGTTCCTCGGGAAACAATGCCTGGAGCGTGCCGAACTTACGCACGTCATGAAACACCAGTGTCCGTTCCGGACGGCCGTCGTCATGCCGCAGCAGGAAACAACAGTGGGTGTGCCTGTCATGCAGGAGTTCGCCGTTGTCGGGCAGGAAGAGCCGCCCGGTCATGCGCAGATGCACGGCCAAGATCAGCGGTTCTCCGGTGAAATGAAGCAGCAGGGCCTTGCCACGGCGGGTGACGTCTTCTATGCGGCGCCCCACGATCCGAGAGCGAAAGGTTTCCACACCCTGGGGCAGGGCATGGGGGGCGGATACTTCGATCCCGGCGATGCAGGCACCGGCGAGATACGGCCGCAGGCCTCGGGCGATGGTCTCCACCTCGGGCAACTCAGGCATTGCGCCCCTCCTCTACGGCCTGGGCCAACTCCTCGGCGCGCTGAGAGCCGATAAGCTGCACCCGCCCCCCTCTGAGTTGAAGCCGGACGGCCTTTTCTCCTTTCATGGTCAGGGCGCGGGAGCGGTCGAATCCTCTGCGAATGCCCCACCCAAGGTAGGTTCGCAAAGGTTTGTAGGTCACGACCCGGCAGTCTTCGATCTCACGCAGGGGAAAGCGCCAGCGCAGCAACTTGAAACAGCCAAACTGCACGAGCACGGCGCTTGCGTCCACAATTGTTGCCATGGGAAAAAAGAGTAGTGAGATGCCCAGGACCACCGCAGCCGGGAAGAGCGCCGAGACAGGTGCCGCGCCACCTTGCATCACCGACGCCAGGGGCAGGAACAGCACTGCGGCGAGAAATCCCAGGACCCAAACGTGGGGGTACTGGGTTTCCTGGAACAGAATCCCGGGCATGGAATCCTCCGCCGGCCTCATTTGACCGTATCGTTTTCCCGTGGCGGCAGGAGCGCCGTGACGTTAAGGACGTAGCCCTTTCTGAGAATGCGCAACCGCAGGGGTTCCTTGCTTTTCCTGGCCTTGATGGCTGCCACGTGCAGGCCTGAGAGGGACTCCACGGGGACGCCGGCCACGGCCTGAATAATGTCGCCGGGCCGGAGGTCGGCGCGGGATGCCGTTGTGCCCGGCTCCACCGCCTCAATCAGGGCTCCCGCGGGTTCATCTTTCCAGACCAGTTTCATACCCAGGCGGTTGGAAAAAGACTCCGGGCAAAAGTAGAAGACGTCGGCCTCCTGGGGATTGGGGGACTCGCCCCCGCGCCAGGGAAGAACCAGCAGCACCCGGGCGTCCGGCTCCAGGGTGCGCAGTCTGTGTGCAATGCCCCAGCCATTCTCCACATGGCCGGCGCCAGCTAAAATGGCAACTGGTCTGCCCGTTGCCTGGCGCGCACCGATGGCCGCTCCGGCCATGGACGTGTCCCAAACGGACTGGACAAGAAGGAACCGTTCCAGTCGTTTCTTGTTGCTCTCGGTATCCCCGCTCTTGCCCCTCCCCATGAAGTCCTGATGGAGGGAGAATATCGTTTCCAGGGCCTGTTGCTGTTCCTCCATGGGTGGAATGAACTCCTCGGGCAGTCTGCTCCTTTCCTCAAAGGACACCCCCTGAAGCCCCTCCTGGCGCAGGATATCCAGAACGCGGCGCGATACATTGAGGGCGTGCAGGCTCATGCCTTGTTCCAGCGCGGCTTGCAGCACCGGTTTATACAGAGAGAAGGGATAGCCCCAGACACGCGCCCACTCCAGTTCGCTCTCCAAGCGGGCGATGTCGGTGAGCGCGACTTCTGGATTCCGGTTGACCTTGTCCAGTGCGGGCTGCTTGTCATCGCTGAGCATCTCCAGCCCCAAGGCCCAGTTGCGGCCTTCCTGATCCAGAAGCCGCAGCACCGCGGCCTGGGCCAGATGATCGCAGGCCACTGCATGCCCCTCGCCAAGAAGCAGGTAATCGACTTCCCCGACCAGAGCCAGGAAGTCCGCATCGTTCAGGGGGCGCAATTCCCCAGCCTCCAGCCGTAGCAACCCCGCGGTCGGGAAGGGATGTTCCGATACGGCTCTGGAGATCTCGATTGTCTTGGGCGCACATCCACCGGCCATCAGCAGCAGCGTGATCACCAGGCAAATCCTCGATGCGGGTTGCGTGAAGTACACGGCAGGCCCCCCCTTTTGGCTGGAAAATAGCCTAAAACGCGAGAAGGGGGAAAGCCTTTTCCGACTTTCCCCCTGAATCCGCGGGCATATTGGAGCGGAAGCCAGGATCAATCCCACTTCCGCTTGTCTTCGATAGGGCGAATCTGCGGCGGCAGGATGCCAGGTTCCAGTACCTTGAGATGGGGGCGCAGCTTGATGCGCTCCCTGAACATGTGCAACAATTCCTCTTCGCGTTTGAAATTGCTGGCCTCGACGTACAGGACCATGTCGTCGATACCGCCGGGGTTGGTGACCTCGATCTGCCAGCGCTTGATCTCTTCGAAGCGGGCCATGACCTGCTCCACCTGGTGGGGGTAGACGAACATGCCCTTGATCCGCGCCGTGGTGTCCACGCGGCCAACAATACTGCCGAGTCTCGGACTGGTGCGGCCGCAGGGGCAGGGTTCCCGGTCGATGTAGGAGAGATCACCGGTGGCCAAGCGAATCAGCGGATAGGTCTTGTTGAAGGCCGTGACCACGATCTCCCCCACCTCACCGTCCTTGAGGGGGATGCCGGTGTCGGGGTGGCAGATTTCCACGTAGGCGCGGTTGGCCACGTGCAACCCGTTCTTGTGGTAGCACTCGTAGCCGATGCAACCCACGTCCGCGGTGCCGTATCCCTGCCGCATGATCAGATCGAACTTCTTCTCCAAGGTGGAGCGCATCTTTTCCGAGAATTTCTCCCCGGTGACAAAGGCCACTTCGAGGTAGATGTCCCGGCGTAGATTCAAGCCGGACTCCTCGGCCTTCTGCGCCAAGTGCATCAAATAGCTGGGCGTGCCGACATAGCCGGTGACGCGCAGCTTCTGCATGATGTCGAGTTGCGTCGAGGTGTTGCCGGGCCCCACGGGAATCACCGCGCAGTTGAGATTGCGCAGGGGTTCCTCGAACATCAGGCCCGCCGGGGTGAGGTGGTAGTTGAACGTCACCTGGGAAAGATCGCCGGAGCGGAAGCCGGCGGCATAAAAGCCCTCGGTCCAGCCCCAGTAATCGTCGCTGCGATCTTCGGGATCAAAAATGGGACCTGGCGACAGAAAAATACGCTTGAGTTCCCCGAGGTCCTTTGTCAGCAGGCCGCCGAGCCTGGGCCCAATGGACTGCAAAAAGATCAGTTCCTTTTTCTTCAGTATGGGAATATGCTTGAGATCATTGAGATTTCGAAACTTTTCCACCGAGAACTGGGCACGGTCGAAGCGCTTCTTGACGTCCTCGGAGTAACGATAGGCGTACTGGAGCAGTTCCTTGAGCTGAATCAGATAGAATTGACGGCGCTCGCTCTCGTCCAGCACCTCGCGCCTGCTGTAGATGCCCTCTGTCCTGTCCTTTCGCGTCATTGCCCTTGTCTCCGTTGCATGAGTTTTTGCTTAATCTCTCATAGTAGTCCCTCATGACGAGAAAATCAAGGATTTTCTAAAAAATGCTGCATTCTCGACTGGTTACGATTATACCTGTATGCAGCCAAAGATGTTGAAACCGGCAAGAACGTATCCTGACAGTTCGTGGCGCGACCCGTGGTGCGCTCCGTCTCACGGTCGCGGGAAGAGGGCTTGCGGCCTCACCACTTCTTGAAGATGAGATTCTGGTCCATCAGGGTGCGGGCATCCACCGGCTTGGAAAAGAAAAAACCCTGGGCATATTCACATCCCATTGCTTCCAACATCCGGAGCTGGTCTTCCGTCTCCACACCCTCCGCGATGACCTGTAGCTCCAGGCTGTGGGCCAGGGACACGATGGTTCGCACGATTTCATTGTTCTCTCCCGCCTGTCCCATGCTGCTGACAAAACTGCGGTCGATCTTGAGCGTGTCCACGGGGAAGCGGTGCAGGTAGGAGAGCGAGGAGTATCCGGTACCGAAATCGTCGATGGAGATCATCACGTTCAGGGACTTGAGCCTCTGGAGCATCTCGATAGCCGCGGCGGCGTCCTCCATGACCGCGCTCTCGGTGATTTCCAGTTTCAGGCAGCGCGGGTCAAAGCCGGTCGCATCCAGCACCGCGCGCACATGTTCGTAGATGTCTTCATGGGCGAACTGCTTGCCCGAAAGGTTCACGCTGAGTATGCGGCAGGTATTGACGCCGCTTTCCCTGAACAGCCTGCCTATGGTAACGCAGGCTTCGTGCAGCACCCATTGGCCGATGGGGATGATCAGGCCTGATTCTTCGGCCTCGGGAATGAACTCTCCGGGGCTGACCAACCCCCTGGTGGCGTGTTTCCAACGCACCAGGGCCTCGAAACCGTGGACCTCGCCCGTGGCCACGCTGACAATGGGCTGGTAATGCAACAGGAACTCTTCACGTCGCAGGGCCTGGCGCATGTCGGTCACCAAGGCCAGAAGGCGCGTGGCCTTGTGGTGCATCTCGGTGTCGAAGACCTCGTAGCGGGCCTTGCCTCGCTGCTTGGCGCGGTGCAGGGCGGTGTCGGCGTCGCGCAGTAGGTCCTCGCCACGGGTGTAGCCAATGGAACTCAAGGCGATGCCGATGCTAGACGTGCTCGCCAGTTCCTGGTCGTTGAGGATAAGGGGTTGGCGCACCAAGCTGAGAATTGCGACGGCCAGATCCGTGACCTCGCTGAAATCATTGTAGCCGTTGAGCAGGATCACGAACTCGTCGCCACCAATGCGGACGAGGATGTCCTGCTCCCGCAGGAGGGTTTTGAGCCGCTTGGCCAGTTCCACAATGAGCTGGTCGCCGATCTCGTGCCCCAGACTTTCGTTGACCAAGTTGAAGCGGTCCAGGTCCATGTAGAGCACGGCGAACTCGTACCCCTGCTCCCTGTTGACGCGTTCCACGCAATCCGCGAGTCTGTCCAGGAGATAGGAGCGGTTGGGCAGATCCGTGAGATTGTCGTGGTAAGCGTGATGGAGCACTTGCTCCTCCGCGCGCTTGCGGTCCGTGATGTCCAACAGGGAGGTCACGTTCTGGCTGGTCCCCGGGATCAGGCTCTCGATGAGGGAGACGTGGCGGATCTCGCCTTTGTTGTTGACGAAGCGTAATTCACGAATACCCTGGTCCATCTCGCGGGATGCATACATCTGCTCGTGGTAGCGACGCACTTCCTCCTGATCTTCAGGGTGGAAGAATTCCAAGCTGTTGCGTATGCCTTCGAGCTGTTCCTTGTCCAAGCCCGTGAGTGCCTCGAACCCTGAATTGACCAGGACTATGGATGTGTCGGCCAAGAGAATGGCCATGGCCGTGCCGGTGTTTTCGAAGATGGCCCGGTACTGCGCCTCGGACTCCATGAGCTTCTGCTGGGCCTGCTTGTAGAGGATGATCCTGGCCAGTGTGTTGGCCACCGCACTGAGGAAGTCGTGTTCCTTTTCGTCGGGTGCGTACCCTTTCTTGAGATAGATGTTGATCACCCCGAGCAGCCGATCGCCATATCGAATGGGCATGCAGAAGTGCCCGTGCGCCTCCATGCCCTGGGGCAGCGGTTGGTGAAGGGGGTCGCTGTCCCAGGCCACGAGGGGTTCGCCGGTATGCGCCACGTGGCCGCAGACACACTGCTTTTTCGCCACTTCCCGACAGCGCTCGTACACAGCCGGATCGAGATTCTCACCCGCGGCCATGCTCAGGGTACCGTTTTCCTCGTTCATGAGAAAAACGCAGCCCATGGGCTGAAAGGAAGATGACGTGACAGAGAGGATGCGCTCCAGAGTGAGTTGCAACAGCTCGTTCAGACCTGCCGCATCGATGGAAAACCGCAGTAGCGTGGCGATGACGGTCTGGATCTCGAAATCACGCTTGATCTCCAGCTGGGCCTCCTGAAGCTGGCGGGTACGCTCTTCCACCATCTCCTCGAGATTGTCGGCATAGAGACGAATCTGCTGCTCCTGCTCCCTGAGGGTGAGGTGGGTGCGGACGCGGGCCAGAAGCTCGCGGGAGTCAAAGGGCTTGGAGATGTAGTCCACGCCGCCGACTTGCAGCCCCCTGGTCTTGACCTCCGAGTCGCTCAGAGCCGAGAGAAAGATGACGGGAATATCCCGGGTGTTGCGATTTTCCTTGAGCAGTCGACAGGTCTCCAGGCCGTCCATGCCCGGCATCATGATGTCGAGCAGGATCAGGTCTGGACCGAGCGCGGCCAAGGACAAGGCGGACTGTCCGTCGGAGGCCTCAATGGTGCGGTACCCGGCCTTCTTGAGGTGGGCCCCCAGGAGCTTGAGGTTCACGGGTTCATCGTCGACGATGAGCACTGTTCGTGGCGTAACCTGTTCAATGTCGGGCATGATTGAAATCAGCCGGCTCCGTTTGAGATTACACGGGATTTTGAAAAATTCCCCCGATCATATACCATGAGTCTGGTTCTGTTCTTATGCTTCCTTTTCAATCCGTTCGTCAAGTGGGCCACGACCGCTTTCGGTATTTCATACCAGGACGGACTACACTCCTGGCGCGGCGTCCCGCCGCGCGATACCAATTCACGCCCTCCGATACCAACGCGGTATCGAGTGGTCGGGAGAACACCCTTCCGGGCATGGCGGAATCAGACACCAGGGTTCAGTCCGCGGGCGACGTCCCCCGCCCGCATCGCCCTGCTCGGACATGCCTATCCGACGCCGGGAGCGGATCATTGGCTCGCCCCCTTCACCATCATGCCGGTAGTCCCGGGCAGACAGCATGAGTCCACACCGACCGGAACCTTTTTCCCTGGATGACAGTTGCCATCCCAGCGTACGATCGCGTCCCCATGCCCTGGAAGGCCCGTTCCACGCGGAACGGGACCCCATACTTGACAAATATTGTCCTCTGTGCAAGTTGGGCAATATGCAATTGTAACGCCTAGGTGACCGTGAGGTCACACTCTCGTTTCAGTTCCGGTGATGAACTAGCCGGGAAATTGTGGGGTTGCGTTCGTGAACACACGAAGCCGCGTAGCATCCTCCAGACCAGACCAGACCTTCTTCGCAATGAAGACCTTCCCGGAGGGTCTTCCTCTTTTTTCTTCCAAAGCGCATTGCCCCCCTGAAAAGGGTACTCTCGTACACCGTAATTTGTGCAAATTTTCCCGCACTAACTGCCGCCAAGGGCCTTTGGTACCTGGGTTTCCGGACACCTCGTTCCTGACCCCAAGAGATAAAATGGTTTTTTCCCCTTGGTCAGAACGACTGAACACTTTTCTTTCCCCGCATTCTGTGCTAGCCATGCCCTCGACCCAAGGAGATCATGCCGCAAGACCATAAAACGTTGAGGCGGTTGTCACCATCCCGATAAATGTCTAACGGAAAGGGTTCGTACCTTGCAAAAGCGCTATCTTCCCATATCGGTGTTCGTTGTGGTCATGGCCATCGTGGCCCTGGTCGGTTACCTACAACCTGCCGGGACAGAGGAGATGCCTCGCCGCATCCTGTTTGACAACGCCGGCGGCAAGGTGATCTTCTCGCATCAGGCGCACGATCAAACATACCAACTCGACTGCGCTTCCTGCCATCACGAAAACCCGGCCGGCGGTGAGCCGGGCAAGGAGCCCTTGCGTTGCGGCCTGTGCCACCCGCCTGAATTCACTCCCAACTGGATCGAGACACATGCCTCGTTCTTCAACGCGGAGCAAAACTGCGCGCGCTGTCACCACGCCGAGTTCACGGGCATGGTCTACAAGCATGACGAGCATGCGGAGCAGTACAATACCGACTGTCTCGACTGCCACCACACCGACGACATCGAACCCACGCCAACCAACTGCGGCGATTGCCACTTGAAGGAAGGTGACGCGACCATGCCCGGCTTTGCCGACGCCGTGCACACCCGCTGCGCGACCTGCCACCAGGATGTCTTTGCTCAGGAAATGAAAGGGTGCGGCTTCTGTCACGAACTGCTCCAGGCCGGCGGAGACAACCTGCCCGAGACAGGGGGCTGCTCCTCCTGCCACGACAAGGCCATCGAGCAGCTCATTCCCACGCGGATGAGCGCCTTCCACAAAGGCTGCATGGGGTGCCACGAAGAGAAGCAACTCGGCCCGTTCAAGGATGATGAGTGCAGCAAATGCCATCTGCCACGCTAAGCAGGGAATGAACGCCCAGGGATATATGCCATGACGAAAACAAGTTTCTCTCTCGACATCCAGGTAGCGAGTGAAGCCGTCCGATGCCAGTCGCCTGTCCAGGTCGTTGTCCCCCTCGCGGGGCATTCGACCAAGACAGTCAAGAAAAAAGCGGAGGTCGCACCAGGGACACTGGTGGCCGACCACCCTGGCAAGAATACGGGTGACGCGCACTCGCCCATCGCCGGTGTGGTCACCGACATCACCGACAAAGGAGTGACCATCACCGCCCAGGATGTTTCCGTTGGCCCAGTGGCGCCCCTGAAAACCACGGGCCTCGCGGGTGACGAACTCAGGACCGTGCTCAAACAGCTCGGGGTCTCCACGACATCCTTGTGCAAGGCCCAGACCCTGGTCATCAACGGACTCAACCCCGAGCCGGGTGTGGGCATCGCTGGCTGGCTGCTTGCCAGCCAAGCCACCACGTTGGCCAAGGGGCTGGAGGCAGCCAAGAAACTCACCGGAACCGATACCTGCAAGCTGGTCCACTCCCAAAGCGTTTCCGCCTCCATCCAAGGCTGTTCCGGCGTCGGGGTGAACGCCGTGTACCCGGCCAGCGTGAACGCCTTGGTGGTCAAGGCTGCCACGGGAAAGGAAAATCTCAAGGGCGTCTGCGTCATCGGGGTGCATGAACTCTTCCGCATCGGCAAGGCCATGGAAACGGGTCTGCCCATCACTGAAAATGTTTGCAGTGTCAACGGCAAGATCGTCATCGCGCCGGTGGGTACGGCCTTGTCGGAAATCCTGGCCGCGGCCAAGGTGACTCTGGTCGACGGAGACAGTCTGCTGCGGGGCGGTCCCATGTGCGGCGACGCCCTGGACAGCCCATCCATGGGCTTGGCCAAGGACATCTGGGCGCTGACCGTGGTCCACAACAAGGACTTCCCCCCCATCACCGACGCGGCCTGCATCAACTGCGGTGTCTGCGTGGCCAAATGTCCGGCGCGTATCGAGCCGAACATGATCACCCGCCATGCTGAATTCAAGAAATACGCCAAGACCA
Organism: uncultured Desulfovibrionaceae bacterium; assembly: GCA_964609625.1. GTDB lineage: Bacteria > Desulfobacterota > Desulfovibrionia > Desulfovibrionales > Desulfovibrionaceae. The sequence continues at coordinate 21,634 of CAZSRS010000010.1, forward strand.
GGCATTACGGCATCGACGCATGTTTCGAATGCGGGTTGTGCGCTTTTTGGTGCACGGGACGTAGACCCCTGCTGCAATTCATCCGATTGGCCAAACAGGAACTGGCGGCTCAGGACGCCATGGCGGCGAGCTGCGCCGTGAACGAATAGCCGACGCGAACCAAGCAAGGCAAAGGAAATCACGATGACGAACGAGGCGGTTAAAAACCCTGTGTTGATCGTGGCATCATCCCCGCACTGGCATTGCGGCCGCACCGTGCGGGGCACCATGCTGGATTTTCTCATCGCGCTGCTGCCGGCCGCTGCATTTGCAGTCTACTATTTCGGCTTTGAGGCGCTTCGAGTCATGGCGCTCTCCTGCGCCACGGCAGTGGTGGTCGAGGCACTGCTCCTCAAGGCCATGCAGCGAGACATCGACGTGGACAAATTCCATGCCGTGCTCGTCGGCCTCCTGTTCTCCTTTCTACTGCCGGCCCAGGCCCCATGGTGGCTGGTGATGATCGGAAGCACCATCTCCGTGGCTCTGGGCAAAATGATCTTCGGCGGCCTGGGTGCCAACCCCATCGCCGCCCCGCTGGTGGGCTGGGCAGCCCTGCGTATCTCTTGGCCCACGTTCATGAACCCCAATATTTCCATGCTTTCTTCCCCCATGGAGAACCCACTGACGCAACTCAAGTATCTGGGGCTCTCCGACTTCAGCATGCTGGACATGCTCCTGGGCAATCAGCTTTCGGGGCTGGGCATGGCGCAGGTCCTGCCCCTGCTGGTCGGAGGCGCATACCTGATCATTCGCGGAAACATCCGGCCGCACATCCCGCTGGCCTTCCTCTGCGGCGTGTTCCTGACAGCCCTCATCTACTACGGTATCGACAGTAGCGTTTACGCCAGCCCGGTCTTCCACGTGCTGGCCGGCGGCACGGTATTCGGCGCATTTTTCCTGGCCACCGATCATTCGGCTTCACCCGTGGGCTGCGTGGCCATGATCGTTTACGGCTTGCTCGGTGGTGCCATGGTGATCATCATCCGGGTCTATGGCATCTACCCCGACGGCGTTGTGTTTGCCGTGATGCTGTCGCAATTGTTCACGCCGCTTCTGGACATGATCCGTCCCAAACCCTTTGGAGCGAGGTAAGACCATGCGCGAGATCGCCAGCATGATCGTGGTGCTTTCCCTCATTTGCGGCCTTTCCGGATTCGCCCTGTCCTACTTGAAGATCGCCACCGAACCGCTCATCGAAGTTCAGGTGTTGACCTACGTGCAGGCACCGGCCCTGAAGAGCGTGTTCCCGGACGCGGAAAACGATTTTCTCGCCGACCGCCAGAAATTCACTTACGAGGACCAGGAAATCACGGTCTTTCCCGCCAAGAAGGGCGGTAAGCTCGATGGCGTCGCCCTGGAGACCTTTTCCCCGGGGTACGGCGGAGAGGTCGGTGTCATGGTTGCCTTCAACATTGAAAACGGACAGCTCCGGGGCATCGGCGTGACCACCATGAAGGAAACCCCTGGATTGGGAACCCGTGTCGCCGAACCTAAATACTCACGTCAATTCGCGGGCCAGGATCCCAAGACAGTGAACCTGACAGCCAAGGGTGGCAGTATCGACGCCGTTTCCGGCGCCACCATCTCGAGTTCGGCCACTGTCGAGGCCGTGAAAAAGGCAGCGGTGATCTACGACGCCCTGAAAAGCGAATTCGAAAAAACCTTTCAAAATTCCTAGGAAGGTAGACTATGGCCTCCATGTGGAAAGAATTCTCCAAGGGACTGTGGGCCGAGTTGCCGCCCTTCAGACTTGTGCTGGGCCTTTGCCCGGTTCTGGCCGTGACCAAATCGGCGAATGATGGTCTGGGCATGGGCGCGGCCGTCATCTTCGTGCTCACCCTGTCCAACCTGATCATCTCCCTTGTCCGCAAGATCATTCCCAAGAAGGTGCGTATCGCCTGCTTCATCGCCATCGCGGCCTCCCTGGTGGTCTCCGTGGAAATGCTCATGCAGGCCTTTTCCTACCCGCTCTACCAGAGCCTGGGCATTTTTGTCCCGCTCATCGTGGTCAACTGCATCATCCTCGGCAGAGCAGAAGCGTTTGCCGCCAAGAACCCGGTGCATCTCGCGGTTGCCGACGGCCTGGGCATGGGCATCGGTTTCACCATGTCCCTGACCTTCCTCGGCGGTTTGCGTGAGCTTTTCGGCACCGGTCACCTGTTCGGCCACGATGTCATGTGGTCGAGTTTCCAGCCCTTCACCTTCATGGTCGAGGCCCCCGGCGCCTTTGTTTGCCTGGGACTGATCCTCGGCGCCATGAATTTGCTGAACATCATCCAGGCCAAACTCAAGGGCCACGACCTGCCCGAGAATTTCAACGCCGGTTGCACTGGTTGTCGAGCGTGCCAGATGGCCATGGAACTTACCGAGAAGAAGTAGGCGAGACCGTATCGGGACAACCTCCCTGCATAGGAGTCGGGAATGGACTACTTTCTGCTTTTCATATCGGCGATCTTCGTCAACAACATCGTTCTGGCCCAGTACCTGGGGAACTGCCCCTATCTTGGGTGCTCCAAGGAAAAGGGTGTTTCCATAGGCATGGGCGCCGCGGTGATCTTCGTGGCGGTCATGGCCACCATATTCACGTATTTGATCAAGTTGTATGTCCTCAATCCCTTTGAATTGGGATACCTGCAGACCATCGTTTTCATCCTGGTCATCGCCGCTCTGGTGCAATTCGTGGAAATGTTCCTGAAAAAAATGGTCCCACCGCTGTACAAGGCGTTGGGCATTTTCCTTCCGCTGATCACCACCAACTGTGCGGTGCTTGGTGTAGCCATTCTCGTGCAGCGCAAGGAATTCGATTTCGTAACCTCGGTGTTTTACGCCTTTTCGGCAGGGGTGGGCTTCCTGCTGGCCTTGTTGCTGCTGGCCGGAATCCGTGAACGCCTGGACATCAGCCGCGTTCCCAAGTCAATGGGCGGCACATCCATAGGCCTGGTCATGGCCGGCATCATGTCCCTGACCTTCATGGCCTTCAAGGGAATGATCAACTAGGAATAACCCCGGATGGCGGGTTCGGACCCGCCCCCAAGGAGAGCCATATGGACCTCATCACCATTTCCATCGCGGTGCTCTTCGGCCTCGGACTGGCGGCCGCGCTCATCCTGTCCGTCGCCTCGAAGCTGCTGTACGTCAAGGAAGATCCTCGGGTCGAGGCAGTCACCGAGGCTTTGCCCGGCGCCAACTGCGGTGGTTGCGGCTATGCCGGCTGCGAGGGCTATGCCAACGCGGTCATCAACGATCCTGCGGTGCCGCCCAACAAATGCTGTGCCGGTGGCTCTGAAGTCGCTGCCCGTGTCGCCGCGCTTTCCGGGAAAGCCGCCGGCGAAAGCGAGCCCATGGTGGCTTTCCGGCGTTGCGATCGCAATGGGGGCAATGTCCAAGCAAAATTCAACTATCAGGGTGTTCCCTCCTGCGCCGCCGCCAAGCTGGTGCAGGACGGACCCTACGCGTGCAGGTTTTCCTGCCTCGGCTTCGGCGACTGCGCTCGAGCCTGCCCCTTTAACGCCATGAAAATGGTGAACAATATCGTTTACATCGATGTCGATGCCTGCACGGCGTGCGGCACCTGCACCCGCACCTGCCCCAACCATATTCTTGAACTGGTTCCCAAACGTTCCCGCGTCATGGTCTTTTGTTCCTCGCAGGACAAGGCCAAGGACGTCACCGCGGTCTGCGAAGTTGGCTGCATCAGCTGTCAGAAGTGCGTGAAAAAGTGTCCTGCAAAAGCCATTTCCATCGCGGACAACAAGATCATGATCGACCATGGGGCATGTCTGGCCTATGGCGAAGAATGCAAGGAAATCTGCGTGGCCGAATGCCCACGCAAGATTCTGCGCTGTCTCGGATCCAGTGCGGCAGCTAAAAAAGCGGCCTGAGCCCTATCGACACGTGCAATGAAACGGAGCAATCCATGAGCAAGAATGCTTTCCTCACTTCCCGCCGTGATTTCCTGCGCCACAGCGCGCTTCTGGGTCTGGGTCTGTGCGCCACCGGCTTTGCCCCCCTAACCGCGCAAGCCGCCACGTTTGGCGCCACCGGCCATGCGGTTTCCGCCACCAGGGTACTCTGCGGCACCATTGTTCATATCACGGCGGTGCATCCTTCCAAGGATTTGGCCGAAGAGGCCGTTGGCCGCGCCTATGATGAAATTGTTCGGTTGAGTGCCATTTTCGACCGTCACAAGAGCGATACCGCCATCAGTGCCCTGAACCGGAACGGCCGCCTCTCCGGCGCTCCCGAGGAACTGCTTCGTGTCACTGACCGCGGCCTGCGCTATCACTCCCTCAGCCAGGGGCATTTCGACGCCACCGTGGCACCCGTGGTGGATCTGTTCAAGTCCAAGGCACGCGACGGCAAGCCTCTGGAACTTTCCCAGACCGAACTGGAAATGGCCTTGGCCACTGTCGGCTCACAGCACGTTTCGCTCGCCAACGGCATGATCCGCTTCGAGCGCCCCGGCATGATGCTCAGCCTTGACGGCATCGCCAAGGGGCACATCGTGGACGCAGCCTCGGCCGTGCTCACACAACACGGAATTCACAATCATCTGATCAACGCCGGCGGCGACATCCGCACCAGCGGTTGCAGCGCCAAGGGCAAAGCCTGGACCGTCGTCGTGGAAGATCCATACAAACATGGCAACTACCCTGCCGTTCTTCAGATGACCGACGGAGCCATCGCCACCTCGGGCAACTACGAAATCTTCTTCGACAATGAAAAGATTTTCCATCATCTCGTTTCACCCGAGACTGGACTGTCGCCGCACACTGCCGTCAGCGTTTCCGTGCGCGCGGACACCGTGCTGGAGGCCGACGCGCTTTCAACCGCGGTCTTTGTCATGGGACCGAAACACGGTTTGGAGTTCATAAACTCCCTGCCGGGGCGCGAGTGTTTGATCATCGATCCCAGTGGAGCCAAGTACTCTTCAAGACACTGGAGTACTATAGCCTAGTACTTCATGCTTGATTGAGTCTTCCTACTGCAACGTATGACGCAGGAGTGAGAGCAGATGCTGTTTACCAAGATTCTTGTGGCAGTGGACGGCTCAAGGCACTCCACTACTGCGGCTCTTTACGCCCGTGGCATCGCCCGCACGCAAAAAGCCGAGATCATACTTTTCCATTGTCCCGGGAATCTGCCCAGAATCATCGGGGGGGCCCAGCGGGAGGATCTCGAGAGGAACCTCCGTGAAGAGGGTCTCTCCCTGCTCGAGCCCTTCCGAGTGGCCATGAACGAATTCGACGTGCCTTACAGCGAAATCGTTCAGGTCGGCAACCCCGCCAACAGACTCCTCGCCGCGGCCGAAAACAACAAGGTTGACCTCATCGTGATGGGCAGCCGCGGTCTTACCGACCTTGAAGGCCTGTTCATAGGCAGCGTGACGCATTCCGTGTTGCAACGCACCTGTTGCCCGGTTCTCATTGTCCGCTGATCATTCCTGACGGTTGCACTCCCACTGGCACTCGAAATGAACGGAACCATGATTCTCACCCGTTGCCGTGCCACTTCCCTTTGCGACAACGGATAACCCGGAGGCGAAGCAAGGTGACTTACACAGTACGCATGCTCTGCTTGGCAGCAATTGTCCTTTTCTTGGTTCTGGCGGCGTTGCCACAGGAAACCCTGGCAACGACCGACCAAGGCGCCGCACCACACGGTGAGGTAGCCGCGGATCACGCAACTTCTGAAACCCATGGTAACGGCCACGATGGAGATCTTCATCATCAGGCGGAGGAAATCGGCAAGGAACTGGGGGTTCTTTGGGTCGTTCCCTTTGTCTGCATGTTGCTCTCCATCGCCATCTTCCCCCTGGCATTGCCCCACTTCTGGCACCACAACTTCGGCAAGGTATCGGCGTTCTGGGGTCTCGCCTTCTTGATTCCCTTCACCCTGAAATACGGTTTCTCCCTGGCCTTGTATGAAGTCTGCCACACCATGTTTCTCGAGTACATTCCATTCATCATCCTGCTCTTCGCACTGTTCACGGTAGCCGGCGGCGTCCGGCTCACCGGACAGCTTGTGGGCAAGCCAGTGGTCAACGTCGGCGTGCTCATCGTCGGGACCATCCTGGCCAGCTGGATGGGAACCACCGGCGCGGCCATGCTGCTCATCCGCCCCTTGCTGCGTGCCAACGCCCATCGTAAATACCGCGTGCATACCGTCGTCTTCTTCATATTTCTGGTGGCCAACGTCGGCGGCTCCTTGACTCCCCTGGGCGATCCGCCGCTGTTCCTCGGCTTCCTCAAGGGCGTCGAATTCTTCTGGACCACAGTGCACATGTTCATTCCCATGGTCTTCGTGTCTTCCATCCTCCTGGTGCTCTACTTCATCCTCGACACGATGCTCTTCGCCAAGGAAGGCAAGCCCGTGGCCGCGAGCAAGAGCGACGAGAAGCTCGGTCTCGATGGCAAGATCAACCTGCTCTTCCTGGCCGGCATCGTCGGCGGCGTGCTCATGAGCGGCATGTGGAAGTCCGGCGTCAGCTTCGACATCTACCACGTGGGCATCGACCTCCAGAACGTCACGCGCGACGTTCTCCTGCTCTTCATGGCCTTCCTCTCCCTGAAGTTCACCTCTGCCGAAAACCGCCGCAAGAACGACTTCGACTGGTTCCCCATCGTGGAAGTGGCCAAGCTCTTCGCCGGCATCTTCATTTCCATGATCCCGGCCATCGCCATCCTGCGTGCCGGCATGGGCGGCGCCCTCGAGGGCGTCATCGCCATGGTCAGCACTTCTGCCGGAGAACCGGTGAATCCCATGTACTTCTGGCTCACCGGCGCCCTCTCCAGCTTCCTGGACAACGCGCCCACCTACCTGGTGTTCTTCAACACCGCGGGTGGCGACGCCGTCCACCTCATGACCGATTTGCAGCAGACACTGCTGGCCATCTCCGCAGGCGCGGTGTTCATGGGCGCCAACACCTACATAGGCAACGCGCCCAACTTCATGGTCCGCTCCATCGCGGAAACCAGCGGCATCAAAATGCCCAGCTTCTTCGGGTACATGGCTTGGTCCGGCGGTATCCTGATCCCCATCTTCGTTCTCGTGAGCCTGGTGTTCTTCTAGGCCAACGACCTCTCGCACCATCCGATACGGCGCGGTCCTTTAGGGCCGCGCCTTTTTCATGCCTCCGCCCGACTTCCCAGAACCACGGGCAGGTGCTATCTTGAATAGGGAAAAGACTCCGCCGCGACGAACACAAGAGACAGCAAAGGAGGAGCCCCATGCACGACGTGAGCATCGGCAGGACCATCGAGGACTTTCTCACGGGTGAAGCCCTGGAGGCCACGACCTACGAGGACCTGCGGCAGGCCCTGGCCAGGATTCTGGTCGAGGAAAAGGGTTACCCCAGGGAGCGCGTCACCCCCCGTCTCAAGGTCAGCGTGCCCATCGAGGGCAAGTTTTACACCAGGATCATCGACTTGGCCGTTCGGGACGAGGACCAGGGCTGGCTCCTGGCCCTGCTGTTCTGCCCAGGCGTGGTCACCACCTACACCCGCGAGGCCCTGGCCGCGGCTCGGCTCATGCCCGGCGGCCCGGCCCACCTGGTGGCTGTGACGGACACAAAAGAAGCACTGCTGCTCTCCGTCGCCGACGGCACACAGCTCGGTCAAGGCTTCGGCTGCATCCCCACGTGGAACTACCTCAACGAACTCGCCCACGCACACCCCACCATCCCATTGGATCCTTTACGGCAGGACCGGGAAGCCAGAATACTCTACGCCTACAGCGAATCTCTCTACGCCTGTTGCGGGGGCGCTGCCTGCGCCGTCGAGAACAAGGGTGGCCGTTTCGGCACCGAGAAATAGACCCCCGGGAAACCCTCCTCCCGCAACCGGCTCCATCGGGACACCGACTATTTGTCCTTGTGCCGGGCTTGGCGCAGCACTTCACGCGCCACCTGGGCGTCGTAGAGCAGCATGGGGTCCTTGTCACCCGAGTACTGCCGGGCCGCTTCCTGAATCACTGAGAGAGGCAGCCATTGATGCCGTTCCCAAATCCCTGGCTCCTCGTTGCTGAAAAGCCGAAATTCCAACGCACCGTCCTGCTCTCGCACATACATGCGAGTCGTCTTCTGGGCCGGGTTGGGATAGTAGTAGACCCCGCGGTCGTCTTGCATGGAACTCCTCCAGATGAATTGAAATACGGATCAGTGTCACGGCCGGGGCGGTCGCGTCAAGTCGCTCCCGTCAATGCCTGGAGCGCGAGTACAGCTCCTTGACACCGTTCTGGTTGTGTGCAAGGACGGTGCTCGGACATCACTTTCAGGCATGCCGGATACATCCGTACCGGCTGCCCCCATTGACCAACACCCTTATGCGCATTGCGCGCCACGCTTTCACCAGGAGGATTCATGGCCAAAGAGGAAGCCATTGAAGTTGACGGCATAGTGCAGGAAGCCCTGCCCAACGCCATGTTCAAGGTCGATCTTGAAAACGGGCACAACGTGCTGGCACACATTTCCGGCAAAATGCGCAAGTATTACATCCGCATTCTGCCCGGCGACCGTGTCAAGGTCGAACTTTCTCCCTACGATCTCACGCGGGGGCGTATTACCTATCGAATGAAGTAACCTTCCGCTTCATATCTTGCGCTCAAACCAAATTTCCAGGTTTCTCGTGCCTTCCAACCAAGCATCCGAACAGGAACTTCTGGTTCTCCACATCCTGGATGCGATCCGGCGCACCGTCGTGCACTACGGTCTGTGGTTCAGCGAATCCGTACACCAATTCGGTCTTGATGCCGCCCTGGCCATGGAGCGCGAAGCAGGCGACCGCCTTTTGGCATTGACCTTGGGGCGTTTATGCCGTGTCCTGGACATCCCTCTTCGCGACACCGAGTCTGGGCGATTCCCAGAAGCCTTGCTGCGGTTGGATAACGAGCGACTCACCGCCCTGCACGATGCCCTTTGCGCCAACTGGTTGGCCTGCGACGGCGTCTGGTTCCAGGCTGCCGAAGCCCACACTCCGGCTGCCATGCATGACGCAAAGCGCGTCAACGACACCTGCTGGAGCCGCTTCTCCCCATTTGAAGCCGGTCGCATCAAGGCCCTGCTGCAGCTTCCCGATCCCGCCAATCCCCGTGAAGCCCTTGAACTTTGCAAGACCGCCCTCCACTATCGGCTCTATGCGCGAATCAACGAGCAAGAAATCGTCGAGGAAACTCCAGACTCTTTTGTCTTCCGCATGAGCGACTGCCGAGTCCAGTCGGCCCGCAAACGCAAGGGGCTCGAGGACTACCCCTGCAAGTCCGGTGGCTCCGTGGAATACGCGACTTTTGCCCTGGCATTGGACCCCCGTATTCGCGTGACCTGTCTGGCCTGCCCTCCTGATCCGCACCCCGAGGAATGGTATTGCGCCTGGCGCTTTTCCATCTGAACGATCCTACACTGTAATTTACGCCACGGTTGGAGCGGCCTTGAACGCTTCGCGGCAAGGGAGCGGTTGCTTTTCCCTGGCAGCACGTTTCCTCTGGCTGAAGAGAACATGCCTTCGTGAACCACGGGAGTGCGTTAGCCTATTCAATCGGTCGAATCATCTCGAAAATTCAAGGTGTTGACGATCATATTCCTTGCACGCACTGCTTCGCCAACTCCAGGGTGGGTGTTAAAAACATCGCGAAGGCAGGACAGTCTTTCCCTGGCAATAAAAAGGTGCTAGATTGTGCCGTAAATTACTGTTCGCGTCCTTAGGCGCCCAAGCGGACCGTATTCGGTGTGATCGGCAGGACCAAGGCGAGGCACGGATGACCGTCCCGAACAATTACGGAGTGAGCATGCCCATCGCACAAGGCTTGTGCATGAAAATCCCCGCTGTTGTCCTCTTTCTGGCACTTTCTTGCGCGGTTCAATTGGTGCATGCCTCGGGGGATGTGTTCACGCTGCTCAAGCACTATCCCCTGGACTCGCGCATGGAACTCGTACCCCCTGTCGTGCAGGAGCTTGACCTGAAAGAAACCAGCGACGGCAACGGTTCCCTGCGTATCGTGACCGCTGGTCCGGTAACTGTACCGTTGTTCAGTACCGGCCCACTGGCTGTTGCCGAGGCCACACTCGTCTACCAGGCCATGCTGCGCTGTCAAGGGCTCGAAGGTCAGGCGTACCTGGAAATGCTCTGCGAGTTCAAAGGCAAAGGTGAATTTTTTTCCCGCGCCCTCGATACCGCCCTATCCGGAAGTTCCGGCTGGGTCTTGCAACGAACGCCCTTTTTTCTTAAGAAAGGACAGCAACCGGCCAACGTCAAGCTGAACCTTGTCATCACCGGCAAAGGTACAGTATGGGTAGACGACATACGTTTGTTGAAAGGCCCCTTGCAATAAGCACGATGTTCATGCTCTTGCAGTCTCACCGAGAGATCCATTTATTTGATATCCAAACCGTAAGGAGTTTGCACAATGCATTGGTTCCGTCTTCTCCTGTGTGCCGTAGCACTGCTGGCCCTGGCCTCATGCGCCTCTTCCGACACGCCGACCCCAGAAGATCGTGGTGAAGCGGCTCCAGTTGAACAACCGGCCGAGCAGGTGACTGAACCGCCTTCAGCCCCGTCACCGACCCCGTCCGTCTCCGAGATGGCGCCCTGCAAGCTTCTGAATGTCGATGATCCTGCCTGCACCGGTCAGTTGGGCAACACCCTGACCGAGATCCTCATCGCCCAGGGCGAGGGTGTCTCGCCGGCCACCGAAGCCGGACAGGCCATCTCCTCGGCCATCCAGAACGCTCCCGTGGAAAAGCGTAACGGCTTCAAGATGAAGGGGTTGGATACGGGCAAGACGTTTTCCTTCTTCTTCCAGAACCTCAACGGCGTGCCCCACCTCATGCTCTTCCAAAAGGTCAGCGACGACGCGCCCCTCGAAGTCCTGGACGCCCGCCCCCTGTCCAATTGCCAATGTAGCCAATAAGTTCGAGATCCCCGTCGCGGGACAAGGCCCCATTCCACCTCGTGTGGAAAGGGGCCTTTCGCTGTTTCCATTGCCTTGCGTTGTTCAGGCCTAAAAAAGCCTGACCTCAAACCGGTGGCTGATACTTGAGGCAAAGGAGATACTCCTGGTTCCCCTTGGGTCCCTTGATGCGCGAGGGAACCGTGCCGATGCACGCAAAACCGAGAGCCAGGGCGCTTTCACGCACCAACTCCACGGCTTGATCCTGCAATTCCGGGTCGCGCACCACTCCCTTGACGGTCCGCCCCACCCCAAGCTCGAATTGCGGCTTGACCAGCAGCACGGCCAGCGCTCCGGGTTGCAGCAAGGATACCAGAGCGGGCAGAACCGTGCGCAGCGAAATGAAGGACATGTCCGCGGTCAGCGCGGAAACCTTCTCCGGCAGCAGGTCCGGGTCGGCATGGCGCAGGTTCACCCCCTCGATGCTCACCACCCTGGAGTCCTTGCGCAGCTTTTCGTGCAGTTGCGCCCTGCCTACGTCCACGGCATAGACTTTCAGCGCTCCATGTTGCAGCAGGCAGTCGGTGAACCCACCGGTGGAGGCTCCAGCGTCCAGAGCCACGGCCCCAGAAAAGTCAAGAGAGAACGTCTCGATGGCTGTGAGCAGCTTGTGCCCGCCTCTGCTCACGAAGCGTTCTCCCTCCTCGAGTTCCAGCACGACATCGGCAGGGAGCAATTTGCCGGGCTTGTCCACCAACTCCCTGCCCCCCGATGTCAGGATCTGGACCTGGCCTGCCATGAGCAGGCGTTTTGCACGCTCGCGGCTCTCCGCCAATCCCTGCGTCAGCATGAGCTGGTCAGCGCGAACTTTCCGTGACATGGGCACCCTACCCCGAATATCCGCTAAAAATAGACTCCGAACATCATGAAGGCGGAGTTCACCCCTTGGTTGTCCACGAGAATTCCCGCGTTGGAAAAGTGGTTCAGACGCAGGGCGGTAAAAAATGTCGGACTGTCCTCTATCCCAGGGAACTCGACCCCGATGCCCGCCACCGGGTTGAAGTTTACTCGCGAACCCTGGTGCTTCACCTGGAAGTCCGTGTAGATGGCGCCGATGCCACCCTCAACATAGGGGCGCATCCACTCGAGACGCAAGGCCTCCAGATAGTAAAGCGCGAGGATGTTCGCGGAAACAACAGCGCGGGGAGCGTCCGGCCATGTTGTCGTTCCGGCGGTGAACTCCACCTTGAAACGCAGTGGATCAGGAGCGCGATGTGGCCATACCCGGTCGTAGTCGAACAGCCCGATGAGCGTGACCAACGCCATGCCGTAGTTCTGATCCTTGCCCAGACCGTAACTGTGCCCAAGACTCAAGGCCATGCCGTAGCGATGCGGCACCTTGTAGATTATCTCCGTTCCAGCGGCACCGGTCTGGGGTTGCCCCTGACTCCAGGCCGGGCCGACCCAGGACAGCAGCAGCGTCATGAACAGGCACGATACCCGGGCCAAGATCTTGCCAACAACAATCGGCCTCTGCATGGCGGGGTCCTCCCGGCTGCGGCGAGTGCAGCATTCGCATGGTTGTCAGGACTGTCCAGCGTGATGCCTCATGCTATTAGAAATTCTCTAAACTATCAAGGATATTCGCCTTGCACACGGGCACCGCAGCCCATGGCGGCGGCACTCCCTGGTGTGTCTGCCCGGTCTTCAGGCACCACACCGCCCCCTGTCGTAGCGGTACAGCGTGCGTTTGTGCTCCCAAGCAGTTGGGAAACAGATTCCCCTGCTCCAAAGCCAGAACGCCAACAGCGGCGTCCAGCCCCTGCCCCGTGGGCATGCAACCAAACTGCGGGGCATAGGACGCGCATGTCGGCCAGGCCTCGGCTGCCGCCCCATACCAGGTCTCGCACTCAGCATGGCCGTCGGTGCCCAGGATCCACGCCGCCCCCCCGTGTAGTGCCTGACGTAGCTCCTTCCAGGGCTCACCGCGCCCGAAAATGGGAGCGCCAAGTAAAACACCTTTCTCAACACCAAGCGGGGAGCGCAGTAGAAAAAAGGCAGCACCCTCGCCCGGGGCAAGGCGACGTCGAGCAACGTCTTCATGTGCCCCACCAACAAGGACACCTTTTTCTCCAAAGAACCGGGCATGGCAGTAGCCCAACACATCGCAGACCTCGTCCACGGCCCCGAGGAGCACCGCCCGCACTCGCCCCTCCCGGAGCCAGACAAGTGCCGAGCACAAGGCGGAGGCAAAGGAAAGCTCGAACTGACTGACTGTCAGGCATGGGCCCGTGATCCCCAGAAGCATGGCGATGTTCGCGGCGGCCGCGTTGTGCACGGAATGCGAAAAAAGGGTGGGGGAAGCCAGGCTGTCGCCGTCATCCAGGATCGAGTCCAGAAAGGCGAAGGTCGTGCCCGTGGCTCCATAGCCCGTTGCCAGGACCAGCCCCAACTCCCCGGGGCCGAAGTCGACCCTGGAGCCTTTTCGACCTAGCGCCAGGCAACCACCGGACTCCAGAGCCTGGCAGGCAGCCAGCAGCGCGAGCCTGGAGAAATGATCCAGACGGCGCAGGGCGGTTTTTGGAAAATAGGCCCCCAGTGGACCGACATCCGCTGGCAATGCCACCACCGTGTGGCTCCTGTGCCGAGCATGCAGTTCCAGCGTCACGGGACGGGGTGGACAGCCGTTCAAGGCGGCCCGCAATGCCGCTCGACCGGAACCGAAAGCGCCCACCACGCCCAGGCCCGCAACCTCTCCCGCGTGCATGCGGTGTACTTCCATGGCGTCCATTGTCCGAATCTACTCCTAAACACGGCTGCGCCGCAAGGGCACGAGACGCGTATCGGCCCGTCCTTGCAACCCCTCCTTGTGCCTGGAGACGGGTCAGCGCACCAAACAACGGCTTGACACCCTCCCGCGCTCCTCCTACACAATGCAGCATCCATGCACAACAAATGTCTGGATCAGCGAGAGGTATGCCCATGAAATCCCGACACATCTTCATCACGCTGTTCGTTCTGGCCCTGCTGTTGCCGTTTCCGCCCCCGGTGCAATCCTTTGGTCTCGTTTACAACAGATACAACATCCACATCTACGACAACGGCTACGACATCAGGGCAAGCTATGCCAACTGGACCGACCCAGGCCCCGGACACGGCATCATTCCGCCCAACACGCCCATGACCGTCGAAAAATGGCATCGCGGCTTCATCATCCATACCGTGGCCCCCAGACAAACCATCTATTTCCTGTACGATACAGGACGGATGCGCTTGAGCATCCCGGACTATGTCCAGACCATCACCTCGCCGACGCCGGTATCCCTGACGCACCTGACCCCCGTGGACATGGACGGCGTCCGCCTCGGCCGTGCCCTGCCGGGCATGACCAGGGAGGGCGTGCTCACGGCGTTGGGCTTTCCCGCACAACACCGCACGCCGGTCTTGACCGCCCCGGAATGGACTTTCTGGAAGAACCGCTTCACAACCCTGGTGGTAGTCTTCGGCCCTGACGGCCTGGTAGCTTCCATCCGTCAATAGCCGCCGGCGTGAGCCCAATGGCAATGGATCAGAAAATACACCCCCCAGACGCTCCCATCGCCTGCATCAGCGGGGGGAACAAAGGCATCGGCAAGGCCATCGCGTTGGGGCTGGCCCAGGACGGCTACGACATCTGGCTGAACTACCACAGAGACGACAGAGCAGCGCGGGAGACCGCCGCATCCATTGAAGAAGTGGGACGCTCCTGTTGTTTGCTGAAGTTCGACGTGCGCGATGAACAGGCCTGCACCACCACCCTGGCTCCTTTGCTGGCGAAGCATACTCCCGCCGTGCTGGTGAGCAATGCCGGCTTCACCCGCGACGGTCTGCTGGCTCTGCAAGACTTTTCTGCATGGAAGGACGTGCTCTCCGTGCACCTGGACGGCTTCTTCCTGCTGACACGGGCCATGCTGCCGCTGATGTTGCGCAAACGACAGGGGCGCATCGTGGTGATCTCCTCCACCGCGGGGCAGCGTGGCCTTCCCGGACAGAGCAACTATGCGGCAGCCAAGGCCGGACTTATTGGTGCCGTGCGTTGCCTGGCCGCTGAAGTGGGCCGGCGGGGGATTCTGGTGAATGCGGTGGCACCGGGCTTCATCATGACGGAGATGACGGAGGGCCTCGACCAGGTTGCCTTGTCCCGTGGGATACCTTTGGGGCGTTTCGGTCGCCCAGAGGAGGTGGCCACTGCGGTGCGCTATCTGTGCTCGCCTGGTGCCTCCTATGTCACCGGACAGGTGATATCGGTGAACGGCGGTCTTTACATGTGAAAGTAGTGCTCATATCCTGAAATTCCTACTTTACAGGAGCACAAGTCACGGCTAAAATGTTAAAGCTTGCCATGCCTATCCGGTGTTATGATGGTCGGAATTGGCGCAGATGCCGCCGATCATCTTACAGGTCCCGATCCGTCTCGTCCAACCTTGTTTCATCGCTTGACAACGTGCTGTTTTGATTCTACGAAGTACAGGAACATGTGAATTTAATCTCACGAGGTGAAACGGCGCCGGAGGGTCGCTTCCAAAGGTAAGAATTTTCGCCCGAGGAGCCTGCCCCGCGCCGAGCCCATACCGGCAAGAACTCTGCAGCACGAGTGAACATCAACCAACAGCAATGTGGAGGTAAGGCTAATGGCGAAACACCAAACTCCCATGTTGGACCAGCTGGAGTCGGGACCTTGGCCCAGCTTCGTGTCCGACATCAAGCAGGAAGTTGACGCGCGGCACAAAAACGTAAAAGGCCTTGATCACCAAATTCCCGTGGACTGCCCTGAAGACTTGCTCGGTGTTCTCGAGCTTTCCTACCAGGACAAAGAAACGCACTGGAAACACGGCGGCATCGTGGGCGTGTTCGGTTACGGCGGCGGTGTCATCGGCCGTTACTGTGACCAGCCCGAAAAGTTCCCGGGCGTTGCGCACTTCCACACCGTGCGCGTGAACCAGCCCGCCGGTAAGTACTACAGTACCGAGTTTCTCCGTGGTCTGTGCGACCTTTGGGATCTGCGCGGCTCCGGCCTGACCAACATGCACGGCTCCACCGGCGACATCGTGTTCCTGGGCACCACCACCCCGCAGCTGGAAGAGATCTTCTTCGAACTGACCCACAAACTGGACACCGACCTCGGCGGCTCGGGCTCCAACCTGCGTACCCCTGCCGACTGTCTGGGCCAGTCCCGCTGTGAGTTCGCCTGCTACGACACCCAGGACGTCTGCCACACCCTGACCAACGATTACCAGGACGAGCTGCACCGCCCCGCCTTCCCCTACAAGTTCAAGTTCAAGTTCGACGGCTGCCCCAACGGTTGCGTGGCCGCCCTCGCCCGTTCCGACTTCTCGGTCATCGGCACCTGGAAGGACGACATCCGCATCGACCAGTCCGCTGTCAAGGCCTACGTGGGCGGCGAGATTCAGCCCAACGGCGGCGCCTTCGCCAGCCGTGACTGGGGCAAGTTCGACATCGTGGCCGAAGTGGTGGAACTCTGCCCGGCCAAGTGCATCAGCTACAACGGCGAGCTGAAGATCGACAACAAGAACTGCCTGCGCTGCATGCACTGCATCAACACCATGCCCAAGGCCCTGCGCATCGGTAAAGAGACTGGCGCCAGCATCCTCTGCGGTGCCAAGTCCCCGATTCTGGACGGCTCCCAGCTGTCCTCCCTGGTGGTTCCGTTTGTTCCCGTCGTGGCTCCCTACGACGAGATCAAGGAAATCATCGAAAACATCTGGGATTGGTGGATGGAAGAAGGCAAGAACCGTGAGCGTCTTGGTGAGACGATGCGCCGCCAGGGCTTCCAGAAGATCCTGGAAGTCATCGGCCAGAAGGCCGTGCCGCAACACATCTCCGAGCCGCGTTCGAACCCCTACATCTTCTTCAAGGAAGACGAGGTTCCCGGCGGCTTCTACCACGACGTCAAGGAATACCGCAAACGCCACCTGCGCTAAGCCCACAACGAATCGGAGGTCAACAACATGGCTTTTATTTCTTCCGGGTACAATCCCGACAAACCGATGGAGAACCGCATCACCGACATCGGTCCCAAGCACTACGAGCAATTCTACCCGTCCGTCATCAAGAACAACAAGGGCAAGTGGCTTTACCATGAGATCCTCGAGCCCGGCGTTCTCGTACACGTAGGTGAATCCGGCGACAAGGTATTCACCGTGCGCATCGGCGCTCCTCGTCTGATGTCCATCACCCACATCCGCGAGATGTGCGACATCGCCGACAAACACTGCGACGGCTACCTGCGCTTCACCACCCGCAACAACGTCGAGTTCATGGTCGACAACGAAGCCAAGCTCAAACCCCTGATGGACGACCTGAAGTCCCGCAAGCACTCCGGCGGCAGCTTGAAGTTCCCCATCGGCGGCACCGGCGCTTCCATCACCAACGTGGTCCACACCCAGGGCTGGGTGCACTGTCACACCCCGGCCATGGACGCCTCCGGCCCGGTGAAGGCCGTCATGGACGAACTGTTCGAGGACTTCCAGCGCATGCGTCTGCCCGCCATCTGCCGCGTGTCCCTGGCCTGCTGCCTGAACATGTGCGGCGCCGTGCACGCTTCCGACATCGGCATCGTGGGCATCCACCGCAAGCCGCCCATGATCGACCACGAGTGGCTGGACAACCTCTGCGAGATCCCCTTGGCCGTGGCCGCCTGCCCCCTGGGCGCCATCAAGCCTACCAAGGTCGAGATCGACGGCAAGAAACTCAACAGCGTATCGGTCAACGCCGACCGCTGCATGTACTGCGGCAACTGCTACACCATGTGTCCGTCCATGCCGCTGTCCATCGGCGAGAGCGACGGCTGTGTCATCATGCTGGGCGGCAAGATCTCCAACCGCATCTCCAAGCCCCAGCTCTCCAAGGTCGTCGTGGCCTTCATCCCCAACGAGCCGCCTCGCTGGCCCACACTGACCAAGACCGTCAAGCACATCATCGATGTCTGGGCCGCCAACGCCCGCAAGTACGAGCGCATCGGCGACTGGGCGCACCGCATCGGCTGGGAAAAGTTCTACGAACTCACCGGCCTGGAGTTCACCCACCACTGCATCGACGACTTCCGTGATCACGCCTACTATACTTGGCGCCAGAGCACGCAGTTCAAGTGGACTTCCCACGTCGAGTAATCAAGTTCAACGTTTCGGGCGCGGGCACCACCCCGCGCCCGAGCCAAACAAACGAGGCGAACCATGGAAGAGGCCAAAGCGAAAATCCTTGAATTCCTGGACTCCAAGAAGGGCAGCAAGACCAAATTCTACTTCAACGATTTCACCAAGGTCATACCGGACATGAAGGCCCGTGAAGTGAAGAAGGTGCTCACCGCCCTGGTCCAGGACGGCAAGCTCGAGTTCTGGTCCAGCGGCAGCACGACCATGTACGGCCTTGCCGGCTCCGGCAAGCAGCATGCGACTGAGGAAGGCGATTAGAAAGCGCCTCCTCCGTGTCGCCTCCTGCCTGCATGGGCAGTTGCGCGGCAGAAAGCGACAATGCACCGGCCGCGTCTGATAATCGCCGGTCTCTGCGGCGGCGCAGGAAAGACCACCGTCTCCCTGGGCATAGCCAGAGCCTGGAGTCGTGCCGGAAAAAGAGTAGTACCTTTCAAAAAGGGTCCGGACTACATTGACGCTGTCTGGCTTGGCCTTGCCGCCAACAGCCCAGCGTCAAACCTGGACCCTTTTCTCATGCCCGAGGATATCCTCCGCGCCCTGTTTTGGAGGCGTGCCCTTGCCGCGGAGGCCTGCTGCATCGAAGGCAACCGCGGACTCTTCGACGGCAAGGACCTCCATGGCTCCTGCTCCACGGCCGAACTCGCCAGGATCGTCAACACCCCCATTCTCCTGGTCATGGATTGCACCAAGATGACCAGAACCGCCGCGGCCATCGTCGCCGGCTGCAAGAATTTCGAGCCCGGTCTCCAGCTCGCCGGTGTGATCCTCAACCGCGTCGCCGGAAAACGCCATCGGGACATCGCCGCCGAGTCCATCGAGCATTACACCGGCGTGCCCGTGCTCGGCGCCCTGCCAAAGTCCCCCAACGCAATCCCCGAGCGGCACATGGGCCTGATCTCCAACCGCGAGCATCAGGGACAGGACCAGATCCTCGACAACCTGGCCGATCTGGTCACCAGCAACTGCGACATGAAGGCCATCTGGAAGCTGGCGGTCGACGCCCCCGAAGAGCCCAGGGCCAGGGACATGGCCGCCCTGCTCTGGCCGGACAAGCGCCCCGTCCCTGTGGTGCGTATCGGTGTCGTACGCGACGCCGCACTCTGGTTCTACTACGAGGAGAACCTCGAGGCCTTGCGCCGGGCCGGCGCCGAAGTGGTGGAACTCAGCCTCTTGGACAACGCCGACTGGCCCGAGATCGGCGGGCTCTACCTCGGCGGAGGATTCCCCGAAACCATGGCCGAGCCCCTGGCCAGGAACACACGCGCCAGGCAGCGGATCCGACAACTCGCGGAAATGGGCATGCCCATCTACGCGGAGTGCGGCGGCTTCATGTACCTCTGCGAGACCCTCGTCACCCAGGGGCAACGCTTCCCCATGGCTGGGGTCTTTCCGGTCTCCACCGAGCTGCATGAGCGCCCCCAGGGACTGGGGTACGTGCAGGCCACCGTGATCCAGGACAACCCCTTTCACCCCCAGGGGACGGTACTGCGCGGCCATGAATTCCACTATTCCAGATGTCTGACGGCCGACGGTACGGTGTTGACCCTGAGCCTGAAGCTCGACCGTGGCGAGGGCGTGCTCGCCGGCCTGGACGGGCTGTTGCACAAACAGACCTTTGCCTCGTATACGCACATCCACGCCCTGGGCACACCGCACTGGGCGCCGAACTTCGTACAGGCCGCCCAACGTTTCCGCGAGGGGCTGTTGGGCTGAAACCACCTGCCGCAGTCGACATTTTCCCTCAAATCCTCTGCCCGGAGCGACCATGGACTGGAAAGTTTTCGCCACGGCCTTCACTACGCTGTTTTTGGCTGAACTCGGCGACAAAACGCAGCTGGCCTGCATCCTGATGACCGCCAAGACCAACCGTCCCTGGACCGTGTTCCTGGGGTCGTCCCTGGCTTTGGTGCTGGTCAGCCTGCTGGGCGTGCTCTTTGCCGCCTGGATCTGTCAGCATATCCCGGCAGCAATCATCAAGAAAGTGGCCGCCGCGGCATTCGTGCTCATGGGCGCCCTGATCTGGTTCGACAAGCTATAACGATTTCACAGAGTTGCAATCGCGTCGAGATGCTCCTGCAACTCTTGGGCCAGGATGCGCACAAGGGCGGCATCTTCCCCTTTGGCCGCCGCGTTGATGGCCTTGCCCAGCTCGCTGATTCCTGGGAAGCCGAAGGCCGCGCCCTCGCCTTGCAACTGGTGGGAGATGGTCCTGATACCCTGGAAATCACCCTGCTCCGCGGCCGTGTGCAACCGCTGGCAGTGCTCGCGCACCGCGTTCAGATACCTTGGGGCAATGGTACGCAAATCCGCGGGCACCTGTTCAATGAATGCGCCCCCAGACCGGCGAGCCTCAACGTCGGAGTGTTCTCCCACTTGCTCCCCGTTCTGTTCAGGTGCGGCCCTTTCCGCCCTGAAATGGAGGCGGAGTGCCTGGAAAAGCTGCTTTTTACTCACGGGCTTGGCAAGATGCGCATCGCAACCCGCCTCCAGACAGCTCTCCGCGTCCCCCTCCAAGGCATGGGCGGTAAGGGCGATGATCGGCGTAGGCCGCAATCCGGCTTCGGTCTCGTATCCGCGGATGGCGCGGGTGGTCTCCAGGCCGTCCATGAGCGGCATCTGCACGTCCATGAGCACGAGATCGTACTGCCCGGCCATGAACTTCTCCAGGCCGGCAACACCGTTCCTGGCCACGTCGAGTTCCACTGGAGTCTTGGCCAAGTAGGACTGGATCAGAAAGACGTTGTACTCCGAGTCCTCCACCAGAAGCAGCCGCATCACTGGCAGCCTCGAAGGCTCGGTGGACATGCCCGAAGCATGCGGTTCCTTGCCTGCCTCGTCCCCGGCATCCTGGCGTTGCAGGTCAGCGGTGAAGAAAAAGGTGCTCCCCGTGCCGGGCGAACTTTCCACCCAGAGCCGCCCCCCCATGAGCGTCACCAGCCAGCGGGAAATGCTCAAGCCCAGTCCTGTGCCGCCGTACTCCCTGGTGGTGGAGCTGTCGCCCTGGTTGAAGCTTTCGAAGATGTCCTCCAACTGTTGCCTGGGGATACCGATGCCTGTATCCTGTACGCTGAACAAATGGGAACAGCCTCCGTGTTCCGGTCCTGCCTGCATGACGCGCAGGTTCACACCCCCCTGCCGCGTGAACTTGATGGCGTTGTCCAGAAGGTTGACCAGAACCTGTCTGAGGCGATTGGGGTCTCCCCGAACCTCGCGTGGTACATCGTCATCGAACCGCAGCTGAAGGGCGAGGCCTTTATTTTCCGCCGCCGGCCCGATCAGGTCCACGGAACGCCGCACCTCCTCCCACAGATCGAAATCCAGACTGTCGAGATGCAATTTGCCCGCCTCGACCTTGGACAGGTCCAGGATGTCGTTGAGCAGCTTCATGAGGCCCTGACTGGCGGTGCGGCAAAGCTCCACATAACTCTGCTGCTCGCTGTCAAGGTCGGTGCCCATGAGCAACTCGGACATACCCAGGATGGCGTTCATGGGGGTGCGGATCTCATGGCTCATGGCAGCCAGGAAGCGGGTCTTGGCTTGGCTGGCCTCTTCAGCATGTCCCTTGGCCAGTTCCAGGGCGTCCTGGATGCGTTGCCGTTCTTCTATCTCCTGGGCCAATTCCTCGTTGCGGCGGGAGAGTTCCCAGGTGCGCTGTTCCACCAGCTGTTCGAGGTGCTCCCGATAATTCTTGATTTCTTCTTCCGATTGCTTGCGTTCCGTGATGTCGTGCACGAGGGCGTCGATACGGGCTATCTCGCCTCTGGCGTTGAAAACCACGCTGGCGTTGATCAGTACCCAGACGTCACTGCCGTCCTTGCGCCTGAGCACGGCCTCGAAGTTGCGTACCACACCACGCTCCCGCAACAAGTGCAACAGCTCCTCCCGCTGAACAGGGGCGACGTAGAGCTGATGGCCGATATCGGTGAAGTAGTCCAGGACCTCCTGAACGGAACTGAATCCGAGAATCCTGGCCAGAGCTTGGTTCATGCTCAAGAAACGGCCTTCCACCGTGGTCTGGCAGATGCCTTCCACCGCATTCTCGATGATGTTACGGTAGCGTTCCTCGGAATCGCGCAAGGTGGCCTGCTGCTCCAGCAGCTGTTCGCTCATCGCGTTGAACGCGGTCGCAAGAGCGTTGAACTCGTCGTCATAGCCCAGGGTGACGCGCTCCCCGTAGCGTCCATCTTGGAGGCGCGCGATGGCGGTCTTGAGCGCCGTCAATGGGCGCAGCAGCCACCGTGTCATCAGAAAATGCATCAGCCCCGAGGTGAGCAACGTACCCAAGAGGATTATGCCCCCGAACAATCCGAGATAGAGCGCTGTCTCGCGCTGCAGGCCGGAGAGCCCGAAATAGAGGGCAATATAGCCCACGCGCTCGTCATAGGCCTCCACGGGCGCGAGGTGCAGTGCAAACCCTGTGCCCTCCACCGAAGTCCGCAGAAAGAGCGATCCCCTGTCCAGGGTCTTGCGCATTGCTTCGGTCAACTCGTCAAGGGTGACCGTGCCGACACGCATGAGCAACATGCCGTTGAGGTCGAAAACCGCCACGGCTTCGATGCCCTTGACCTGACGAATTCCCTCGAGACTCCGCTCCAGGGCCTCGAACTGGGTGGCAAAGACTTCATTGGCCAGGGCCTCGGAACGCTGTTGCACCACAGTGGTCAGCAACAGGTCGATCTGCTCCAACGCCGATTCCCTGCGCCGCTGTTCGATGTTGTAGAAGCCGGCGCCGAAGACGGCGGCAAGGACAAGGCATGTCGCCCATACAGTCGCTATGGCCCGGAAACGGAGGCTCGTGGTCTTCATGGCTAAGGCATGGGGGCCGTGGGTGAAATGGTCTCGATCCGAAAAGGTCTGCCATCGCGAACCTGAATGATCGCCGCGCTCTTGAGGGGGTCACCAAAGCTGTCGAAGGTGATGGTACCGGTGACCGCGTCAAAGGCCTTGGTGGAGGCAAGTGCGGCGCGCACGGTGGCACGCTCGGTGGAACCCGCCCGCTGGATGGCGTCGGCCACGAGGTAGACCGCGTCGTAAGCCAGGACGAACCCGGAACTCAGGTCCTGCGTGGCGCCGAATTTCTCCACCACTGCCCGTGACTTCGGGCTGTCCATGTCCGGGGACCAGTGCGCGCAATGGTAGACCCCCTCTCCCTCGTAGCCCTTGAGGTCGCTATAGACAAGGAAATCCCAGCCGTCCCCTCCCAGGACCGGCATGACCAGACCTTCCTCGCGGAGTCTCCTGACAATGGCGCCGCTTTCGAATTGCGCCGGCAGGAAAATCATGTCCGGAGCATGCTGGGCTGCCTCGGACATAAGCGCGTCCAGAACGCCACGATGCTTGAGTTCCGCGACCTTGTAGGGAAGGCGGGCCAGAACCTTGCCTCCCAAGGACTCGAACCGCTCCCGGAAGACCTTCTCCAGCCCTATGCTGTAGTCGCTGGTGATGTCCACGAAGGTCAAGGCCTGGGAAAACATCTTGCTGTTGCGCGCGAACATGGCCATGACATTGCCCTGGAAATCGTCGGTGAAACAGACTCGGAAGACATAGTCGCCGGCCCTGGTCACCGCCGGGTTGGTGGCCACGTTGCTGACCAAGGGGATGCCGCGTTTCTGGGCCTCGCGCCCCGCCGCGATGGCGTTGGAACTCCAGGCCGGCCCCACGATGGCTACTGCCCCGGCGGCATCGGCTTTTTCCACTGCCTGTTTCGAACCAATGGGCGTGCTCATGTTGTCCAGGATCACCAACTCCACGTGCCTGCCAAGGATACCCCCCTGGGCGTTGATCTCGGCCACGGCGACGCGAACACCGTTGAGGGAGGGTTCGTTGTACTGGGCACCCGTCCCAGAAATCCCCAGGATCAGCGCCAGTACGACAGGGTCATCCCCTGCCCGGACAGCCGGGGGAGAAGACGCGAGGAGCAGCGTCAAGGCCAGCAGGCCGATACCCGTGCCCCACAGGAGGACACGCTGCAGCCCCCCGGATCGTGATTGCGCACACTGCATGCGCTCCCCCCGGATGCGATGTTGATTCTGCGACATGTCCTTCCTTGGACGTGGTGCAAGCCGACCCGTGCCGGTGTCCTCACGCCGCCTCAGGGCGTGGCGCCGACACGATGCGATGCTTGAATGCGGATCTGTTCTTCAGGATGATGCCTCCTTTCCGCACTTTATTCAAGACCAATGTCTTTTTCACTGCCCGCTTCAAAAAAACCCGCGCGGTGACTATTTCCCGGCTCCAGATCCGCCCCAGGAGCCAAACCGCGCTCCTGAGCTGATCCCTGGAGTGGATATCCAATGCCTGCCCCGTTGTCCTCGTCACCCCCGTCTTCTCCATCCGTCCAGGGAATACCCGTGACCTGGCACTTGTTTTTTACATGGCTTTTTCCTAAGGCTTGGTGTTCGCGCAGGACTCGTGCCACACTACCCTCCTGCCCTGGCAGCATACGGCAGGCAACTATACAAGGACAGTACCCCATGAAAGCGCTCATCACCGGTGGTGCCGGATTCATAGGCTCGCACCTCGCCGATGCCCTGTTGGAACAGGGGCACGGCGTGGAGGCCATCGACGATCTTTCCACCGGCCGCATCGATAACATTCAGGCCCTTTTCGCCAACCCCGGCTTCCACTTCACACGGGCCTCGATCATGGACGAGATCGTGCTCGACCGCCTCGCCTCCCAGGCCGATGTCATCTTCCACCTGGCCGCGGCCGTGGGCGTGGACCTCATCGTCAAGCACCCCGTGCGCACCATCGAGACCAACGTCAAGGGCAGCGAGGCCGTGTTCAAGGCGGCGCTGCGCTACAACTGCAAGGTGCTCCTGGCCAGCACCTCGGAGGTGTACGGCAAGGGCTCCAAGACCCCCTTCAGCGAGGAGGACGACGTTGTCCTCGGCCCCACCAGCAAGAGCCGCTGGGCCTACGCCATCAGCAAGATGCTCGACGAGAGCCTGGGCTTCGCCCACTTCCAGGAGTATGGACTGCGCGTGAACATCATGCGCTTGTTCAACACCGTGGGCCCCAGGCAGACCGGACAATACGGCATGGTCATCCCCAGGTTCATGGCCCAGGCCCTGCGAGGCGACGACATCACCATCTACGGCGACGGCACCCAGAGCCGCTGCTTCTGCGACGTTTCCGACGTGGTCCGCGCCGTCATCGGCCTGGCGTCGCTGGACCACGACCAAGTCCGGGTTTACAACGTGGGCGGCAACGAGGAAATCAGCATCGAGGACCTGGCGCACATGGTCAAGGGCGTGACCCAGAGTTCCTCGCGGATCGTCAAGATTCCCTACTCCGAGGCCTACGCGCCGGGCTTCGAGGACATGCAGCGCCGTCAGCCCGACATCGGCCGCATCAGGGAACTCCTGGGCTGGGAACCTCGAATCCCCCTGACCGACATCCTGCAACGCATCAAGGCACACATGCTCGAAACCGGGCAATTCTAGGAGACAATCATGCGTGACAAATACCGCTTGCTCACCCCCGGCCCCACCCCCATGCCCGAGGAGGCGCGCCTGGCCATGGCTAGGGACATGGAGCACCACCGCAAGCCGCCCTTTAAAAAATTGTTGCGCGACATCCAGGGTAACCTACGACAGCTCTTCGCCACGCGGCAGCCCGTGCTCCCCCTGACCTGCTCGGGCACCGGCGCCATGGTCGCGGCCGTCACCAACTGCTTCGCGCCGGGCGAAAAGGTCCTGGTGGTGGAGGCCGGCAAGTTCGGCGAACGCTGGGGCGAGATCGCCGAAAACCACGGCCTGCGGACCACATACACCCACAAGGAATGGGGGCGCAGTGTCACTCCCCAGGAAGTGGCTCAGGCCCTGGACAACGAGCCGGACATCGCCGGCGTGCTGGTCCAGGCCTCGGAGACCTCAACCGGCGTGCTACACCCCATCGCGGAGCTGGGGCGCATTACCAAGGACCGCGACACCCTGCTGGTGGCGGATGGCATCTCGGCAGTGGGCGTCTCGCCGTGCCCCATGGACGCCTGGCACATCGACTGCCTGCTCACCGGCTCGCAAAAAGGACTCATGCTGCCCCCTGGCCTGGCTTTCGTCTGCTTGAGCGACAAGGCCTGGGACAAGGTGGAAAAAGTCCCCCACAAGCCCTTCTACTTCAATCTCCCGGCGGAGCGCGACAACACCGCGGCCGGCCAGACCCTGTTCACCCCGGCCGTGAGCCTGCTCGTAGGGCTGGATGTGACCCTGCGGCTGTTCCTCGGCGATGATCCCAAGGCCGGACTGGACGCCCTCTATGCCAAGCAGTGGGCGCTCACCGCGCTCACGCGCGCCGGTGTCGAGGCCATGGGCCTGGAACTGCTGGCCAAGGAGCATTTCACCTGGGGGCTGACCTCCGTCAGGCTGCCAATGGGCGTGGACGGCCAAAAGCTCCTGCAACGCGCGGCCGAGGACCACGGCGTGATCATGGCCGGAGGGCAGGGACATCTCAAGGGGCGCATCGTGCGCATCGGACACATGGGATATGTAGACTGGGGGGATCTCTGCGCCGGACTCTACGCCTTTGCCAAGGCCTACACCGCCTGCGGCGGGCACATCGGCTGCAGGGATTTCCTGGAGCAGGGCATGGCGGCCTACGAACAGGCCTTGAACCACCTGCCCGAATCGCTGTAGAATGCCCCGGACCACAGACCGCCAAGGGGGAACGCCATGAGCGACGAAAAAGACTTCACGGTCACGGACCGCAGAGCCACGGCCTCGGAAGCCGGTGCAGCCGCACAGAACGCCCAAGCCTCGGGGGACCGGGAATGCGAATGCACGGAAGAACAACGGAAGGCTGGAGAAGACTGTCAGTGCCTCTTCCCCAAGGTCACCTTCACCACATTCATCCTCTCCCTGTATTCCTCGGCCATGGTGCACCTGGGCGAAGTGCCGGAACCAGAATCAGGAGCGGTACAGGAACACCTGCCCCTGGCCAAACACACCATCGACATCCTGGCCATGCTCAAGGAAAAGACCTGCAAGTGCCTGGACGCCGACGAGGCCCGGCTCATCGAAGGACTGCTCTACGAACTGCGCATGAAATACATCATGAAGACACGCTGACTCCAGGTTTCCTCCTCACAAGGAAACTTGGTGCCGTACCCTCAACCTCAGGGAGAACACCATGGGCAAGACACCCGTGGGCTTGGTGGGCGTGACCGGCTATACCGGCATGGAACTCGCCAGGCTGCTGCACAACCACCCCCATTTCACACTGATCAGGGCCACTTCCAGGGCCGAGGCCGGCAAATCCCTGGACGCCGTCTACCCCTTCCTGCAGGACCTGCCCCTGGGCAAGCTGGTCGTCAGCGAGCCGGACCCCAACGACTTGGCATCCGCCTGCGAACTGGTCTTCCTGGCAGTGCCCCATGGCGCGGCCATGGATACCGCCGGCGTGCTCAGGCGCAGGAACGTGCGTGTGGTGGACCTCAGCGCGGATTTCAGGCTGCGCGACCCCGGCGTCTACAACCAATGGTACGGTTTGGAGCACCGCGAGACCGGTCTCCTGGACACCGCTGTCTACGGCCTGCCCGAACTATACGCCGAGCGCATCGCCACGGCCGATTTGGTGGCCAACCCGGGCTGCTATCCCACGGCCTCCATCCTGGGCACCTACCCCGCCCTCAAGGCCGGAATCATCGACCCCCACAGCCTGATCATCGACGCCAAGTCCGGCACCAGCGGCGCGGGGCGCAAACCAGGCCTCGGCACCCTGTTCTGCGAGGTTACGGACACCTTCCGCGCCTACAACCTGGGGCGGCATCGCCACACACCCGAGATCGAACAGGAGCTGAGCGTCATTGCCAGGAGCGACCTGCGTGTAATCTTTTCGCCGCACCTGGTGCCCATGAACCGCGGCATCCTGGCCACGAGTTACGCGGACCTCACGCGCCCCGTCCCCGTGGAGGAAGTACAGGAAATTTACGAACAGGCTTACGCCCCACACCCCTGGGTCAGGGTCCTGCCCCAGGGGCTGTTGCCCGAGACAAGACACGTGCGTGGTACCATGCTCTGCGACATCGGCTTGGTCCTGGAAAAACGCACCAACCGGCTGATCATGGTCTCGGTCATCGACAACCTCTGCCGCGGCGCCTCTGGCCAAGCCTTGGCCAACGCCAACCTGATGTGCGGCTTCGCCCTCGACGCCGGCCTGGACCTCCCTCCCATGATGCCCTGAACAGAGCGCCCCCGTCTGCCAACGGGGGCGCGTTTTTTCTTGCTTCCGCCCGGTGAAGGCCTGTCCCGGACTCGTTCAGCCCAGGTTGACAACAACGCGGGCTTCCACCCCTCGTTCAGGTCCAGCGGGCCATGAACCCGGCACTGTCCCCGCCGTCACCACCCTCACGGATGTGCCGGATCAGGGCACTCCCGAAGACCACGGCATCGAGGTGCGCGGCAAAGGGCTCCAGCTGCTCCGGCGAGCCAATGCCGAAGCCCAGGGCCAGGGGCAGGGCGAAGGCCTGGCGCGCCTCGGCCAACTTGGCCGCGATGGTCCGGGGCAGGCTGCCCCGCTCCCCGGTGGTGCCCAGCACCGAGACCATGTACACGAATCCGCCCCTGTCGCCGACAAAAGCCGCGTAGGCCCGCATGCGCTCCAGGCTGGTGTTCAGTCCCACCAGGGGCACCAGGGCGATGCCCTGGGCCGAGAGCGCCGCATGCATGGGCGCGGCCTCTTCCAGGGGCAGATCCGGGACGATCAGGCCGCTCACGCCGACGGCAGCGGCATCCTTGGCCAAGCGCTCCAGGCCGTACTGATAGAAGGGGTTGCAATAGCCCATGAGCACCAGGGCCGCGCTGAAGCGCCCCTGCCGTGCGCGCAGGCCCTCCAGTATCCAGGCCAGGCTCACGCCGCGCTCCAGGCACTCCAGGGAGGCCTGCTCCACCACGGGGCCGTCGGCCACGGGATCGGAAAAGGGCACGCCGATCTCGATGACGTCGGCACCGGCCTTGTCCAGGGCCTCCAACTCGTTCCAGAAACGTTCAAGATCGGGAAATCCCGCGGGCAGGAAGGGGATCAGGGCCTTGCGCCCCGCCTGGTTGGCCGCCTGGATGCGTCGTGTGATCTCGTTCATTGCGCACCTCCCAGGTCTGACGGCTCGATGGCCCGTATGCCGTACTCGTCCACAATGCCCATGTCCTTGTCTCCACGGCCCGAGAGGTTGACCACCACCAGTGAGTCCTTGGGGATGGAGTGTCGGTTCTCCAGGACCCAGGCCAGGGCGTGGGAGCTTTCCAGTGCCGGGATGATGCCCTCGTGGCGGGTCAGGGCTCCGAAGGCACGCAGGGCCTGGGCGTCGTTCACCGTGACGTACTCGGCCCGGCCGCTGGCATCCAGATGGGAGTGCTCCGGCCCCACGCCGGGGTAATCCAGGCCCGCGGCCACGGAGTGCGACGGCAGGATCTGCCCGTCCTCGGTCTGCAGGAGCATGGTCCGGCTGCCGTGCAGGATACCGGGAGTGCCCAGGTTGATGGGCGCGGAATTGAAGCAGCCGGGTTCTCCGGTGCCCGCGGCCTCCACACCCACGAGCCTGACCCGCGCATCGGGCACGAATTCGTGGAAGATGCCGATGGCGTTGGAACCGCCCCCCACGCAGGCGATCACGTAGTCCGGCAGCCTGCCGACCTGGCGCAGGCACTGCTCCCTGGCCTCGCGACCCACCACGGCCTGGAGGTCGCGCACCAGGGTGGGGAAGGGATGGGGGCCGGCCACGGAGCCCAGGCAATAGTGCGTGCTCTCCTGCTCGGCGATCCAGTATCTGAGGGCCGCGTTGATGGCGTCCTTCAACGTCCTGGTACCGGATTGCACGGGGCGTACCTCGGCGCCCAGCAATTCCATGCGCCGGACGTTGTGGGCTTGGCGTTTCACGTCCACCGCGCCCATGAACACGATACACTCCAGGCCGAGCATGGCGGCGGCCGTGGCCGTGGCCACGCCGTGCTGTCCGGCGCCGGTCTCGGCCATGAGCACGCGCTTGCCCATGTACTTCGTGAGCAGCCCCTGGCCGATGGTGTTGTTGATCTTGTGCGCCCCTGTGTGGTTCAAATCCTCGCGCTTGAGATACAGCTCGAAGCCCAGCTTGGCCGAGAGGGTGGGGCAGCGGAACAACGGGCTGGGGCGGCCCACGAAGTCCCGCAACACCAGGTCGAACTCCTCCTGGAACTCCCTGCCGGGCATGATCTCCAGCATGGCGCGTTCCAGTTCGCGCAACGGAGGCATGAGCAGCTCCGGCACGAACATGCCCCCGAAATCACCGAAATATCCTTTTTGCATTACCTATCCTCGATGTGCGGCCACGCTGCCTACTGCGGCGTGCAGAGCTGGCGCAGCACGGCCTTGAGTTTGTCGTGATCCTTTATCCCTGGAGCAGCTTCAACACCCGAGTTGAGATCCACGCCGCAGGGATCGCAGGCCTTGACGGCCGCGAGTACGTTGTCCGGACCCAGTCCGCCGGCGATGAACCAAGCCTTGGGGCTGCGCACTCCTATGAGCCTTGACCAATCCTGTTCCGCTCCGTGCCCTCCCAGCGTCTTCCCAGCATCGAAGAGAAAGAACCGGCAATGGGGGGCGTAGCGCTGCAGATCGGCCTCCAGTGCTTCCCGCGTCTCGTAACGCTCGGGCCAAAACACGCGCATCACCCTTGTCTTGCCCAGGGCGGCGCAGAAATCCTCGTCCTGGTCTCCGTGCAACTGGGCCAAATGCAGCTTGGCCTTGGCCATGATCTCGCGGATCTCTTCCACGCTCTGTTCCACAAAGACACCCACGCGCATGGCCGTGCCCGTATGTATGGCCGCGGCCTGCTCCGGCGTGACCGAACGCGGACTGGCTGGGTGAAAGATGAATCCGGCCAGTGCGCTCTCCAGGCAGGTGCAAATGTCCGCGTCTTCCTGGCGAGTCAGGCCGCAGACCTTGATCATGGTCAGGTTCTGACAGCAGGGTTTCATGGTCGCGCTCCTCTCAGGAGTTCGGCCAGGGCCGGGCCCGGCGCCTGGGTTTGCATCAGGAAGGTGCCGATGAGCGCGGCATCGAACCCGAGCGCCTCCATATGGTGCATATCCCTGGCGGTGGAGATGCCGCTGGCGCTGATCCAGACCTCGCCCTCGCGCCTGTGGCGGATCAGCGCCTCCGAGACCGCCAAGTCCGTACGCAGGGTGTCCAGGTCACGGTTGTTGACCTGGATGATCCGGGTACCCTCGACGTGCAGCCCTTGGGCCAGGCGTAGATCCTCGAAGTCGAAGACCTCGACCACGGCGTCCAGCCCGGCGCGCTGCGCCCTCAATAGCAGGTCCTGCAACAATCCGGGCTCGAGCATGCGCACGATGAGCAGCAGGGCCGAGGCCGGGGTGGCCGCTGTCTGGAGCACCTGCAATGGGTGCAGGGTGAAATCCTTGCGCAGCAGCGGCAGACCTGGGGCAGCCATGCGCCGCAGGAAGTCCAGATCTCCCTGGAAGTGGTCAGCCTCGGTGAGTACGGACAGGGCCGCCGCGCCGCCGGCCGCATAGGCCGCGGCCACGTCCTCTGGTTCAAGGGTGGCGTTGATCACACCTTTGGAGGGCGAGGCCCGCTTGTATTCGGCAATGACCGACAAGCCCGCTCCCTGCAAGGCCCTGGCAAAGGACGGCCTTTCACCGGTCCAAGGTGCCGGCAACCGCCCCTGTCGCTCCAGCTCCAGAAGGGCGTCGATCTCCGCCTGCTTGGCCCGGCGGAAACTCTCGAGCATTCTGTTCGCCTGCTTCATGCGCGCTCCAGAACCTTGCTTCCCTCGCCGGCGGCCAAGGCACCCCGAGCACGCTCCACGCACTCGCCCATGGGCATGCCGTCTTCGAGCAGGTGCAGGCTCACGGCCACGTTCAGGGCCAGCATCTCGCGCATGGGTTCGGGTCCCTTGCCCGAGAGCAGCGCGCGCAGCACCTCCAGAGCGCTGTCCTTGTCCTTCACCGCCACGTCATCGGGCGTTCCGCGCTTGAACCCAAGTTCCGCTGGGTCCAGCTCCGTTGCCACGATGCTGCCCTGCCCCACCCAGACCACCTGGTTGGGGCCGAAGGGCGTGAGTTCATCGAATCCACCGGCACCGTGCACCACGGCGGCCCGCTCCACGCCGGCCAGGAGCAGGGCCTCGGCCATGAGCTGCATGATCTCGGGCCGGGCCACGCCCAGCAGTAGATGCGTGGGGCGCGCCGGGTTGAGCAACGGCCCCAGCAGGTTGAACAGCGTGCGCACGCCCAGATCCTTGCGCACCGGCATAATGTGCCGGAAGGCAGGATGGAAATGGGGCGCGAAGAGGAACACGAAACCCCGGCGCGCCAGCTCCTGCTCCACTTCCTCGGGGTCCTGGAACATGGGCAGGCCCAGGGCCTCCACCATGTCCGCGCTGCCGCTGGAGCTGGACACGGCCCGGTTGCCGTGCTTGACCACCTGATGGCCCATGCCGGCCAGAGTCAAGGCCGTGGCCGTGGAGCAGTTGAAGCTGTGCCGGCCGTCGCCCCCTGTTCCCACCACGTCGATGCGCCGCATCTCCAGCCCCTGCACGAGGCGGGCGCGGTTCAAGGCCGCGCGTACGGCCGCGGCGATCTCCCCAGCCGTCTCACCCTTGGTGCGCAACCCCATGAGATAGGCTCCGGCCTGGGCCGGGCTCAACTCGCCGTCCATGAGCAGGTCGAAACCCTGTTCGGCCAGATCCGGGGGCAGGTTTCGTCGCGAACCGATTTCCTCGAGAATGGTCTTGATGATAGTCATGCCGCACCCCCATTGCCGAGGGACGCAGGAAAGTTTTCCAACAAATCCATACCGTTGGGTGTAAGCACCGATTCCGGATGAAACTGCACCCCGGCCCAGGGCCTGTCCCTGTAGGTGATGCCCATGACCTCGTCCTCGCTGGTGCGGGCAGTGATCTCCAGCTTGTCCGGCACCTCCGCCGCGCGCACCAGCAGGGAGTGGTAGCGTCCCACGAGCATGGGGTTGGGCAGGCCCGTGAACAAGCCCTTGCCGCAATGCGTGACCATGGAGGTCTTGCCGTGCATGATGCGTTCGCCCACGTCCACGGTGGCGCCGGCAAACTGCCCCAGTATCTGATGCCCCAGGCAGACGCCCAACACCGGTACCTGCGGGGGCAGACGCTCCAGGAACTCCAGACAGAGCCCGGCGTTACGCGGGTGGCTTGGGCCCGGCGAGATGCAGACCATCTCCAGCCTGGGGTTGTCGGCCAGTTCCAGCAGGCCGGGATCGTCGTTGCGCAGCACCTCGGGCACGCGCCCCAGCTTGTAGAAGGCCTGCACCAGATTAAAGGTGAAGGAATCGTAGTTGTCAATCAGCAAAAACATCACCGCCTCCCTTGGCAGCCAATACTTCCGCCAGGACCTTGGCCTTGTTGCGGCACTCCTGCCATTCCTTTTCCGGGTCCGAGTCAAAGACGATGCCGGCACCGGCCTGCCACTGGATGGTGCTGTCGCGGATCCACAGGCTGCGGATGGTGATGCCGGTGTCCAGGTCCACACGGCTGGGATCCAGACCGATCCAGCCGATGGCGCCAGCGTAGGGGCCGCGGCTCAGACCCTCGAGTTCGGCGATGAGTTCCATGGCCCGGACCTTGGGCGCGCCGCTCACCGTACCCGCCGGGAAGCAGGACGCCAGCACGTCCAGGGCGTCCATGCCCTCGGCCAGTCTGGCCTTGACATAGCTGGTGATGTGCATGACGTGGGAGAAGCGCTCCACCTGCATGTACTTCTCCACCTCCACGCTGCCGGCCTCGGCGATACGGCCCAGGTCGTTGCGACCCAGATCCACGAGCATCACATGCTCGGCCCGCTCCTTGGGGTCGTCCAGCAACTCCAGGGCCAGGCGCTCGTCCTCGTTGGCGTCCTTTCCCCTGGGGCGCGTGCCCGCGATGGGGCAGGTGGTCAGTTCGCCGTCGTTGCAG
Organism: uncultured Desulfovibrionaceae bacterium; assembly: GCA_964609625.1. Lineage (GTDB taxonomy): Bacteria > Desulfobacterota > Desulfovibrionia > Desulfovibrionales > Desulfovibrionaceae. The sequence continues at coordinate 55,681 of CAZSRS010000010.1, forward strand.
CGCACCAGCAGTTCCGGCGAGGAGCCCATGAGCGTGAGCTTGGGCAACCGGAGGAAGAACATGTAGGGCGAGGGGTTGACCCTGCGCAGCCGTCTGTAAAGCACGAAAGGGTCACCGCTGAAGGAGGCCTGAAAACGTGTGGAGAGCACCACCTGGATGGCCTCGCCCTGACGGATCATCTCCTTGGCGCGCTCCACTGCTTTCTTGTAGGCCACCTCCTCGGGCATGTTCATCATCGGGCCGGCCGTGGGCGGTTCCACGGGGCGGTTCAGGGCCGAGAAGTCCATCTCGGCCTTGGCGCCGTCCACCAGGGAGAGCAGGCAAAGCCGATGGAAGACGTGGTCGTAGAGCGCCACCTGCCCCGGCAATACCAGGCAGGCCTCGGCCTGTTCGGGCGGGAGCAGCGGCGCCAGCTTGGGTTCGAACATCCCGGCCAGGCCGTAGCCGAAATAGCCGCACAACCCCCGCGTGATGGGGGGCAGGTCCTCCATGTTCTCCGGCGGGAGGATGTGCAGATGGCGCATCACCTCTCGCAGGCCGTCGATGAACTCCAGTCCGTTGAACTCCTTGAGGGCGTCGAGGCGTTCGTCGCGGGAGGCCACCTCCAGCTTGCCCCCCTTGCAGGAGAGCCTGAGCCGGTAGTTCCAGGCGATGATGCTGTAGCGGCCCAGCCGGCCGTCCACTTCGGCGCTCTCCAGGAGAATGCCCTGCTTGACTCCCACCAGCCCAAGAAACAGGCTGATGGGCGTCTGGATGTCCGACGGCAGCCATGTGCCATTTTGCTGCAAGATGATCGGGTCCATCTGGAACTCCTTTACGATTCCGGGACGTTTACTGGCAGTGTTTGCCTGTGCTGAAATTTACCTTTCGTACGGATAATCGTGCCAAACAACCTCTCATGGAGTGCATGCAGCGCCGCATGTACCCCCGTGCAAGGCGGCATGCTCAGTCTTCTTCCCCCCACCACCAGCCGGCTCGCTGTACCAGGAGGTCCATGTCGCCGCCGGCCGCCACGTGCAGGAAGTTTCGGTAGCGGCGCACCGCGTCCTGGCTGTAGGGGTTGGCGTCGAACAGGGCCATGAACAACTCGGCGTCCTGGGTCACCAACTTGTGCGCCGCGTCCAACCGGCGCTGAAACGACGGTGTGAGGAACTTGTGGGTCTCCTCCTGCCTGGCCAAGGCTGCGAGATAGGAGACCGTGGTCACGAAGTTCAAACCCTGGATCATGGCCATGGCGCTGTCGTGCTCCTCGGCAGTTGTGGTGAAGACCTCGAAGCCCATGGCCTCGAACCACTCCCGCACCGCGGCGCAGGCCTCCGGCTCCGCTCCACCCGCTTTCTCGGTGGTCGGCCTGCCCGGAACCAGGGCCACCCGCCCCCCCTGGTGGGTGTCCGGACCAAAGAGCGGGTGCGTGCCCACGACAGGTCCGGGATAGGCCTCGAGCATGGAGGCCATGGGCCGGATCTTGACCGAGGCCACGTCGGCCAGTATTTGCGGTGGTTGGAGCACCGCCGCAACCTGTTGCGCCACTTGTTCCACCGCCGGCAGGGGCACGGCCAGCAGCACCAAGTCCACGCCGTCCACTTCCCGTTGTAGCACCTCCGTGGTCAGGGGCTGGTCCGCGGTGTCCAGGCAGCGGGCCTCCCGTCCGATTTCCCTGGTGCGACGCACGAACAGCGCCCCCATCTGCCCCCTGCCACCCAGCACGGCAACGCGACGAATCTTCATGACACCTACTTCAGCTCTTCCACCGTGTTTTCGGCAAACGAGACGCGACGCACCGTACCCTGTTCGAAGATCTTGGCCTCGCCTTCCGTTGTGTCGAAGATGGTCCAAACGGGTTGCCCCTTGACGTTCTTGTCGATGTACAGCGCATAGCGCCCTGTCTCCACCTCTGGCGTGGAAGCCACCGGGGCACTCCGGGCGCCCATGACGAAGAGCAGCAGGCAGCCCAGGAGCATGCCCATGACCAACGCTTTCCAATCCATGATCCATTGCCTCCGTATACTTGTGTTTCCCAGTGCCGCGCCCGACATCCTCATTTCATTGTGCAATCAACACCGCGTCCAGCAGTCTTGATTTCCCGCAATTGGCAAAACAATGATTTTGCTTGTTGCCGTTAACTACTTCGCATGCTGGGCGCCCTGTCCTGGCGCACATTCCACTTCAAATTGCACCCTGTTGGAAGTAGAAGTGGCATCAGCCGCGCAGCCGCTTCCATTCGTCCCAGAACCCCGGAAAGGACTTGGCCACGCAGCCGGGGTTGTCCAGCAGCACCTCACCGTGACGCAAGCCCAGCAGGGACAGGCTCATGGCCATGCGATGGTCGCCGTAGGTGCGAAACTCGTATTGCAGATTCGGAGCCTTGGCAAAGGGTGTGATCAACAACCCATCGTCCTGGACCTCCACTGTCGCGCCGGCGCGGTTCAGCTCGTCGGCCACGCCCTGGAGCCGGTCGCTCTCCTTGATACGCAAGTGCGCCACGTTGCGGATGCGCGTCGCCCCCTGGGCAAAGGCCGCCACGGTGGCCACGGTGGGCACCAGATCGGGGCAGTGCCCCATGTCCACGTCCACGCCGCGCAAGGGCTCGGGCATGATCACCACGCCGTCGGTTTTCCAGTCCACGCTGGCGCCCATGGCCTCGAGGATCCCCAGGATGGCTCTGTCGCCCTGCAGGGAGTCGCTGCGCAGGTTGACCACGTGCACGGGGCGGGGCCCCAGTGCTCCGGCGGCCAGCAGGTAGGAGGCGTTGCTCCAGTCACCCTCGACCTGTGCCTTGCGCCCCATGTACATGCCATAGGGCGTGCGGAAACGCATCCTGCCGGGCTCGGCCTGCTCCAGCGTGCGCCAGTCCACCTCCTCCCAGCCTCCGTTGGCGGGCATTTCCACCCGGACCAAAGCGCCGAAGTCGGTCATGGTCTGCAGGGTGAGCCCCACGTAGGGCCAGGACACGGCCTTGTCCCCGCCCAGGTTCACGGTCAGGGGGCGGCGCGCCAGGGGCGAGGCCAGCAGCAGACCCGAGAGATACTGACTGCTCTCCCGAAGGGTGATGGTGCACTCCCCGCCTTTGAGTCCAGCCGAGCGCATCAGGAACGGCGGGCAGCCGTCCAACTCCTCGTAGGTGATCTCCACGCCCAGGCCGCGCAGCACGTCCACCAGTTCGGCGATGGGGCGCTGGTGCATGCGCCCCCTGCCGAAGACACGGAAGTCCCCCGTGCCCACGGCCAGGACAGCGGTGAGCAGGCGGCAGGTGGTGCCTGACTCGCCCACGTCAATGGCCACGGGCACATCGGTACCGCCGGCCGGAGTGCCGTTGACGCCCTGGACACGGTAACGTCCCGGCGCCAGTCGTTCGATGACCGCTCCCGCGGCCCGCATGCAATCCATGGTACGCATCAGGTCGTCGCTCTCCAGGACCCCGCCGAGGCTGGACTCACCCACGGCCAGGGACGCGCAGATCACGGCCCGGTGCGACAGGGATTTCGAGGACGGAGCGCCCACGGTCACTGGATCATTCATTGCTCTCCTCCTTGAGGACGGATGCGGCATCGAGTTGGGGGCCGGCAGGATAGCTGCCCAGTATCCGCAGGGTCTGGCAGCTCATCCGCATTTCCTGCAGCACCGCGTCATAGCGCTCCTGCTCCAGATCACACTCCACATCCACGAAAAAAACATACTGCCATTTTTCGCCACGCATGGGCCGCGATTCCAGTTTTTTCATGTTGATGCCGGCGCGCGCCAGCAGCTCCAGCACTTGCACCAGACTGCCGGGCTTGTCCGGCAGGGTGAAGAGCATGCTCGTCTTGTCCTTGGCGCCCTGCTCCGTTGGTATGGCCGGCGTGGGACCGATGACCACGAAGCGGGTCCAGTTGTCGGGCAGATCCTCGATGCCCTGGGCCAGGATGTTCAGCCCCAGCAGGGTGGCCAGGCCACGGTGCCCGATGGCGGCCGCGCCCTCTTCGTTGTTCTCGGCCACGCGCCTGGCAGCCGCGGCCGTACTCTCCGTGGGGATGATCCGCGCCCTGGGCAGGTTGGTCCGCAGCCAAGCGCCGCACTGGGCCAGGGGTTGCGGGTGGGAGTAGACCGAGCGCACCGCGGCCAGACTCCCGGCCTGGGAAAGCAGGCTGTGGCTGATGCGGTAGAAGATCTCGGACTGGATGAAGACCTCGTACTTCAGGAAGTGGTCCAGTCCCTCGCCCACGGTGCCTTGCAGGGAGTTTTCCAAGGGGATGACCCCCAGTTCGATCTCGCGGGAATGCACGGCGCGGAACACGGCGTGCAGGTCTGGCAGAGGCGTGTACTCCACGCTGCGCCCCAGAAACTCCACCCCGGCGAAGTAGGAGAAGGTCCCTTCCGGTCCGAGATACCCCACCTTTTGGGGGCGTTGCAAACTGCGCGAGGAGGAGAATATCTCGCGGTAGATGGCGCGCAGGTGTTCCTCGGGCAAGGGGCCGGGGCTCGTGGCCAGCAACGACTGTATCACTTCCTTCTCCCGGAATGGTTTGAAGATCAGGTCCTTGGCGCCGGCCTTGATGCGCCCCACTTCGAGACTCAGGCCGGCGCGGCGGTTGAGCAACTGCAGGAGTTCCCTGTCCACGGCGTCGATCTCGTCGCGCACCTGGGCCAGACGTTCCTGAGGCGACCGCGTGACGTCCTTGTTCGCTGTCATCTCAGCCTTCCTTGATTTCTTCGCAGATGCGCATGCCAAAGTGTCGGCCCGCGGCATCTGTGCGTACCAGGACCTTGTCGCCCTCACGCAGGGTAACCACACTCACGGGCTCACCCGCCGACGTCACCAGGCGGATGGTTTCGGCGTTCTGCAGGAAGATCGCGCCCTCCTCGCCGGTTTCCTCCACCCTGGCCTTGATCAGCAGCATGGGGCGTATCTCCAGCTTGTTGCGACCAACGGTGGCCAGGGTGGTCTGCCCGTCCGCCCCCACGATGAGCACCTCTCGGCCGGCGGAAAGCTCCTCCAGATAGCAGGTCCTGTCGTTGGGCAGCACGGCGTAGGCGTGCACGGCGCCGGCGTTGATCCGGAAAGGGCGGGCAGCCACGTAGGGGTTGGATTCGGTCTCGGCGTGGACCAGGAAGGTGAAGCTCGAGGAATTGCCGATGAGCATGCCCTGCCCCCGGCTGAGCAGGGAGAGGGTGTCCACGCAGACGCGGTGGCCCATTCCAGCATGCTCGATGGCCGTGATGGTGGCCGGGGCGAGCTGCGTGCGCCCCTGACTGAGTTTGACCTCACGGACCATTGCCTTGAGCTGGGGCGCGGCCTCGGGCAGCGCCACCACCATGTCCACGCCGCATTCCAGGATGCCCGCGGCAAGTCGGGCCTGGTCGAGGCTCGCGGCTTCCACGGCCAAGCCCCTGGCCTGAGCCAGGATGTTCTCCACCGGGATGATCTCCCAGCCGAGTCCGAGCAACACCCTTTCACCGGCCTTGAGCTTTTCCACGGCGTGTTCCTCGTCCTTTTTGTCCATAAGTTCGATGCGCACGAAATCCTCGGGCGCGGCCACCCGCGCCCTGCCCAGGGAGGTGATGGCCTCGTGCTTGTCGCGTTCCGCGATGATACCGTCCACCCCCGACTCCAGGGCCAGGGTCACCAGCACCTTGTCGAAGGGCACGGCCTTGAACCAGAGTTCCTTCATGATGCCCCCCTTCCTAGGCCCTGAGCCTGGCTTCGGCCTGCTCCACGCTCAGGCCCTCGTGCACGATGCCGTGCACGGCCATGAGCAGCTTCGCCGTATTGTCGTGCTGGAAGATGTTGCGCCCCACCGAGAGTCCGGAACCTCCGGCCTGGATGGAATCGAAAACCATGGTCAGCAGGGCGTGGTCCGAATCGAGCTTGGGACCGCCGGCAATGACCACCGGGATGCAGACGCCGTCCACGACCTTGCGGAAGGTCTCGGGATCACCGGTGTAGTTGACCTTGACCACGTCGGCGCCGAGTTCCTCGCCCACCCTGGCGCAGTGGGCCACCACGGATGGTTCGAACTCGTTCTCGACCTTCTTGCCCCGGGCGTAGACCATGGCCAGCATGGGAATGCCCCAGTCCGCGGCCTGCTCTGCGCAGGCACCCACTTCGCGGAGCATCTCACGCTCGCACTCGTCACCCAGATTGACGTGCACCGAGATGCCGTCGGCGCCGTGCTTCAGGGCCTCCTCCACACTGGAGACCAGGGTCTTGGCGTTGGGGTAGGGGGACAATGTCGTACTGCCCGAAAGGTGCAGGATCAGGCCGATGTCCCGCCCTCGGGTCCGGTGGCCGCAACGCACCAGGCCCTTGTGCATGAGCACGGCGTTGGCGCCACCCTCGGCTATCTGGTTCACTGTCTCCTTGAGGTCCACGAGCCCAAGGATGGGACCCACAGTGAAGCCGTGGTCCAGGGGCACGATGATGGTCCGCTTGGTGTTGCGGTCGAAAATCCGTTCCCGTCGAATCTCTTTTCCCACGCGCATGGCTGTCTCTCCTCGATTCTGAAATGTCGCCGATCAGGCGTCGTCGCCCAGGTGCTCCAGGGCCTGCTCCACGTCCCAGTCCTCGTGCACGATGCCGTGCAGGGCCTCCACCAACACCGTCGGATTCTTGTGCTGGAACACATTGCGCCCCACCGAGAGTCCGGCTCCGCCGGCCTGGATGGAGTCATGCACCATGCGCAGGATGTCCTCGGTGTTTTCCATCTTCTCGCCGCCGGCGATGACCACGGGAACGCAGCAGGCGTCCACCACGTCGCTGAAGGTTTTTATATCACCGGTGTAATTCACCTTGATGACGTCCGCGCCGAGTTCCTGGCCAACCCGGGCGCAGTGCCTGACCACCTCCGGATCGTATTCATTGGAGATCTTGGGGCCTCGGGCATACATCATGGCCAGCACGGGTATGCCCCAGTAAGAGGCCTCGGAGGTGATCCTGCCGAGATCGTCGAGCATGCGTGCCTCGGTCTCGTCACCCAGGTTGACGTGCAGGGACACGCCGTCGGCGCCGAGGCGGATGGCGTCTTCCACCGTGGCCACGAGGGTCTTGGCGTTGGGGAAGGGAGAAAGCCGAGTGGATGCGGAGAGGTGCAGGATGAGGCCGATGTCGCGACCGTAGCCCCTGTGGGTGCAGCGGGGCAGGCCCTTGTGCATGAGCACGGCGTTGGCGCCGCCGTCGGCCACGCGGTTGACCGTGCCCTTGAAGTCCACCAGGCCGTAGATGGGGCCCACGGTGACGCCGTGGTCCATGGGCACGATGATGGTACGCTTGGTGTTCCTGTTGAAGATCCGTTCGAGCCTGACTTCTTTACCCAACAGCATGACGCACTCCTTTGTGTTTTCGTCTCACCCAGGGGGCGGGTTCCTTTTCCCGGCACCCTGTCCTCGAGACGAAAAAAGGGCCGCCGGCTTGTGCCCGCGGCCCTTTGAGGAGACTGTTGCTTGGTACTTGTCTATACTATGCAGCGCTCCCTGGGACCACGGGCCTGGCTAAACCAATAGAACCAAAAATAAAAAAAGTTGGAGAAGACCTGGGAGTGGGATAGGGAGTTCGAATGCATGAGGTGCTTGATACGTTCGGCGGCCGCGGCTTGTCAAGGATTTTTCCGGGATGCCGGCGGGATTTTTCAAGCTTTATGATAATTGCCGTTGAACGCCTCACGACCGCGGCTTCCTGTTCGCACACAACGCGAGCGGGGAGGAGTCAGCAGCAGGGTGCCGGCGCTATCGCTCTCCAACGGAGGGCTGAACAGATTGCCTTGGGCCAGGGGGCAGCCAAGTTTTTGCAAGGCGCGGAGTTGGTCCTCATGTTCAACACCTTCTGCCACCACCTGGATGTTCATGCTCCTGGCCAGGGCCATCAGGGTGGAGACAATGGGCAGGTTGGCGATTTCACTGTCCTTGCCGCTGATGAAGGAGCGGTCTATCTTCAGGTAGTCGATGGGGAACTGGTGCAAGTAGCTGAGGGAGGAGTACCCCTTGCCGAAATCGTCCACCAGGAGTTCGATTTGCAGGTCCTTGAGCCGCTTGAGTACCTCGATGGTCTGCTTCACGCTCTGTATCATGGCCGATTCCGTGATTTCCAACTTGAGAAAGGAGGGGGCGAGTTCGAACTCCAACAACAGCCCCTCGACGAACCCCGGCAGAGTCCGCTGGCACAGCTGCCGGCTGGAGAGATTGACGCTCAGCGACGGACCGGATCCGTTGCCGCAAATGGTGCACCAGTCCTTGAGCTGGGCACAGGCCTTGCGCAGCACCCACTCGCCGATGTTCAGGATGAGCCCCGTGGTTTCGGCCATGGGTATGAAATCGTTTGGCAATACGCAACCCCGTGTGGGGTGATGCCAGCGCAGGAGAGCCTCGAAGCCGACCACAAAACCGTTGTTCACGTCCACCACGGGCTGGTAGTGTAGGCAAAACTCCTCGTTCGCCAGGGCGCTACGCAATTCGTTTTCCAAATTCAGGGAGCGTACCGCTTCGAGGTTGATCACCTTGCTGAAGATCTTGAAACAACCGCCTCCCAAATCCTTGGCCTTGTACATGGCCAGATCGGCGTCACGCAGTATGTCGTCGACGCTTTCGTATCCCTTGGTCTTGACCACAATGCCGATGCTCGCCCCGGTGTATATGGGCTGATCGCGGATGACCAGCGGCTGCTCAAAGGACAGAATCAAGCGCTTGGCCACCTGCACCACCTCTGCTGCGTGGCTGAAATCTTCGAGAAGCACCGCGAATTCGTCGCCTCCCAAGCGGGCAACGGTGTCCGTACCGCGGATGCACAGTAAAAAGCGCCCGGCCAGCTGCCGCAGCATTTCATCGCCAAAGAGATGTCCCTTGGTGTCATTGATGTTCTTGAAGCGGTCCAGGTCCACGAGCAGCACGGCAAAACGGTGGTGATCGCTCCGCTTGGCGCGTCTGAACGCCCGCTCCAGGCGCTCCATGAACAGGGCCCGGTTGGGCAGGCCCGTCAGTGCGTCATGGAAAGCCTGATAGGCGAGTTGCTCCTCGAACGCCTTGCGGGCAGTGACGTCCTCAAAGCTGCAATGCACCGCCTGAACCCTGCCCTCGTGCTGTACCGGAAATCCCAAGAATTGGACCGGAAACGGATCGCCTCCTTTGTGGCGCAAGGTGATCTCCCGGGAAAGGTTCTGGCCTTCCCTGAATTTGACGAAAAAATCCTGTAGCAGCGCCTCGGATTCCCTGGTGGCGATGATTTCCATGGCCTTCCGGCCCACGATCTCATCCACGGCATAGCCGAACAGCGATTCGAAGCCCTCGTTGACCTCCATGACACTTCCATCCGTTCCGAGCAGGGCCACGGGTGTGGGCGAGTTGTCGAACAGCTGACGGTAAAACGCCTTCTGCTTGGCCACGTCCTTGATCTGATGCTCCAGTTCCCTGTTGGCGCTGCGCAAAAGAGCATAGAGTTCTCGACTCTCCAGGCAGTTGGCCATGTTCAACAGGATCAGTGAGATAAGGCGCAGGGAGCTGTCCGGGATGTGTCTGAGGCCTTTCGACGGCAGGGCCACGAGCATGCCGCGAATCCGGGATGTCGTGGCCACCGAGTGCAGCAGCAGACTCCTGTTGCGCTGGCTCGGCTGCAAGGCCTTGACGAACAGGGGCTTATGTTGCTCCAAAGCTTGGGCAAAGGTACCCCTCTCAACATTGTCGTCAACTTCCCTGTCGAAGTAGGCCGCAAACTCCGGCGGTTCGCAGCAGGCCTGATAGAAATCCGCGGTCTCCTCATTGATGCGGAAGATGGCCAACGCCTTGAACTCCATGACCTGCTTCAACCTGCTCAGGGCGTCATGAAGAATGTTCTGTTCCGAGGCGAACCCCTCGATGCTGCGCTGGAAATCGCCAAGGGTGGCGGCCATTTCCAGGGCTTCGAGGGTAAACCGGTAGACGTCTTCCAGATACGTCACCCGGCTCCTGAGCTTCTGGATTTCCCTTTCGTACCCCATGGTCTCCTCAGGCCGCGGCGGACATGAACGCTTCAAGGGTTTCCTCGATTTCCTTCTCGGCATGGTCCATGGTCGCGGCAAAGACATCGGCCCCCAGCCCCAGCCGAGAGCAGACGTCCTCCTGAAGACGGGGAACCGCCAAGAGACCATCCAGCCTGAGATCGAGCATGTGTGCAAGGACATCGGCCACGTGCATCAGAAGCGCCTCCAGGGGGGAGTCCGCGGAAAACGGTGGATGATGCGCCCCCACCCCCAAGACGATGGATTCAGGGAACCTCCATTGCCGGAGCAGGAATCCCGCCAACTCGGCGTGGTCGTACCCCCACAACTCGCGTTCCAATTCGTACATCGGCCGTTGCATCCGCATGGCCCGGATCATGGCGGCCATTGCCTGCTCCGGGTAATGGATGAGTGCGATCATCCGTCCCATGTCGTGCAACAGGCCGATGGCAAACAACCGCTCCCTGTCCAGGCCACCGGGATACTCCACTAAATGACCGGCGAGGTGGCGGGCCACGATGGCACAGGTCAGGCTGTGGCGACAGAAATCACGCATGGAGTACAATTTTGCCGGGACATTCTCGAACATGCTGAACACGGAAACCCCCATGGCCAGGGTACCCAACTGCCTGGATCCCACTAGGGTGACCGCGCGTTGCAAGGTGTCGATGCGTTTCGAAAAGCCGTAGTACGGGGAATTGACAACCTTGAGCAACCGCGTTGACAGGCTGCTGTCGCCGCTGATGACCTCGGCGAGATAGGCACTGGAAACCATGGGATCGTCCAAGGCCTCGACGATTTTCGCAAAACTCTCGGGCATGGAGGCCATGGTGAGCCGTTTCCCTGCGATTCGCCCCGGCGGGGGCAAAGAGCATCCCTGCTTGGGCGCGGGAAAGGCGGCGGGCAGCGGGGTCTCCCCTGGTATGACACAGCCGTCCTGCTCCAAGCGCTGCGCGATACGCAGGACGAACAGCCTGACCAGTTCTCGGCTGACAGGATCGTCCAGACTCCAGGCCTGGAGTCTGGCGGCGGCACATTCCTGGGCCATGCCCAAGGCCTTGGGCGAAACCCTGCGACTGGCCTTTTGTGCAATGTCATCGGTCGTAACGCCTTTGACGCTGGCCGAGGGCACGCCCCAACGCTTGCACAACTGGATATGCCCCTCCTTGAGGACGAGTCCTTCCCGCAGCAGCAGACGGCCCTGCTGGGTACGGAGGTTCTCGGCGAGCACCATGCCAGGCTCGAGGTCTGCTGTAAGGACGCGTGCCACATCACCCCCCATGAACAGACATGGGCAACACCGTGTTACAGGAGCGATACAAAGATCAAGGACAATGCGCATCAAGACGTATGCACAATCATGTAGGAGAAACCTTACAAAGCAGTTTCATCTTTGTTCACTATCAGAGGTTGTTATAAGACCTTGTTTATTTTTGGTCAAGGTCACCAGCCGTCTATTTTACTCCGCAATTCCAATGCCATGCACAAGCCTATGAAGAAACTGTGCACTGACATTATTGCGTGCTCCTGGCGGAATCTACCGTGGGTGACCCCATCTGCATGAAACTTCGCGCACATGTCTTGCGGTTTTTCTCTTGTTTATTTCAGGCCTGCCTTGCTGACATTTCTCCCTGAACAGGGACCGCGTGTACGCCGCTTTGCTGGCATTTTTTCTTAATTCACAAATTTGAAAATCAATGTATGATTGTCATATGCATTTTTGTAATTTTTTCTTTCTTACTGCATGGCAGGATCATACTCCTGACAATATTACCCCATAAATTCAGTATGTTGTCGAGATGGCCCTGTTCTTGCTCATGCCCAGTGCGCGGCGCGGTACATCACTTCTGCAAACAAAACGCTAAGGAGGTCGCATATGGTTTCAAAATCCATCTTCCGCAAGGGCCTGTTGCCCTTGATCCTGGGGGCGGGTGCTGGTCTGTCCTTCACGCTGACTCCAGGCATGGCCTGGGCAGAGGAAATCGAACTGCTCAGCCAGGCCAACGCAAACATCCTCTGGACCCTGCTGGCTGCCATTCTCGTCATGTTCATGCAGGCGGGGTTCGCCTGCGTGGAGTGCGGTTTCACCCGCGCAAAAAGCGCCGGCAACATCATGATGAAGAACTTCATCGATTTCGCCGCCGGAGCGGTGATCTTTTTCCTCTTCGGTTTCGCCCTGATGTTCGGCACCGACATCGGCGGAATCGTCGGCGGCTCGGGCTTTGCCCTCGGCAACGCAACGCCTGCCGACGGCGACGGGCAGTGGACCCTTACCTTCTGGTTCTTCCAGTCCGTCTTCGCGGCCACCGCCGCCACCATCGTCTCAGGTGCCATCGCCGAACGCACCAAGTTCGCGGGGTACCTGATCATCACCGTTCTGGTTACCGGTCTGATCTATCCCATCTCCGGGCATTGGGCCTGGGGCAGCCTGTGGTTGGGCGACGCTGGCGCGGGCTGGCTGGAAGGTCTCGGCTTCGCCGACTTCGCCGGCTCAACCGTTGTCCATTCCGTTGGCGCCTGGGTCGGCTTGGCCGGTGCCATCGTGCTTGGGCCTCGCCTGGGTAAGTATGCCAGCGACGGTACCCCACGCGCCATTCCCGGCCACAACATCCCCATGGCCGGCCTGGGTGTCCTGATCCTCTGGTTCGGCTGGTTCGGCTTCAACCCCGGCTCCACCACCACAGCCGACGGCACCATCGGCTACATCGCCGTGAACACCACCCTGGCGGCCGCCACGGGAACACTCGGCGCCATGCTCATGGCTTGGCTGCGTTACGGCAAGCCCGACGTCTCCATGACCATGAACGGCGCTCTTGCCGGCTTGGTGGCCATCACTGCCGGCTGTTTCGACGTGGCTCCAGTCGGTGCTCTGGTCATCGGTGCAACCGCGGGCGTCCTCTGCGTCATCTCGGTGGAATTCCTGGACAAGATTTTCAAGATCGACGATCCCGTGGGCGCCATTTCAGTGCACGGTGTCTGCGGCGCGTGGGGCACCATCTGCGTGGGGCTGTTCGGCGCACCTGAATTCGGAGGCGTCACCGGCCTGTTCTACGGCGGCGGCATTGACCAGCTGCTCGTACAGCTCCTGGGCGTGGCCGTGGTCTTTGCCTGGGCCTTTGGCGTGGGCTACGTGGTCTTCAAGGCCGTGGACCTGGCCATGGGCATCCGCGTGAGCCCCGAGGACGAGACCAAGGGTCTGGACATCTCCGAGCACGGCAACGAGGCCTACAGCGGTTTCCAGATCTTCACCGTGGAGTAGAACAACACGACCAATCAGGAGGACTTATGAAACTCATTATCGCTTATGTCCGGCCCGAGCGTCTGACTCCGGTGAAGCAGGCGCTGTACGCAAAGCAGTTCTACAGCATGTCGGCCACCAACATCCTGGGCTCCGGCCGCCAAAAGGGCTTCACGGAAACCTACCGCGGCGTTGTCATCGAGGTGAATCTGCTCAAGAAAATCCGTCTGGAAGTCGGCGTTCCAGACGACAAAGTGGAAGAGGCCATGCAAACCATCCAGGCCTCGGCCAAGACCGGCAAGGAAGGCGACGGCGTGATCTTCGTGTTGGACATCGAACGCTCGTTGCGTGTGCGCACGGGAGAGACCCTGTAGTCCACTTTATTGTGTCCAGGAGTCTGAAAGGGACCGCTCGTCACAGTACGGCGGTCCCTTTTCCACCCCTTGGCCGGTATCCATACACAGGGACACGGATTGACACCTTTTGCGGACGTGACTACACCCCGTGCCCAGGCCATGCGACAAAACCCTTACCTCGGACAACGCCCAAACTCCCGTGAAAAGCTCTCCCGATAGCGCATCCCCTGTGCTGGACATCGACCCACTCTTGCAACAGCGCGGTGTCTTCTCCCTGTACCAGCCCCTGGTTTCCGTGAAGAAGCGCTCCCTTCTCGGATTCGAGGCCCTTTCCAGGGGCATTTCCAATAACGGCGAGATCATTTCGCCGGCATGCCTTTTCCGCCTGCCGGCCAACAACAACCAGAAAATGGCCCTGGACAGGCTCTGCCGCGACAAGGCGCTCGAGGGTTTCGGCGATGTTCACCACAGGTACAAGGACTTGGTCCTGTCCATTAACCTCGATGTCTCCCTGCTGGATACCTTGGCGGCCGGCTCCGCCTATCTAGTCAACCAAACAAAACGCTTCGGCATCAACCCCAACAACGTGGTCATCGAACTCATCGAGTCCAACGTTCGAAACAACCTCGCCCTGCTCGACTTCATCGCCCGCTACCGCGATGCGGGGTTCCTCATCGCCCTGGACGACATCGGCTCGGGCCACTCCAACATGGAGCGCATCGCCCAGATCAAACCCGACGTGCTCAAGATCGACCGTTCCTTGATCAGTGGCATCCACAAGGAATTCTACAAGCTGGAGGTCACGAAATCACTGATCGGCCTGGGGCAGCGCATCGGCGCCATGGTCGTGGCAGAGGGCGTGGAGTGCGAGGAGGAGGCCATGGCTCTCCTCGAACTGGGGGTGGACGTATTTCAGGGGTTCTACTTCGCCAGACCGGCACTGCTCGAACATGGTCAGCACCCCCCGCAAAGCATGCTGGACGCCCTGAACGTCGTGGAACACGTGGCCAGCCGGTTCAAACAGCGCATGCTCACGACCATAGGCGAGAAAAAACGCCTCTACGCCATGTACGACGCCATTCTCAAAGACCTGATCAACTCTCTGGAGCAGAGCACGGAGCAACGCTACGACCGTGTCCTGGCCGGTTTCATGACCATGCACTCGGATCTGGAGTGCCTCTACGTGCTCGATGAATGCGGGATGCAGATCTCGGAATCCATCTGCAATCCCATGAACATCGTCGAAGCCAAGCGCTTCATCTATCAGCCGGCGCAAAAAGGCGCCGACCACTCCCTCAAGGATTACTTCCTGCCCATCGACGCGGGCCTGCCCAAATTCACTACGGAGTCATACATCTCACTGGCCTCGGGCAACCTCTGCACCACCATTGCCGCTGCCTTCACCAGCCGCGCGGGGAGCAGGCACATCGTCTGCATGGACATCAGCAGGCAGGGCGGAATCCGCTGAGGCAGCGCCTTTTCAGGCAGTCAGCTCTTGACGGCGCTCCAGATGCCGGCACCCACGCACAGAGCCCCGGCGCCGCGGCGCATGGGCTTGAGCAGGGAAGAAGTCGCCAGACAGCGAGCCTGCCCCGAGATCAGGGCGTAGGCCGTGGCGTTGGCGATGGCCAGGGTCAGGAACGTGCCACCGAGCAGGAGCATCTGCGGCAGGAGTGGTTGCCCCATACGCAAAAATTGGGGAAAAAACGCCACGAAAAAAGTAATGCCCTTTGGGTTCAGGGCCGTGACCAGCCAGGCCCGGCGGAACATCCGCCCCCGGCTGAGGGAGGCGGCTTCCGGTCGTGCCACCGTGGGGGGCGCCAACCAGAGCATGCACCCCAGGTAGATCAGATAACCGGCGCCAGCGAGCCTGAGCAGGGTGAACAGAGTGGACGACGCGGACAGCACCGCGCCCAGACCGGCCAGGGAGAGTGTCATGCAGGTCAGGTCGCCCATGGCCACGCCGGCCACCGTGGCCAGGGCAGCGCCTCTGCCCGCGGCGAGGCCGTGGCTGACCACCAGCAACACCGTGGGACCGGGCGTGACCAGAAGCACCGTGGTTGCCGCCAGAAAGGTGAAATAGAGACCAAGGTCCATGATATTTCCTGGAGGCGGCGTGTCAGTTCAGGGGTCGCCCCACGCCTCTGTAGAGTTTTCTGTTCACTTCAGGGTCAAAGGAGCGCGGTTGGATGGCCACGGCGCCGAACTCCTGTTTTTCGAAACTGGTCAGTTCGCGCGCCCGCATTGGAATGTCCAACTGCACTTCCGCCACCATGTCGGGTTTGTCCAGCACCACCTCGCCCTCTTTGCTGCGGACCACCACCTTACTGGCCGTGGTCTCGCGCAGGGCATGCAATTCGCTGTTCACGACGCGCACGGGCGTCCCATCGATCTCTTCCTCGCTGACGTCGATCTTGTGGTCCGTGATTGTACCGCGGATGCCGATGGTCGCCAAGGGCGAACTCACACTCAGGTTCTCGGCGCGTTGCGCCGTGATCTTGCCGGTGGCGAACCTGAGCAACCCCTTGAGGAAGGCCAGAATCTGGCTGGAATTGCTCGCATTGCCTGGATCAAAGGACAACGCCCCAATACGCATCTCGCTCTCGGGCCCCATCTCCAGGGTGCTCTCGTCCAGGAACCGGATCATGACCTTGCCTTCCGGACCGGTGTGGACCAGGTCCTGTACATAGACGGCCGCACCTTCGACCAACTCGCGCGGGTGGCTCTGTGTCTCGGAGATGTCGAGCAGGGCCGTGGCAGCCCCTTCGATGCTTTCCACGACACCGGCCTGGGTCAGTTTGGAGGTATCGAGTGGGGTAGGGGCAACGTCCGGCTCACTGTGTTTGACGATCTTGTCCGCAACAGGCTCCCGCAGCTCATGGGAGCCGGTCGTCTGCTCTTGCACTGTGGCGTTGGCCTCCAGGATGGATTCCTGCTGCTGTATTTCTGCTGCATCGCCTGAGGCAGGTTCCGGCGTGGATCCGGCCAGGGGGAAGGCCGATCCCAGCTCGGTCTCCTGGGCAAAACCGGGATGGTGGCGGACCGTCTTCTTTTCCTGGGCCAGACACTGGACCGGACCGGCGATCAGGCAGAACAGGGTGAACGCAAGGATCAGACAGATCTGTGCTCTATGCATGGCACGCCTTGTGGCGCGACGCGGGCAGGCCCGCGTCGCGCATGCATTTTCGGGTTATTGGGCGGCGGCTCCACCCTTGTAATCCGAATCCGCCGCAGGGGGCGCGGCCTCGGTGGGCACGGCCAGATCGCCATAGCTGACCTTGGTGCTGCCTCCCTTGAGGGCTCCGGCCTGGTCGTCGGACTCGCTGAGTTCGTCCTTGGAAGTGCCCATGCCCATGACCTCGACGATGTTCTCGCCCTGGTAGATGAGTATGTTGCCCATGACGTCACGAACCTTTTCCACGTCGAGCTGCAGGATGACGTAGGCGTCGCCCTCCGCGTCCCAACCCCAGCCCTTCTTGCCGAACTTCACGGAATGCTGCGGGATGTAGGCGCCATAGACAGCCGCGCAAAGTCTGGAACGATTCACGTCCTTGGTGAGGATGAAGTTTTCCACCTGGGAACGGGAGTATATCTCCTCGCCCACAAGCAAGGCGGCAAGCTGTTGATAGGCGTCGAGCATGGCCGCGCGCAGTGCCTGCAGCGCGGGACGCGCCGCGGGATTGGTGGTGCCTAGACCCACGTGCTTGATGGTCACATTTTGGTAGTAGTTGTACTCGCCCAGGACGTTGATCACGTCAGCCAGATCCATGTGGCCGTAGCAGATGGCGATGTCCTTGCCCGGGTCGTAGACGCACTCATCGACTTGCACTCCCTTGATCAGGGCGTGCGCCTTGCTGTCGACCTTCAGATTGGGGTCCTCGGTAAGGCCGAACTCCCCTTCCTTCTTCACCTTGTAGCCCACCACGGATTCCATGAGATTGCGCTTCAGGTCCTGCTTGGCCATCTCGATGGTCATGAGCTTCTTGTTGCCGGCCATGGCCGGCAGTGCGCAGCAGAGCAACAACGCTGCCAGTATGAACACAAGTATCTTGTTGCGGTTCATGCCTTTTTCCCTCGCTTGGTCTGGCCCCCCCTGTCCCTTGAAGGAAGGAGTCCAGGATGATGGTTTTGCTTCACGTTTCGGTCCGTCGCGGCAGCCCCTCCTAGGGTTCCGCCGGGACCGGTTCACCGGCCTGTTCCTGCCCATGCATGGCGCCGCCACGGACCGTGAACTTCCCTTCCAGGGAGTGATCCATGGGGATGTCCAATACCTCGTAGGTGAGGAATTCCGACACATCCATGGGCTCCCACTCCAGAATCACGGTCGTGATGGGGGCCGGTCGCACCTGCGGCACCTGGGCGTTCGGCGCGGACGCCTGACCTGGAGACTCGGGTGAAATCCGCACCTCGTCAACCATGATCAGGGTTTTGTTCTGATCCTTGGGGTCTGGTTTCACCTTGGCCTTGAAAAACACCGTTCCATTTTCAGGAAGCTGTTTTCCCTCTTGCAAACGCTCGAAAACCTGTTGCTTGACGGCCTGTTGCTTGTCGGCCCAGGCCTTCATGAGTTCCTTTTGTCCCGCGCTCGCAACCGCCGTGGGCAGCATGAGGGTCAGGACGACCAGAAACGGCAGCAACCGGAAGCTGTGTGTTTCCACGTTATACTCCGCGGATTAGAAGTCCGAGGGACTGATGGCCTTTGCACCACCCTTGAATTCCGTCTTGGGCTGCGGCGGAGACGGGGGCGGGGTGCTCTTCTTGGGTCCGGAGCCGCAGCGCGCCTTGGCCCTGTCCAGCCCCTCACGCCCGCGCAGATTGCCAGGGTCCAGGGCCAGGGCGTGGTTGAAGGAGGCAATGGCGTCACTACAACGCTTTTCAGCAAGATAGATCTCGCCCAGGGCCACGAAGACATTGGGGTCACGGCTGCCCAGCGCGCGGGCCGCTTCGAGTTCCAGCTTGGCGGAAACGTAGTCCTGCCTCTGGAAATAGAGCATGCCGAGGAATTCCCGCGCCGGCACGAAGCGGGGGTTGATCACCGCGGCGCGCTTGGCCGCGTCTTCGGCGTTCATGTCCATGTTCTGTTTCTTGTAGGTGAGCGCCAGATGATACCAGGCCTCCACGTAGTTGGGATCCAGATTGACCGCATACTGGAAGCTGGCCTGGGCGTGGGCCCATTGCTCCTGCCGGAAGTAACCGAGGCCCTGCTCGTAATACTGGGCAGGTGTGAGCTGCGGCGCGGCGGTCTGGACCGGCGCCGGGCCCGCTGTCCGGCAGCCCGCAGCGGCTGCCAGGAGAAAGACGAGTGCCAGCAACGGAAGCATTCTCTTGACCATGTCGAAACTCCTTGTCATGCGTTAGTGTGGTTTCAGGCCGAGCGTCCGTGCAGGCCGCCCCCCTTAGTCTGAAAGCTTGTTATTTCCCTATTTCCAAGCGGCTCGCGCTGTTCAGGCACGGGCCGCGTCAGAAACTCTCCACGGCAGACTTCCCGCCCGCGGCATCGAGGATGCCTTCCTCATCCAGTTTCTTGGCCACGTCGGGCGCCACCTCGGCCACTTTCTGCAGTGTCTCTTCGCTCTTGACGATCTCCTTGACTCGCTCGGGGTGCGCCGCGGCCAGGGAGGCCGGGGGAGAGCCTTGAAGCCGTCTGGTGATCTCCTCTTCCTTCATGATCGGCTCAAAGACCACCTGCACGGTGTTGCCGTGGGCCGAGTCCAGCTTGAAGGCGTTCTCTCCCAACTTCTGATTCAGGGGTTGCAACACGGCGCTGTTGAGCATCTGGTTGAAGTTGTCGTCGCTGCCCGTGAATTCGACCTCGTACAGTGACAGTCCATTGCGGTCGAAGTTGCGAAAGTCGATGTTCAGCACGGGCCTGAGGCCGATAAATTCCTTCCGCAGCAACTGCCCCATGTCGTAACTGGGCAGGCCCAGCACCTGGAGCTGGTAGATCTTGGACGGGGCCTGTAGGTGCTGCACGAAAAAGTCCTGGGAGAACTCCTCGCCGATGAGCTGCCCCACGCTTTCGATGGCCTGGGCCTCGTTAGGCCAGGAGCGGCCCTTGGGCACCTTGTTGTTGTAGAGGATCTCCTCGCCGGTGTGGGCGTTGACGCACTTCACGCTGAAGTGGTTGAGCAGGTACAAGGTGACGGTGATGTTCGCGGGCTGCAAAGTCTGGGTACTGGTGGTCAGCTTGGCCTCGCCCGTGATGTAGAAATCCGCGGCCTGTTGCCGCTGCAGGGAAATGGTGGTTTCCACCTGGTTCTGCAATTTGCTGCGGACCATCATGTCGGTCTTGAGCTGGGTGGAATGGTCCTCGGACCAGACCCTGTATCCGAAGCCCTTGATGCGCTCGTTGAGGATATTTTCCGCCAGGCCCGAACGTTGAAAGCCCGCGCCCGGAGAGTCCGCGCTCTGCACCCGGATGGACGTGGAAATCTTGGGATTGCCACGTTCCTTGATCAGGACCACCTTTTCATCCCTGGACATTTCCTGCAGGGCGTTCTGCACGTCGTCCACATAGACCTCGGCCTTGATCAGCATGTGCGCGAAGCCGTCCTCGCCGACCCAGGGCGCGCTCTCCTTGATCACGCTCTTGATCAGGCCGGCGGTGCGCGTCAGGACGCGGTCGTGGATCAGGGTGTAGTTCTCGATAAGGGTGGAAGAGGACACCAACGCGCCCACGGCCTTTTCCACCGCCTGTTTGCGGGCGTCCCTGCGCAGGTCCTCCACCATCAGGGCCTTGTCGCGCTGGTAGGCATCGGCGTTGGGATCGGCCAGGCCCTCGGCCGAGACGATGATGGTCTTGCCCTGGGCCGCTGCCAGGCCAGGCACCGCCAGGAGCAGCACTGCGGCAAGCAGCGCCATGCGGGCCATGATCCTGGATATGCGCGCGGTGGCGCGCCCCCCCGTGGTGATACTCTGCATGCTCGTTCCCCCTATTTCATGCCCTGAAACTGCACACGGCGGTTCCGGGCCCTGCCGTCTTCCGACAGATTACTGGCGATGGGGCGGGTCTGGCCGTAGCCCATGACCTGCAAACGCGCCGGATCCAGACCCTGAGCCTGGACCAGGTACTGCCGCACGGCCTCGGCCCGCCGTTTGGAGAGTTCCATGTTGGACTGGGGGCTGCCCACGTCGTCGGTGTGCCCCTGGACCTCGAAACGGAACTCGCCGAACTTGCTCTGGGCCATGGCCGCGAACTTGTCCAGGGAGGCACGCGCTTCCGGCCTGAGGGCCGCGCTCCCTGTGTCGAAATTGATGTCCAGGCTCATGGGGGGCAAGCCCTTGGCGCCGCCCAGGCCCCGTTTCTGGATCTCTTCCTCCACCTTGACGGAGTCGGCGTCGTCCAGGGCGATGGGTTTGTTGCGCAGGCATTCGGCCCGGCGATCCAGGATGAAGGAGTCGTCGGGGTAGAATTCCAGGCTCTTGGCATACCATTTTTCGGCATCCAGCCAGAGTTGCTGGTCATAGGCCATGTCACCCAGGGCCACGTAGAGATCGCCACATTGCGGATACTGCTCCACGCGGCGCAGCACTTCCTGCATGTCCTCGATGGTGTCTATGCCGTCGTAGGCGGCGTCACAATCCTGGGCCGCGGCACCCCCGCTCCAGAGCAGGGCAAGCGCTGTGGCCAGCAGCAGCGTCGGTATCACTCTCTTCAGCATGATCTCTCCCTTTCTTGCGGTAAGACAAGTCTATTCTAGCATGTTGCGTGCCTTTGTGAACAGAATTCTTCTTTTCCACCCCGCCGTTCTGTTTGCACCCGTGTTTCCAAGACGACCGTCTTGTCGACCAGGCATACCGCACATCGAAATAGTGCGGAAATATCGACATTCTATTGCACCGCTTGCGCGGCACCACCCTGATGGCCCTGACCTGTGTCCAGCCCAATGGGAATGAAGGCTGCCCAGTTCAAGGGCGCGGCATGGGCCTCGCTCTTGGCCATCTCCAACTGCGCCGCGCGCAGGGCCTGGGGAATGTCCGCCCCCTGGAAGAGATGGTCGTAGAAACGTGCCATCAGTTCAGCAGTGGCCTTGGAAGGCACTTCCCAGAGGGAGGCGACCACCATGCCCGCTCCGGCGGACTGGAAGGCGCCGGCCAGGGAGGCCAGCTCCAGGCCGAGATTACCGCCGCGCAAAGCGGTTTCGCAGCAGGAAAGGGTGCAGAGTCTGGCGCCACCGAGCTTGCCGAAAAGGTCGCGCCTAATCTGGCGCACCGTGACCAAGCCGCTACGAAAGTCGCCTTCGGCGGCGGGGTCCTCGGAAAAGACCAGGAAGGAGTCCAGGGGGCTCTTGGGCAGCAGCTTGCCGTGGGTGGCCAGATGCACGTAGCCGCGTGGTTCCTGGGTGAGCATGGCAAAAAGCTCGGTCTCGGTGACCGCGGCATCGGCCACGGTCAGGGGCTGCCCGCCCTGCCCCGCGGCAGTGGTCTCTATGTGCCGGACCTCTTCGCCGGCGCTGGGCAGGGAGTTGAAGCCGAAGGCGCGCGTGCCCTCGTTCTCCTGCACCGTTGGGGCGTAATCCGCGGGGTTGAGCAGTTTGTGGATGGTGGCTGCCTCGATGTAGGGGATCACCCCCATGCCCAGGTCGCCGCCACGCACTCCTTCACCGGCGGGGGGCAGTGCCGCGCCGAAATAGCTGGGCATCACGGGATTGCCCACGGCTACCAGGGTTCCGGGAGCGGTCGCCGGCTTGACCAGCAACTGCCCCAGGGAGGCGACGTAGGACACCGTGTAGCGCTCCATGAGATATTCCCCCCCTTCCCTGGCCGTGAGCATGGCGCCAAAGGGCAGTGCCGCCAGGGCGCCGTAGGTGAGGAGCACCACCTCCCTACCGCCTGGTTCTCCAGGAATGGGCAGGTCCAGGCCGCTGTCCACGAACAGCTTGCGATGAAAATCGACCAGGAGTCCGGTGACGTCGCGGTTCTCTGCCAGGGCGCTGCCGAACTGCGCCACGTAGTCGTCGATGAAATCCCGCGCCCTGCGGCCCGCGCCTGTCGGACGGGGAGCGGTATGCAGGGCGAGACCGTCCTGGTGCAACTCCCAGATGTAGATGTCCGTGGTGTCGTAGTAGAAGGCCAGCAAGGTCCTGTCCGCGCCGAGCGCGTTGCGGACCTGCGCCAAGTCCACACCCGGGGGGCGCAGGAAGGGATCGTCCGCTTCCAGCAGTTTTTCCATTTCCCTGCGCTCGGCCTCCAGATCGGCGATGGCGTCCTTGTTGGCCACGGGATTGAGCTGCAAGCGCTGGAGCCGGTATTGGATTTCGGCCAGACGGCGCCCCTGCTCCTGCTTATCCTTGGGAAGGGCCTGTTCGAACAGGGACTTGATGGCTGCCTGGCGGCTGCGCTCCAGGTATTCCAGGGCAGCCGTGGACCAGGCACCTGCCTGGGGCGAGTTTTTGTCCTGCTTCCAACGCTGCAGGAGCAGATCGATGATGTCGTTGTAGGGCTCGGAGCGGTTGCGCAGGAAGCCAGCGGCGTCGCCGGCGCCGAGCACGTCGCGCATGGATTCGATGATCTCGATGGCTTGCATGAAATGCTGCTCGGCCTGCTCCAGATTACCCATGGCGCGCCTGGCCTTGCCCATGCCGTGGCGAGCCTGCCAAAGCTGATCCATTGCATTGATATTTTTGGCATTTCCCTCAGCCTGCCTATAGAAGGCAAAGGCACAGGTGCGGAAATCACCTTCAGGGCAGATCCTGAGGGCCTCGGGCATGGGCTGAAGGCCACGGGCGTCGATCTCCAGGCAGGCGTCGCCCAGGTTGTTGGCGATGTCGCTGAGTTCGTAGGTGGCGGCGCCCTGGTCTTGCAGCTTCTCGGCCAGGGCCAGGGCCTCGGCGAGCAGGGCAAAGGCCTTGGCCAGCGGCTCCCGGATCGCCTCGTCCTTGATTTCAGGGTCGCCCAGCCGCTCGAAGTGCAGGCGCCCCTTGTTCTGGACAGCGGCCAACTCGGTACGCGGATCTCCCATGTTCTTGGCCAGGGCGATGGAGGCGTCGGCAGCGGCGTCGGCAGCGGTGAAATCAGCCTGATCGAAATTTTCCTGCAACTGGGCGATGTACGCGGCCACGGTGTTCAGCAGGGCTTTGGCCCGTAGTTGTTTGTCATGGGTCTTGGCGGCGGCCTCGAAAAGGTACAGGGCGTCGGTGTAGATGCCCAGGTCATAGGCCAGGATGCCCTGCGAGTTGCGGATGCTCTGGAGCAATTCGGCGTCTCCGAGGGCTTCGGCCATGGACTTGGCCTGTTCCAGGCTCTCGCCGGCGCGCTGGTACTCACCCAGGAGTTGCAGGCAGATGCCCAGGTTGAAAGCGGCCGCGGCCTGGATCAGATCCGCGCCTTCCGGGCCAGGGGGCGCGCTGTCCAGCAGGGCGCGCAACGTCTCCGCCGCCTGGACGATCTCGCCCATGGTCAGCTGTACCGCGGCCAGGGCCCCGCGCTCCCTGCGGGCTTCGGCCGCGTCGTTCACGGCCAGCCAATGGTCCAGGGCCTTTTGCACCGCCGCAAGGGATTCATTGTAGCGGCCAAGGGTCTTGAGGGTTCGGGAGTGCGCCGAGAGTTCGCGGGCAATGGCGTCCTTGCCCTTGGCTTCATCCTTGACCGCGCTGAAATGCGCCAGTGCCTTTTCCTGGGCCGCGCGGGCCTTGTCAAAGGCCGCACTCTCCTCCAGGGCTTTGCCCCGTGTACTTTCCAGAAAACCCTGCTGCATGAGCACGTCGTCACGCCCATAGGCCGTGAGTTCCTTGCGGCCGGCCAGGGCCTCGAAAGCCTTGGCCGCATCCTCGAAATAGGAATCCCGCAGCTTGAGGGCCTCGGCTCGGGTCTTTTCGTCGCCGTCTTCGGGCGCCTTCACCCGCTGCCCCAGCATGCGGTTGGTCTCGCCCAGCTTGAAGAGCACGGTTTCGAGAAAGGGTACGATGTCCTCGCTCTCCTCGAACTGTGACAGAGCCTGCCAAGCCTTTTCCCAATGAGGCAGGGCCTTTTGCAGGTCCTGGGCCTCGTCGGCCTCCACGGCGGCGCTGAAGTTGTCGTTGAACTGCTGCACCAGGGCCTCGAGGTCCTGCGCCCTTCCCTGTACAGGGGTGCCGAGCTGCCAGATCATGGCCAGCAACGCGGCAAACGCGGCGATCTTCAAGAAATTCTGCAATGGTCTGTTCATGGTCTCGGGAAACCGGGGCCCCAGTGCGGCAGGGCCCCGGCGTGCGGTTTAGAGGACAAGGGGATTCAGAATGCCCACGGTGTACTGCAAATCCTGGTTGTAATACTCGACCAGGGTGATCAGGGAGCGGATCAGCGGGATGACAAAGGAGGCCACGGCCATGCCGGTGGAAATCGCCTGGCTGGGGGTGGCGCAACCGCCCGTGGCAATGGTGTGGATGGTGCTCGCGGTGGCCAACACCCTGTCCGGACTGCCGAGAAACTGTTGCAGCAAGGGGCGCAGTGCCTGATCCAGGAAGAGCTGGAAGAAGTGTATGGACTGCTCCAGCGGCGTCACGACCTGTGCGCGCAGGTATACCCTGTCCTCCTCCGTGAGGTCGTTCTTGTCGGTCTGCTGCACGATCCTGGCAAAGGCCGCGCTTTCCTTTTCCGAGGCAGCCTTGACGGCTTCGTTGTCGGCCTGGGTGGGCTCGGGTTTGAGTACGGCCTCGCGTTTGATGCGCTCCTTGGCCGCGGCAGCGTCGTAGAGCTTGGCGAGGTCTTCGTCACCGTCTTCCCGCGCCTTTTGGGCCGCCTCTTCATAGGTGGCGATGCGCTGTGTCAGCTGTTGGGCGTACGTCCCTGTCTGGGCGCTGGCGGCCGTGGGTGTAGCCGCGGCGGGTTCGGCCTTGGGCTTGGGCGCGGCTTTTTTGGCTTCCTGTTTCTTGGGCTCTTCTTTCTTCTTCACGCTGCTCAGCTTGAGCGCGCCGTTGAGCTTGACCTCGGTGTTCTTGGAATCCTGCTGATAGGCCGTGACCTGCCTCTCCTTGGCCTGCGTGGCTCCGTCGGCGATGACCAGAACGACGCTGAACCCCAGGAGAATGAGCAAAGCGAACAGTAGTTTCTTGCGCATGGACATCGTGATTCTCCCCTCCATTGGATGTGGTTAGAACGAGCTGATGGCGTCGGGCACGGCACTGGCGCTGCCCACGGGCTTGTGCCAGAACCAGAGCGTGTATCGGTTGGGAGCTTCGACGGCCGCGGCCGCGGCCTGGAACCGGGTCGCGAGGTCCTCCATGCCGGCTGCGCCGGCGGTGGCCAACCCGGCGAATATCTGTTCCACCTGCTCCAATGGGTAGGGGGAACTCAGGACATAGATGGTCTCCTTGCCGGTGTTCTCGTCCAGAAAGAAATTCTCGATCTCGGGAACACGCAGGGTCACCCCCGCCTCTACGGGATTGTTCCGGCCGGAGAAATCGGGATTGGGGAATAGCGCGTACAGAGCGCCTCGCGCGTCGAGTTGCGCTGCATAGACATATTGGCGTGGCGAGACCGCGATCTCCAGGTAATAGGCCTCCTGTTCCGAGAGGGTATCGCCCTCGCTGACAGGGATGGTCAGCCCGCCGGCCGCGGCGAAGTTGACCTGGGCGCGCAGGGGCGCGCCAGGTGCGGCCACCGCCCGCTGACCGGGCTGGGCAGGTGCCCCGCCGTAGACCCGGTCAACCAGCTTTTTCATGAGCTGCTCCATGTTTCTGGCGAGCTGGGCCAGATCGACGCCGGAGACGGTGTTCTCGGCGGTGAGGATGGTGCTGGAAGCCACGTTGACCAGGCGGGAACTGATGCTCAGTTGGTTGCCCTGGCGCATCACCGAGCCCGAGAGCACGTAGTCGGCGCCCACCATGTTGCCTATGGACTCCGCCACGGAGGTGAACCCGGTCTCCCGGGTGCCCATGGCCTGCTCGCTCTGGATCTTCTGGAGCAGATGACGCTCCACCACCTGGAAGGAACCGGAGTTCACGGCCGAGGTGGTCAGCATGTCAGCCACGGAGCGCCCCCAGCCTTCGTCCTTGGCCAGGTCGTTCACCGGGTCGAACTCCAGTACCGCGATCTTCATGACCCGCGCCTGAACAGAGGCTCCGGACAAGAGCATCAGCAGCAGGAGAAAAAAGGTAATAAAACCGCGCCCCCAGGCAGAGGGCGGACACGTTTGTTCAAACTTCATGGTTGCTCGCATGCGTTTCCCCATCGACGACCGAAACCGTCCCAGATGTTTGATTTTCAATACCAAGCCAGTGTACTGCATACACTGGGCCAAGGCAACCATGAACTGAATAAAAGCGACACTGCCTCCAGGTAATCATACCGTTTTTTTCTGAATTGCGACACGCGCTTCAGCAGGCTCGCGGGGGCATGGACGTCCTGATTTCTTGTCAAGGCCATACAGCCTGGTATACTGTCATTGATCGCAACACTGCGACAGACAAGGAGACGCCCGATGCCCCACAAGGATTTGCAAGCCTTTATCAAGGAGTTGGAGAAAAAAGGCCAGCTCAAGCGCATAGACGCCCTGCTGGACGTGAACCTGGAAATCGCGGAAGTCACCGACCGCGTGAGCAAGGGATTCGGTCCGGCATTGCTTTTTACCAATGTCCATGCCGGGAGTGAGCAGAAGAGCCGCTTTCCCGTGCTCACCAACGCCTTCGGCTCCTACGAGCGCATGCACATGGCCCTGGAGGTCGAGAGCCTGGACGCCATCGCCGACAGCGTCCACGACTTCCTGGAGATCGAAAAGCCTGACAGCATGATCAAGAAGCTCAAGCTGATCCCCAAACTGCGGCGTGTGGCCAACATCTTTCCCAAGGAAGTCCAGAAGGCGCCCTGCCAGGAAAAGGTCCTGCTGGGTGACGAGGTGGACTTGAACATCCTGCCCGTGCTCACCACTTGGCCCGGCGACGCCGGCCCCTTCATCACCCTGCCCCTGGTGATCACCAAGAACCCTGAAACCGGCGTGCGCAACGTGGGCATGTACCGCATGCAGGTCTTTGACCGCCGCACCACGGGCATGCACTGGCACCGGCACAAGGGCGGCGCCTACCACTACCATCTGGCGGAAAAGCGCGGCCAGCGGCTGGAAGTGGCCGTGGCCATCGGGCCGGATCCGGCCGTGACCTACGCGGCCACGGCGCCGCTTCCCGATGAACTGGACGAGTTCCTCTTTGCCGGGTTTCTGCGCAAGACACCGGTGGAACTGGTGCGCTGCAAGACCGTGGACCTGGAAGTGCCGGCCAACAGCCAGTTCGTGCTCGAGGGCTACGTGGAACCTGGTGAGCGCCGCCGCGAAGGCCCCTTCGGCGACCACACCGGCTATTACTCCCTTGCCGACGACTATCCCGTGTTCCACGTCACCGCCCTGACCTACCGCGAGGACGCCATCTACCCGGCCACCCTGGTGGGACCGCCCCCCATGGAAGACTGCTACATGGGCAAGGCCACGGAGCGCATCTTCCTGCCCCTGATCAAGAAGCAGCTGCCAGAGGTCCAGGACATGAACCTCCCCCTGGAGGGTGTGTTCCACAATTTCTGCTTCGTGAGCATCGAAAAGCGCTATCCGGGACAGACCCGCAAGCTGATGTACGCGCTCTGGGGTCTGGGGCAGATGATGTTCACCAAGATCATCGTGGTGGTGGACAAGGAAGTGAACGTGCAGAATGTCTCCGAGGTACTCTGGCGCATCGGTAACAACGTGGACCCACGGCGCGACTTGGTGGTGGTGGAAGGTCCCCTGGACGCCCTGGACCACGCCTCGCCCCAGGCTTTTTACGGCGGCAAGCTGGGCATCGACGCCACCAAGAAGGGTCCGGAGGACGGGCACTTTCGAGAATGGCCCGACAGCCTGGCCATGGACCCTGAGACCAAGGCCCGGATCGACGCCATCTGGCCCAAGCTGGGGCTCGGCTGATGGCCGGTCGCGTGGTGGTCGCCGTCACGGGGGGCAGCGGCATGCCCTACGCCCAACGACTGCTGGAAACGCTCAGCGGGCTGGGGCTCGAGACCCACGTGATCATCTCCGACGCGGCGCGGCTGGTCCTGAAGCAGGAGATGCGACAGGGCGCCACGCCCCTGGAGGCTTCGGCCCATGCGCTCTATACGCAGCGTGACCTGGCCGCGCCCCCGGCCAGCGGCTCCTGGCGACATCTGGGCATGGTGGTCTGCCCTTGCTCCATGGCCAGTCTGGCGGCCATCGCCTCGGGCCTGGGGAGCAATCTGATCCACCGTAGCGCGGACGTCTGCCTCAAGGAGCGGCGAAAGCTGGTGCTCGTGCCGCGCGAAACGCCGCTCTCGGATATCCACCTGGAGAACATGCTCCGAGTCTCGCGGGCCGGTGCCGTGGTTCTGCCGGCCTGCCCCGGCTTCTATCACCGGCCGGAGACAATCGCCGATCTGGTGGATCAGGTGGTGGGGCGCGTCCTGGACCATCTGGAGCTTGAGCACGACCTGGGCCCACGCTGGCGGGAGCGGGAGGAGCGGTAAAACAGCACATCCCGCCACAGGATGCGGCGGGTGCGCGGCATACCACGGTTTTTCCGCGCCACAGGACGTGGCGCGCGCGAAGCGTAAGCGCAGGCAAGACCACGCTCTTGCCGGAGCGCTCAGCACATCCCGCCACGGGATGCGGCGGGTGCGCGGCATACCATAGGAGGTTAGCATCATGCGCCATACATTGACCTGGCACGGCCATTCCAATTTTCAGATCGCCGGCGCCAACGTGAACATTCTCATCGACCCGTTCTTCGAGGGCAACCCGTCCTGCAAGGCCGACTCCTGCTCCATCGCCACGCCAGACGTGGTGCTGGTGACCCACGATCACGGCGACCACGTGGGCCAGGCCGTGGAAATCTGCAAGCAGACCGGCGCCATGCTGGGTGCCGTGGTGGGCACTGCAGGGGTGTTGGCGAGCAAGGGCCTGCCCCGCGAACAGGTGCTCAACGGCATCGGCTTCAACATCGGCGGATCGCTGCACGTCAAGGGAGCCACCATCACCATGACCCAGGCCTACCACTCCTCTGACTCAGGCGTGGCCGTGGGCTATATCATCACCCTGGAGGACGGCTTCACCTTCTACCACGCCGGGGACACGTGCATTTTTTCCGGCATGGCGCTCTGGGGCAAGCTTTACTCCATCGACCTGGCCGCCCTGCCCATCGGCGGTGTCTTCACCATGGATCCACGGCAGGCTGCCATGGCCTGTGGCCTGCTCAGGTGCGCGGCCGTGGCTCCCATGCATTGGGGTACCTTCCCGGTGCTGGAGAAGAACACCAATGCCTTTGCCAGACACCTTCGTGAGCACGCCCCCGAGACCAAACTTCTTGAGCTGGCGCCTGGAGAGAACACCGTGCTGGAGCGACGGGTGGATACCTGCGGCTGCGATTGAGTCACCCCGCACGCCACGCGATACCGTAACCACGACAACGGGAACGATCACGCAGTCTACGCCGTTGTTGACAGCCCGGAATAACTTGCTTAGATTTTTTCTTAGTGCAAGCCTCTTCCAAAAGCACTGTGCATACTTCAAAGTGCATGAGAATGCAACGTGACTTTGTCAATACGACAGTAGAGCCGCAGACGATGCCTGACCATTACTGTAAAAATGCACACGAAATGCGTTTCCTTGTCGTGGACGACTCCACAAGTATGCGGAGGATCATCATTCGTACGCTCAAGGAGCTTGGCTGCACGGAGATACTCGAGGCCGCCAGCGCCAATGCAGCCTTACCGCTTCTGGATGAACTTGAAATCGATTTCATTGTCTGCGATTGGAACATGCCTGGCATGAAGGGAATTGATCTGCTGCGAATGGTACGCGGCTCGGAAAAACTGAAAGACCTTCCGTTTCTCATGGTTTCAGCAGAGTCAGACACCGACATGATGCTCGAAGCCATCCAATGCGGCGTGAGTAACTATCTGCCTAAACCATTCAAACCGGAAATACTTCGCAAAAAAATCGAAGTCATTATAGACGCACAAAAAGCCATATGCGCCAGCGGTTTGTGAGACGCATGCGCGTTAATCCCCTGGTGTCGGATGCCCAAGCAACCCGCCGCAGCCACGGATGATCTCCTGGCGCCCTTTCGGGAGCGCGCCATTCACCTCTTTGTCCGCGACAAGGTCCTGCGCGAACAACTGAGTGTGATCCTGGCCATTCTCGGCTTCATCAATATCAAGGTCCACGCCACCGAAGGCGGCTATCTCGACAATGTCCGCAGACTCGCCACGTTGCTTGTGCAGCATGAGGGGCTGTTCCTGGTGCACCCTCCCCTGATCGTCTATGGACAAGGGGGAAAGGCCCAAATCAAGAAGAACCTCGAGGATTTCTTCACCGACCTCTCCCTGGTGCTGGCACGTACCAGGAAAGAGGCACTCAAAAGCATCTCCAAATGCGTGCCGGTCTTTGCCGACATCCAGCTGACACAAAAACGGGAAAAGACCATCGCCGGTCTGGCGCGCCACGGCGTGACAGGCTGTTTCATCCTCAAACCCCAGGAATCCCTGCGCGGGCTGAACCCCAATTTCTACCGTGTGCGCATGAAGGAACAGATCATGGAACGTGTCGAGGAGATGCGCGCGTATCTTTCCGAATATCTCCCGCACATGGAAGGTGCGCTCCAGGAGCTGATGCACAAGCGCGAGGAACGAGAACTCTCCGAGCGCAAAGTCGAAGCCGACACCTTGATGAAAAACGGGCACAAGGCCAAGGCCTCGGGCAATTTCGAGTTCGCCATCGAATGTTTCAAAAAGGCCATCGACCTTTTCCCCCAAGACCCCGAGGCCTATCTCGAAAGCGGGCGTGTCTACGTCCACGTCAAGCAGTACCCCAAGGCCTTGCTGCGTTTCTCCCAGGCCGAGGAACTGGCGGAAAACATCCCCGAGCCCAACAAGGAAATCGCCATGGTGCGCATGCTCCAGGTAGGAGAGCGCATCGCCAAGGGTGAATCCCCCGACAGCCCGGCCATCATGGAGCTGTTGGAAGAGGCCATGCTGCATTTCGAAACCGCCCTGGCCAAGGCGGAAAAAGTCCAGGCCCAACGCAAGGAAAACGATGCCCTCGGAGGGGCGGAGACCGTCTCCAGAATCGCCAGCGAGATGATCAAGCTGGATCTGAAAACCATGTTGGGGAAAAAGCACCCCATGGTCAAACGCCTGGGCGACTTGGCCCGTGAATCCTTCAAGAAGATCGCGGACCAGCAGCCCGAGGCTCTGCAACCCAGGCAAATTCTGTTCCTGGGCGTGGCCGCCATGGACGAACGCAACTTCTCGGAGGCCGAAGAGCATTTCTTCAAGGCAGTGGAATACCCCGACGTCTTCACCGAGGCCTGCAACGAGATAACCCACATGGGCATCATCGTGCGCAAGCTCGTGGGCGCCACGAAAGCCATTGAAATCTACAGGCGACTGCTTGCCCACTCTCCGCATAACAGCGCGGCCGTGTACTACAATCTGGCCGTTTCCTTCAGCGTGGAGAAAAACTACATCGAATCGGCCGGCGCCATTGTCCAGGCCTTGTTCCTCGACCCCACCCTGGCCGAAAACACCATGTTTTACAACAACCCGCACCTCAACCAGGTCATGCACAGGGTGGCCAAGGTCACGGAACGCCTGGCCCTGCGGCTGTCCGGAATCCGTGTTCCGGTCCTGGTCTCCAAGGCCGTTCAGTTACAGGAAAAAATGGAACGTCTGATAACCAAAAAGGACAAACGCTCTTTCAGGCTTCTGCAACATGTCGTCGAGGTGATGCCGGACTTTTTCCTGCGCGAGCACGTCGCCTCCAGCAAGGTGATCCTCAACTACATGCGCGGCAAGCGCGAGCAGTGCAGGGAGGGCAAACTCCAGGAGACCCGTGAGTTCGGCGACTACCTCGAGGATCTGGTCAGGGACATGCGTAGTGTGCCCTATCCCAAGCGGCTCATCGCCTACAACAAGTTCAAGCTTCAATGCCTGCGCATACTCGAAATGCACGGGGATCAGGCTCTGGCTGCCGCTTTTCTGACCAAGGCGGCGGTCTGCCATCCAGAGTACCTGGACAAACCGGAATTCTTCGCCAACCCGCGCCTCAATGAATTGTTTCAGGAAATATGCAACAAAGTCGGCCTCATCGACAAACACAGACTGAAATACTGATGCTCAATCCTTGCAACGATTGCATACGGTCAGCCCTTGCCTTACCGCCTCTGTTCCCGCTTCATGCTGGAAATACAGCGTGACGGCGTCACGCCATGCATCCATCAACCACATCGAAGGAGCCTTTCCATGCGCACATTGCGCCCCTTTGTACTGGAAGAGTATTTCTCTGAATGGGAGTTCACCGCTCGTTACAATGTCGGTGGTTCGGACATGCAGTCAATGCCCCTTGCACAACTTCTCTCCCTGGCCAGCGACGAACAACGCGAGGCCTGGGACAGGCTTTCCCTGGGCTATACCGAGACCTGGGGCGCCCCGCTCCTGCGTGCGGTCATTGCGGCGGGTTATGCCGGCCTTGGCCCCGAGCACGTGCTCTGTTTCGCTGGAGCCGAAGAGGGCATCTTCTGCGCCATGCACGCCTTGCTCGCTCCGGGCGACCATGCCGTGGTCTGCGTGCCCAACTACCAGTCCAGCGAGAGTCTGCCCCTTTCGATTTGTGAGGTCAGTGGGCTTCCTCTGCGGCCGGAGCACAACTGGCAGCCGGACCTGGACGAACTCAAGGCCCTGTTGCGCCCAAACACCAGGGTGGTGGCCATCAATTTTCCCAACAACCCCACGGGAGGGCTGATTCCCCGCGCCTGTTTTCAGGAATTGATCGACATTTGCAGGGAACGGGGCATCCATCTCTTTTCCGACGAGGTCTACCGCGGCCTGGAGCACGGTCCTGCCCAACGCTTGCCACAAGCCGCCGCAGACTATGAGCGCGGGATCTCTCTCAACGTCATGTCCAAAGCTTACGGCTTGGCTGGCCTGCGCATCGGCTGGATTGCCAGCCGGGATACGGCCCTGCTCCAGACCATGGAGCGTTTCAAGCACTATCTCTCTATCTGCAACAGCGCACCGAGCGAGTATCTGGCGTACATCGCCCTGAGCGCATCAAACACCATCCTGGAGCGCAACCGCGGTCTGCTGGCTACGAATCTGGCACTGGTGCAAGACTTCATGGCCAGGCATCCAGAGTTGTTCGACTGGTACGCCCCCCAGGCCGGATGTATCGCCTTTCCCCGCTACCTGGGGGCGGAAGGCGCGGCGGCCATGTGCGACCGCCTGGTGCGGCAAACCGGCGTGCTGCTCATTCCAGGGAACAAATTCCAGTCCCGCGTCGGCACAGTTGATCCGGACCGCTTCCGCGTTGGCTATGGACGCGGTTTCTTTGCCGAGGCACTGGAGGTCTGGGAGGGGAGCCTGACATGAAGCCCGGCCTCCACATCTTTTCAGCTTCCACGGTGTGTTGCGGCAGCGTGTTGTGGTTGAAAAGAAACGACACTTGACTTATTGCAACGGCCAGTCATGCACCCAAAACTCCTGATGCCGCCCGCCCATGATCCAATTACAAGGAACAGGACCATGCCAACCAAGCCTTTGTTTTTTCTAGTCTTTACTCTTGTCGGTGTATCCCTGGCCCTGACCGCTTCCGCATGGGGCGCCTGCACCACCAACACCGACACCATGACTTCCACATGGTATGGTACCACCGCGAATGACTGCTACGACAACCAGGGCACCGTAGAGGGCAACATCGACATGACCCAGGGTGGCACCGACAGGGTGATCAACTCCGGAACAGTGGATGACGACATCCGCATGGGCGCCACCAATGGAAATGAGGTAGAGAATTCCGGGTCTGTCGGCGGCAACATCATGGGCAACATGAACAATACCGCGAGTGGAACCGGAAGCAACGCCGTGATCACCAACTCTGGCAGCGTGGCGGATGACATCTACGGTAGTCACAATTCCGCCAACAATACTACCGGCGGCGGCAACAGCATCACCAACACTTCCTCCGGCGTGATCAATGGAGAAATCAATGGCAGCTACAATTTCGGTGAAAACTCCAGCGGCGGCTCCAACGAAATAGTCAACGCCGGCTCTGTTGCCGGCAACATCTTCGGTAGTTACAACTCTGGTGACGATGCCAAGGGTGGGGAGAACACCATCGAGAACTCCGGCACGGTCGGCAATTCCATATACGGCTCCAGCAACACCAACTCCGATACATCCGGCGGTTTAAACTTCATCATGAATTCCGGAACTGTCGAACAGGATATCTATGGCAGTAACAACGAGGCCGACCGCGCAAGCGGTGAGGAAAACAGCATTCAGAATACAGGCACTGTCCAATACAACATATACGGCAGCAACAACTTAGGCTTTCAATCATCCGGCGGATACAACACCATTCAAAACTCCGGTACCGTTTCCAACGCCATTTACGGAAGCAGCAACAGTGGAGAATACAGCTCTGGAAGCTACAACTCCATCGAAAATTCCAGTACCGGCACCGTGCACGGAGACATCAAGGGCAGTTACAACAGCAATGGCTATACCGAGGGCGGAGGGAACAGCATCTCCAACCAAGGGACTGTCGGCTCCAACATCTTCGGAAGCGACAACTCCGGCGACAACAGCACGGGCGGCTCCAACATCATCGAGAATAACGGTACGGTCCATAACAGTATCTTCGGCAGCAACAACGTTGGATACCAAAGCTCCGGCAACCAGAACGTCATCTGGAATTCCGGCACCGTCGATGGCTCCATCCACGGCAGTTACAACGACGGCGAGGGGAGCAGCGGCGGTGAAAACACCATCGAGAACGACGGCACCGTCGCCTACACCATCTACGGCAGCTCAAATTTCGGGTTGAACAGCAGCGGCGGGAACAACGTGCTCACGAACACAAGCACGGACTCTGTCGGCGAATCCATGGAAGGCAGCATGAACCTGGGGGACGGCAGCTCCGGTGGCGGCAACCTCATCAGCAATGAAGGAACCGTCGGCGACACCATCAAAGGCAGTCACAACCTAGGGCAAAACAGTACCGGCGGTGGCAACTCAATCATCAACCAGGGCACCGTGAGCCACGTCTTCGGCAGCTTCAACCAGGGCCAAGGAGCCAAGGGCCACAACAACACCATCTTCAACCTGGGCATTGTCGATGGTGATTTCGTCGGCAGTTACAACTCCGGCGACAACAGCAAGGGCGGCGGCAACACGCTCGCAAACTCGGGAACCATCAAGGACGAGGTCGTGGGCAGCTCCAA
Organism: uncultured Desulfovibrionaceae bacterium; assembly: GCA_964609625.1. GTDB lineage: Bacteria > Desulfobacterota > Desulfovibrionia > Desulfovibrionales > Desulfovibrionaceae. Next base: position 91,400 of record CAZSRS010000010.1, read on the forward strand.
CGAAGGCACCAATGCCGCCGGCGGCAACAACGACATCGCCAACGAGGGTGCTATCCAGGGCGCGGTGATTGGCAGCAGCAACGAAGGCTCCGGTTCTTCGGGCGGCGGCAACACCATCGTCAACATCGGCACCATCCAGGGGCCCGTGGGCGGCAGCAACAACGAAGGCTCCGGTTCTTCGGGAGGCGGCAACATCATCTACAACAATGGCAGGATCGAAAGCTCCCTTTTCGGCTCCTTCAACGAGGGGCAAGGCAGCAGCGGCGGCGGCAACACCATCACCCTCTTTTCTTCAAGCTACGTGGCCAAGGACGTCTATGGCACCTTCGGCGGCACGAAGACAGGCACCGACACCCTGAACTTCTACGGCGGCGCCGAGATCGGCGGCAATGTGGGCGGTTTTGACGTCTTCAACAAACGAGGCCGTGGCACGGCCGTGATCCGCGGCAACCTGAACCTGGGCGGCGCGGATGTGTACGTGGCCATGCACGAGTTCAATACCCAGGTCCAGGTCGACGGCCAAATCACGGGTGCCACCGGCAACCTCACCGTGGACGTGCTGGGCGGTTCCGGTCAATTCGAGCACGGCAAGACCGTGAGCGTCTTCAGCGTTGGCGAGATCGACACCTGGAACTCCGAGACCATCAACGAGAGCTTCGCGGAGTGGGACTTGGTGCTGCTCAACGGCCAGATCACGGCCCTGCTCATAGGGCATGGCAGGGGCACCAACGTTAACCAGCCCAGTGGAAGCGTGACCACCAAGGACACCTTGGTCCATCAGTTCAACACTTACAAGCGCCTGCTGAACAGACGGCTGGCAAGCCTGCTGGCACCCCACCCCTCCCGCCTGACCCCGGAAGACGAGACACCAGAGGGGCAGGAAATGTCCTACAAGCTGCCCTCAAACGGCACGGCCACGGGCCTGGCGGCCGGCGACGCAGCCGCGTCCACGGGCACGCAACGCTGGGGCGTCTGGGCCAACGGCGCCCTTTCCTGGCAGAGCAACAACTCCAGCCTGGCCCGCTTCCACGGCACCACCTACACCACCCTGGCCGGCGTCGATTACATCTTCACGGATCGTTTCGTGGCCGGTTTGGCCATCGGTAATGACCAAAGCTGGCTGACCACCTCCTTCAACGACGGCGGCATCACGTCCAGCGGTTTCATCGCCACTCCCTACGCGGCCTTCTCCCTGCTGGACAACCTGATCCTCGATGTCTCCGGCGCCGTGGGCCTGGTCCATAACCGCCAGGAACGCGACAAGAGCACCTTTGACTACGACAGCACCTATGAATCCATCCGCACCATGATCGGTTCCAACCTCACCTACTACCATCTCTGGAACAACTGGAGCCTCAACGCGGGTGCCGGATTCATGTATGCCAACGAATACGCCCCCTCGTATACGGAGCGCGGCGACCCCAACCTCCGGAACAGGGTCAGGAGTTCGGATGTCTACGTTGGAGAATTCAACGTCACGGGCGGCGTGAAGTACTACTTCGAGTATTTCGCACCGTACGCCAGCGCGACGTACCTCGTGTCACCCTGGATGACCCGACCTGAATACTCCAACGACCGAGATGAACTCGAACTGGCCATGGGCGTGGATATCGAGCCTTCGGAGTCATTCACTCTTTCCCTGCAATTCTCCAAGTCATTCCTGCGCCGTTACGTGGACAACAACAGCGTCATGCTCTCCCTGCGTTATCAGTTCTAACGGCACCGCCGAACTTTCCTTCCGACAGCCAGAAACCCGGTACCCGTTCCAGACGAATGGAGCGTGTACCGGACGCTTCTTTTTTTCACCTCCCTCTTGCGCAATCTACCCCCATAGGGTATGCTTGCCTCACCTTCAATTTTCCACTTAAAGGAGTATACAACATGAGTGAGCCTACGGAAAAAGCTGCCTTTATCTGCGTCAAGGACACCCTGGACGGCGCCTACCCCTCGCTGGTGCTGGGCATCAACGCCGCGCGTCTGGGCATGGAGACCAAGATTTTCTACTCGTTCATGGGGCTGAACATGGTTCTCAAGGGAGGCGCTGCCAGGGCCAAGTTCCACCCCGATGGCGTCATGGGCGCCATCCCCGGTATGAGCAGCCTGGCCACGGCCATGATGAAAAAAAAGATCGACAAGGCCAACATCCCTACCCTGGGGGAGTTGCAGGAAATCGCCCAGATCGAGGGCGTGGAACTCATCGCCTGTCACATGACCGTGGAGATGATGGAACTCGACCCCTCACAGTTCATCGAGGGCGTGAGGGTCTGGAACGCGGAGGAATTCATGCGCTACGCAAAGGAATGCAAGATCTGCCTCTTCACCTGAGCTGCGGGCACACCGGCGAACCCTGCGGGTAGGCTCGCGCCTCAGGCGATGCCGAGCGTCCTTCGGACGGCCCGCAGGCATCGCCGCGCCTGCTCCATGTCGCCCACGGTCACGCGGCACCAGTCAAGGTATGGGGGGAATGCCCGCCCCACCAGGATGCCGTGCCGTTGTATGGAGGCTCTGAACTCCCGCAGGGGACGCCCGGTATGGAAAAATACGAAATTCGCGGCCGAAGGCACCACGGCCAGTCCCATCTTCTGCAGGGACCGGGTCATATACGCGCGCACCTCTCGATTTTCCGCCAGACAGCGCTCCTGGAAGGAGATGTCCTTGAGCGCCGCCTCGGCCGCGACAAGCGCCAGGATATTCACGGAACTCCAGCCGCAGAACTCCCGCAGCCGGGCAGCCAGTTCCGGAGGGGCGATGCCATAGCCGATCCGAAGTCCGGCCAAGCCGTGCAGCTTGGAAAATGTGCGGGTCACGATCACCTCGCGCCCCTCGCGCACCAGCTCGATCATGCCGTGCTCTTGGGGCGCGTCGGCGTAGTCCAGGTACGCCTCGTCCACCAGCACGGGGCACTGCCAGGACCAGATACCCACCTGCCGGCGCAGATAGGGGCCGTTGAGCATGGCCCCCGTGGGGTTGTTGGGATTGCAGATGTAGACCAGCCCCACGGACGCATCCAACGCCCTGGTCATGGCCTCCAGGTCCGGCAGGAAATCATCGCCCAGTGGGATGTCCACGGTCCGCGCCCCTACCAGCGCCGCATGGCGGGACACGGTCTCGTATGTCGGGTATGGGGCGAGGATGTTCTTGCCGGCCAGCCCCGCCAGCAAGGCCGCGGCGTGCAACACCTCCATGGAACCGGCGCCGAGCACGATGTGGTCCTCGGGCACACGTTCGCGCAGGGCAAGGAGGCGCAGCAAGGGCTGGTAATACGGCGCGGAATAACGTCCGGCAAGCGCCAGATGCTCGAGAACGGCCTGCCGGGCCAGGGGACCGGCCCCGCGTGGATTTTCGTTGTACCGCAGCTGGATCGGCTCGTCCGATGCAGCGTTAGCCGCTGCCGCGAACACGGGTGGCGTGAGCAACCGCGCCCCCACGAGGAGCGGTACTGCCTTGAGCATGTCCCGCCGATGCATGGCTGGTCCCCCCATGATGCCGAGCGTCGCGGGCCGGTCGGTATTTCTGCCCGCGACGCGCATGCTGCCATGTCACTTATTGTGCACCCAAAACAGGTTTTTGTCATCACCGGACACGAAGAAGGTATGCGTGTCCGAGACCGTGAGGTTGAATACCTCGCTCTGGGCCGCGATCCGCTCCACGCTCTGGATGGTCACGGTTCCTTCGCTGCCCTGGACCACGTCGCCGGGGCGCAGCTCCGCCGCGCTCCTGGTGGCGCCTTGCTCCAGCATGAAGGGGTGGGTGCCGGTGACGCGGAGCGTGCCGTTGATCAGGTAGTGCTCGGGCTGCCCCGTGTGGTAGATCTTTTCCACGGCCACGGGCCTGAACTCGCCGGTCGCCGGGTCACGGCTAAGAAGCTGGTCCCCGGCCTGGAGCGCGGCAATGTCCTGGAGAGCGCCGTCGGCCATGAGCACCCGGGTGCCAGAGGCGAAGCAGTGGCCGCCGCCACCGCCGCCACCACCGCCACCGGCGCCGTCCCCGCCGCTGCGATCCCCGGGCTCACCGCCACCAATCATTTCAAGTGCCCTTGTCTTGGGCTTTTTGCTTCCAGTCCATTTCTCTCTTTCCCTTTCCTCTAAATCTCTCTCGGGTTGCGGATAGCCCAATGACCTAGTATCAACTTGCTTATTACAGCCAATTCCCCCAAGAAATGCCAGGATGAAGACAACGATCATTCCGTAGCACACATTTTTCATTCTCTGCTCCTTTTGAAGATTGGAAGGGACCTAGAACGCTGTACAAAATATGGGGGCCATCTCATAACGCCTTCCGCCCAATCCTGGATCCATTTGACCGATACTTCCCTGGAGTCACGTCACGGTTCCGCGTTCCTGCTCCGTGAAATGAAACCATTCCCGAGTGCAAAAATACTCCCGAGTGGGGTAAAAATCGGTTAAAGATGCGCCTGGTTCCGAGCAAAATAGTCGCACATACGACAACAGTCTAATAATATTGATTTTCTTTTTCTCTTCCAGAATGTTTGCTTAAGGAGCGCCGCGACGGCAAACTTGTCCCTTTGAAGCCATTTCGGTATACACTCATTGTCGCACCGTGCTGTTCTCATTGCCTGAAGCCTCGGCGCCCCCCCGCGGTGTCGCCAAGGGGTACGCAAGGGCCTTGAAAAGGGGGGCTCTCATGATGGTCTGCGGCGTGCTCGGCAAGTTCTCGCGCACGGAGGTGGACAACGCCTATCCGCGCCAGCGCCTGTTCACACTTCTCGATCAGGCGAACACACCCTTGATCTGGGTCGAGGGCGCGGCCGCCTCGGGCAAGACCACGCTTGTCAGCAGCTACATCCAGTTTCTCGACCTGCCCTGCGTCTGGTACTGTTGCGACACGGGAGACAGCCGGGCCGAGACGTTTTTCTCCCTGTACAGGCACTGTCTCACCGCGCGCTGGCCAGAGCTGAAAAGCACCCTGCCCTTCCTGACGCCGGAATACGCCTTTGGACTGCGGGTGTTCGCCAAGCGGTATTTCGGTACACTGTTTGAGTTCGCGCCCGCGCCCTTGGTCCTTGTCTTCGACAACATCCAGGATCTGCCCGAGGACGCCCCTTTGCTCCACTCGCTGCGCGCGGGGCTGGAGTGGATACCCAGGGGGGTGCGGGTATTCTTCATCAGCCGCTCGGCGCCGCCCCCCGTGTTGTCCAGGCTGCTGTTCACTCCGGGCATGACCAGGATCGACGATGGGCAACTGCGCCTGACCATGGAGGAGGCCGCGGGAATCGCGGCCAGGCTGGGCATCGCATCCGCACGGGACGTCCTGGCTGAATGTCTGCGCACCGTGCAGGGCTGGACCGGAGGCTTCCTGCTGCTGCTCGAGACCATGCGCATGGCCAAAAGAAGTGCGGCGTTATCCCTGAATCCGCACCAGTCCATTTTCGACTTCTTCGCCGGCGAGCTGTTCAACGGGCTTCCCACGGACACGCGGGATCTTCTGCTCAAGACGGCCATGCTGCCCTGCGTGACGCCGGACATCGCCCGTGAATTGACAGGCCTGACGCAGGCGCATGAAATCCTCCAGGACCTGGTGCGCAGAAACCTGTTCACACAACTGCGCCCCGGACCCGAGTTCAGCTACCACGACCTGTTCAAGGACTTCCTGCAGGCGCGCGCGGAAAAGCACTTCACCCCCGAAGAACTCGCAGAGTTGCGCAAGTCCGCGGCCGACATGCTCATTCAGGCCGGAAATTTGGAATCGGCCGTTGCCCTGGGCATGCTGGCCGGGGACTGGGAATGCGTGGGGCATGTCGTCATGGAATTGGCCCCGAGCCTGCTTGAGCAAGGCCGGGGGTCGCTGCTGGAAAGCTGGGTGCGGGGGCTTCCCGTCGAGGTCGTCAGGGCCGCGCCCTGGCTCTCGTACTGGTTGGGCATGAGTCTGGCCTACCGGGCGCCGGAAGAGGCCCACGGGCATTTTTCCACGGCCCATGATCTGTTCGTGCAGCACGAGCAGTGGCGTGGCGCATTTCTTGCCTGGGCCGGGGCGGTGGAAGCGCTGGCCTACAGCTACAACGTCTCGGACTCGTTCGGCACCTGGCGCGACCAACTGCACGAGAACCTGCGCGCCGCGGGCGGCTATCCCGACACCGCACTGGAAATACGAACCTGTTGCGCCATGGTTCACGCCATGGTCATGGACGGGTGGAGCAGCGAAGAGGACGTGGAGCAATGGGTCCAGCACGTCCTGACCAGTACCTCCGATATGAAAGTACTCACCGGCGCCCGGTTGCAAACCATCTATCAATTCGCCCTGTTTCTGACCTGGAAGGGGCGTTGGGACAGGGCCTGGAAGCTCTGCGCGGAATTCGAGGGCCTGACGTCCGCCCCGGACTCCCCGCCAATGGCCCGCATCTCGGCACTGCTGCTCAAATCGTTGCTGTCCTCGTTCGCAAGTCAGATTGATACGTGCATCGAAAGCGTGGAAAGGGGTCTGGAAATCGCCGAACACACAGGCGTGCACGTCCAGGACCATTTCCTGCTGTGCCAAGCCGCGGGAACCGTTCTGGGATCAGGGCACCCGGAAGATGCCGAGGTGTTCCTGGGTAGCCTGAAGCAGCTTCAGGAACGCATGCGGCCCTGGGACCGCAGCCTTTACCATCAGTTGCTCGCGCGCGGACACCTGATCCGCGGGGAATACCATTCCGCCAGGGAATGCAACGCCGTGGCCGTGGCCTTGGCCGACCACGTCGGACACCCCTTCGCCATCAGCTTCCTGCAGCCCTGCACGGCGCTGATCGCCCATTTCCTGGGCGACACCGAAGCCGCTGACGAATTTCTGGACAAAGGATTGCGCCTGGCCCAGGCGAGCGGATACCGCACTGTTGTCTACATGAACACATTCACGCACGCGGGACTAGAAATGCTGCGCGGCAACACTCCGGCTGCCGTGAACCACCTGGAGCACGCACTGCCACTGGGAAAGGCCTGCGGCATGTACGCACACCCCACGGACACCCCGCAACTGGCCGCACGGCTCCATGCCCTGGCCCTGGACTGGGGAGTGGAAACGGAATACGCGCGGGAATGCGTCAAACGGCGCCGGCTTCTTCCCTGCCCGGAAGCCCGCGCCCTCGAAGATTGGCCATGGCCCGTCAAAATCCTCACCATGGGCGGCTTTTCCATTATCTTGCAGGACCGCCCACTACCCACGAGCGCGAAAACACCGAAAAAGCTGCTGCACCTCTTGCAATCATTGCTGACACAGCCCGGATGCTCCGCCAATACGACGGAACTCATGGACTCGATCTGGCCCGACGCGGAAGGCGATGCTGCCGAGCAGTCCCTGAAAAACGCCGTACACCGTCTGCGCAAGCTCCTCGGTCACAACGCGGCCATTCTTCTGGAACACCCGAGGGTGACGCTGAACACGGACTTCTGCTGGGTGGACTTCCAGGCCCTGCTGCTCACGGCAGAGGAGATCTCCCGGACATGCCGCGAACCCTGCCCGGACGAACGCATGGCACGACGCATAGCACTCCTCGCGAAGCGGGCCGCTTCGCTGCACAGGGGCCCCTACCTCCCACGGCTGGGTGATGCCCGGGATGACAGAACGCGCTCCCTGCGGGAAAAGCTGGAGCATGAGTATCGGGCAGGTCTCGACCAGGCCGCGTCATGGCTCCGCCAATCAGCGTGGACCGATCTGGCCGCGCGGGTCGAGGCCCTCGTGCCCTGAATCCCGCGCGGTCAGAATCGGTCTTCTTCCACTGCTTATGTCCGCACCTACTTGTTGTGCACCCAGTAGATGTCCGTGTCGCCCCCGGAGACGAAGAAGGTATGCGTGTCCGAGACCGTGAGGTTGAATACCTCGCTCTGGGCCGCGATCCGCTCCACGCTCTGGATGGTCACGGTTCCTTCGCTGCCCTGGACCACGTCGCCGGGGCGCAGCTCCGCCGCGCTCCTGGTGGCGCCTTGCTCCAGCATGAAGGGGTGGGTGCCGGTGACGCGGAGCGTGCCGTTGATCAGGTAGTGCTCGGGCTGCCCCGTGTGGTAGATCTTTTCCACGGCCACGGGCCTGAACTCGCCGGTCGCCGGGTCACGGCTAAGAAGCTGGTCCCCGGCCTGGAGCGCGGCAATGTCCTGGAGAGCGCCGTCGGCCATGAGCACCCGGGTGCCCCCGGCGAAGCAGTGGCCGCCGCCCCCACCGCCCCCACCGCCCCCGCCACCGCCGTCACGGCCTTTCGGCTCGCCGCGCCCAAGCATGTCCAGTGCCTTGTTCGACGGAGATTTCAAGGTTCTGTCTTCTTCGCTTGGCTGGGGAAAAGGAGGATGATACATAGGTGGAGGACTTGGATCAGGAGTAATTCTATACTCATCATGAATACTGCTACAGGCAAGACCTCCCCAAATGACCAACATCAAGACAGTCAGAAGACACTATAGCATGCTTCGCATGACGCACCTCTCCCTTTCGATCGGCCGGATGTCAAATAGTCCGTCCTTGTTTGCAACTCTGGATCGCGACAACAGCACGTCACCAAACCAGATCAATTTTCGCATCGGCAATAACGCTCACATCGGGCGACTCCTGCGTGGTGGCATACCTCCGGCTACAACCACTCCTCCCGAAGCAAACAACGGGTTACTTGATGGAACAAGCCTGCACAACATCTCCTGCGCCGTAACGAGGTGCACTATGCCCTTGATATCAACACATAGCCGCAGATCAGTAGCCGAATATCAATACGTGGCTATTGCCTTCGCTCCGCACTTCTGGCATAATCTAGAAAAAGCCT
>CAZSRS010000011.1:0-100062 GCA_964609625.1 uncultured Desulfovibrionaceae bacterium
TCCGGGTTGGCCTTGAGTTCCATGACCTCGGCCTGCAGGAGAATCAACTCCAGGAGTTCGTCGATACCGATGCGTTTCTTGGCCGAGACGTTGGCGAAGATGGTTTCACCGCCCCAGTCTTCGGGGAGCAAGCCAAGTTCAGAGAGTTCGCGGCGTGCGCGGTCCGGGTCCGCGCCTTCCTTGTCAATCTTGTTCACGGCGACCATGATGGGCACACCGGCGGCCTTGGAGTGGTTCACCGCCTCGCGTGTCTGATCCATGACACCGTCGTCGGCGGCCACCACCAGGACGACCACGTCCGTTACCTGGGCGCCGCGGGCGCGCATGGCCGTGAATGCCTCGTGGCCCGGGGTGTCCAGAAAGACCAACTCGCCCCTGGGCGTGGAGACGTGATAGGCGCCGATGTGCTGCGTGATGCCGCCGGCCTCGCCCAGAGTGACGTGGGATTCGCGGATGGCGTCGAGCAACGATGTCTTGCCGTGGTCCACGTGCCCCATGATGGTGACCACCGGGGGCCTGGGCTTGAGGCTTTCTGGGGCGTCAGGCTCGTGGGGCACGAGGTAGTCCGCCTCGCTGAAGCCCACCTTCTCCACCTCGTATCCAAACTCCGAGGCCACCAGGGTGGCGGTTTCCATGTCCAGCGACTGGTTGATGGTGGCCATGACACCGAGCTGGAACAGTACCTTGATCAAGGCCTGCGCCTTGATGCCCATCTGGTGTGCCAGATCCGAAAGTCGGATGGCTTCGTCGATCTTGATCTTGCGCTTGGTGGCCTTGATTGGTTGGGCTTGTCCGGCGATGGGTGGTTCCGGAGGCAGTTCTTGATCCCGCCGGCGTCTGCCGGGCCTGACCTTGCCGCCAGTCTTGTCCTTGACCGTCTGGGCCTTCTTCTTCTTGATCTGTAAACTCGTGCGACGGCGGTCTTCCTCTTCCGGCAGTACCTGGGGGAATTCGACCACCCGCTTGTCTTTCTTGCGTTTCTTCTTGGCCTTGCTGTCGCTGTCCTCGGGCTTCTCAACGCCTGCGGGACGTGAGGTCGACACTTCCCTGTCCGGAGCCGCGGGCTCGGGCAGGGGCCCCTTGAGTTTCGGTGCCTCGACGACCGGATCGGGACGCGAGATGATGCGCACCTGAGGCTCGGAAGTAACTTCCTTTTTCTTCTTGCGCTTTTTCTTCTTCTTGGCTTCTGCCTCGGCGTCCTGTGCAACAAGCTGCTCTGCCCTGGCCCTGGAAGGGGGCGCGACCACGGGCGCTTCTCCCGGGGCGGCCCCAGGCTTTTCGGACACGGGTCCGGCAGCTTCCTCTTGAGCCTCTGGCCGCACGGTCTCCACGCTCCGTCCATCCTCTGGAGTCTCGGCGACCTCGATTGTCTCTTCGGCCGGGGATGTGTCAACCTGAGGGGGCGCAATAAGGGATTCCACGTCCGTGAGTGGCTCTGCCTTGGTCTCGTCGCTCGGCGTGTGAATCACCCGGACCACGGGTTCGGGCTCCCGGACCGGTTCAGGTTCTCGCACCTGTTCCTCGGCGGGCTGGGACGTCGGCATCTCCTCGTCATGGGGATGGACTTCATCGGACTCAGCCTGCTCCAGCGTATCGATTTCCGCGACAGGAGGGGGCACGGCTTCCTTAAGATCTTTTTGAACCGTGGGCTTGGACTTGCCAGGCTCTTCCTCCACCAGCTTGCGACGACGACGCACGATCATGCCGGGTTGGATTTCCTTACGCACGACTTCCGTCTGCGTTCCCTTGTCCTTGAGCATGGCCTTGACCTCGTCAGCCTCCTCGTCGGTGAGCATGCTCATGTGGCTCTTGGCCTGGATGCCGATCTCGCGCAAGGCCTGAAGCAGTTCCTTATTGCTGACACCGAGTTCAACCGAAAGGTCTTTGACCCTTGCCTTATCCATGGTCATACAGTGGGTACCCCCTTACACTTTCTTCTCCAGCCCTGAAAGCGCGTGCCTTTGTCGCAGCACTGTGGGTCGTTGCAGACATAAAATCCTCTTCCGGGCATTCTCTGTTCCATATCCGGCACAAGTGCGTCCAAGCCGGGTGCATTGCGCGTAGCGCCCGCTTTCGGGCAAACATAGCGCCTGAGTTCGTGTTTGGGCATGCGCCTCCTGCAAATCACGCAGGAGCGGGTGGGCACCCGCTTTTCTTGTGCAGTGCCTTCGCTATCGCGCAGCTTATTCTGCTCAACTAACAGGGTTCTACTCCTTTGCTGCCTCTTCCTGCCCGACTGCATCCCCATGCGACACAGGGTCATGCCCACTGGAGTCCCGCAGTGGGGCCGTGGATTCCGAGGATTCGTCCTCCGTGGCCGGCTGGGCCTCACCAGGGGTTTCAACTTCCCTTGCGACGGCAAAACCAAGGAAGTTGATGGCCGAACGCAGGTCCGAGATGCGCGCCTCGGAGAGTTTCAACTTTTCCGCCAGGAACTCGTCCGTGGCGTTGACGAGTTGCTCAACATTTTCCAGGCCGGCGTTGATGATGCTGTCCACCGAAATTTCCGCGACACTGGCCAGTTGTTCCAGACCCTCGCGCCCTGCGTTGAGCTCATTGTACCGGCTCTCGGTATAGATATCGATCTTCCAGCCCAGAAGCTTGGAAGCGAGCTTGACGTTCTGCCCCTTGCGGCCGATGGCCAGGGTGAGTTGGTCGTCCGGCACCACGACCTCGAGGAGGTTCTCGTCCTCGTCCACCATGATACGCGAGATGTTGGCCTGGGACAGGGCCTTGGAAGCATAGGTGGCGATGTCCGGGCTCCAGACCACGATATCGATGCGCTCTCCGCGCAGTTCCTGGACGATATTCTGGATGCGCGAGCCGCGGACACCGACGCAGGCTCCCACGGGATCCACGTCGCGATCCTTGGAAATGACCGCCACCTTGGCTCGGGAGCCGGGGTCACGGGCCACGCCCATGATGGTGATGATGCCGTCGTCCACTTCCGGGACTTCGCGCTTGAACAGCGCGACCATGTAGTCGGGGTGCGAACGGGAAATGATCACCTGGGGGCCACGGCCTTCCTTGCGCACATCGATGATCAGGGCCTGGATGCGGTCGCCGCGCTTGAAGCGCTCCTTGGGAATCTGCTCTTCCTTGGGCAGCAGGGCTTCCGTCCGGCCGAGGTTGATGATCCAGCCCATGCGGTCACGGCGCTGGACAATGCCCGAGGCGATGTCTCCCTTGCGGTCCTTGTATTCCTCGTAGATAATTTCCTGCTCGGCGTCGCGCATGCGTTGGATGATGACCTGCTTGGCCGATTGCGCGGCGATGCGTCCCAGGTCCTCGATGTTCAGCCTGAAACCGATTTCGTCGTCCAACTGCACGTCCGGGTCGTGGGCCACCGCCTCCTCGAGGGTGATCTCCGTGGCGGGATTCATCACCTCGTCGGTGACTATCTTGAACTGGTAGACTTCGATCTCGCCCGCTTCCTCGTTGTAGCCGACCTCAACGTCGATCTGATCGCCATAGCGCCTGGTCACGGAAGATCGGACAGCCTCTTCCAAGGTGTCTATGAGCAGGTCTCGATCGATGCCGCGATCCTTGCTGATCTGGTCAATGGCTTTCTTCAGTTCCAAGCTCATTGAAAAACTCCCTACCTCTGTCCGCGCACATGCATTGGCGTGAGGCACGGTCGCCCCCCATGCTTCTCCATGCACTCCCGCGGAGATGAAAAATTATCAACATACGCCCGTGCATCGGCTGTGATCGTCTCCGCACTCACGCAGTATCGGTCCCGCTGCGTTCGTGCTTCTTGCGCTTCCTGGCACTTTCCTTCTTCGGCACTGCGATATCCGGCGCCAAGCGTGCCTGCTTCACCTCTTCCCAGGCCAAGTCCAACTCCTCTCCCTCCACCTCCAGCCGCAGCCGCCTGTCCTGGACATCGCGCAGGATTCCCTTGAAGTGCCTGCGCTGATCCTGCCTTCCGGCAGGAGGCTGAAACAGGGCGAGATGCACGACCTGCCCCTGATAATCCACCATCTGGGCGGGGGAGAAAAACGGCCGGTTCATCCCCGGAGACGTGACCTCCAGGGTGTAGGGGCCGGGCATGACATCCTCGACTTCCAGGGCCAGACCCACGTTCCGCGAAACCTCGGCGCACTGGTCTATGGTCACGCCCTTGCCCGATTCCCGCAAGGGACGTGACGCGTCGACATAGATCCGCACCAGGGAGCGTTTGCCGGTGGCGTATTCCAGTCCCCAGAGTTCAAGCCCCAACGACTCCACCAGAGGCGTGACGATTTCCCGGAGGATCTCAGGATTCATGGCCGGACTCTTCCACGCCCCCCTTTGGGGCGCCTGCAAAAAAAATGGGGAGGACTCCAGGCCCACCCCGTTGTTCGACCTTGACGGCCACAGGATGCAATACCTAAATGGAGCGGGCGACGGGGATCGAACCCGCGACACCAAGCTTGGGAAGCTTGTACTCTACCAGCTGAGCTACACCCGCAACCGAAGTGAACCCTAATATCTCCTGAAATCCGTTTTGTCAAGCACCAGCGCGCAATACAACCGCGAGACACGCTGCGGGACACGCCCACCTCGAATTCCTGCAACGGTTCAGCCTTTTTGCAACAACCGCCAGATGTCGCGCCCCAGCCGCCTCTCCCGGTCGTCCAGCCGGTGCAACCCGACATCCAGGGCCTCCCGGCGGGCACGCTCGAACTCCCCGGGACTGATGCTCTTGAGCAGTTCCGGATGGTTCGCCGCCGCGCCGCAGGGCCGGTACTGATCCATAATGTTGACGTACGTGTCCCGGGAGATTTCCTCGGCCAGGAAGCGCATCCACTGACGCGTGCCGGCTAGACCGTCGGGCATGACCAGGTGCCGCACCAGCAGGCCCTGCACGGCCACGCCCCTGGCATCCAGCCGCAGGTCCCCCACCTGACGGTGCATCTCCCTGACCGCGGCTCTGGCCCGCTCGGCATAGTCCGGGGCTTCGCAGTATTTTTGCGCCGGCTCCTCGTCCCAGAACTTCACGTCCGGCATGTAGATGTCCACCACGCCGTCCAGAAGCTTGAGGGTGGAGACCTTGTCATAACCGCTTGAATTGTAGACCAGGGGGACTTCCAGCCCCATGTCCGCTGCGATGCTCAGCGCCTCGAGAATCTGCGGCACCACGTGCGTGGGGGTGACGAAATTGATGTTGTGCGCCCCCTTGTCTTGCAGGGAGCGCATCACCCCCGCCAACTGCTCCGGGGTCACCTCCATGGAGTCGTCCACCTGATGGCTGATGTCGTAGTTTTGGCAGAACACGCAGGTGAGGTTGCATCCCCCGAAAAAGATGGTTCCGGAGCCGCCCTCGCCCACCAAGGGCGCCTCCTCGCCATAGTGCTGATGAAAACTTGCGAGGCGGGCCAGTCGGCCGTTCTGACAATGTCCCTGCTCGTCCATGAGACGGTTGACACGACAATCGCGGGGACAGAGGGAGCAGCAGGCCAGGCGGCCCAGGGTCTCTTCCACCCGCTCCTGCAAGACACCACTGACGTGCAGTTCGAGATAACGTGGCATGGTCATTCCTTTCAGACGCGCGCGTCCCGTGCGCGCGAGCATTTTGCCATTCCTGAGGATACAATACTCTTGGGTGGCGCGACAGTCGGTCCTGGTTTTTTCAACCCAGGCATGGCAACGCGGTATGGCCAACCCTCGCACAGTGTCCGCTCCGGGCGCAAGCGTTCGCTCTGTGGCAAGCCTTTCTGGCCCAACAGACGGTACCGTGACAGCCAAGGCATTGCGAACGTACAATCTGGAAGCCGGAACGTAAAGCCGTGCCGCGGTGTGCCGCCGTGAGCCCACGCGACCGGGAACGGTTTCGGCCCGATACTTGCTTCGTTTGCCCAGAATGCTCTAATGTTCAACTTCTTGAATGGAGTGCAGGAGTGCCGCGACCGTTCACGTTTAACCTGCAACGCGTGCTGGACTACAGAAAACAGCTCGAGGAGGAGTCCAAGCTCGAGTTGTCCAAGGCCCAGCGTGCTTACCAGTCCCGGGTGGCTACCGTGCGCTCCCTGCGGGAAACCATTGATGCGCATGAAAAGGCCATGTATCAGGGAGACAGGCTCACGCCCCAGGATATGTGGTTGTGGCGCAACTATCGCGAACGTCTAGGCGCTGACCTGCAGAAGGCCGAGATGGAAATGATGCAACAGGCCAAGGTGGTGAACCGCGCGCGCAGAACACTCGTGAGCCGGGCAAAGGACCGCCGACTGCTCGAGAAACTCAAACAAAACAAGATGGTCCGCCATGTCCATGAAGAAGCCCACAAAGAACAAAAAGAATACGACGAAATGGCGACGCTCCGCTACCAGCGCGACGCTTTCTAGCGTGCTCAAGGGATTGATCTTTATCCTGGTGGTCAAGCTGGTCGTGATCGGCTCCCTGTTTCTGGACCTGCCGGGCAGGCTCGCCAGCACCGTGCAGCAGCGAACCGTGATTCTGGATCGGATCACGGAGACCGCTCCCATGGCCCAAGCCTTGGCCGTGGAGCAGCAGGAGCAACCCCAGACGACTCCGGCGGACCAGCAATCCCAGAATCCACAAGGCGATGCCGTACTGCCCCCCAGCCAAGACAGTCAGAATCTCCAGTCCAGGGAAGAGGAACTCCGACGCAAGGAACAGTCCCTCCAGACCCTGGAGAAACAAATCGATGAAAAACTCCTGCGCTTGCAGAAGCTGGAAACCAACCTCACGCAGCTCATCACGCAAGCCGAAGAGATCAAGGACAAGAAGCTCAGACATCTCATAGACGTCTACTCGAACATGAAGGCCCAGCAGGCAGCCACGGTCATCGAGACCCTGAACGAGGACATCGCCGTCAAAATCCTGGCCGGGATGCGCGGACGCCAGGCCGGCGAGGTACTCACCTACGTCAAGGCCGAAAAGGCCGCGCGCCTCACTGAACGCCTTACAAAAATGCAGGTGCCATTCGAATAACGCTCATGTACCACCACGTGGAAAACACCACCGCCCTATGCCCAGAATCAAGCTGACCATCGCCTACAAAGGGGGGCGCTTCGCGGGCTGGCAGGTGCAGGAGCAGAGGAGCCCAAACGCTCCGCTCACGGTGCAGGGCTGCCTGGAAGATGCCTTGCAACGCATCCTGGGCCGGCATGTCCGCATCCACGGCGCTGGCCGTACCGACGCCGGAGTCCACGCCCTGGGACAGGTGGCCCACGTGGACATTCCCGAAGACCGCCTGGCAATTGACTGGCAGCAGGCCCTGAACAGCACCACGCCTCAGGACATCTCCGTGCTCGCCCTGGAGCGCGTGCCCGAGGAATTCCACGCCCGGTACAGCGCCAAGGGCAAGACCTACGCCTATCACCTCTGGCTGGACCGCCGCGCCGTGCTGCCCCAGCGCAAAGGCTATGTCTGGGTCACGGGTCCCCTCGACCTCCAGGCCATGGAAGCCGCCAGCCTGCACTTCATCGGGGAGCACGACTTCGCCGCCTTCCAGAACCAGGGGAGCGATTCCAAAACCACGGTCCGCCGCATAGACTCCTTGGAGCTGGAACAGGTATCGGAGACTTGGCCTGAAATGGCCCTGCGCATAAGCGGCAACGGTTTCCTCAAGCAGATGGTCCGGAACATGGTGGGCTGTCTCGTGGCTGTGGGGGAAGGCAAACTGCGGCCCGAGGCCGTGGCCGAACTCCTGGCCCAGGGCGACCGGCGACTCTGTCCGCGAACCGCGCCTGCCTGGGGGCTGACTCTGGAAGCCGTGCACTACTGACGCGCACCTGCCGATACTCCCTGGAAACGCATCCCTCGTGCATTTCTCACGAATCTGCCTGTTTTTTTTCTCAAAACGCTTGAAAAATACCAAACCCTCAGTTAAAACAGCAACTAATCGTGTCGGCTCTAGACTTTTCCGTGGGAAGCGCCATGCTGTCCTCCGCTTCGGCGAACATCCGGACAGTCCCACAAAAACAAACGGCAAGGTCGCACTGTGGAGGTTTTTTCATGTCTTTGGACTGCATTTTCTGCAAGATCGTGCGTGGTGAGATACCTTGCGCCGAAATATATGCCACGGACACTGTGCTCTGCTTCCTGGACATCGCACCGGTCAATCCCGGGCATGCCCTGGTAATTCCCAAGGTTCACCTGGAGACCGTGTTCGAACTGCCTCCAACGCTGGGCAAGGATCTTCTCGAGGCCATGCAGGTCGTGGGCAGGGCCGTGATGGATGCCACCAGGGCGGACGGACTGAACATCAACATGAACAACTACACCGCGGCCGGGCAGCTGGTGCCCCACGCACACTTTCACCTGATTCCCCGCATCGAGGGAGACGGCCACCGGTTGTGGCCGCAAAAACCATATGACAGCAAAGAAGCCATGAATGCCCTGGCCGTCGACATCCGTGGCAGGATCGGACAATAAGGGTTCGGATCTGGAGGGAGAGAGAGATGAGTGGAAAGACATTGACCAAAGCGGATATCGTGGACAGCATCTACGAAAAGACCGATCGCAACCGCGCCGAAGTCAAGGACGTGGTGGAGACCCTGCTGAAAATCATGAAGCAGGCCATCAAAAAGGACCACGCGCTGTTGATCAGCGGGTTCGGCAAGTTCGAGGCCTATGACAAGCAGGCCAGGAAGGGACGCAACCCGCAGACCGACGAGACCATCGTCCTACCGCCGCGCAAGGTCGTTGTCTTCCGGGTCTCGCGCAAGTTCCGGGCTGAACTCAATCAGCAATGACAAAGCAGGAAGGATAGCGGGATTCCAGAGAGTTCCTGGCCCGCTCGGCCTTGCTCAGGCTTTCGAACGTTCCGCACTGCACCCGCCAGAAGCGTTTGCCGCCGATGACGGCCTCGGTGATCCTGCTGCGCGGATAGTGCTTTCTAACCGTTTGCAACAGCGCTTGGGCATTGTCACGCACCGTGAAGGCGCCGATCTGCACGTAAAAACTGCCCGGCATATCTCCCGCGCTTCCCGCCATGGTCGGCGCGGTATAGCCGGGAACCACGTCGAGGGACTCCACCCGCACGCGCACCGTTCCCTTGCCCAGCATATCCAGTTCCTCGGCTGCGGATCGTGAAACATCGATGATCCGCCCCCTGACGAATGGGCCGCGGTCATTGATCCGGATCACGATTCTTTTCCCGTTCTCCAGGTTGGTCACCCTGACCTTGGTGCCCATGGGCAGGATCTTGTGGGCACCGGTGCTCGCGTACATGTTGTAAATCTCGCCGCTCGCGGTCTTCTTGCCGTGAAAGTCCGAGCCGTACCAGGAGGCGAGCCCCTCTTCCCTGAAGTTATCCGCCGAGAGCAAGGGGGTGTAGGTCTTGCCCCGGATGGTATAGGGTTTGTAGGTGCCACGCAGGGCACCGCGCTCCGGGGTGCTGGTGTCGATGGACCGTTTGCCGCAGCCGCCGGCTGCCAGGAAGAGACAGCCCACGACCAACAGGATGAGGAGGCTGTTCTTCTGCATGCTCATGATTGTCGTGCGTTTCCGTGATGTCAGTAGCAAGCGCCCATCTGACCGTCTTCCGAGGGAAGCTGGACAGTCCGGCCGATGGGCAGACCACGCCTCTCCTGCTCCAGCAACTTGTCCACCAGTTGTCTTTCGGCAATGGCTTCCTTGTTCGCGGGATTGACCCGCAAGGCCTCGTTCACGGCCGTGTCTGCCTCCCGCAACCAGCCCCCCTGCCGCAGGCTCTTTGTGGCCAGCACCAACATCAAATCGGGCTCGCCACCGTAAATACCCTGGACCAGAGAGTCGAAGCGTGACTTGAACACGGCGCGCACCAGGGTGTTCTGTGCGAAGATGAACCGCGCCAGCAGGGCGTTTTGCCTGTAGCGCACATAGTGCACGGGAAACATCTCCTGGCAGAGATCGAGGATGTAGCGGATGCGCCGCTTCTCCCGTTCGATGCTCTCGCGGGTCTGCATGAGCACCGTGAGCAATTGCGTTCGGAAGGTCCGTTCATGGTCTTCAAGCGGCGCGTGCTCGAGGCCGATGAACCATGGTGCGTAGTGGGAGAGCTGGTAGGCATCCTCCTTGAGCTTGATGGTCTCGTGGAAGATGTAGCCGAGCCCCCAGTCCAGAAACTTGCCCGTGATATCGGTATCCAGGCTGTTGCGGAAAAGATGGTGCGCGGTGTCCTTGAGCCGCCAGAGAAGCCCCTTGTCCATCTCCTCGCCGGTGAGGGAGCGCAAGGCCTCGAAGTCGAGCTTTTGCCACGTCTCGTACTCCAGGAAGCGATGCTCGAGTTCGCGGGAGGCGAGGCAGAAATCGCGCAGCACGTCCCTGGCGAATTCACAGCGTTTGCCCTTGATCCAGGATTTGGACATCGGCGCACTCCTTGATGGTTTTTCTCCTGCTCAGCGCGTCTGTAGCGTATAAAACGCCGACAAGTAAAGTTCGGTACCTCCTGCGAGGGCATCTACCTGGAACTTCTGTATTTTTTTGCAAGGGATGCAAGCTGGGCCAGGCGCTCGTCCACCAGCCGGAACATGGTGCCATGAGGATAGCCTCCCTGTTTGCGGCGTTTGCCCGCCGGCATGCCGGTGAGCAGTTCCATGGCCTGCTCGATGCTGCGCACGGGATAGATGTGGAAGCGTCCCTGTTCCACTGCATCAATTACCTCCTGCTTGAGCAGCAGGTGATCCAGGTTGTCGGCGGGTATCAGCACCCCCTGCTCGCCGGTGAGCTTCTTGCGTCGGCAGACCTCGAAGAATCCCTCGATCTTGCGGGTCACGCCGCCCACGGCCATGATCTGCCCGCTCTGGTTCACCGCGCCGGTAAAAGCCAGATTCAAACGGACAGGAACCCCGGCCAGGGCCGAAAGCAGAGCCGCGAGTTCGGCACCCGAGGCGGAGTCGCCCTCCACGTGCGCGTAGCTCTGCTCGAAGTAGAGACTTCCGGTGAGCACGATGGGCTTGTTCTGGGCAAACTGCCCCACAAGATAACTGATGAGGATCATCATGGCCTTGGTGTGGATGGGGCCGCCGAGTTGTGCCTCGCGTTCCAAGTCCACGATGCCGTTTTCCCCCACGCCCACGGTACAGGCGATGTGATGGGGCAGACCGATTTCATAGTCGCCGTACCAGGCCACGGACAGGCCGTTGACCCGCCCCACGGCTGCGCCGCAGGTAGCCACGCGGATGAGTTCACGATCGTACTGCTCCATGAATTCCTCTTCATAGAGGTTGGAGCGGTAATCCCTGGCCGCGCGGGCCTGCGCGAGTATCCCGCTGTCGACAAGCGGCTTGCCTTGGGCATCGGCCATGGCCGCTGCCTCGATCATCAGCTCCCGCAGCAGGGGGAAATGCAGGGAGAGTTTTTTCTGGTCCTCGGCGAGCCTTGAGGAATAATCCACCAAACCGGCCAGGGCGTCACGGCTGAAGGACGGGAGCCCTGCCTCGGCCACGATCCTGGAGAGCTGGAAGCAGTAGTTCCTCACGGTGGCCGCCGTGCGCTGCACACTTTCCTGCATGTGGGCCTTGACCTTGAACAGCTTGGAAAAGCGATCGTCCGTGGTCAGCAGGAGTTCGTACAGCTCGTCCCCACCGATGAGCACCACCTTGAGCGCCAGGGGCAGAGGCTCGGGCTCGATGGTCTTGGTCCTGGTGGTCTCCTGTCCGTCGTACTGGTCCTCGATGCGCGCGATGCCGGAGCGCAGGGCCCGCAGCAGTCCCTCCCAGGCCTGGAGGTTCTGCATCATGTCCTCGCAATGCAGTACCAG
Source organism: uncultured Desulfovibrionaceae bacterium (assembly GCA_964609625.1). Classification (GTDB taxonomy): domain Bacteria; phylum Desulfobacterota; class Desulfovibrionia; order Desulfovibrionales; family Desulfovibrionaceae. The sequence continues at coordinate 11,693 of CAZSRS010000011.1, forward strand.
CACTCCCTTGTTGGCCCTGTGCAGGGAGCCGGCCTTGATCAGGGTGAAGTCGGTGACCAGGGCCCCCATCTCCGACTCCCGCTCGATGCAGCCCAGCAGGTTATGCGCGGTGGGATGGTCCTCGACGATAACCGGCGCGCCCTTGGTCTGGGCGTTGTCGACAAAAATGTTGATTCCATACCTGGAAAAAAAATCTTCCGCTCCCACTTGCAGGACGTCACCCAGCGCTGGAGTCTCCTGGGGCAGAAACTGATCCACGTTGTCCAGCATGTCCTCGCGCAGTTCCCGGAGAAAGCCGGCCAGCTGCCCCTCGCTGTCCAGGGCCACGAACTTGCTTGTAAGCGGCTTGAGCAGCTCATCCAGGGCCTCCTCCAGGATCTCCTTGTCCAGGCGTTGCTCGCTTTCCTTGAGCCCCTGTTCCTCGCGGTTGATCTTGCGCAAAACCTCGGCCATGGCCGCCATAAGGCGTTCGGAGCGGGTCTTGAGCTTCTGGCGCAGAGCCGGGTCGAGACGTTCGTACTCCTCCTCGCTGAGCATCTTGCCCTCGATCAGTGGGTAGAGGGTCAACGAGCCCTGGTCGTCCATGTCCAGGTTGAATCCCTGCCCTGCCGCCTCGTTCTCCATCTCGCCCACCAGTTCTTCTCTAGTGGACTGGAAATGGTCCATCAAGGCGTTGCGCCGTTTAACATAGGTCTCGGCCTCATATTTGTTGGGCACTTCCTTGCGGATGGTGGATATGACCGCTCCCAGCTCGTCCTTGAAGGCCCTGCCCAAGCCCGCGGACAGCGACAACATCCGAGGTCGATCCTGATCCTTGAAATTATTGACGTAAAGCAGATCGGGGGGTGTTGATCGCGCCCTGGCCCATGGCTCCAGAAAGTCCAAAAGCATGTAGGTGCGCCCCAGGTTGGGGGAGCCGGCAAGGAAAACGTTGTAGCCACGGTCCGCGATGCGCAGGCTGAGTTCCAGGGCCTTGAGCGCCCTTGGCTGGAACGGCTCCATCTGTCGTTGCGATGCACGCTTCAGGAATTCCGCGCTGCTGTGATGGGCGATTCGTGCGGGATCCATGACGGTACGAAGTTTTTTCGGCGACAAGGGTGTGATCTTGGACATGGTTTTGATTCCTCTGGCATGAAATGCTACTGCACGCAACACACTACCCGACACGGGAGCGGAGCGGAAGGGGGCCGGTCGGAGACGTCCCTGGGGCGCCATGGTCGTAGGCTGGCGGGATTCAACAAATTCGACAAAACTGCATGCTCCACAACGTAAACTTTTACAATTTGGTCATCATTACCTTGTCAGCCATTCCGAAGCTGGCCGGACAGCTCGCTGATTTCGTTACGCTAATGCTTTTTGGCCCGGAACTTGTTATACACCTGGAAACACGCGGACCACGCGCAGTACGATAACACGTCAAACAACTTCTTACGGAGGGATCGAATGGAAAACATTCCTGTCTTCAATTGCAAAAACGGGGACGATGTCCTCAAGGCCGTCAAGGACTACAACATCAGCTTCATCCAGTTCTGGTTCGTGGACATCCTGGGCACGCTCAAGAGCTTCCAGATCACGCCCAACGAACTCGAAGCCGCCTTTGAAGAGGGTATGGGTTTCGACGGTTCCTCGATCCTGGGCTTCACCCGGATCCACGAATCCGACATGGTCGCGTTCCCCGATCCCACCACGTTCCAGATCCTTTCCTGGCGGCCCACCGACCGCCCCGTGGCGCGTGTCTTTTGCGACATCAAGACCCCTGACGGCCAACCCTACGAGGGTGACAGCCGCCACATCCTCAAGCGGATGCTGGAAAAGGCCGCGCAGAAGGGCTACACCTATTTCGTGGGGCCGGAGCTGGAATTCTTCCTCTTCGCCTCGCCCAAGTGCCCCGAGACCCTCGACGCCGGCGGCTATTTCGACGCTCCGCCCCTGGACCTGGCTGGCGACGTCCGCCGCGACATCATCTTCAAGCTGCAGTCCATGGGCATCCATGTGGAGTACTCGCACCACGAGGTCGCTCCCAGCCAGCACGAGATCGATCTGCGCTACCAGGAAGCCCTGCAGATGGCCGACATCGCCATGACCTACAAGGTGGTGGTCAAGGAAGTCGCCCGCAAGCACGGCTGCTACGCCACCTTCATGCCCAAGCCCCTGTTCGGCGAGAACGGCTCGGGCATGCACGTGCACCAAAGCCTGTTCAAGAACGGCCGCAACGCCTTTTTCGACGCCGCCGATCCCCACAACCTCAGCGCCGACTGCAAGAGCTACATCGCCGGCCTGCTCACGCACGCCTCGGAGTTCGCCTGCGTCACCAACCAGTGGGTAAACTCCTACAAGCGTCTGGTTCCTGGCTACGAAGCTCCGGTATACATCGCCTGGGCCCAGCGCAACCGCTCCGCCCTGGTGCGCGTGCCCATGTACAAGCCCGGCAAGGAAGCCGCCACCCGCATCGAACTCCGTAACCCCGATCCGGCAGCCAACCCCTATCTGTGCTTCGCGGTCATGCTGGGCGCCGGCCTCGAGGGCATCGAGAAGGGCTACAAGCTCGGCGCTCCCATCGAGGACAACATCTTCGCCATGACGCCGGACGACATGCAGACCCAGGGCATCGACGCCCTGCCCGGTTCCCTGTTCGAGGCCGCCGAACTGCTCAAGAACAGCGCGCTGATGAAGGACGTGCTCGGCGCACACCTGCACAAGAATCTGGTTGCCAACAAGATCAAGGAATGGGACGCCTACCGCATGCACGTCTCCGAGTACGAGATCGAAAAGTATTTGCCAATCCTGTAAAGCCTCCCGCCTTACCTCGCCTGAGAGCCCCGGCCTTGCCTCCACGGTCGGGGCTTTCGCATGTGCGGCGTGGTCTGGTCGAGCACCGACACGCTTGTGAGCCCTGTGCTCCCCGGAGGGGGCGACATGGTGATGCCAGAGGATCGCGATGCTTCCTGGGCAGTAGTAGTGGGGTGACGTCTCGAAAGCCTGCTATCGTGCTGTAGGGCCGCTGTAAGTTATTCCCGCATACTTCAAAATGTCGGGAACCATCTGCCGGTTTTCAGGCCCATGCCCTATGCTCGAAGCGTAAAGCAACGCACTGAACGCACCGGTTTGCGAATGCCCACCCAGAAGAGGGATGCCCAGCGCCTTGGCAAACGGGGCATAATGACGTCTGTAATGAAACAGATCGAACGTGTTCTGCACAACAACTATCTTGGAAGCTGCAAAAGCATGCGCGTTTCCGACAAGGTCAAGTCGTTCTGGGTAGCGGGTCTTCAGTTTGGAGAAACTGGTACGATCGTCCTCTGCTGCATCGAAGCAGCACTTGAACATCAGCTTCACTCTGCCAGAATGGTATTTCGTGACGTCTGTCTGTGGATTTATGGCAATGGCAATGGAGTCCTTGATGAACGTCTGTGTGGCTATGGCGGCGAATCCTCCCATGGATGATCCGTAGGTTACCACTCTCTTTTTATTCAGTACGTTCATGACCCTCAGGATAATCCCCGAGATTACCTCCAGAGGCCATTCTCCGTGATTGCCAATGTACCAGGCAATAAACAGTTCTTCAGACAAATTGAGTGTAGGATCCGAGACATTCAATACAGCACCTGGAAACTGGTTCGCCCAACTCCACCTGTCGTAATACGGCGGTGGGGATTTCTTGCGGTCCTTGGCGCCGTGAAACAACACGAAAAGATAGTCGCCCGGCGCGTCCTGAAAAAGGAAGCTGTACTTGAACGTCGCAGTACTATAATGAAACTGTAATTGCTTATAACGGCATATCGACTCCAATTCGCTGGCGTCATGTATTGTTATGCAAGGAAACTCTTGGATTTTCATAAGCATCTGTACCCGCACGGGAGCCGCGTCTGTCGCTGTTTCAACCAGACATAACCCTTCGGGTTTTTCTGTAGGGCGGAGCACACGTGCGTAGAACCCTGGTCCGCAGCATCCATCACCGGCCGGCGTGGAGCATTTCCGCCATGAGTTGTTCATACACGCCGGAAACTATCGCACCGATGTCTGTCCATTTCCGCTCCGCACACACCCAGCGACGGGCCTCTTCGCCCAGGCGGAGACGGTACTCCGGGTTTTGGATCAATATTTTCAGTTTAGTCACCAGGTCGTCGGTGTTGCCTTTTTCAAAAACGAGTCCGGTCTTGCCGTTATCCACGATTTCGGTCAAGGCCGTACAGCTCGAGACCAGCACGCCCTTGGCCAGGGCCATGGCCTCAAAGGGCTTCAGCGGCGACACGATCTCGCAGACCGCGTAAGGCTCCCGCGGGAAGGGGGTGATGTCCACCAGCGAATAATATCGCGGGACCTCATCAAAAGGCACCCTGCCCGGCGCGATGACCACATCGCGCAGATCCAGCTCCTGGACCATCCGCAGCAGCAGATCCATCTCGGTGCCGTCACCGACAATCAGGAAGCGGAACTTGTCGAGCCCCTGCCCACGGAGAATGTGAAGCGCGGACAGCAACCTGTCGAGTCCTTCGTAATTCACGAGTGAACCGATATACCCGATCACGGTATCGTCGCCACCGATCCCCAATTTCCTGGCCAGGTCCAGATCACGCTCCCGGGGGACGAACCGCTCCACATCCACGCAGTTGGGGACAACGGTAATCTTTTCCGGAGGCACGCCGCGCTCGACCATCAACGCCTTCAGCGCGCCGGTTATGGTCAATACCGCGTCCGCTCCGTTGCAGGCTTCCGTCTCCATCCGCGCCATATTGGAGAAGGTGTCGGTGTCCGCGAAATCCTCTTCACGAGACAGGCGGGTGATTTCCCACAACCCGCGCACCTCATACACGGAGCGCACGCCCAGGCGACGGGCCGCGATGTTGGCGGCCAGGCCGTTGGGGTGATTCGACGCCGCATGAATAATGCCGGCCCGATGCGTCCGGGCAACGGGCTCAACTTGTTGGGCGTAGACGTCGGCATACTGCCCGATGGTCTGCCCGGATCTGCGGGTTAGTTGGTCGCAACGCAGGTAGCGGATTCCCTCGATAACGTCTTCCGGTGGGATCACACGGGGCAGGGGGCGGCTGATGAACTGCGTGTGGTCGCTGGGATAACCGGGGCGCGTTACACCATGCACGACGAATTGCCCCGCGTCGCCGACTCCCTTGAGCAGCCCGTGGGTGCGGGTGGCGTATCCCCCGGAGTTGTAAGGCAGACTGTTGTGCAGTAGGTAGAGAACCGTGTTCTCCGGAACGTAGGCTGGCGCGGGGGCACGCTCGGGATAACGAAACTCCTGGTAGGTGCCGCCCTTCTTCACTCCAGGAAGGCTTCTTCCTTCGAGCTTTCCGTGGAAGAGGTAGTGGGCGAGGGGATTCATGCCCGATGCGGCAACGTCGGAATTGTTGTCGAGATACATCTTGACGTTGAATGCCGCGCTGGGATTGCGCATCTCCTTCCACCCATACTTGATGAAGTGCACCAGTGGATTCACCGGCGCCCCCAGCACGTCCCTGTTCTTGCTCAAGTAATAGTAGGTGTCGAACAGCTCGTTCGGGTTCCTGAACTCCGCCCAGCCGCACATCACATAATGCGCCGCTGGAGAGAACCGCGACTTCGTTACGTCAGGGTACTTTTCCACATAGTATGTCGCATCGAACAAGGCATTCTTGGACAGAAGCCTGATGTCCTTCTTGAGCTGCTTCCGAAACGTCTTGGTATGCATGATCTTCAGGAGCTTCCGCGTGACACCTTCCAGAACCTGACTGTATTCACCGGCCTTCCGCTTGCGGCTCGCGCTTCGTTTTCGTGGGCTTTGCGCCGTTCGTTCCGCCTGCGCATCCTGCCCCTTTTGAAGAGTCACTTCTGTCTGCTCCTTTCTCTGGTACGTGCTGCGATTCGCCTGCCTGACAATGGGTCCCACCACGTGGGTGAATCTGTAGTGCGTCGCCACCAGTTGTTGCAACTTCCAGCCGAGTTGCGTCCGCGCCGCGTCATCCGCAAGCCATGTCCGTATTTGTTGCGTAAGGCCCGAGACACTTGCCGGGCTGAAGGTCGGTATGCCTGTCAGGTCAGCCAACTCCTTCAAGGGCGCCACGTCCGAAAGCAATATGGCCTTGCCATAGGCCATGGCCTCAAAGGGCTTGATCGGAGAAACCAACTCGCAAACGGGCAAGGCCTTGCGGGGAATGACCACCAGATCGATCATCCGGTAGTAGTCGGAGAGTCCCTCGGAGGTCGTACGCCCCGGCAGGTGCAGGTATCCGGCGAAGCCCAGTTCTTGGGCCAGAGCCCTGAGTTCCGCACTCATCGGGCATTGCGCGCTGGATTCGCTTACTCCGAAGGAATTGGCGGACCCCAGCAACAGCAGCGAAAGGTCCACCCCCTGGCCACGCACCGCGGCACAGGCCCTGACCAGGTCGTGCAGCCCCTCGTAGGGGGAAAAGGATCCCACATAGCCCACGGTGTAGCGTGTCCTGATCCCCAAATCCTCTTTTACGATCGCAGGCCTGCGGTCAAGGTCAGGGATTCGGGCATAGGCGTTGGACACGATCTCGATTTTGTCCTGTTGCACGCCCCTGCGTACAAGTTCTTGCAGCATGAAGCGGTTCAGGGTGAAGACGCGATTCGCCGCGTTGGCCAGCGCCGTTTCCCTGGCCACAATATCCTTATAGCCGCGGGAGCGCTTCCAAGAAGGTTCACGGGAGACGCGCGACAACTCCCAGAACCCCCGCACCTCGTAACAGAACGGCAACCCGAGTTCCCTGGCCGCCACTGCCGCGGGAAGCGCGTTCTCCCAGTTCGAGGCTGCGAGTACCATGCCCGGCCGGAACGTCCGGAACGCTTCCTTGTAGACGTCCACCACCGCGCTCAGGAATTTCCCTAGCGGCAGCTCCTTGATGCTGGGTTTGCGGAAAAAGAGGTAGCGCACCCCGTCCAGGTCACAGGAGCTCCCACACGACGCGGTTTCCTGGCCGGGCAAGTCCCAGGGATGTCCGGGGCGGTTCAGCACGAAGACCGGAACCCCTTGCTGGACCAGGGCCGAAGCGATACCGTGTGTCCGAACCGCATAGCCGTTCGAGGAATAGGGGTATGAGTGGTTGACGACATACGCCATGCCGCCGCCGGAAGCCGGAGCGGCTTCACCTGTCACGGGGCGCTTCAAACGGGAAAGCAAGTCTTTCACACTGCCACCTGCGCTGCGTGAGCCGTCACGGACCGGAACGTCACCCGCCGATGACGTTGACGAAGTCGAGCACGATCTTGTCCTTGAACTGCTGCGCATTCAGGCGCTTGAATTCCCTGTGCGCCACCAGGCAGACCAGGATGTCGGCCTGGGCCAAGGCCTCTTCCAGGGGGGTGAACCGGACCGCCTCGGCGAGCATGGGCGGCCTCTCGGCAATGTTCGGCTCCACGGCCAGAACCGTGATGTCGGCGTTCCGCGCCAATTCCTGCGCGATCTCCAGCGAGGGACTCTCGCGCAGGTCATCGACATCGGGCTTGTAGCTCAGCCCCAGACAGGCGATGATCGGTCGTTTGAAGCGTTCCGACTTGGCCAGCACCCTTTCCACCACGTACTCGGCCTTGTTCTCGTTGACCTTCCGGGCGGTGTGCATCAGTGGGGTCAATTCAGGCTGGGCATGGATCACGAACCACGGGTCCACCGCGATGCAATGGCCGCCGACTCCTGGTCCGGGCTGCAGGATGTTCACCCGGGGGTGATGGTTGGCCAAGTGGATGAGTTCCCAGACCGAAATATCCATCTGGTCGCAGATCAGTGAAAGTTCGTTGGCAAAGGCGATGTTCACGTCGCGGTAGGCGTTCTCCACCAGCTTGCTCAGCTCCGCGGTGCGGCTGTCCGTGACCAGCACCTTGCCGGAAACGAAAAGCTCGTAGAATTCCCTGGCCCTCTGCGTGGAGGCCGTGTCGATGCCGCCCACGATGCGGTCGTTCTCCACCAGCTCACGCAGGATCTGACCGGGCAGGACGCGCTCCGGGCAATGCGCCACGTACACGGGCTGCGAGCTGCACGTGGCGCTCGCGAAACAGCGCTTGCTGACCTCGAGGTCCGGCCGCTGCCCGGTGATGATGGCCGCTATCTGCTCGGTGGTGCCCACCGGAGAAGTGGACTCGAGGATCACGAGATTGCCTGCTTGCAGGTGGGGCACGATCGCCTGTGTGGCCTGCTCCACGTAGCTGAGGTCGGGGACATGGTCATCCTTGAAAGGCGTGGGCACGGCGATGATGAAGATGTCGGCGGGTTGCGGCTCCAGCGCCGCCACCAGATTCCCGGAATTGACCGCGGATTTGACCATCACGTCCAGGCTGGGCTCGTGGATCAGCACACGCCCCTTGTTCAAATTGTCCACGATGCGCTGGTTCACGTCGACACCATGGACCTTGAAGCCCTTGGTGGCGAGAAGGCTGGCTGTTGGCAGACCGATATACCCAAGGCCGACTACGCAGACAACGTTGTTCTTCATGGTTCGTTCCTTGAAATGGTGACGCGGGAAAGGTCAGGACAACAGCGTACGCATGGTTTCGAGGATGCGTTCACTGGCCCTGCCATCGCCGTAGGGATTTTTTTGCTGCGCCATGCGCATGTAGTCTTCCTCGTTGGTGAGCAGCCTGGAGACCTCGCGCACGATGTTCTCTGTGTCCGCCCCCACGAGCAAGCTCGTTCCGGCGGCCACTCCTTCGGGTCTTTCGGTGACATTGCGCATGACCAGCACGGGCTTGCCGAGGCTGGGTCCCTCCTCCTGAATGCCGCCAGAGTCCGTGAGAATCAGGGTACAGGATGCCATGAGCCGCACAAAGACCTTGTACGGTTGCGGCGGCAGCAGCAACACACCAGGGCAGGAACCGAGGATATCGAGAACCGGCTTTTGCACGTTGGGATTCAGATGCACGGGGTAGACAAAGGACGTGTCCGGAAAAACTCCGGCCAAGTCACGGATGGCCAGGCAAATGTTCTTGAAGCCCTGGCCGAAACTCTCACGGCGGTGGCCTGTTATCAGCACGAAACGCCTCCCGACATCCAGGAGTTCCTCCATGGCAGGCGGCAGCGCTGGCCTGTCCGACTTGACCTGTTCGGCCATCCACAGCAACGCGTCGATGACCGTGTTGCCCGTGACCACGACGTCGGTCGCGGCAACGCCCTCCATGAGGAGGTTGTCACGCGCTCCACTGGTGGGGGCGAAATGCATGTCCGCCACAAGGCCCGTCACCCTGCGGTTAATCTCTTCTGGAAAGGGATGGTGCCGATTGAAGCTCCGCAACCCGGCCTCGATATGGCCGACCTTGACGCCGCGATAAAAGGCGCACAGGGAGGCGACCATGACCGTGGTGGTGTCACCTTGGACCATAATCCAATCAGGTTGCTCGTCTTCGAGCATTTTGTCAACAGCCGTGAACAGATTCGCACTGAGCGTGGGCAGTGTCTGCCCAGGGTACATAACCGCGAGATCGATATCCGGCTCGAGTTGGAAGTCCAGGAGAGCCTGGGCAAGCATTTCCTTATGTTGGCCGGAGGAACAGAGCACGATTTGGTGCTCCTTTGCCCACTCCCTGAAATACCGCACCACGGGTGCTATCTTTATCGCTTCAGGCCTGGTCCCTGCAATGAACACTACCTTCGCCATCAGTGCTTCCTTTCAATAGTATTTGCTGAAGTACAGCTTGCTGTGCAACAGGCGCCAGAATGTTCCCCGAACGTGTCGAAATCCGCGTCAGGAGACAGAGGAGACCGAGCAGACCCCGCAGCGCTTCCGCAGACGGAAAATCTTGCCCGGCAGCACCGGCGGGACCAATGGCCTCGGTCCGTTATGGGGGCGGTTTTTCCCGATATCACGACCGGCCCGGGCAGAACCAGGCTGCACGCTGCCCCCTGCCCCTTCCTGGACTGCACGACGACGGATGTTCTTGATCTATCCTGTTCCCTGGCGACCAGGGCATCTATAGTCAAGTCAGGCTCGGGTGTAAACTCATATTCAAGCCCATTTCGCTTTTCAGGGGCCCTGCCGCTCGGCAAGCTCGAACGTGATCAAGGAACAACGCCCCTGAAAGCCCACGGGGCCATCCCATCACTGTTGGGCATGCTCCTTGCTTCTTTTCTGTGAGGACCACGGAACCAGGAAAAATGTGCCGCATGCCGGCGGCGCATGGAGGACATCCCATGATCGTCAGCCCCCTCACCGGTGTAAACTACAACATCAGGCCCCAGGAAAACCACGGTCAGGGCAACGGAGAATCCAGCGCCGGCGCCCAGCAATTCATCCATGAACTGGCGGCTTCCTCCGTCCTCGGGCGTTTCGACAGCGACGGCAGCGGTGGCATCTCCCGTGAAGAATCTGGACTCGAAGCCGCCGTGTTCGACAGGATCGACGCCGACGGAGACGGGGAGCACAGCCAGGAGGAAATCCTCAACGACCTTCTCGCCGATCCCAAGACCTTCCATCGTGAACTGGCGGGGAACATCCTGAGCCAACGGGACCTGGACGGCGACGGCGTGATTTCCCTGGAGGAGTCGGGACTCGACGCGATCCTGTTCGGCACTGTCGACACCGACGGCAACGGCATGCACAGTCTGGAAGAAATGGTGGCATACCTCGACGCTGCCCTGCACGAGCGGACCACAGACAGCGAGGCGCCAAGGGCCGGCCTGCCCGGCGTGAGCCCGCAACAGCTGTTTGCACGCTATCAGAACATGCAGAACCTGTTTTGATCTGGGTGGGGCCAGATACAACGTGACAGGGAGGTCGATCAGGCCCTGTCGTGCCGCGCTGTGGAGCACAGGAGCCCGGCGTCGATTCAACCCGTGGAGTGTTCGCGTGCGGCGAGCCGTGTCTTCCGCTCCAGGGTCTCGTGAATCGTATGACGTACACTGAGCATGCTGTCCCGGATGTTGCTTTCCAGGGCCCGACGCGCCCCTGTCACGTCCCTGGCCTCGATCCGCTCGAGAATCTCGAGATGCTGCCTGCACGTGCTTTCCAATCGTCGTTCAATGGAAAAATCCACCACGCGGAAGACGCCCAGACGCTCGTTGATGTCCACCAGCTGCTGGTACAGCGCCATGTTGCCCATGGCCAGGGCCAGACTTTCATGAAACTCACGGTCCATCTTGGCGAGCATTTCCTTGTCCAACCGCGCGTCGCCCTGGATCGCCTCCCACGGGGAGCGCATCTTCACCAGCTCGGGAGCTGCAAGACCGCGTCCGGCAAGGCGTTCAATGGAAAAAAGCTCAAGGGCCAGCCTGAGTTCATACAAGTCCTCGATCTCTTTTGATTCCAACCGGCGCACTACATGCCCCTTGCGGTAGGTCTTCTCCATCAAACCTTCGGCCACGAGGACACGCAGAGCCTCCCGCACGGGGCTGCGGCTGACGTCGAACTCCTCGCACAAGGCCTGCTCCGTCACCTTGTAACCCGGTGGATACTCCCAATTCAGGATCCTACCGCGCAACATGCCGATGATGGTCTCGCTCAGACTTGCCGCGGAATGCGTTTCCATACCCTGCATCTCGTGTCTCGCTGCGGCACACCACGGTTTGAATTACACGGGGATGCCCACAAAATGATGTTCCAGATACCATGGTCGCATGGCGGATCTGGAGTGCCGCGCAGGCTGTCACGGCACGGTCTTGCAGCCGGACTGTATGTAGTTGCGCCAACCGCCGTATTCAGAGATATCCAGAGCCCCTTCCACCGCAACCGCCTCGCACAGGAAGCCTTTAACAGAGCTTCCGTCCTCCAGGCAAATCGACCCGATACCCAGCGGCTCCGGTATACCGGCGACAAACGATGCAAAGCCTTCGGATGGAAGGCGCCAGATTTCCAGCTCCATGGCGACGCCGGAATCCGCCACCCTGACCATGCCAGGTTTCGGCGGACTGCTTCCGGCCAGGTGGTACAGCCTGTAACAGTCCCGGGTACGGCAGACGCGTACGAACGTTCCCCCAGCCTCGAGCAGTTCATGATTGAGCGGCAAGCCCCGCAGGTGGGCGCCCACCACCGCCATATCGAACATTTTCCCCGGCGCGGCCACGGGGACGGTGTCCCGCACCGGTAGTGCCTGGTTGTCCCCAGCCGTACCCGGCCCGAGGGACGACGCATGATGCAACCGCCCCCCTATGTCCAACAACGGGGCCTCGCAAAAGGCGGGGGCGCACAGCGTGACGCCCGAAGGCAGTCCATCCGCCCGAAAGCCCACGGGCACGGCCAAGGCCGCCAGATCCAGGAGATTGACGAAGTTGGTGTAGTACCCGAGACGCTTGTTCGTCTCCAGTGGATCTGCTTCCACAGCGGACACGGTGTAGATGGTCGGCGCCGTGGGCAGGACCAGGACATCCATGTCCCGCCAAATGGCTTTGGACTCGCGGCGCAACTCCTCCAGGTGGTACATGGCCTCGAACACCTGGACCGCGCTGAAGCGTCTGCCACTGTCGATGACCGCTCTGGTCACGGGGAGCAGACTGGAAGGTTTGTTTTCGAGCAATTCTCCGACAGCCGCGCTCCGCTCCGCCACCCAGGGACCTTCATAGAGCATCGCGGCGGCTTCCCGCAGTATCTCGATGTCCACGGCCACCCCCCTGCCGCCGATGTCCTCCAGTCGGCGCAGCGCAAGGGTGTATCGCTCCCTGGCCTGGTGATCGCCGTAGAACTCCTGTTGTGCCGGCGCGACGTAGCCGAAGGTGAAGCCATCGCCCCGGCACCGCGCGGGGCTGACACTCCCTGTTTTCCTGCTGAACGCATCACGCGGGTCGTATGCGGCCACAACATCGAACACCCGCGCCGCATCACGGCACGTGAGGGCGAAAATGGACACACAGTCCAGTGTCCTGCAGGCCGGCACCACACCATGGCAACTGACCACCCCCCGGGTGGGTTTGAGCCCCACGATGTTGTTGAACGCCGCGGGTACGCGACCCGAGCCCGCCGTGTCCGTGCCCAAGGCGAAACCGACCTGGCCCAGGGCCACGGCCACCGCCGAACCCGCGCTGGACCCGCCGGAAATGTAGTCTGGGTCAAAGGCGTTGCGGCATGCGCCGTATGGCGAGCGGATCCCCACCAGTCCCGTGGCGAACTGGTCGAGGTTGGTCTTGCCCATGCAGAGGGCGCCAGCCTCTTCCAGAAGCCGCACCACGGTCGCGGACTCCTTAGCCCGATAGGCGAAGTCGGGACAGCCAGCCGTGGTCTCCATGCCCTGGACATCGATGTTGTCCTTGACGGCAAAGGGCACACCGTAGAGCGGGAACCGCTTTTCGCACGCATCGTGGCCGATTTCCCGCCGAACTCGTTCCAACTCGCGAGCACGCTCCAGGACAAGCTCCTCCGGAGCCATGCTGATCCAAATGGGGTTGTCCGGCCGGGAGCGCATGCGCCTGAAAGCCTCCTCCACGATTCGAGGCGGGCTGAAGGCCTCCAGCCTGTATCCCATGCCGAGCGACGCCATGTCGAAGTCCGGCTGTCGCGCTCCTGACATTGCCATTGTCCTCTCCTGGGTTTCCCGCCCGGTCTCCACTCCCTCAGCCAAGGGCTTCCAGCAAGGCACTGGAAGGGGCGATGGCGCCGAACACGCCCCCTTGCATGGTGACCATCTTCAAGGCGGCCTCATAGTTCCCCGCATCCGTGGCGCCGGTACAGTCCTGGAGCAGGAGGCATTCGTAGCCGCGGTCATTGGCTTCGCGCATGGTGGTGTGCACGCAGACGTCCGTGGTGATGCCGGTGAAGATCAGATGCGTGACGCGCCGTGTGCGCAGGATCAAATCGAGGTCCGTGGCGTAGAACGCTCCTTTGCCCGGCTTGTCCACAACGGGTTCCCCCGGCAGGGGCGCCAACTCCGGAATGATGTCCCAGCCTGGCTCGCCGCGTACCAGCAGCCTGCCGCAGGGGCCGGGATCGCCTATGCCGGCTCCGGCGTTTTTGCTCCGCCACAGCTTGTTGGCCGGGCAATCGGCCAGGTCTGGGCGATGCCCCTCGCGCGTGTGGATGACAGGGGCGGACAAGGCCCGCCACGCGGCCAACACGTGTTGCGTCGGCTCGATACCCCGGCGTGTGAGGGAAATGTCGTAGCCAAGGGATTGGATATAACCGCCGTGTCCGCAGAAATCCGTTTGCCAGTCGATGAGCAGTAACGCCGCGCGCCTGGGATCGAGGATTCCGCCATACGGCCAGTTGTAAGGATTCGCCTTCACGGTGCTCATGGTCACTGTTCTCCTCGAGAGGCTGTAAGATACGTGGAAGGGGCCACGGCGCCGAAAATGCCGCCGGACATGGTCACGGTCTTAAGGGCGGCGGGAGCCAGCCGCGCATCCAGCGCCGCGCAGCCATCCGACAGCGTCAGGCATTCATACCCCCGATCATTGGCGGAGCGTAGCGTGGAGTGCAAGACCGTCTCCAGGCCGAAGCCGCAGAAGACGAGGTGCGTCAGGCACAGGACCCGCAGCGTCAAATCAAGGCCGGTGCCGAAAAAGGCGTCCTGCCGTGGACAGTACAGGCTGATGTCTCCTGTCCAGGCCTCGAACCCCGGCGCAAGCCCCATACCCTCGGGAGAAGCGGTCAGGCCGCGGCCCATGCATGCCCTGGGTTCGAAGAACAGCGCGATGGTCCTGAACCTCCTGTCCGCCAGGGCGGGAAGAATGCATTCGCGCAGGCGAAGCGACACCTCCCGCCCCATGCCGTCCGTGACGAACAGCCGCTGCGGACCGGCGAGGACGACGCCGGTCCGCCAGGCCTGGACAGGGCCGTCACACGGCCATGTATAGGGTTCGCAAATCATGATGGAGTCTGCTTTTCCGTCTGGGCAACAGAGGGCTAGTAGTTGTCCCTGCCGGCTACTTGGGAATGGAGCCGATGATGCCTTCCACGAGATAGTCCGTGGTTTCCAGTTCCTCGATGTCGGGCGTATGACCTTCGGCAATGCGCACGGTGCCTGTCTGGTCCTTGATGGGGCCGGTGAAGGGGTGCAACGTGCCGGCGAGCATGGCCTGCTTGCGCGCCAGCACATCGGCCTTGACCGCTTCCGGGACGTTCGCGCCGAAGGTGGAGAGCTCCACCACGCCCTCGGCCATGCCCGCGCGGTATTTGCCGTCATACGTGCCGCCCTTCCACTCCCCGGCGCAAATGTTCTCGACCATGTCCACATACAGGGGACCCCAGTTCCAGCGTGCGCCGGTGATCCAGCCCCGAGGCGCCAGGGGCGAGGCGTCGGCATGATAGCCCACGGACATGGCCCCGTTGCGTTCGGCGGTCTCGATGATCGTCTTGGTGCAGTCCTGGTGCTGGGTTATCACATCCACTTTCTGGGCGATGAGGGTGTTCGCCGCCTCCGCCTGCTTGCCCGGATCGCACCAGTTGGCGGTGAAGACGACGATGGTCTCGATGTCCGGGTTGACGGAGCGAGCGCCCAGGGTGAAGGCGTTGATGTTGAGCAGCACCTGGGGAATGGGGAAGGAGACCACGTAACCGAGCTTGTTGTTCCTGGTCATGTGCCCGGCAGCCACGCCCGAGAGATAGACCGCCTCCCAGATATTGCCGAAATAGGTGCCGAGATTGTCGGCGTTCTTCAGACCGCCCTGGTGCTCGAAGACAGCCTCTGGATGCCGCTTGGCCACTTCGAGCGCCGGGTCGAGATGGCCGTAGGAGGTGGGGAAGATGATCCTGGCGCCGTTGCGGATCATGGTCTCCATGACGCGCTCCGCCTCCTGTGTCTCGGGCACGTTTTCGACCTGGATGATCTTGAACTTGTCGCCAAAGGCCTCCTTCACGGCCTCGCTGCCCTGGTACGCCGCCTGGTTGTAGCCATAGTCATCCTTGGGGCCGACAAAGGTGAAGCCTATGGCCTTGCCGCCCATGCCCGGCTCCTCGGCCGCGGCCCGTTGCACCTCCGTGCCGATAAAAATGCAGAGGCACGCCAGCAGCATGGCAAGACGTGAAATGTGACCGGTCGATTCCATTGGACATACTCCTTGCAGGTAGGTGGTTATCCGATTCCTTCAAATACCTTGCGCAACCCCTCGGGCATGGCGTGTTTTCGCTGACCCACCAGCAACAGCACCAGCAACGTGAGGACATAGGGCGTCATGGACAGCAGGAAGGGCGAGATGCCCGCGCCCCTGGCCTGCAATATGAGTTGCAGAGCCACGGCGCCGCCGAAGATGTACGCGCCGAGCCAGGCGCGCCACGGGGACCAGGAGGCGAAGATGACTAGGGCCACGGCCACGATACCCCTGCCCAGGGTGATGTTTTCGACCCAGTTGAGCGTGTAGGCGATGGACAGTTGCGCCCCGCCGAGACCCGCCAGGAAACCACCGGCTGCCACGGCCAGATACTGCATGCGCTTTGGGGAGAAGCCGCAGGCAAAGGCTGCTTCGGAGCGCTCCCCCACGGCCCGCAGACGCAGCCCGGCGCGGGTTCGGAAGAGCACGAACCACAGTGCGGGCGCCAGGAGATAGGACAGATAGGTCAGCGCGTCCTGGGTGAAGAACGTCGGCCCCAGAAGGGGGATGCGCGACAGCAGTGGGATGGCCATGGGATTGAAGCCGTTGACCTGGACATTGACGTAGGAGGCACCGAAAAAGGACGTCACGCCCAGGCCAAGGATCATCAGGGACAACCCAGAGGCGATCTGGTTGGCCTTGCGCGTGATCACCATGTAGGCGTGGATGCAGGCCATCAGGGCTCCGGCCAGCCCACCCGCCAGGGCGCCTGGAATCGGATTGCCCGTGTGGGCGGTGACCACGAACGCGCTCAGGGCACCGACCAGCATGGAGCCTTCCGCGCCGAGGTTGATCACCCCCGCCTTTTCAGCCACGACTTCCCCCATGCACGCATAGAGCACGGACGTACCGGAGCGGATCGTGCCGGCGAGAAGGGCCTCAATGAACATGTCGTTTCCTCCCTATGCCGGCCAGGACACACAGCAATATCGAGGCCATGAGGATGTTGACCGAGGAGGCGGGCAGGTTCGCGAAAATCTGCAGGGTATCGCCGCTCACCGCTATGGCGGAAAGCAGGAATGAGGTGACGATGATCCACCCGGGGTGTTGCCGCGCCATCCATGCAGCCAGAAAGCCCACATAGCCCAGTCCCAGGCCCGTTGCGGGGCGCAGCCGCCCTTCCACGCCGCACACCTCGACCATCCCCCCCAGGCCCGCCACCGCGCCGCCGACGAGCATGGACAGCAGCAGTATCCTGTTCACGTGGAATCCCGCCCGCAGCGCCGACTGCACGTTGCCGCCCACCACCCTGAGCCTGAACCCCCAGGCCGTCCTGAAGGCCAGGAACCAGATCGCCACCGCAGCGATCAGGGCCACGACGAATCCGGCATGGAACCGGCTGCCAGGCAGTGCCGCAAGACGTACGGAGTCGGCCAGAGGCGGAGAAAAGGGCCAATTGAAGGAATTCGGATCCTTGAGCGGCCCGTGGATGATAAACCCCACAAACAGACAGGCCACGTAATTAAGCAGCAGCGTGGTGATGGTCTCGTTGAGCTTGAAGAACACCCGCAGGCAACCGGCCAAGCCCGCCCATGCCGCTCCTCCCGCCATGCCGGCCAGACCCGCGACGAGCAGCGCCACGGGGCCGGGCAACGTCTCCTGCACGGCGAGCGCGGCCGCTGTCGCGGTCAGGGCGCCCATGACCAACTGCCCCTCACCGCCGACATTGATCAACCCAGCCCGGGCCGGCAGGGCCGTGGCGAGCGCCGCGAGGATGACCGGAGTGGCCCGCACCGCGACCTCACCGAGTCCGTACATGTCACTCAATGCGTTCGTGAACATGGCCACGTAGGTTTCCACGGGGTTGACGCCGACCAGCACGAGAAACGCCCCGAAAACAAACAGCGGCAGTACGAGAATCTGGAGCCCTCGGAGCATGGACGTGGACAGATTGTTTCCGATCATTGCACGGGCTCCCCGGTGATCATGACCCGCGCCACCAGTTGCGGGCTTTCCCTGTCTGGATAAAAGGGACCGAGCAAGCGACCCTGGGCCGCGACCATGATCTTGTCGGAAATGTCGAACAGCTCGCCCAGGTCCTCGGAAAACAGCAATACCCCGACCTCCTTCCCGCGGCAGTCCAGCAGCAGTTGCTGGACCGATCGCACCGTGGCGACATCCAAACCTCGTGATGGGTAGCAGGCGATAAGCGCCTTGGGACGGCTGGCCAGGGCCTTGGCCAGGATCACGCGCTGCACGTTGCCCCCGGACAGGTTCTCGGCCTTGCGATCAGCGTCCGGCGATTGCAGCAAGGAGGCCTCGGGGAGCGCGGCGTATGACTCACGCACCGCTTTCCAGTCTATATTCAAGCCACGCATGGGGGGCGCGATCCCGCCGAGAACCATGACCTCCAACACGGAAAACCCCGGCACCATCACCTGTTCCAGGGGGTCGTCGGGAATGGAGGCCACACCCGCCTCATGGAACTCCCCCGGCCCCTTGCCCGTGAAATTCACTCCGCCCACCAGCACGCTCCCACTGAAGGGGCGGCGCAGACCAGCGAAACTCTCGGCCAACTCCCGTTGCCCGTTTCCCGAGATGCCCGCCACGCCCACAATCTCGCCGGGCTCGACGCGCACGTTCACCTGACTGAGCACGGAGCGCCCCCTGTCATCGGCGATGCCCATGTCCACCGCCTCGATGGCCGGCGCGGCACCCTTTCTTCGTGAAGAGGGGCGCTTTTCCAGTCCGGGCAACGAACTGTCCACCATCTTCGAGACCAGAAACGCGTCGTCATGCCTGCCGCAGTCATCGGAGCAGAAGACAACCCTGCCCTGCCGCATGATCGTGACCCTGTCGCCGCACGCGCGAGCCTCGGCCAGCTTGTGCGTCACCAGCAGCAAAGCATGGCCTTCGTCGCGCAGTCGGGCGATCATCTTCAGAAAATCGTCCACTTCCGCGGGGGAGAGGATGCTCGTAGGCTCGTCGAGGATGATGATGGAGCTTTTGGAAATCAGGACTTTGGCGATCTCGACGCGTTGCCGCTGTCCCATGTCGAGTTGCCAGACAGACACGTCGGGCTGCAAGGCCAGTTCATACTCGCTGGACAACCGCATGATCTCGGCGCGAAGCTTCTTCAGTCGCAGTCGTTGACGCAGGCCCGGCATCGCCAACGCCACGTTTTCCAGCACCGTGAGCGCGGGAACGAGGCGAAAATCCTGGAACACCATGCCCACCCCAAGCTCGCGGGCCCTGGCCGGCGAGAGCGCGTCAACCTGCCGCCCTCCGATGCGGATGTGTCCGTCATCGGGCCGATAAACGCCGTAGAGCATCTTCATCAACGTGGACTTGCCAGCGCCGTTCTCGCCCAAGAGGATGTGCACGCTGCGCGGATGGAGTTTCAGGTCCACGTGATCGTTGGCGACAAGGGTGCCGAAGACCTTGGACACCCCCACCGCTTCCATGAGCGGGGGGCCTGCCTGTGGTGGTGGGTGTTGCCTGTGCTGGACCACGGTGACTTCACTCCTTTTCCACCGACAGATAACAAGGAGCGTGCCAACGGGTGATCCCACAACAACATCCAGAAAAACAGCGGGTTGCACCTTTTTTGACGGAAAAGGCCGCTGCTGACTTTACAATTTTGGTTGTTGTATACAATACAGCGATGCAAAACCTGGGGTTGCTGGGCAAACCAGGGGAAGCCCTTGCGGCAGGCGGAAATTAAGGCCATCAGCACACTTGGTGGAGTGTGCCGCTGGGAGAAGAAACCTCGGCATTCCTTACGAGACGCGGGATCTCATATGATCATGCACACTCAAAAAGTTTATACTAAAATTGTCAATTTATTACACATGCTATTTACTAAAAAAGTAAACTCATGCTTGTGCACATCCAGGTCCCCCCACCGGCAGGACGACGTGACGGACAGGCCCCACGCGCAAGGAAAACGGTATTCAACTCCAAGAGGATGTGAGAAACCGCTCCCTGCTGGGAACATACAGCATGGGCGTACAAAAGCACGGCCTCGATGCAAACTGTCCAGGGATACTGCCGAAATCTCGACCGCTCCTGGACGTGGTTCAGATCACCGGCTTGATGTCGATGACCGGCGTGCCGTCCAGAGCCTCCAGCTGCGCGATCACCAGGGTCACGCCGCCAGAGGGCGCGGACTCGATGCCGGTGATGCGCACCTTGTGCAGCCCGATTGGGTTGGGACGGTCAGGGGAGCGGGTGTTGAACACCCCGCGCAAGGGGCGGGAGCGATCGCCCCTGGGATGGACCTTGAGCTTGCCGCGATCGCTCAAGTGCAGCCACGTGAAGAGCCAGACTTCCTGCCCTTCCCTGAGGGTATCGACGGCTTCGGCATATTCTGGCGCGATGTCGACGCGCGCCTCGGCGCCGCCCTCGTGCTCACACTTGGGAGCGCTGTGCTTGTCCTGGATGGGGGAGCGGACCAGGCCGAGAATCCTGAGCGTGACGTCCACGGCTATCCTCCTTTGGTAGTTGCGCGCGATGCCGGGTTACGCGCGGCCCAGGCTCACCCGACAGCGGCCTGGAAAAAGTTGTTTGTCCACTCCAGGGCTTTTTGCTGCTGCGTGCCGATCAGTGCAGGCAACAGGCCGAGGGCGTCCGCGCTCAGGTCCACCCTTTGCCAGTCACCGCGTTCCATTGCCTGAAGCAACTCCAGCCAGGGCGTGTAGCTGCTCTCCTCGCCACGGAGCGCGGCCAGCAGATCGGCCTCCATGACCAGATGCGCGGTGATCTCCCGCATGGGCGAGTCGAGCATGGCGTCGAGCAGGGAGAACAACCCCAGCAGGAACAGGGTGTCGCCCTCGGTAGGCGGTGTGGTCAAGGCGGCGCACAGCTCCAGGAACCTGGCGCGCTGCACGGAGATGTGCGCCAGTTCCATGGCCTTTGCCGACGCCGGCAAGTCCGTGAGCAGGATCAGCCTGAGCCAGTTCTGCATCTGCCGCCATCCCAGCATGACCACGGCCTGACGGATGGAGGTGATCTGCCGCACGAAGCTGAAGGCCGGGGAGTTGAGCATGCGCAGCAGGCGGTAGCTGATGGAGACGTCGGTCTCGATGGTCGTTGTGAGCGCATCGAAGTCCGGTGCACTGGTGCGGAGCAGTTGGAAGAGCCGCAGCTTGGCTGCCTCGGAAGCCGTGATGGTGCGCAGTTTCAGCGTGTTGGGGCGCTGGAAGAAGAAGCCCTGGAACAGGGTGCAGCCCATGTTCTTGGCCATATCGAACTGCTCCTGGGCCTCGATGCGCCGGGCCAGAAGCTTGGCGGCACAGCCCGCGGCGAGACGGCAAAGCTGCCGGAAGCGGTCGTGGTCCGCGGCGTCGCAGTCGATGATCACGATGTCGCAGAGTTTGGCCAGTTCGGTTGAACAACGCTCGGGGATGTCCAGGTTCAGGGCGATCTGAAAACCGTCCCCCCTGAGCTGCTTGAGTGCGTCGAGATAATAGCGAGGGGGCCGCTCCACGCTGTCCACGATGGCCACGGTGTTGTCCGGCGGCAGTGCCAGGGGGGCTCCCACCAGGATGGATTCTTCCGGGAAGTTGACCAGCACCTTACCGGGACCGCGCTTGTCCCACGGCTGGATGCAGTTGGCAGCCATGACCCTGAGGGTGGCTTCCAAGGCATCGGGGAATTCGGCGCTCTGGGCCAGGCCGCTGTCGCGGTACAGCAAATGGTAGCCCCAGACCTTGAGTCCGAGGTCGAACACCGGCTGACGGGCCACGAAAACTGTTTCATAGGTTTTCTGCGTTGCCATTGCCCCTGGGTATAGCATCTCTTCAGGGCACAGGGCAATCGAAGGGTCGAATGCGGGTGCACACGGCGGGCGACCGCGTCCCGGCACAGGTTCGCGGTAGTGGTGCGGGTCAGCGCTTGCGCAGTCGGCGCTTGTCGCCCACGCGCACGGTGAGTTTTTCCTTGTCCAGGTGCTCCAGCAGGGGAATGGCGAACTTCCGCGAGAGCCCGGTGATCTCGCGGAACTCCTGGGGTCCCATCTCCTCGTGTTGCTGCAGGAAATCCACCACCTTGCCGCGCACCTCGTCCAGTGCCTGGGTGGTGAAGAGCATGTCTTCCTTGACCTTGACCAGGACGTTCCGCTCCTGCAGGAATCCGAGCATGGGCTGGGCTTCCTTGGCGCTCAGGCCGAGTTCCTCGAGCACGTCCTTGAGGTTCGGCGGGGTGCACCCCCCCCGCATGTAGGCCTGGACGAGCTGTTCCCGCAGGGTCTCCTGGTCCGCCTTGAGGGACACACTGTGCTCCTTGTGCCGCAGCACGTCCTGGTCGCTGACCAGGTCACCCTGTTTGAGCAGGCGTTCCAGGGTGAAGTGCAGGAGTTTGGGCGGCAGGGAGCGCCCCCAGGAGGAGGCCAGGGCCGAGCGCGAAAGGCCTAGCTTCATGGGTTCCTTGCGGTGATGGGCCAGGACATGCTCCAAAGCCGAGGCCGTGAGCTGCTGCGCGGTCTGCCCCGAGACGTAGACGCGTTCCTCGCGGTCAAAGCAGAAGGCGAGCTGTTTCGTGGAGAGAGTCTGCAAGGACTTTTCCAGCACCTTGGTTTCCAGATTCGTGAGGATGCGCAACTGGGCGAAACTGCACCCTTCGATCCCGGAAAGTTGGAGTTGGCCGAGAACGAGATCGTCGGCCGTGCGCGTAGCGAGTTCGGCGATGTCCTGCACGGTCGGGGAAAAGCGTTTGACCTTGCGGCCCAGGGGATTGAGCAGCACGCCGCCGGCCACGGTACGCAGGGGAGAGAAGGCACGCACCACCACACGGTCGCCGTAAGCCCCGACCAGGGGTTCGTTGAATCTGGCCTGGCACACGGCGGACTCTCCGGGCGCGAGCTTGTCCCTATCCAGGAAATAAAGCCTGGCCAACGCCTCCCGCGAACCGTGGTGGAAGTGGATTTCCGTGCGATGCTTCAGGGCGCGGGGCGCGGAGGAGAGGCAGGTGATTTGCAGGTCCCAGACCGTGTGGGGGAACAAGCTGTGGGGGCGGGCCAGGACATTGCCGCGCTCCAGCTCCTGCAGGTCCAGACCTTGCAGGTTCACGGCCGTGCGTCTGCCGGCCGGGGCCAGTTCAACGGTCTCGCCGTGGGATTGCAGTCCGCGGACCTTGGTGGTCAGTCCCTGGGGGTAGACGGTGATTTCCTCGCCCAGGCCGATGGAGCCGGAGATCATGGTGCCGGTGATCACCGTGCCGTAGCCCTTCATGGTGAAGATGCGGTCCACGGGGAGGCGGAAGAGGTCGGTGCGGCGTTGGGGCTTGAGTTCCTCGGCCAGTTTCTTGATTTCCTGTTTGAGAGTCTCGAGTCCGGTGCCCTTGACAGCGGAGACCGGCACGATGGGAACCCCCTCCAGAAATGTGCCCTGCAGGAAGCCGGCCACGTCCTCCTGGACCATCTCGAGCCACTCCTCTTCCACCATGTCCAACTTGGTCAGGGCCACGAGCCCGGTGCGGATACCCAAGAGGGAGCAGATTTCCAGGTGCTCACGGGTCTGCGGCATGACCCCTTCGTCCGCAGCAATGACCAGAAGCACGAAGTCGATGCCCGAGGCGCCGGCGACCATGTTTTTCACGAAACGCTCGTGGCCGGGCACGTCCACGATGCTCAGCCGTTGCTCCGGGCCGGTGCCGAGGTCAAGAAAGGCGAAGCCCAGCTCGATGGTGATGCCCCGGCGTTTCTCCTCCTCGAGCCTGTCGCAGTCTATGCCGGTGAGGGCCTTGATCAGCGTGGTCTTCCCGTGGTCGATGTGCCCTGCCGTCCCCATGATGATGGGCATGCGCTCCTCCTGAAGAAGGTGTTCCAGACGATGTGCAACAAGGATTTGCCCAAGGCGGGGGCGATGGTCAAGAGCAAAGCGCTCCTCCCGACCGTGGGGCGGCGTTCGGATCGGGCCGGGTATGTCGTGTTGGTGCCGGAAGGATGTCGGGCGTTCAGCCCTCGAGGTCCACCACGCCCAACCGCGCCGCGTAGCGTACCAGCTCCACCGGGGAGGACAGGCCCAGCTTGCCCATGATGTTGGCGCGGTGGTTGTCCACGGTCTTGCGCGAGATGAACAACTGCCTGGCGATATCCGAGGAGTGCAGGCCCTCGGCCAGGAGCCGGAAGACCTGCTGCTCGCGCTTGGAGAGCTGGGCATAGGGCGAGTCCGAGATCATGGCCCGCCGATTGGAAAATTCCAGGAGTTTCTGCAGCACCTTGGGGGACACGGCGCTGTCCAGATATTGCTCCTCCTTGCGCACGGCGTCCAGGGCCTGGGCCAGGCGGTCGGTGGTGGACTCTTTGAGCACATAGGCCCCGGCGCCGGCCCGGAAGCTCTCGGCGATGAACTCGATCTTGGAGTGCATGCTGACCACCACCACCTTGAGACCGGGCAACTGGGCCTGAAGCTGGCGCACCAGCTCGATGCCGCTGCCGTCGGGCAGGCCAATGTCCACGATGGCCACGTCTGGTTTCTTGTCCTTGGCCTGCTCCAGGGCGCTCGCGCAACTGCCCGCCTCGGCGGTGACCTCGTAGGCGCCTGTTTTGTGCACCAGGGCCTTGAGGCCCTCGCGGAACAGGGGATGGTCGTCCACGATCATGATCCGGCAACGGCTCATCCTTGCCTCCGCAGGGGGATTTCCACCACGATCCTGGTTCCCCTGCCTGGAACGCTGCGGACACGCAGGGTACCCCCGAGGATCCTGGCGCGCTCCCCCATGCTCCAGAGCCCCATGTGCCGCTCCCGCAGTTGTTCTCCGGAGCCTGTTTCCGAGGCAAAGCCCTTGCCGTTGTCCTCGACGCGCAGGAACACGGAGGGGTGCGAGGCCACGAGCTTGACGGATACATGGCTGGCTTGGGCGTGCCGGCGCACGTTGGACAAGGCCTCCTGGACGATGCGATAGACGTTGATCTGGAACTCGAAGTCGGGCTTGAGGCTGTCCATTCCCTCGGCCCGGAATTCCACGCGGATGCCGTGGCGGGAGGAGAACTCGTCACAGAGCCGAAAAATCGTGCTGACCAACCCCAACTGCACGAGTCCCGGGGGCAACAGGGCGTAGGAGATGCCACGCAGGGAGTCGATGACCCCGCTGACCTGGGTGGACAGCTCCTGGATTCGGGAGCCCAGGCAATTTTCCTGGCTTGCCCTGCCGCATTCCAGGGATTCGATGCCGATCTTGAGCATGCTCAGGGACTGGGCCACGTCATCGTGCAGTTCCCTGGCGATGCGTTGGCGCTCCACTTCCTGTGCGCGGATCAGCTCCCTGGACAGGGTCCGCAGGTGTTCCTCGGTCCTGCGGGTCTCCATGATCCTCCCGAGGTTCTCGGCCACGGCCTGCAGGAGGTGGGTCTCCTCTTCCAGAAAGACATCCACATCGCTGCTGGTATCGGACTGGGGGGGCGGTTTGCGCAGATAGCAGACCTCCACGCGCCCCGCGTTCCGACCAAATGTGCGGACGGTCCTGTTCATGCGCCAACGCGTACGGCGGAAGCCCTCGGTGGCGTGACTTTGGCCGTCCAGCTCCACCCTGGCCGCGGCCAGCTCGGGGTGTTGCCAGGATTCCCGCAACCGTTGGGCCACCTCCTGGGCCAGTTCGTCCAAGGAGATGTCCTTGCGTTGGGCCAGGCGGGATATGGCGTAGAGGCAGCCCAGCTCCTTGACCCGCTCGCGCAGGTCGCGCTCCACCGCGGACATGGGCTGAATGGAAGCGGACTCCTTGGAAATTCCGGATGTGTTTTCAGTGATTGCGTGCATGGCTGCCCTGACGATAGCATTGGAGCAAGGACTTGTCAGCCGCTCCTTCCTGAACCCGCACCCGGTCGTGAGGACCGGGTGCGGGGAGGTGTGCGTCTCAGGAGAGCAGAATCTTTCTGGCGATTTCGTCCTGGGCATCGGTGCAGAAGGGGATACCGGTCTCGCGCGCTGTCTCCCTGTTGGCGGCAAAGAGATCTTCGCGGCTGATGTGGTCGACGCGGAACTTCCTGACACCGGCGAGGAACTGCTGCAAGCCAGCGCCCAGTTTATCCGCCAGGCACCACATGGCTATGGCACCGAGGGGGATTTCCTTCATGGCCTCGTGCCCGATCTTGGCCTCCACGTCGTGGTAGCAGGCGAAGATCTTTTCCGGAGTGTCGCCGAAGTTCTTGACCGTAGCGGGCAGGGTGTCCCAGTTGCCGTGCACCGTGTTCTTGCGTTCGGGGAAGATCACGCCCTCGATGTTGGAGCCCAGGAAGCCGGGGATCATGATGGCGCGCCCCATGCAAATCAGTTTGGTGAAGGGCGCTCCCAGGGCCAGGGCCTTGAAGATTTGGTCTTCCCGCGCCAGACCGCCGGCAAAGGACATGTCCACGGGACGCATGCCCTTGGTGGCCAGTAGGGCGGCGTATTCGTAGGCCTTGGCGTGCAGCAACACCGAAGGTACGCCCCAGGTCTCCATCATGTTCCAGGGGCTCATGCCGGTGCCGCCGCCGGCACCGTCGATGGTCAGGAGGTCGAGCCCGGCCTCCGAAGCCAGGCGGATGGCCAGGGCCAGGGGCTCCATGCCGTAGCATCCGGTCTTCAGGGAGATGCGCTTGCAGCCCAGGGAGCGCAGTTGGTGCACGGCGTCGTGGAAATTGGCGCGCACGTCCTCCCAGCCGCTCTGTTCGGTGTAACCCAGCCGGCTGTGACGGGCGAAACAGGAGATGGAGCCTTCGGCAAAGGCCTGCCGCACACCTGGCAGATCCGGATCTGGATCCACCAGATAGCCGCGTTCCTTGAGGAACTTGGCATATTCCACGGTGCCAACCTTGATCTCGCCGCCGATGTTCTTGGCCCCTTGCCCCCACTTGAGTTCGATCATCATGTCGTCGCCGTGCTTGTCCAGGATGTATTCCGCCACGCCGTTGCGGGCGTCCTCGACATTGAGCTGCACGATGACGGCACCATAGCCGTCGTAGTAGCGCTTGTAGGTGGCGATGCGGCGGTCCATTTCCGGGGCCTTGGTAATATGGCCCTTGGAAATCTGCGCTTCCTTGTCCACGCCTACCACGTTCTCGCCGATGACCACGGGGATGCCCACCAAGGCACAGCCGATGGCAAAGGAATCCCAGTAGCGGGCGGCGATGAGGGTCGATCCCAGGGCACCGGTCATCAACGGCATTCTGATTTTGGTTTTCTTGCCGTTGCCGAAGGCCGTTTCCAGGCTGACGTTGGTGAACAGGCAGTTGTCGGCGTTGCGCGAAGTATTTTGTGCCAAGCCCCGCGCACCGTAAAGGTTCCCCTGAATGCGCAGCGAGTTGTAGGAAACACCCACATGGGTGTTGTTGTCGCTGCCGGCCGTCACCAGCCCGTAGTCCCTGGGATAGAGCACCGACCTGCCCTGGAGCGAGGCAAGCCATGTCTCGCACTTGCCCGCGCAGTCTGCCCTGCACAAGGTGCACAGACCGGATTGGCAGGCGGTTCCCCTGTTGGTGGTGCCGATGACGTCGTTGCCCTTTGACCTCTTTTGCATGAAATTTCTCCTTGGCTGCTTGGAATATCCCGATGTTACCGAGCGCTCCCAGATGCCTGAAAAATAACGGGGAACCTGCGAGGCCGGATGCTCTTTACGGATGCGCGCAAGAAATTAGCCTCGGTTTTCCCTTCGGTCGATAGGGAGAATCCTCGATTCTTTGGGACATTCTCCCAAAATTGACCAAGGATTCATCCCGAGTACTTGAGCAACCTCGCCTATTCACCAGCCGCGCCGTAAGGGCGTATAGTCCCTGAAAGAGCGTGCCAGAAGTACGCGCTGTTCCCGAGGCCCTGCCTCGATACGCTCGAAACACCAGCACATTGTTGGAGATGGTCATGCGCCAGCCGTTCCTCCCTTTGCCCGAGCCCTTGCCAGCACTGCTGGCCGAGGCGCTGCACCGCACGGATGGAGAACCCGAGGTGGTATCCTGGAGCCATCTGGACGAAGCGCGGCTGCGGGTGGTCTTGGGAACCACGATCCGCTCCACTCGAGGCTGGAACCTGGCTTACTGCGCCCTTGGAGATAAGACCGTGCTGCTGGCGCGCCTCCTCCCACAGCGCTTGGAACTGGCTCCCGTGGGCGACTTGCGTGGCGAGGCGGTACGCAACCTGGGCGATGCCCTGCTCGAGGGGCTCGAAGAGGGGTGCGCCCGTTTTCTCCTGGATTTCTCCAGGGTCAGGGATATGGGCTCCCCGGCATTGGGCGTGTTGCTGAGCTTCAAACGGACCTTGATCAAGGAGGGACGGCTCCAGGATCTGGAGCTGCGGCCGGAGCCCTCTGCCGCCTGTCGCGTTCAGGCGAGTGAAGTGACATTCGCCCCTCAATCGTGTGCCGTGTCCCTGCGCGAGGTCTTGTCGTGTTTCTGATGCCTGCCCCTGAACAGGGATTCAGCCTCCGCTCCTGCGATCTTGCCGTGGATTTCGGCACAGGAAATGTCGTGATTTGGGAGAGGAAGCGCGGCATCATTCTTCAGGAACCAAGCCTGGCTGCCTTCAGCGCCCGTACGTTTGGCAAGGGCAACTGCCGGGAGGTGCTGGCCGTGGGGCGCGAAGCTCGGGCCATGTTGGGCAGAACGCCGCGGGGAGTCACAGTGGTCCAGCCCATGAGTTGCGGAGTCATCGCCGACCTCGCGTCGGCCGAGGCACTCCTGAAACGAATGCTGCGCTCCGTGGCTCGCCAGGGACTGCTCAACCGCCGGCGGCTGGTCATCGGCATCCCGCCGGATGTCACGGATGTGGAGCGCAAGGCCTTTGCCACCGCGGCTCGGGACCTGGGCGCCACGCAGGTCTACAGCCTGCCCGCGCCCTTGGCCGCAGCCATGGGCGCCGGCCTGGTCGTGGAGACGCCGCGCGCGAACATGA
Organism: uncultured Desulfovibrionaceae bacterium; assembly: GCA_964609625.1. Lineage (GTDB taxonomy): Bacteria > Desulfobacterota > Desulfovibrionia > Desulfovibrionales > Desulfovibrionaceae. Next base: position 40,445 of record CAZSRS010000011.1, read on the forward strand.
TCCTGGATCTCGGCAGCGGCTGCTGCGAGGCCGCCGTGCTCTCCCTGGGGGGCATAGTGCTCTGCCGCACCCTGCGCAGCGGCGGGCAAGACCTCGACGCGGCACTGCAACACCTGCTCAAGACCCAGTTCCATCTGCTTGCCGGCCGCGAGGCCTGCGAAACCCTGCGCATGGAGCTGGGATCCCTGGACCCTGCCCGTGACGACGAATTCGGGGAGATCAAGGGACGGGACACCGCAAGCGGTCTGCCGCGCACCCTGGAACTCTCGGCCGGATCCTTGCGCCCCCTGCTGACCGGTTTCGCCCGCGGCGTGGCCGGCTTGGCCAGAGAGGTCCTCGAGCGTTGCCCCCCCGAGCTGGCCGCGGACTTGGTGGATCAGGGCCTGACCCTCTGTGGGGGGCTTGCCCGGCAACACGGACTGGACGCCTTCCTGCGACAGGTCCTGCACCTGGAAATGCACGTGGACGAAGCACCGCTGACCACGGTGGCCCGCGGTCTCGGTCTAGCCCTGGAACGTCGGGTGGATGGACTCTGTACCGCCTAGCATGTCGCCCCTGCAATACATGCTGCATTTCAGGAGCCTGGTTGTGGGGAAGAGCCAGTATTTCGGGAACGCGCTATTTCCCCAACCAGGATAGCATTTTCAGTAACCGTGCGGCGCATCACGCAAAAACTGTTTCCGTTTCACCACGCCATGATCAGCTTGGGATCTTTTTCTTGACAACTCCAGGAAATAGTCAATAACCTGAAAGTTCGATCGCAGCATGGGGAGCCGGGCGGCAGTAGCGCCGCGAACCCCGTCAGGTCCGAAAGGAAGCAGCGGTAGTGGTTGCCGCTGGGTGTCCGGCTCCCATAAGAGCCCAGGGCTTCGGCCTTGGGCTCTTACGTTTTCCATGAGCGTCCCTTGTATTTTTCCATCCTCGTGCACATCAGCTTGACGAAGCAGCTCAACGGGCATATTGGTCCAACCAATGTGCGAATATGTTGATTGGTTGGACCACATTGTATCATACACCGCCCCGCGCCGTGGGACGGCACGGGCATCCGCCCTGGGAGGCTGGAACATGCTGGAGATCATGGTCATGTACGCATTGGCTGGGGGCGTGGCCGGCATTCTGGCCGGCCTGCTGGGCATCGGTGGGGGGCTGGTCATCGTGCCCATGCTGGTGTTCTGTCTCGGACTGCAGGGGCTCGACTCGCCCCAGATCATGCAGATCGCCCTGGCCACCTCCATGGCCAGCATCATGTTCACGGCAGTGTCCAGTTTCATGGCACATCATCGTCGCGGTGCCGTGGCCTGGGACATCGTGCGGCGCATCGTGCCCGGCATCCTCGTGGGAACCCTGGCCGGATCGTTCCTGGCGTCGTCCGTGCCCTCGGACTGGCTCAAGGGCTTCTTCGTGCTGTTCCTTTTGTATGTATCCACGCAGATGTTCAAGCCGGCTCGAATCACGTCCTCGCGTCCGCTGCCGGGGCGGGCTGGGATGTTCGGCGCGGGCGGAACCATCGGCGTGTTCTCGGCCCTCGTGGGCATCGGCGGGGGAACATTGTCCGTGCCGTTCATGGCCTGGCACGGGGTGGAATTGCACCGCGCCATCGGCACCTCGGCGGCCATCGGCTTTCCCATCGCCATCGCCGGCAGCATCGGCTACGTGTACAACGGCTTGGGAGTGGGCGGTTTGCCGGCCGGGTCCCTGGGATTCGTCTATCTGCCGGCCCTGGCCGGCATAGTGCTGGTGAGCGTGCTCACGGCGCCCCTGGGCGTTCGTCTGGCGCACAAACTGCCCGTGGCCAGGTTGAGGCGCGTTTTTGCCGTGCTGCTGCTGGTGGTGGCCCTGAAAATGTTCGTCAGCCTGCTGTGATGTCTGACGACCGCACTCCCAGACCTTGCCTTGCCCATGGGGGGAGTGGCATGTTGGTCCAACCAATGCGAACGCAGTCTCTTGGGCTGCGCAACGATTGTCGGGAGGGCGCTTGGCACGTTACCGGGACATCGTGATCCGGCTCAAGGATCTCATTGCAACCCACGGCCTGACCGCGGGCCAACGTCTGCCGGCCGAGCGGGAATTGGCCGAGCTGTTTCAGGTTTCGCGCACCAGCGTGCGCGAGGCCATCCGCGCGCTGGCAGAGCAGGGTGTGCTGGAGAGCCGCCAGGGCGACGGCACCTACGTGCGCGAACACGATCCAGGAGCCCTGGCCCAGGCGTGCAGCCAGGTTTTTGCCGCACATGGCCGCCGTCTGCGCGAGATCATGGAGTTCCGGAACATCCTGGAACCGGGATTGGCCACGCTGGCCGCCCAACGAGCCACGGCCGAGGATGTGGCCCGACTCAAGGTCCTGGCCTGCGACCAGCAGCGCCTGATCCTGACCGACGAGGACGATTCCCCGCTGGATGCGGCCTTCCACCTCCAGTTGGCCCGCGCCACGGGTAACCACGTGCTGGTGGACGTGCTGGACGCCCTGGGGGCGGTGCTGCAGCAGAGTCGGGCCGAGCACCTGCGCGGCCCGGAGCGGCGCCGGGCTTCCCAGGAGAGCCACCTGCGGATTATCGACGCCGTGGAAGCCCGAGCGCCGGAGGCCGCGCGCAAGGCCATGGAAGAGCACCTGCGCCTGGTATGGCTCGAATTGCTGGGCGAGATCGAACCCGATACCGGCAACACGCAATGGTGATGAAAAGATTCGCCGGGGGGAAACCTTTCTGAAGAAAGGTTTCCCCCCAAACCCCCCTTCCAAAGACTTCTGGGGAATGGATGATACAGCGCCACAGGATGGGGCGCCCGCGAGCGCAGCGAACGTAAGCGCAGGCAAGACCGCGCTCTTGCCGGAGCGGTCAGCGCATCGTCGCACAGGACGTGCGGCGGGCGCGACATCTGGTCAATCGGGGCGTCCCCGAATAGATCCTGGCCCATCGGGCCAGGTGTGGCGGGCCAGGTGCAGGCTGTCCTTTCTTTTACGGTGGCAAACCGTCGCCGCAGGGACCTGAAAAATCCCGCGTGTCACTTGACACACCTCCTGTAAAGGAATAGGAACACCCCTCCCCTTTGCCCTCCTTGCGCATACGGTTCTGCTGGACCCAGACCCGGAGATCATCATGTTCAGGCGTTGGAATGCACCCGCCGGATACAGGGACGTGCTGCGCGTGAGCCTGCCCCTGGTGGTCAGCTTCGGCTCCATCACCCTGATGCAGTTCACGGACCGCCTCTTCCTGGGCAACTACTCCCTGGAGGCCATCGCCGCGGCCATGCCAGCCGGCATCGTCTCCTTCCTCTTCCTTTGCCTGTTCATGGGCACGGCTGAATACGTGGGCGTGTTCATCGCCCAGTACACGGGCATGGGTAAACCGGAGCGCGTGGGCGATTCCCTCTGGCAGGGGATCCACTTCGCCCTGGGATCCACCGTGTTCCTGTTGTTGGGCGCGCTTTTGGCCGAACCCATCTTTGCCTGGAGCGGCCACCCCCCCGAGGTGCAAGAACTGGAGGTGATCTATTTCCGCATCCTGATGCTGGGCAACGGCCTGGTCATGTTCCAGGCCGTGTTCTCCTGTTTCTATTCGGGGCGCGGTCTGACCCGCACCGTGATGCTGGTGAACCTGCTCGGCGCCCTGGTGAACATCCCCCTGGACTACGCCATGATCAACGGCTTCCAGCTCTTCGGCTTCACCCTGTTTCCGGAAATGGGCATCGCGGGCGCGGGTCTGGCTACAGTCATCGCCTGGCTGGTGATGACGATCTTCTACATGGTGCTGCTCTTCAGCCGGGAGAACGAGCGGTGCTACAAGGTGCGCAGCGCCTGGCGATTCGACCGCGAACTCTTCGGCCGCTTAATGCGCTTCGGCCTGCCGGGGGGCGTGCACTTTTTCCTGGACATCTTTTCCGTGACTTTTTTCATCTACATGATCGGTCGGCTGGGCACGGCCGAACTGGCGGCCACCAACATCGTCTTCGCCCTGAACTCCCTGGCCTTCATGCCCATGGTCGGCTTTTCCGTAGGTGTGAGCGTCCTGGTGGGGCAGGCCCTGGGGCGGGAGACCGTGGACGAGGCCTCCTACGCCACCTGGAGCACCCTGCACATGGTTCTGGGGTATATGCTCCTGTTGGCGACCGTCTTCGTGTTCTTGCCCGAGCCCCTGCTGCGGCTTTTTCAACCCAGGGACTTGAGCGCGGCCGAGTACGCGCCGATCATGGACAAAGGCGTGCTCCTGCTGCGGCTGGTCGCGCTCTACTCCCTGTTCGACGCCATGGTCATGGTCTTCTACGGCGTGCTCAAGGGCGCCGGCGACAGCCGTTTCGTGATGTTCGCCATTGCCGGACTCTCGCTGTTCGTGATGGTGCTCCCCGTGACCGTGGCCGTATACCTGCTGGGAGCGGGGCTGATCACCCTATGGGTCATCTTCACTTGCTACATCGTGGGCCTGGCCGTGCTCCTGGGCTTGCGCTACCGGGCCGGAGTGTGGAAAAATCTGCGGGTGGTGGGCGAATGGGAGCGCGTGATCCCTTCCGATACATGCGGCACGCCCGATACGCCGACCTGTTGAAAAAAGGAGAACATCGATGCCATCATTCGATATCGTCAGTCGCGTGGACCTGCAGGAAATGGACAACGCGGTGAACAACGTAAAAAAGGAACTGGACACCCGCTACGACTTCCGCGGGATACACACCGAAATCGTCCTGAACCGCAAGGACAAGCAGATCAGCGTGACCACCGGGGACGAGATGAAATACCGGGCCGTACGCGAGCTGCTCATCACCCACTGCGTACGGCGCAAGGTGGACCCCAAGGCCCTGGAATTCGGGGAACCCGAACCCGCGGCCAAAACCCAGGTACGCGGGGTGGTGAAGATCAAGGAAGGCGTGGAAAAGACCGTGGCCCAGCGCATCGTCAAGCTGGTCAAGGACCTCAAGCTCAAGGTCCAGACCCAGATCCAGGACGAGCAGGTACGTGTCACGGGCAAGAAGATCGACGACCTCCAGGCCGTGATCAAGGTCGTGGAGGCCGAGGACTTCGGCATCCCCTTGCAGTACGTGAACATGAAGAGCTGAGGACAGCGAGTATCCAACCCCCAGCCGTCACCGCTTCACAAAGTTGAAGGCCAGGCCCTCGCAGTGGGTGTCGCCGCCAGCCGCGGGGCGATATTCCAGCCGCTTGCGCACGCAGGCCACCACGTCGTCGCGGAAGATCACCCAGAGACGGCCGTAGTTGTAGCCCAGGTAGTTGGGACCGGGATTGTACTTCACGGCTCGTGGCTGTCCCAGGAGGCGCTCCACCTCGCTTCTGGTCATACCCTTGTCGCAAAGCTCCGCCACCAGGCGAGTGCTGCGCTCCACGTCGCGCTCCAATTCCTGTTTTGCGGTGTAGGGATCGGTCGCGGGCCTTGACGCAGGCACGGGGCGCGTCGTGTCCGGCTGCATGCCCGTTGTCACCGGCTCAGGCTCCGGTCCCCCGGCGGTCTCCACGGGCGTGGCCGCGGGCGAGGTCGCTTGGTGCAGCAACGAGGTATCGCCCCCCTGCGCCGCGAGCCGTCGCTCCGCAAGCTCGTCCAGCCGCGCCTTGACCTCGGCGGGGCGCACCGTGCCGGTCACGGTCAGGGTCAGGGCCATGCTCCCTCCGTCCATGACGATCTCTTCCTTGTCGAGTTCCACGCGCAGTAGCGCGGCCGTGAAGGAAAGCACCTCGTCCTCGGCGAGTTGAAAGTTCCGCGCCCTGCTCAGTACTTCCACATAGGCGCCGGCCTGCTCGGCGATCCTGCGCTTGGCCTCGTTCAGACAAGCGACGCGCGCCTGGTTCTTGGATTCGCTGTCCCCCATGACATAGGTGTGGGTCACTGTGATGCGCTCGTCCCCGCCCTCCGGTACCGCGTGTTGCGCCGCGGCCGGGATCGGCATGGTCAAGAGAAGCATGAGGAAAAGATGGAATCGCCGCATGGTCAAACCTTTTTCCGTGCAGCGTTGCACGAACCGTTCCAGGGGGTGGATAACCTTGTCAGACCTCGAAGACCATGTCCTGCCCCACGGCGAAACACTCGATCCGCTGGTTGCGGCTGTCGAGAATCCGTCGGCAATCCTCCACGATGCGGTCCAAGGCGTCGTCGTGGCGGTCCTGGTTGTGGTGGAAAAGCCCGAAGCGTCTGACTCCGGCGTCGCAAGCCAGTTGCAGGGCGTCGATGTAGGTGGAGTGCCCCCAGCCACGGGTCACGGCGTAGTCGGTCTCGGTATATTCCGCGTCGTGGATCAGCAGGTCCGCGCCGGCGCAGAACTCCACGTATTCTCGATAGGGGCGTCCTCCACGGTGGACAAAGCCCAACTCGTTGTCCGTGAGGAAGACGAAGGCAGTGCCGTAATCCGTGAACTTGTAGCCCTGCCCAAGGTTGGGGTGGCTCAGGGGGATGGTGCTCACCTCCAATCCGTGCAGTTCCATGGTGTTCCCTTCGGTGCAGGTGGCCATGTATTCCACATCGGCCAGAAGCCTGTCAAAAGGCACCGGGAAATAGGGGGGCGCCATGGTCTTGCCCAACAGGGACTGCATGTTGCCCTGCTCCATGGGGCAGCCGTGCACGGTGATCCTGGCGCCGGGCTGATGTACGGGCTTGAAGAACGGAAAGCCCAGGATATGGTCCCAGTGGGCGTGGGTGAAGAGCATGGTGCAGGAGAGCCGCCCCTCGGCGAGCAGTTCGTTGCCCAGCCTACGGATACCGGTGCCGGCGTCCACCACGATGATTTCCCCGCTCCGCGTGCGAAGCTCCATGCAGGTGGTGTCGCCGCCATAGGTCACGTACTGCCTGCCAGATACCGCTATGGATCCCCGAGCCCCCCAACAACGGATGCGCATGGCTTTTCTCGTATATAGCCCCACACCGGGGGCAGTAATCGGTGTTCTGCTTCTCAAACATTCAGGGCACGATATCAGAACCGCGCAGCACCTGCCAGAAGATGATTTGTTGGAAAACATGGCGATCCCCCCGCCATTTGCCAAACCCTGCTCCAATGCCTACCTTGTACGTCACGGAACAGTGAACACATCCACACCGCACCATGCGAAACATCGAGGATCCCCGAAATGATGGACACGTTGCCCCTCTGGCGCTGGGACCAGGAGACCTTGGAGCGATACGCCGACGTCCTGCTCTGGTCCCTGGGAATCGCCCGGAAAAAGGCGTTGCGCAAGAGCGAATTCATCCAGGTACGCTTTGATCTGCCCGCCTTGCCCCTGGCCGAAATGGTCGTGCGGCGCCTGCACGAAAAGGGACAGATTCCCCTGCCCGTGGCCGAACCCACCGCGTGCATGCAGCATGACCGACTCCTCCACGCCAACAACAAGCGCCTGGCCATGGAAACCCCGGGCGAGCGCGAACTCCTGGGCGCCCTGGCCGGGAGCATCAGGATCATGGCGCCCCAGTCCCTGACCCACCTGCAAGGTATAGACCCGGAACAGAGCGATATCGCCCAACGGGGGCGCAAGCCCCTGGAAAACATCCTCCACCAGCGGGAGCAGGCAGGCGACTACGCCTGGACCATCGGTGTCTACCCCAGCCAGGGAGCGGCCGAGTCCTGCGGCATGACCATGGAGGATTACGCCCGGCAAATCGAACTCTCCTGCATGCTGGAGCGCGGCGCCCCGGTCATGGAATGGATCCAACTTCGACGCAAGCTGCAAGCCGTCACCGACGCCCTCAACGCCCTGCCCACCAGCGGCCTGCGCGTGCAGTCCGAGAATATCGACCTGCTGCTCAGCCTGGGGGAGCGGCGACGCTGGGTCTGCTTCACGGGGCGCAACATGCCGAGCTTCGAGATCTACACCTCCCCGGACTGGCGCGGAACAGAGGGTCGCTATTACGCCGACCTCCCCTGCCACCGTTACGGTTACCGCATCTCCGGGCTCTCCCTGGAATTCCGACGCGGCGAGGCCGTGACCGTCCAGGCCAAGGAAGGCCTTATCCCGGCCAGGGAGCAGCTGCGTCTGGACCCCGGCGCCAACAAGCCCGGCGAGTTCTCGCTGGTGGACAAGCGCTTCTCTCCCATCAACGCCTACATGGCCAACGCCCTCTACGACGAAAACCATGGCGGGGAACACGGCAGCTGCCACCTGGCCCTGGGGCAGGCCTACGCCAACACGTATGCCGCCCCCCAAACCCTGAGCATGGAGGCCGCGCGCACGTTCGGCTTCAACTACTCCTCCCTGCATTGGGACCTGGTCAACACCGAGCCCAAGGAGGTCCACGCCCTGTTGCGCGGCGGCGGCAAAGAGCTGATCTATGCCGAAGGACAGTTCACCTTCTGATCGAGGGGCCCTGCACGTCAAACTGCGCAAGGGGCAATGGATAATTTTTTTTAAACTTTTTTTATAAAAATTGCTCCAGAGGCATTGACTTTGTGTCATAACATTGACAGTCAGGATTAAAACACAATTCTTCCACGCCGCCGGAGTGAAGATGCTTCCAAACCCAGGCCAGATCATCGGCGAGAGCGAGGTTCTCAAGGATTGCTTCAAGATCCTCAGGAAAGTCGCGCCCACCGACAGCACCGTGCTGGTGACCGGCGAGTCCGGCACAGGCAAGGAACTCCTGGTGCGCGCCCTGCACGCGCACAGCCACCGCCGGGACAAGCCCTTCATCCCCATCAACTGCGGCGCCATCCCCAGAGAGCTGCTCGAATCAGAACTCTTCGGACACGAGAAAGGGGCCTTTACCCACGCCATCCGCTCCCGCGCGGGACGTTTCGAACTTGCCGAAGGCGGCACCGTGTTCCTGGACGAAATCGGCGAAATGGATCTCAACCTGCAAGTCAAGATCCTGCGGGTGATACAGGAGAAAGAATTCGAACGCGTAGGAGGCTCCACACCCAAAAAGGTGGATGTGCGCATCGTGGCTGCCACCAACCGCGACCTGGAGGTCGAGGTCGCGGCGGGCAGGTTCCGCGAGGATCTCTTCTACCGCCTCAACGTCATTCCCATCACCCTCCCCCCCCTGCGCGATCGCGACAACGACATCATGCTGCTGGCCAACCACTTTCTCAGACGCTTCTGCGCAAAACGGGGCCATGTGGAACTCCGCCTCGGCGACGAGGCGGCAGGGTTGCTCATGTCCTATTCCTGGCCGGGCAATGTCCGGGAACTGGAAAATTTCATCGAGCGCATGAGCATTCTCTGCGAAAACGAGTGCATCATGCCCGAGGACCTGCCGCCCAAGATCCTCAAGGAAGCTGGAGCCGAACTGCCAAAAAAGCCTCTTGCTCCGGTCCGGCAGGGATTTGTCTGGCCCTGCATCCAGGACCTGAACAAACACGAACTCGGGCTCAAGGAGTTTCTCGACCAAATCGAGGATCGCCTGCTGCGCGAGGCCCTGGAACTCGCCGGCGGGATCAAGAACCAAGCCGCGGAGATACTGGGCATCAAGCGCACCACGCTGATTGAAAAACTGAAAAAGAAAAACCTGGACTAGCCACGGGCGGCCACGGGCTCAGTTCCAGGGCGCCAGGCACTTGCATGGTTTTTGCTTATATTGATAGCATGAGGTTTCCATACCGCGCCAGCCGGCTCTGGTCTCTTGTCCTGCTCTTGCTGTTCCTGCTCCCCGTGGGGCAGGCCCACGGACTTACGCACTACTGGGGCAAGCATCCGGACAAGGAACGCCTGGTCATCGTTTTCGACGACACTATTCCGACGTATACAGTCAAACGCACGGACCAAAAATCCATCACCTTGGTCCTGCCCCAGGGGTATTGGCAGTCTCACGAGAAACCACAGGCCAACACCTTTGGCTCCGCCAAACTCCTGTCCAACGTGGTCGTCACCCCCGAGGGCCTGCGTATCGACCTGAAGACCAACGCCTTCGGCTACATCCAGTTCCCCCTGGACGATCGCGGCAAGCTGGTGGTGGATATCTTCCCCGATCCCATCGGCGCCAAATGGAAGCCCGAGGCCGAGGCCCCGGCCCAGCCCACCCCGCCAGCCGCACCATGGGAACAGGCCGTTCAAGAAGAGGGCGTAAAGCCCGGTTCAGCCCTGCAAAAACTCTTGGAACAGCGCGAGCGCTCGGCCCAGATGCCCACTCAGCCGGCCGGCCCCCTGGCCGACGAACCCGAGACTTCCCCATCGCTGCCGACTCAGCCCGAAATCCCAACGCCACAACCCCAACCAGTGGCGGAGCCGCAACCCGAACCCCTGCCCGCGCCCCCTGCCGCGCAGACACCAGATCCTGAAGCGACTTCCCAGGCGACCTCGCAACCGGGGCCTGAAGCTTCACCCCTGCCCCAACCTGCGCCCTCCACCGCCGGTCCCCAGCCTCAAGAGCGCACCAGTACCAAACAGGACAAGGGCCGTCCGGGCAGCTTCTTTTCCGTGCCCTATTCGTATCGCGCCCCCATCTCGCGCTCGGGGCCGCAGGAGCTGAACAACGACGGCCAGCCCTTGCCGCAACCGGACGTGAACGCACCGCCCACTCCGGCCGCACCGCGCATGCCCGACGAACGTGACAATCAGAGTGACGCCGGAGCCGGTGTATCCCCTCTGGCGGCAGCCACGGCCCAAACCGGCCCCGAACGGCCGCAAACCGGCATGCAGCGCCTGCTCGAAGGCGCGCACTTCGGCATCGCTCTGGCCCACGCGCAGGAGCAGGCCGGGCTGCGCCAGACCTTTGACCCCGAAACCCCGCAGCCGTCGGAAGAACTCGACCAGCCCGATACGCAAATCGCTCCACGGCCCGGGCCCCAGGAAGCGGGAGACTTTACCCTGCGCGCCATCATGGCCCCGAAGGACCAGACCCTGCCCGCCCCCGTGCAGCGTATCGGCTCAAGCCGCGATGTTCGTAAAGACCCCATGGAGCAGGCCACTGCACCCCTCCCGGAGGTGGAACAGGAACTCCCACCTGATGCGCCCGACGCCCAGACGGAAATCCAGACGGAAGCGCAGCCCGAAGTGCGGGTCCAGGTACAGCCAGAAGCCCAGCCTTTCCCTGAAGCCGCGGCAGAGGTGCTGGAGCCCGCTTCTTCTCCGGAACCCGAGCAGGCCGCCGCGCCTGAAACGGTCGAACCCGCTGTCCAGGCCGACGCACCTGCCATGGAGGAGACCACGGCGGCACAGGCCCCGGCGGCCACGGATGCTCCTGAACAGGCTGACCAGGCGATACGGGCAGATCAAGGCGACCAAGAACAAGCCCAGGAACCCGACGTGCGGGAGATGCTCGAACTCCAGAAGCAGCTTACCGACGGTGCCGCCAAGGAGCAGGAAGGGCCGAGCTTCGAGGAGACGTTGCTTTCCGGACGCGCCGCACTGGCCAACGAGGATTACGAAAACGCCCTGGTGATATTCACCGGGCTCAAGCAGCATGCCAACCTGCCCAAGGAGTTGGTGGAGGACGTTGTCTACAACCTTGCCGAGGCACTCTATGCCGTGCACCGCAACGATCTCCGGGAAAACTACTCCAGGATCGTCAATGCATACACAGAGGCAATGAACAACAACCTGGAGTCCACACGCGTGCCCGAGGCATTGTTCAAACTCGGACTCCTGAACCTCAAGGTGGACAACCCCCGCGAAGCCGAGGCCTACTTCAACATCCTCAAGCGCAAGTATCCGGATGACGACCGCATTCCCCTGATCCACTACTACTGGGGGGAGTACCACTTCGACCGCAAGGATTTTCAGCGGGCAGCCGACGAATTCCAGTACATCGTGCAGAAATTTCCAGATAACCGCTTCGTGCGAGAGGCCTCGGTGGGCCTGGCCCGCTCCCTGCACAACCTGGGGTACGAGGAACAGGCCCAGGAGATCGTCGATTACATCGAAAAGCGCTGGCCCCGCTACTATGTGGAATACCCTCCCCTGCTGCGACTCTTCGGCGACGTGAACTACAAGGTGGGGATGAAGGATCGGGCCAAACTGAATTACTGGACCTATTACAACCTCGACCCGGACGGCGAGGACGCCGACATCGTCCTGGCCCGGCTCGGCGACATCTATCTGGACCTCGGCGACACCAATACCGCCAAGGAACTTTACGAGATGGCCGTGGAGAAATTCCCGGACAGGGAGGGCGGGCTCATCGCCCAGATGCGTCTGGCCGAGCAGGGTGTCTACGACGCGCCTACCATCGCCGACATGTTCAGTGTCTTCGACCGCCCCTACAGCCTGCAACCGGCCCAGGTCTATGAACGCATCGTCACGCGGTTCCCCAACAGCGAACTGGCTCCGCTGGCCCAGGTCAAGCTGGCTATGTGGCATCTCTGGAACAAACGCTACCGCGACGCCCTGGAGGCCGCCCAGACCTTCCAGCAAAAATTCCCAGGCAACGCGCTCATGGACAATACCAGGACCGTGGCCATGCAGGCGTTCTCATCACTTGTGCTCCAGGACCTGCGGGAGGAGAACTACCAATCCGTGGTCAACCTCTGGGATGCCAATTCCATTCTTTCCAGCCAGGAGGAGCAGTTGCCCCCGGAGACGCGCATCGGCCTGGCCACCAGCCTCTGGAAAACCGGCTCTCCGGACAAGGGGCGGCGCCTGCTCGACCCCTTCTTCCTCAGCCCGGCCATGCCCGAACAGGCTGAAAACGCCCTGATGCTGGCCATGAGCATCTGCCTGGACACCCGCGATTGGCGCTGCCTCACGGACCTGGCCGAACGCACCGAACTCTGGGAAATCTCCCCCGTGGTGCGCGAGACCATGGACTACAACCTGGCCCTGGCCTACGAAAACCTGGGACAATCCAACAAGAGCGCCCCCCTGTGGGAACAGCTCGCCCAGCGCCAGGACATCGACCCCAAACAAATGGCTTACGTCAGCTACTTCCTGGCCCACGAGGCCCGGAACAAGGACGACTTCAAGCGGGCCTTCGAGTTGGCCCAGGACAGCCTCTCCTATTTCCTGGATCAACGCGAGGAACTGGACAAGATCAAGGATCTCCTGGCCCTGCTCATGGACATCACGCACAAGACCGACCGCACCCGTGAATCGCTGCGCTGGGCCATCGAATACGCGCGTTACATCAACCGCAACGACCCTGAATGGCCGGCCCTGCGCTATCGAATGGCCCAGCTCTACAAGGATCTGGCCGACATGCAGAAATGGCGGACCATCCTCCAGGAACTGGAAAAGGACATGCCCCATACCCTGTACGGTCGGATGGCCGCCTCTGACCTCAAGACCCAACAGATCGAACAGGGCGCCCGGCAGTTTGTACCCACCGGACGGATGTGACCGCCCATGCACCGCCTCCTGTCCTGCCTGCTTGCCCTGTTCCTGACTCTGTGGCCCAGCATGTCCCCGTGCAAAGCCCCCGCCGCCCCGGATGTCTCCATCGTGGAATTCGGAGTGTATGTGGCCGAATTCTCGGATCCGGGCTTGGCCGGAGAGGTCCGGCTCCTGGAATCCACGGACCGCGTCCCCTTGGCCCCGGACGTGCTCTTCGGCATCCGTTACCAGTACACTGACCACACCGGCACCCTGAAGGCCGTGCCCCTGCACCTGGACATCGAGGTCAGCCATCCGCCCATCCCAGACCCCAAGACCGGCGCCTTGCACACATCCTACAGCCTGGCCGCGGACATCCGGCCCGGCGAACGTCGCTTCCAGGGGCAGCGCCTGCCGGGGGGGCCACCGGCGCCGCCAACCGGGGAATATGTCTTCACCATCCTGCACAACGGCTCGGTCCTGGCCTCGCAGACCTTTCACATCCTGTCCCCCGCACGCGCCGCAACCAAGCCAGCACCCGTCCCCCCAACCAAGGCGGAGCCCGCGGTCGTTAAGTCAGTATCTCCCCCACCCGACATTCTCGCCCCGGAGACTCACACCCTCTGCCGCGCCCTGGATCCGGCAGCCCTCACCCCGGCCTTCAGCCAGGCAAGGGTCCTGCCCGAGCACAGCTTCGGCCTCAGACTGCCCGATCCAGACACAGGGGGTGGAGCCATTCGCCAGGCCTGCTTCCTGGCCGTTTCCGACAGCCATGGCGCCGGTTACGCCATCGCCACCTCGGACGGTACACTCTTGAGCCTCCTCCAACCCTTGGAACCCGGCCGACAGGTCCTGGCCGTGAGCTTCACCGAGACAGGGGGCGATCTCTGGCCCGAAATCGTGGTCATTGCCGAAGACACCACCCAGACACCGCCGAGCATGGACAGCCGGGTCTACTTCAGCACGGGAAAGGGTCCGAACTGGGAGCGTCGGCCCGAGGTGGACGCCCACATCGCCAGATTGGGCAACGCCATGGCCGTGCGGCGTTGGCTCGCGCAGTGGGACGGATTGTAGCCAATCGCGGAGAAATCCAACTGCCTGTCAGGCTCGGCCATAGGCACGGGCGTCGGCCAAGGCAGCGGCGTGCATCTCCCGCCGCGTCTGGAGGTCGGCCATGAGCGCACAGATCGCCTCGATCCACGCGCCCTTGTCCTCGCCTGCCAGGATACCGTTGTGGTTGTGGCGCACGATGCGACGGAAAACCGGCACATCCGAATACACGCCCACGCCGCCGCAGCGGGTGATGTCATAGAACTTCACGTGGGTGCGGCGCTCGTTGAAGAGCGAAGGCAGCAGCGGCGCCAGACCCACGCCGTGGCGCACTGTGGAAGTATACTCCAGGAAGGCCGGCCATTCCATGTGGTTGAGCACGCGTACACGGGGCACGCCCCTGAACACGTCGCGCACCCTGGTGTCCCCCAACACCTCGAAGACCGTACCGGGCAGCCTGGCCTGCACGCCCTCGGCCACTTCACGCAACCAGCGCATCTCGCGCAGATGCGAGGACGTGCCGTGATAGAAAACCACCGGCGGAGAGTCCCAGGTGTCGGAATCCACCACCTCCCCCATGCGCTCCACATAGAGCGGTTCCAACACGTTCTCTGGAGGCAGGCCGCAGGACAGTGCCAGGGGTTCGCAGGAAACCAGCCAACGGGCCTGGAGCCGCCGCAAGGCTGGCAGGGAGCGGCTGTACCGCCACCAGGATTTCCAGGCATAGCGCAAAGGCAGGTACGGATCCCGCAGGATGGCTGGCAGGTCGTCGTCAATGAACAGGACAACCTCCTCACGGGGCGCGCTCTCCAGGAAGTGCAACCACTCCAGGGGCGCGTGACGCACGATCAGCACCCGGCCGGGTTCGCCGAGACCTTTCCCGCGCGCCGCGTCCGGGCCCAGGGCGCAGGTGTCCACGTAGCGGGCCTGGGGCCAGCGCCCGGTGCAGTAGAAATCCAGGGTGGGGGTGTGGCCGAAATGCAGAACCGTATCAGGGGGCGCGCCGCTCCACGCCTGTGCGCACAGCCGGCCTGCCGGCGCCAGCCGGCGGAGGAAGGCGAAGGCTGCCTCTGTCCTGGGCATGAAGGATTCCTCGAGATCTACTCGGATCGCACTCCCGGCCCCATGGGTCGGGCTTTATTCGGGAGACGCCCCTGCGGGGCTTTGTTGCCGATGACCCACTGGAGACACCTGGAAGTCAGACCCCGTGGTGCCTCACCCTCCATCCTTTCCTCACACCAGACCTTCGCGTACCAGCATGTGCAGGTGCAAGGCGCCGATGACCCTGGAGTTTTCATCCACCACGGGCAGAAAGGTGATGGCCTTGTCCTTCATGATCTGGGCCGCGTCCACGGCCATGGTCTCGGTAATGACCCGCAAGGGGTTGCGGATCATGAAGCGTTGCATGGGTTCGGAGAGGTCCGGCGGGTGCCCCCCGTCGAGCAACCGGCGCAGGTCGCCGTCGGTGAACACTCCCTGCAGGGCGCCCTGTTCGTCCACCACGGTGGTGGCACCCATGCGTTTACGCGAGACCTCCATGATGGCTTCGTTGAATTTGGTGTCCAGGTGCACGCGGGGCACGTCGTCGCCCGAGGCCATGATGTCGCCTACCCGGTAGAGCAGCCGTTTGCCCAGGGAGCCGCCGGGGTGGAACATGCCGAAGTCCTGCTGCGTGAAACCGCGGCGGTGGATCAGACAAACGGCCACGGCGTCGCCCATGACCATGGCGGCCGTGGTGCTCGCCGTGGGGGCGCAGCCCAGGGGGCAAGCCTCCCGGCGCACGGAGACGTCGAGCAGGATGTCGCTGTATCTGGCCAGTGTGGAGTCCGCGTTGCCCAGCAGGGAGATGATCTTCACACCCAGCCGGCGAAAGGACGGTATCAGGCGGATGACCTCTTCGGTCTCGCCGCTGTTGGAGACGATCATGGCCACGTCCGCGGCCGTGACGATGCCCAGGTCGCCGTGAAAGGCCTCGCTGGGGTGCATGAAAAACGACGGCGTGCCCGTGCTGGAGAGCGTTGCCGCGATCTTGCGGCCCACGATGCCGGCCTTGCCCATCCCGGTGACGATGAGCCGCCCCCTGGAATTGTAGATCAGGTCCACGGCCGCTTCCAAACTGTCGTCCAGACGCTCCATGAGGTCCCGCACGGCGTCCAGCTCCAGCCTGATGGCCTCCCGCGCCCATTCGATGCATTTATTCATGAGGCTGCCTCCGCCAGTACCAATTCCCTGATGGCGGCCAGGGTGCGCAGGGCACCCGCGGTCTGCTCCAGCGGCAGCATGTTCGGTCCGTCGCAAGGGGCGTTGTCCGGCGCGTCGTGCACCTCCAGGAACACGGCGTCGGCACCGGCCGCCACGGCCGCCCGCGCCAGAGGCAGGACAAACTCCCTGTTGCCGCCGGAGCGATCACCCTGCCCTCCGGGGAGCTGCACCGAATGGGTGGCGTCGAAGACCATGGGGTAGCCCAAGGCGCGCATGATTGGCACGCTGCGCATGTCCACCACCAGGTTGTTGTAGCCGAAGCTGGCGCCGCGCTCCGTGAGCAGGATGCGTGCGCAGCCGGCGCTCTCCAGCTTGGCCACCACGTTCTTCATGTCCCAGGGCGCGAGGAACTGCCCCTTCTTGACATTGACCACCCGGCCGGTGGCGGCCGCGGCCAGCAGCAGATCGGTCTGGCGGCAGAGGAAGGCCGGGATCTGGATGACATCCAGGACTTCCGCCGCCACCGCGGCCTGCTCCGGCGTGTGGATGTCCGAGATGACCGGCACGCCCAGGCCGTGCCTCACCTCTTCCAGGATACGCAGTCCCTGCTCCGCGCCCGGCCCTCTGAAGGAACCGATGGAGGAGCGATTTGCCTTGTCGTAGGAGGATTTGAAGACAAAGGGCAGTCCCAGGCCGGCGCAGATGTCGCGCAGGGCCTCGGCCATGCGCAGGGAGTGCTCCCGGTTCTCGATGACGCAGGGACCGGCGATGACCGCCAGGGGGCGCGCCCCGAACCTGGTGTTTCCAACTTCGATGACCGCGACTGACACTCAACTCTTTCCTTGCAACAGGGTTCGTACACGGTAAAGGTCTTCCATGGTGTCCACGCCTACGGACTCGTAGTCGGTATCCACCACGCGGATCTTCATGCCATGGTAGAGGGCGCGGAGCTGCTCCAGACTCTCGGCCCGCTCCAGGGGCACGGGAGGCGTGGCGGCGAGCCTGAGCAGGGCGCTCCTCCGGTAGCCATAAATGCCGATGTGCTTGTGATGCACGACGTGCTCCCCGCGCGGGTAGGGGATCACGGAGCGGGAAAAATACAGGGCATCGCCCCGGGCGTCGGTGACCACCTTGACCACGTTGGGGTTTTCGATCTCGGCCGCGCCGCTGATGACCTTCCTGGCCGTGGCCATGTCCAGGAGCGGATCCCGCAACAGCACTTCGGCAACGGCGTCGATGACGGCCGGGTCTATAAGGGGTTCGTCGCCCTGGATGTTGACGACGACCTCTTCACAGCGCTCGCGCATCACCTCGGCCACGCGATCCGTGCCCGTCGCATGCGTGGGGGCGGTGAGGACACAGGGCATGGCGTTGTCGCGGCAATAGTCGAGGATGCGTCGGTCGTCGGTGGCCACGAGCACCTCGGCCAACCGGCTTTGACTGGCGCGTTCGAAGACGTGACGGATCAAGGGCTTGCCGCAGATGTCCAGCAGGGGTTTCCCCGGCAGCCTGGTGGCCCCATAACGTGCCGGTATCACGCCTACCGCTTGCATGTCGTGTCCGTATGCTGCCGGAGTGCCGCCTTCCCCCGAAGGGAGCGGCGTGCGGAACGCGCCGGTCAGTTGGGTTGAATGGATTTGTACTCGACGACGGCGCCCGGCGTGGTCTTAACCCTGCCGCTGAAGCGCGGGGATTCGGTGGCGTCCGGAATCTGACTCTGGGTGCCATATTGCTGGGCCGGTGCGGCCGGAACCGGAGTCATGGTAGGTGCGGGTTGTACGGGAATGCCCGCGCAACCGCCCCAGATCCTGGGGGCCTGAATCCACTGCGTGTCCTGCCTGCACATGGCGATGGTCTCGACACAGCTGCTGGAGACGTGGATCAGAGCCTGCCTGCACTCCATGCCCAGGGCCGAGAGATAGTCGCGCCCCACCACCACGCGCACGTTGCCGTAGAGGGGGTCGTTGAACCAACCGCTGGCCCCTGGAGGCGCACTAGTGATGAAACCGACCATGGGTGAAAGCATGGCGGGCTGCTCCACCGTGACAACGGGTTCCATCGCGACTTGCTTCTGTATGCAGCCACCGAACAAAATCAGGCAAAGCAGAACGATGGTCAGACGAGTCATGGTCATGGTTGGTGAATCCTCATTCTTCCTGCAAGAGCGGCGACGGATCCTTTGGATCGAAACGCTTCGCCGGGCAAGATTAAAAACTCAATTTTCATAATCTTATTCGTGGCTATTGTCCATGGTCTATTCACTTCCGCTCCCAGAAACAAACCCGCTGCCAGGTGCGACATAGCAGGCGCTCCAGCCGGCCCTGGCGGGGTTCCTTGCCCTGCTGGAGGCGCTCCAGCACGACCTCGGGCCCACAGAACATCTCCGTGTTCCAATCGAAATAGCTCGGGTAGACAATGAGCACTCCCGCCACCAGGGCATCCAGGGACAGCGCCCTACCACGGCGCGGGAAGGTGAGCCTGTCCGTGGTCAGTCCCCACCCGGCATAGAATGGGCCGCCGTAGGTGTGCACCGCCACCCCTCGCAGCAGGGCCTCGAAGCCGGAGAGGGAGGTCAGGGTGTGCAGCTGGTGCACCATGGGGAAGAGCACCGTGAGCGGGACATTGGTCATCGTGAGGTCGTAGAGCCTGGAGCCTTCCCTGTCCGGAACCCGGCCCTTGCGGTTACCGCGCAGGACGTCGGGATGTGGCTTGTAGACTATGCACGCGTCGGGGCGGTTTTCCCGCACGGCCCTGAGCAGATCGAGATTGGAGTAGATTCCCAGGCCGCCGCATTGCACAGAAGCGTCGTCCTCTACCTGTCCCACCACCAGAACCACCTCGCGGTCCTGGGCCAGTTCGCATATCTGCGCGGAGCACTGCCCCCCGTCGCTGCCCACGTTGTACTTGGTGATCTCCCTGTCCACCAGGGTGTGGCGCAACGCCGCCGCGCGGCTCAAAAGGCGGTCGTCGAAGTCCGCGTCGCGCAGGATGTCTTCCAAGTCACAGGGACCGTTGGGGTCGAAGTAGATGCCCTTGGAGTCGAAACACAGGGAATAGGGCCAGAAATAGTCCGAGCCCAGGCCGGAGGAGCGGATGAAGCCGTCCTCGATGCGGCCCGGCTCCGGCTCCGGGGTTGCTCGAGCGGCATGGACGGAGGGCGTGGCCGCTTCATGGGCAGTAACCTGGGCAGCAACCTGGGCCGTCTCCTTGTTCTGGGCGTATTTCGCGGCCCAAACCACCACCCGCCCTTCCTCGGCCTGGGCGGCCTTCACGGCCGTAGCCAGGGTGCGGGCAAAAAGTACCCTGCCCTGGTTGGAACTCAGGAAATGCTTGGCAAAGCCCCGCCGCCAGAAGGAAAAGCCGGCACAGACCCAGGTACCTCGATTGCGCTCGTTGTGCCGCCGTTGGTCGGCGAGGATGTCGATGACCCGCAGCACGTCACAGAGCCGCCCCCTAAATGGGTCAATGTAGCGGGCGTAACGCAGGTAGGCGGCGATGAAGACCTCCTCCATCGTGCGGGGCGCACTGCGGCGTTCGCAACGTTGCCGGTCTCTGGTCAGACCCCAGCCTGCATAGAACGGCAGGCCGAAGCAGTGGACTTCCTTGCCCGCGAGCAGCCCCTCGAATCCCATCTGCGAGCTGACGGTATAGACCTTGTCCACCTGGGCGAGCAAGGACAAGGGGCTGACTTCCATGCCCAGGAGGGTGACGTCGGGTAGGGGCGTTTCCGTGAGATAGCCGCGCTTCTTGCCGGAAAGCACATCGGGGTGAACCTTGGCGGCGATGTGGGCGTCGGGGTTCTCCTGCCTCGCCTCCCTGGCCATGGCCGCGAAGGTGGTCTCGTCGGCGCCACCGAGACTGACCGAGGCGTCGTTGCGGGTCTGATCCAGGAGAAGGACCCTGGTCCTGCCATCGTCTGGAAAGAGGTCCTCCTGGAGGTCTGGGGCGTGGTTGTACTTGCTCAGACGATAATGGCGGATGGCCTCCATTGCCTGGCGCGCGGTGTCGCGTTCCTGGTCCGTGAAGTCCGCGCGGATGATTTGGTTTTCCAGGTCCGAGGCCGCGCTTGCGTCGTAGTAGACTCCGCTGCGGTCGATGACCACCGAAAGAGGTGGCTGGCCCTGGACCCCTAGGCCCAGAGAGCGCAGAAAGCCGTCCTCCACGGAGATATAGGGGAGATTCCAGGACCTGGCGCGCTCCCGTGCCTTGCGGGCCGTGGGCTTGTAGCCCCAACCGGCCACTGCGGAGAGCTGGTCCGGGCTGCGGGGAGCGAAGCGCAGGGATTCTCCGAGCAGGGTTTCCAGGTGAGGGATGTCACGCATTCCCCTGGAAAAAATGCCTATCACGACAGCCTCGCTGCTTGGGTAAGCACGGCCATACGTTTCACGCCCCCGACCGCCTGCCCGCCAAGTCCGCACTCGGCACGAGGAGCCTCGTCAGGCCACGACACCGCCATGACCTGGTGCGCGGTCGCTCCTACTGCCAAACCTTGACCACCGCGGCCGCGCCCACCGCCAAGTGGTACAGGACCTGTGCCACGTCCTTGACCATCTGGAAGTTCTTGCTGTCGTAACGTGGCAGCACCATGATGTGATCACCGGGGCCGAGGGCGATATTGGTGGCGTTGGCGACCCTGCCGTCGGGCTTGACCACGAGCACGCGCTTCAAGTCGGCGTTCTGGTCGAAACCGCCGGCGCTGGCCACGTAGTCGGTGTACTTGAGCTTCGGTTCGTAGATCACGGCCGTGGGCGAGACCACCTGCCCCGAGACCAGAATCACGTCGTTCTGCGGTGGGATGACCACGATGTCGTTGTCCTCAAGGAAGATGTCCTCGGGGCCATTCGCGGTCATGACCACAACCACGCCCTTTGGCTGCACCTCCTTGGCCCGTTGCACAAAGGTCTGGATCATCTCGGCTTCCTTGACCCGGATGCCGGCCTCGTCCACGCTGGCCGAGGGCGAGGTGAGGGCGGTCTGCTCCAGACGGAACAGGGCTTCGTCGATGGCGAGCTTCTGGCGCTTGGCAACACTCTCGCGGCGCAGGTGGATGGCCTCGAGGTTGGCGTACCCTCTGTCAACCGAAATGTAATGTAACAGGTCGTGGAGTTTCGTGCCCTTGTTCACCAGGAAGTGGGAATTGCCCTCGAGGGCGCCTTCGGCATAGACGGTGATGGCCTTGGAAGGCACGTCCGAAACAAAGTCAATCTCATCGCCGTCCTGGATTGCGTACGTCGCGAATTCCTCCACCGGGAGGTAGTTCATGTAGGGCTCGCCCTTCCGGTAGCCCTGGATGCGTACGTGCGTGGCGCTGGGAAGCGGGGAGGCGTAATGCATCAATTCCTGGCCCGTGGCGGTAGTCCCCGCGAATTCGAACCAGGCCGGATCCCGGACAGCGCCGTTGGCGCCCACCTTGATACCGCGCTTGGGCACGATGACCGTGTCGCCGTCACGCAACTGGGGCATTGCCCCCGCCCCGGAGAGGATGAATTCGTAAAGATCCACCACAGCGGCAACCTTGCCCTGGCGCATGACCCTGATCTCCCGCATGCTGCCCCGGGAGAAATCCACGCCTCCGGCCATGTCCACGAAGTACAACACGGAGTCGGTGGCGCCGCCCGCATAGCGGCCAGGAGACTTGACGTACCCGGAGACGTAGACAGCCAAAGGCTGCGGTGTGAGCAGATTGACATAGGCGTCGTAGTTGCTGGAGTAGACGGATTCGATGGCGCGACGCACCACCGCCTCCAAGCTGGCGTTCTGCACACCCTCCACACGGATGGGGCCGATGGAGGGAATGAAGATGTTGCCCTGGGTATCGACGACCAACACGCTGTCGAAGATGAAGGCACCCCAGATGTTGACGCCGATGCGGTCGCCGATCTTGATGACATATCCGGGATTGAGTTCGTTATGGTAGGTTTGGATGAACTGGCGCTTGAACAAGCTCTCGCCGAAAAAGGGCAGGTCCTTGAAGTTTCTTACTGGCGTTTCGGCACCCTGGGGAGCGACCGGAACACTGGTTGGACTCATGCTCGCCGTGGGGGCGTTCATTGTCTGCCCGGTGTCTTGTTCCTGCGTGGGTTCCATCTGCTGCTTGAGGTAGACTTCGCTCCCTTGTTTGGAAGGGGCGCTGTAATAGATACCATCCATGGCCAGGGACTGTTGAGCGTTGCAGAACGCGAACATGCCCAGAAAGAGCAGCAGAATGCTTGATTTACGGATCATCTATTCAAACCCCCATGTGGTCACGAACACCGGCGACCAGCAGCATGATAATTCCGTATGACAGAAGGATGACGACAATGGAGATGATGATTGCCTTGACACGTTCAGGATGCGTCGGCTCATCCGGCACAGTGGGCTTTTGGAATGCCTCGATGTAGCTGCTCTTGTTTTCCATCTTCACGCGTACAGCCTCCAGGGAGCTGATGGCCGAGACATACATCTGCCGAGCGAACTCGTGCTCGATGGTCAGTTCCTCGAACCGTTCCAACAGATGAATCAACTCTGGATTGTTGGAACTGGCTATTCGATCCTTCTCGAAGTCTATCTGCTTTTCCAGGCCGCTCATCTTGCCCTTGAGGGCCTGTACTTGATGGCTGTCCTCGCTCATGAACTTGCGAATGGTCTCGAGTTCCACACGTGTGGCGGACAGTTGCCCCTCGAGCTGGGTAACCAAGCTGACACGGGAGGAGGCCGTGGCCGAGGGGTCAATCTCCTGATACTGGTTCCTGAAGGAACTCAAGGCCTGTCGCGCCTTGGCCAGCCGGTTCTCGGCGAGTTTCACCTCGAATTTGGTCTGGGCCAGGGTATCGTTCAGGGCCCTGTTGTTCATGTCATTGATCAACTGCTCGCTGAGCCTGAGAATCTCGGTGTTGATAGCATGGGCCACTTCCGAAGTAAACGCTTTGGTTTTCAGGGTAAGCACCCCGGAAGCGGAGTCGAGATTCACCGAAACAACCGACTCCCAGTACTTGATGAAGGTATCCAGACTGGCGTCGTCCGGGAGCCGGGAGAAAAAGTCAGCCCCGCTATGGCTGTAATGCGCGCGCAGGTCCAGCAGTTTATCCAGGGAGAAGATCATGTCTGGTGACATGATGTATTCGGCGATGATGAATCTGTCCGCGGCCGAATCGCTGGAAGAGCCACCAAGCAGCGACAAAATGTTGTCCACGGACATCGCCTTCTGTCCCTTGACCGCGAAACGGGACTCGGAAACGTACATGCCCGTGGCGATGAAGGCGAAGTAGCAGGTAAAAAGAGTGATCAGCAGAATGACGAGGAGTGACATCCAATGCGCCCGGAAGAACTCCCGCTTCTTGATCTTGCCGTCGATCACCTCTCCGATGAACGGCAGGTGCCGTGCAAATCGCATGGGCTTGGATTTGATGAGCGCGATGTCGAAGTTCGACCGCTTGTTTCTCGCCATACTGCCGGGGTCAAGAGTCTGCACCGGAGGAATCGGCCCCTTCCTTTGCGCTCCAGGCCCTTGGGGGTGTGCCGCAACCTTCTCGGCCTTGTTGGCGGCAGCCGAAGCAGCCGGCGCCTTGCCCTTGGCAGCGGCTGCCTGGGCGGGCCGTTTCGCCACACCAGCGGCCTTTACCGCGACTCCCTCGGCAGCAGCCGGTTTTTTCTCTGCCGCGTCCTGCTCGGGCTGGGCCTTTGCGGCTGCCTTCCGCGCCTGGGCAGGGGCCTTGTCCTTGGCAGCGGCTGCCTGGGCAGGCCGTTTCGCCACACCAGCGGCCATTGCCGCGGCTCCCACGACAGCAGCCGGTTTTTCCTCTGCCGCGTCCTGCTCGGGCTGGTCCTTGGCGGCTGCCTGCCGCGTATCGACTGGAGCCTTGCTGCCGACGGCTTCGGCCTGGACAGGCCGATTGGTCTCCCCAGGGCCTTTTCCCTCGGTTCCAGTCGCCGCATCGGGCATTGCCACCGCGACGTCCTGATCGGGCGCACCTTCTCTGTATTCTGTCATCTTGTACGTTCTCTTTGAATCAAGCACGATGCCACAAACATCATGGTATCAATCAACATGCCTGCCTGGAGAAATCCGTTCCGGACTTGTACAGGTCGGTCTTTCGTACCTGTACCACGTCTCTTTTCATGAATCGCCCGGCACATGCCCCAGCCAGCAATTCCGGTGCGCCATTCCGGCCGCCTCCGTCATCCCATGAACGGCTCAACACAGTTTTTGATACGCATCGAGCCCTTCCTTCATCGAACCAAAAGAGTAGACATTGCCGTCGGTGACAAGTTTGACCTCTTCACAATATTCCATGATCGTCGACACATTGTGCGACACCATCACCAGGGTGGATTTCTCCTTGCGGCGCAAGAACTCGGCCCTGGACTTTTTTCTAAAGGCGGAATCTCCGACCGCGGTCACCTCGTCGATGAGATAGTAATTGAAGTCGATGGCCATGCTCAATCCAAAGCCCAGCTTGGCCCGCATGCCCGAGGAGTAGGAACCAATGGGCATGCGGATATAGTCGCCTAGCTCGGAAAACTCCAGCACGAATTCCATGATCTCCCGGTAGTCCTTACCGAAAATGCGCGAGATGAACTTGACGGTGTCCACTCCCGTCAGACTGCTCTGGAAGCCTCCCGTGAAGCCAATGGGCCAGGAGACCGTGCCGTAATGGTAAACCTTGCCCGAGCTTGGGATTTCTGCTTTGGAAATGATCCGCAACAACGTGGACTTACCCGACCCATTCCGTCCCAGAATTCCAAGATTCTTGCCCATGGGAATGGAGAAAGACACGTCCTTCAAAACGTACTTGAACCCTTTTCTGATCTTGTAGCGCTTTGTAACATTTTTTACATCAATCATATAAGATCTCGCTTGTGCCGTGTCATACGGTCAGAGATAAAGCCAAAAAAAATCAACACCAGCATTATGCTTGCAAGATACCGGTAACTTGCAAACGAGGCATAATAAACAGAGGAAAAACTAGACCTAGTAAGCTCAACACACTGAAATATGGGGTTATACTGCATTACTGCTTGTGCGTGTGGTGGGAGATTATCAAAGGAGTAGAACACTCCTGAGGTAAAAAACAATATCCGTGTGATGAGCGGAACGAGATTGTCGACAGTAGCTATATATCTCGAAATACTTCCAAGAACAATACCAAAACCCATGCCCAGAGTTGCAGCAAATGCCCAAGCAATCAACATGTACCTCAATGTATTGATGTAAACTGGATATCCCATGGTGTTTATAATCATCACAAGAAGCACAAATGAGAACATCTTGGTCGCAACTATGAGAATAACTCGCGCGAAATATATGTCCATGGGCTCAACTTGCGGAAAATATAACAACCCAAGATTGCCATCTACTGCACTTTTACACTTCGTCATGCTCTCCATAAAAATATGGAGAGTCGAAAACCCGCAAAGCAAGAACATGGGCAATGAAATGCCATATGGATCCATTGATCTAAATGCCGCTCGTAACCCCCAGAAAAGCAGAATCTGGAATACCATGGTGAGCACAACCCACATATAACCCAGCATGCTACGGCCATACATCGTTCGCGTCTCGCGTAGGATGAGCGCGTAGATCACCCGGCCCTGCATCATCAGGGCCCGCTTCCAGGGATTTTCCATCCGATAGGAATCAGTCGTCATTGATTCCTCCACTTTCCATGGTCGGTAACAGTCCGTTGTCGGCCGAGTAGTTCCAACAGCACGCCCCCCAATTCGGCGGCGCCAAGGTCCCTGCGTCCGAGCGGAACCCTCGTGTCATTGCGCCAGATCAGGTAGTCGGTGTTGCGATTCGTGTAGTTGGTTTTCGCGTAGACGCGGGGCATACTGCCCACATGATCACCGTACACGCAGAGACCTGCCGGTCGCTTGCCGTCGTTGGCCAAGCCGGAGGCCAGGGCGCCGATCATTCTGTCCGCGTTGCGCAGGTGCCTCAGATAGATGTCAAACTCCTTGCCGCACCATTCAGGAACTCCCGCAACGGGCGCATCCTCCGGCATGACCCGCACTCTGCGTCTGTCCCAAGGGCCGTGTGCCTCGATGGTTATGGCGAAGACAAATGTGGGTCGTTCTTCCTTTCGCAACAAATCCAATACATATGCAGCCACGGACTTGTCGCTCACATAGGGACCGTACCGTTCCAATTGCGAAAAATACCCTTCTCCGTGGAGTTCGTCAAATCCAAGATTGGGCATTACATTGTAGCGCTTGAAAAACCAGAGACTGAAGGGATGCACGCACACGGTGCGGTATCCTTGGCGCCGCAGGTGCCGCGCCAGTGACCATACCGGCCTGCGCGCGGCCGTGAAATAAGGGTTCAACGCGTCAGTCCCCACCCTCGCCATGGGCACCCCCGTGAGTACCGAAAACTCCGTGCGCATGGTGTAGGCGCCGGAGGCCGCCACTGCCAGCTCCCCGCTCAAGGCCTCCTTGGCCAGGGCGTCATAGTTCCCGAACAGCCCGGAATCCAGGCTGGGCAGGGCCCGCCGGATGTCGAAGAACGACTCGGCCTGCACCAGCACCACGTGCGGGCGTGGTTCGGCAAGAGGTGCCAGGCTCCCCGGTTTCCAGACATTTTCCCTTGGGGTGCGCTCATGCTCCAGATCTATGCCCGCGGCTCCGTCTCGGCCGCGTCTGTGCTGGTGCCACAGGCCGTGCAGGTACATGGACGCCAGCAGCCCGAAGCGCTTCAAATCGCTGTGCAGATCCAGGCTCGGGGAAGCGTATTCCAGGATGCGCACGCCCGTGTCGCGCCCTGATGGTGACAAACTCCAGATCAGCGCCGCCCAGACCAGCATGCTCAGGGTCAGCAGCACGCCGGCGAAGACATGCCCCCCAAGGGAGACCCGTTCGCCCAGGATCAACATCACCGCGAGTACAATGACTATTCCAGTGAGGCCGCCCAACACCGGCAGGGGCAACAGGTAGGGTAGGTAGAAGCGGGGGTGTCTGGCGATCTGCGGTATCAGGCTCCCGTCCATGAACATCAGGGGTTCCTGAAACCCTGAGAGTTTGATGGAGTTGATCACCCAGAGGAGCATCGCGCCGCCACTGGCCATGGTCAGGGAGAACACCGGCCGCCCCGTGATCAAGAGCAGCAGGCTGTAGACCGTGGTCACCAGCAGGACAGGCAACCCGTCCTCGAGAAGCGAGAAGGACAGCGGCTTCAGGTCCGTCGCCGTGAGCCGGTGCGAGAACAGGGCTACCAGTACCGCGGCCATGAAGCAGAGCGATGTAGGCGTCATGTTCGGTTCTGTCCGCTCCCCAGGGGGGAGTCGCCGTCGGGCTCCACGCTGAAGCTGAAGAAATGCCGCATGATGTGCGCGCCGAGGTCGTGGGGCAGGATGTCCAGACACCTGATGCCAAAGCCCAATATCCAGGGAAAGACGATCTCCGCCCGGTCGCGCCGCAGGCCGCGCAGGATGCGTCGCGCCGCCTGCCCCGCTGTGCAGCGCAGGGGCTGGCTGCCCTGGTATCGCCGGCTCATGGGGGAATCCACGTAGCCCATGGTCACGACGTTGACCTTCACCCCCAGGGGGCGTAATTGCGCCCGCAAGGCCAAGCCATACAACCGTACCGCACCCTTGCTGGCGCTGTAGGAAGGCGACGAGGGCATTCCCAGGAGCCCGGCCATGGAGCCGATCACCGCGATCTGCCCGGTCCCGCGCCTGCGCATGCGCTCGGCAAGGGGGGTCACGGTCTCCACCACGCCCAGGGTGTTCACGGCAAAGACGCGACGCACGTCCTCGATGTGTTCCCCTTGATCGGTCTGCACCGAGGAGGAGACTCCGGCGTTGGCGATGGCCAGATCCACCGGCAGGGAGTCGTCACAACCCAGGACCCATCCATGCAGGGCTCCGGTGTCGCGGATATCCAGCACGGTGCGGCTCACTGCCGCGCCACGCTCCCGACATTCCTTGCTCACTGCAGCCAGCCGCTCCTGATCACGCCCCTGAATGGAAAGGGTCACGCCGGGGCCGGCCAGGGCCAGGGCCAGGGCTTTGCCCACCCCGCCCGTGGCCCCTGTGAGCAGCACGTGTTTGGCGTTCATGACAGGAGCTTGCACATTTGCAGTTTGCCGGTGGAGTGCGGCAACAGTTTGTGCTCGGGAAAGGAAAACCGCCTGGTCTCCCTGAAGTCGTGCTTGCCATAGAAACGCAAGGCCCTGGCGTTGTCCGCCCAGACGTGCAGGCTCAGCTTGGTGAGCTGCTTGTCCGCGGCCCAGGTACAGGCCAGGTCAATGAAGACATCGGCGAGCCCCTGGCCTCGATAATTCTCATGCACCCAGAGCGTGTTGATGAACAGACTGTCCTGATCCGAGGATTCCAGCAGTTCCTGGATCACCTCCAGCCGTTTCCTGGGGAGATACCGCTTGGCCAGGGAGGACAGGCGCTGTTCATGCCAACTGTAGGCCAGCAACAGCCCGACTATCTCCGGGCCTTCGGCCGCCACCATGCAATTGGCGTAGTGGTAAAGAGAGTCCTCTTGCGCGACCTGGGATGTGAGCAGTTGCAGTGGGGAGACAAACGGCACCACACCCTTGAGGATGTAGTCCACGAGACCACCCGAGGTCTCGCGGATGATGGTGGCGATCTGCTCTATGTCTGCTGCCTCACCCGGACGGAATTGGATGTTCATGTTCCTTGTGTCGGCCGGGAAAGCCCCAGGCGCTGCAATGTTCCTGCGACAGCCGCGGCGAGGCCTTCGTCGGTATAAAAGTTTCCTGAAATCAAGGCATTGGCGCGCAAGACCTTGACGAAGTCCCGCAGAAGCTCGGGGTCGGCACAGCGGGGCGAGTTCCAGAACTCGTCCAGGGGCATGTCGTCTTCGGAAAGCGCGAGGCCGGAAATGCCGTACACCGCATTTCCCATCCGGTACACGGGCTTGCCCAGATTCAGAGCCTCGAGCCCCATGCTGCTGTTGATCAACACCACTCCCCCGCTCCCCTGGATCAAGCGCTTGCCATCGCCGCCATCCAAAAATATCACACGGTTAGCAATGCCCAGTGCCTGTGATAGCCGAGACACATAACCCTTATAATTAATCAGCCCATTGTCAAGGGGGTGGTTCTTGACCACCAGTTTGAACTCCACAGGGGCAGCCTTGGCAAAAGACCCAAGGACGTGCACGATGCTCTCGGGAATCCCGCTGAAACTGGAGTACAGCCGCACCTGCATGTCCGCGTCCAGCTGCAACGGGAACAGGAAATACGAGGCGCCCGAGCCGATGATTTCCTCCTGGGTGGCCAGGGCCTCCTGCCTGCGGCGTTCGCGGCTCAGATAGCGCGGCAGCCAGCCCTTGAGTTCCCAGACGATCGGGTAGGGGCGGTGCGTGCGGTAACGGGGGAACAGGCCGAAAAGCAGGGTATTGCCCACGTGATGGCGAATGGCGTCGTGCACCCGGACCTTCAGAGAGTTGGGGACTAGGGGTTGCTCTTCCCACTCCGGCAAGCGGGCGGCCAGTTCTCGGATAGCTTCGGGGCGTCGCGGCAATCGCGACCTGCCGTTGACACCGCCCTGTTCGCAGGTGATCAGGTTGGGCTGCAAGTACCCTTCCTCGAAGACCCAGACGTCCATACCCCGCGTTTCGGCAAGTCGCACCGCCTCACGTTGCAGGGGGCGACGGTCGCCGAAAAGCAGCAGGTCCGTGGCCTTGACCTCCTCCATGAGCCGCGCGCACCACAGGGGCCAGTGCAACTCGGACTTGCGGAACAGTCGGGTGTTGGGGCGCGGCCAGTGGACAACGTCGCCGCCGCAGAAATTGACCTTGCTCACGCTGTGCCCCATCTCCAGAAGCGTGAGCCCAAGCCTGCGGAAAAAGCGGCTTTGCGGCCCTTGGAGAAAGAGGAACGAACGTTTTTCGGCGCTGGACATATCGCGGCCATGTAACGGGCGGGCCTGCGAGGTGCGGCCCAGCTCGCTTACTTGTTCAAATATTCTTCGGAATAGGACTCCGCCAGACTCTGCACCCTGGGGAGTTCCTCGGCGCAGATGTCCAAGGCTTGGCGGATCTGCTCCTCCTTGTGGGCCGCGGATAGGAAGAAGCGCAGCCTGGCGCAGCTGTCCTCGACAACGGGGTAGATGATCGGCATGACGTTGATGCCGCGTTGGAACATGGAGGAAGAGAGCAGCCCCGCCACCAGGGAGTTGCCCACGATGAGCGGCACGATGGAATATCCTTGGGAATTGCCTGTGTCGAAGCCCATTTTCCGTGCATATTCAAGGAAATATCGTCCATTGGCCTGGAGTTTGGCTACCCGCTCTGGCTCTTCGAGCATGACCTTCAGGGCTTCGTTGGAAGCGGCGGCCAGGGGCGGCGACATGCCCACGCTGTAGACAAAGCCGGGCGAGGTGAACTTGAGGTACTCCACCAGGGGCTTGCTGCCGGCGATGAACCCCCCGCAGCCGCAGAGGGTCTTGCTCAGGGTGCCCATCCAGATATCCACGTCGGTCCCGGGCACGCCGAAATGCTCCCCGATACCCCTGCCGGTCCTGCCCACCACGCCTAGGGCGTGGGCCTCGTCCACCATCAGAAAGCACTTGAAGCGCTTCTTGATGTCCACGAGCTGCGGCAGTTCCGGCATGTCGCCGTCCATGCTGTAGAGGCCCTCGGCGACGATGACGGCCCGCTTGTAGTTGGTCCTGTGAGCCATGAGCAGCTTTTCCAGGGCCTCGTAGTCGTTGTGCGGAAACGACAGCCGTTGCGCTCCCGAGATCAGGGCGCCCTGGATGATGGAGTTGTGGCTCAGTGCGTCATAGATCACCAGGTCGTTACGGCTGAAGAGTTGGGCGATGGTCCAAACGTTCGTGGCGTGGCCGCTGACAAAGACGATGCAATCCTCGACCTCGAAAAGGTTGGCGATGGAGCCTTCCAGTTCACGATGCGGCGGTCGCTCCCCGGAAACAAGCCTGCTGGCGGAGGCCGAGGTACCGAACCGCTCCATGGCCTTGCGGGCCGCTTCGTTGAGCCGCTCCGAGCCGTTGAGGTCGAGGTAGTCGTAGGTGGAGAAGTTCAGGTACTTCTTCCCCTGGATGTAGGTGATGTCCTTGGCAACGGTGTCGTGGCACAGGAAGTAGGGCGTCATGATCCCGGCCTGGGAGGCGATGGCCCGGTGAATGTGCAGCTTCTTGTAGCCAGGAATCTGCGAGAAATCGCAGAGATGGTCGGGGATGTCCAACTCTCGACGGCTCTCGAGACGTGCCTGGCTGGGCTGGTCACCCACCGGGGCACGCAAGCGCATGTTGCTGATGAGCTTGCTTTTCTCTTCAGCGGAGAGCCCGAAACGAGGCTTGTTTTTGCTTTCGCTCATTGTATCAGGGAATCTCTCGACGGGTTGTCAATGGATTTGGCGATCTCTTCCGCCTGTTCCTTGGTGATCTTCATGCCGTGCTTGCCCTTCATGGACTCGTAGATCTCCTCGCCGCTCACAACCCCGCCCTCTTCATCCCCGCCGCTGAGCAGGGACGTGTAGATCCTTTCGGCAAGGGAGCGAATCGTGGCGCCCTCACCCAGGGAGAAGGCGGTGACCTTGACCCCGTAGTGCTCTTCGAGCATCAGGCCCAGTTCCACGGCCATGAGGGAGTCCATGCCCAGTTCGACCACGGCCATGTCCGGATCGAGCTTGCTGCTGGGAATACGCAACATGTTGGAGATCTGCTCGGTGACCGAACCCACGAGGGCCTCGATGGCCTCGTCACGCGGCAGGTCGCGCACCAGTTTCATGGGATCGCCCGTGGTCTCGACGCCGCCGCGTTCCTTGCCCAGCTCGTCGATGAGATTGAACATGGGCGAGGAGGCGAAAGGCAGCAGACGCACCTTGTGCCAGGACAGGTTGAACAGGAAGAGATTGCTCCCATGTACTTCCGGAACCTTGTCCAGGAAGTCCAGGGCCTGTTTCGAGGTCAACTCGGCCACGCCGAGCATTTTTTTCAACGAATCGAGAGCCTTGGCGTTAGAAACCAACATCCCTGTGTCCACGATGGGACCCCAACCCACGGCCAGGACCGGCAGGCCCAGGGAGCGGCGGTAGTTGGCCAAGGACTCCAGCATGGTGTTGGCAGCCACGTAGTTGGCCTGCCCGGGATTCCCCAGCACCGTGGTGGCCGAGGAATAGAGAATGAAGAACTCCAGGGGCTGGTCCAGGGTCGCCAGATGCAGGTTCCAGGCGCCAAGGGCCTTGGCGCGCAAAACCTTGGTGATCCGCTCCGGCGTCATGTTCACCAGGATGCCGTCATCGATGACCCCGGCCGAGTGGACGATGCCCCTGAGCGGAGGCAATTCGGCCAAGGCCTCCCGCAGTGCGCCATCCAGAGCCTTGGGATCGCTGACGTCGGCCTTGAGTACCTTCACCCGTACACCCTGCTCTTCCAGCTGTGCGACCCCCTTCTGTTGCTCTGGTTTGGCCGCGCCGCTACGCGAAAGCAGCATCAGATTACGGGCGCCGTTGGCGCAGAGCCGCCTGGCGGTGGCCAGACCGAAGCCGCCCAGTCCGCCCGTGATCAGGTACGATCCTGCCGGGTCCAGCGTGCGCTGCAAGGTGAACTGCGGGAGCTTGAGCACCCCGTAGCGGGAGTTGTCGAAGCTCACCACGAGTTTACCGATGTGCGTGGAGTGCTGCATGGCCCGGAAGGCCTCCACGGCGGAGGGACGTGGATAGACGCTGTGCACCAAGGGCTTGAAGACACCCTCCTCGAACAGATTCATGATCTCCCGCAGCAGCTTGTGGGCGAGCTGGGGCCGGACCACCATGAGTTGGTCAACGTCGATGCCGAAGAAGGTGATGTTTTTGCGGAAGGGACGCAAGCGCAAGGGGGTGTTGCCGAAGAAGTCCCTTTTGCCCAATTCCAGGAACCTGCCCATGGGTCTGAGCAATGAAAGGCTCTTGAAGAGCATTTCTCCGGAAAGCGAGTTGAGCACCACATCCACACCCTCGCCGTTGGTCAGGCGTCTGACCTCGTCCACAAAACTCACGGAGCGGGAATTTAGGACGTTCTTCAGGCCCAGGAGCATGAGGAAGTCGCGCTTCTCTTCGGATCCGGCCGTGGCGAAGACTTCGGCCCCGAGGTGCCAGGCCACCTGGATGGCGGCCAGGCCCACACCGCCGGCCGCGCCGTGGATCAACACGCGCTCGCCGGGCTGGAGGTCGGCCAAATGCTTCAGCGCGTAATAGGCCGTGAAAAAGGTCGTGGGGATGGTGGCGGCCTCCTCGAAGCCCAGGTTTGAGGGCTTCTGCAGCAGGCTGTCCGCCTTGACGATGACGTGGGAATCGAAACAGCCCCCGGCCATGCAGATGACCTCGTCGCCAACCTGCACGTCTGCGACTCCGTCGCCCACGGCCACAACCTCGCCGGAACACTCCAGACCGATGGTTGGGCCGGAGTGGCCGTCTTCCAGAGCCTCCTCGGGCAGCATGCCCAGGGTGTACATCACGTCACGGAAATTCAATCCAGTGGCCTTGGTCCTGATCTCCACCTCTCCAGGTCCGGGCAGGCGGTCGGGCAACTGCATCCAGTACAACCGCTCCAGCTTGCCGGGCGTGTCGAAGGTCAGGGCTATGCGCGAGACGTGCTCTGTGGAGACCTCCTCCTCGATCTGCACCTTGTCCGTGGGATAGAAGCGGGGGCAGAACCGTTGTCCGTTGCTGAGCAGTACTTCCCGCTCCTGGGTGGGGCAGGTCAATTCCCGCACCAAGGCGTCCAGCAAGACCCCGTCAGGAGTCTCGCAATGGATATCCACCAGCCGTGGGGTCAGGCCGGGCAATTCGTTCATCATGACGCGCCCCATGCCCCACAGGGCACCCTGGGATGGCGCTGGGCGGGAGCCCTTGCCGCAATGCTCCAGCGCACCACCGCACAGCAGCCACAACTCGGCTGCGGGGCGTGTACGGTCCCAAGCCTTGCCCAGCATGGCGGCACTGACACATCCCTGGTTCTGCAGCCTGTCCAGGCGCTGGGGTTCGGGAGTCTGCTCGGTGTCAAAACCCATAAGGTGCACGAACTTGAGCGGCGCCTTGTGGGCGGCTATC
The DNA here is from genome assembly GCA_964609625.1 of uncultured Desulfovibrionaceae bacterium. Classification (GTDB taxonomy): domain Bacteria; phylum Desulfobacterota; class Desulfovibrionia; order Desulfovibrionales; family Desulfovibrionaceae. The sequence goes on from CAZSRS010000011.1 coordinate 74,872, forward strand.
AGATGCGTCAGGACCTCGTCCCAGGAATCCACGTCCTGGTGATCCACCGTAAGTGTTGCATCGACGGCATCGGATATGACCCTGGCCTGACCCGGAGCCGCCGAGCGCACTCGGCGGACCGTGACTCCGCCCGCCGACAACCTCGAGGCCAACATCTCGCCGAGGGCTCGGGCGGATTCGCCCGGAGCGCCATCCTCCAGCAGGACCCAGACGGATTCACCGGCGTCTTGATCTTCTTGAGTCCGCTCCACCGTATCGGTGAGGGGACGTCTGGCAACGATGATGAAACTCTCGGGAAGGTCGCCGCAGGGTTCCATCAACACATCGATGTCCTCGAAGCCAGCCTCGGCAAGGGGCTTGTTCCACATGTCCGGCGTCATGAGGCGGGAAACAGGCTGATCCGCGCGTGGAGAAAGACTCCACCACCAGGGCCGCAGGCCGAGGAAAAAGTCGATGAGCGGATCGGGACGGCGTTCCAGCAGCACCAGGACACCGCCGGGGGAGAGCAGATGCAGGGCGTTTCGTGCCGCCTGCCGGACATCCGGCACCTCGTGCAGGGCGTGTCCAGCCAGGACAATGTCGAAACAGCCGGACTTACCGGACTGGACAACGTCCACCGTCTCGATGTCCAGCTGCTCGAAGCTGATGCTCTTTCCCACATCCATGGAGGCCTTGAGTTGCTCCACCACCGAGGGATCGGCATCCGTGGCCAGGTATTCGAAACGTTCCTTGGGCAGCCCTGGCAACAGACTCTTGAGCAACCCCCCACCACCGGTTCCGACCTCGATGATGCGCATCTGGCGGCCGGGGGGCAGGGCCTTGAACAGCACCCTGACGAGCTTGAGGATGGCGGCGTTCTGGAAACGCGCCGCGGGGCTGATGGAATTGAAATTGTCGACGATGCCGCCGGGCGAGATGGGCAGAATGTCCTCCACCTCGCATTTACCCTGGAGAATGGAGAGCAGATGCAGACCGAGGCGACCCAGCACCACGGCCTCCGCCAAGTAGGCAGGGTAATCCGAGACAATGGTGCGCCACAGCTCCACGGCCGGCGGAAAACTGCACTCCTTGCCCAGGGTGTAGACACCGTCCTTGCATTCGGCCAGTTCCCTGGAAACCAATAAACGCAGGATGTACGAGACATATGGTGCCAGTTCTTCGCGAATGCCTCCCCGCTTCAGCAGGTCGTCCAGGGTGAACGGGTTGTCCGACTTGATGAAGTGACGCATCATGGTGTGCGCGTGGGAAAGAAGCGCGGCCTGGCACAGCGGTTTGAGTTCGTTGTAGTATGTGTCGCGCGAAAGCAGCTCGACCATTTCCTCCAGGGCCGGTTCCATGACAGCGCGGATGTCCGCCGGGGTGGGAAACTCCACGGGCGAAAGATTGCGAGGATGATTGACGGGCTCCACCTTGACGCTGAAGACTCGCTGCTTGTTCAATTGCCCCTGCTGGGAGTCCATCTGCTTGAAGCGGCATTGCTCCAACCGGGCCAGGATGGTGCCGTTCTCGTCAAAGAGATCGAAGGAGGCCACGATGGATTTCACGGTTTGCCGCTCCACGGTGGCCAGGGCATAGGCCACCCGCCCGGGCTTGAGCACGCGCATGCGCTGCACCCAGGTCGGCAGATAGGCGCTCTCCACCTTGCTTTTCAAGATGTGGGGCAGCACGGCCAGCATGGTGTGGAACGAACCATCGATGAGACAGGGATGCAGGACCATCCCATCGATCTCCGCGACCTCGTGCAGTTCGAGCCGGGCCAGCACCTGCCTGCCTCTTGCCCAGGCCTCCCGCATGGGGCGAAAACTGCGTCTGAAGTTCAGTCCAACGTTGTCGGCATCCGTGTACAGCTCATCAACGTCCATGGGATCGCCGAAGGAATCCGGTGCCTTGAAATTGATACGCGGAGAATGGAAGGCAGCGTCAGTGACCGCGGGGATGCGCCCGACCATGTGGATGGTCCAGGAATCATGGCTCATGATCTTGCGGCTTTCGAACTTGAAGGAGCCGTCCTCGGCCGAAAACACGAAACGCACATCCCTGGCCGGCGACTGTTGCAACACCAGGGGGCGGACAAAGGCCACCTGAGTGAGTTCCTGCATCTCGCGGTCATAGACGTCGTACGCCGCGGCCAGGGCGATTTCCAGAAACGCGGCTGCCGGACAAAGGATTTCACCGAAAATCACGTGATCGGCCAGAAACTCCTGGGTCAGCGTATCCAGGCTGTTTTCCCAGACATACAGATCGCCGTCCTTGCGAAAGCCGAGCAAGGGGTGGGTATACCGCCGCTTGACCAGCCCCAGGCACTTGGATGTGGGCTTGATGGTCAGGTCCACCTTGTTCCAGGCATAGCTGGGCAGGTCGACCTTGTGCCAAGTCTTCGGGAAGAATCGCTGCAGTTCCACGGGCCAACCCGTGACGCAGGCGGTCTGCCAGGCCTTTTCAAAGGCCACGTCCTCGGCGATTTCTTTTTTCAGCGAGGCCAGATACTGGGCCTTGGCACCGCGTTCCTTGATGGATGCGGAAATGAAATGGCCCAACACGTTGTGCGGGCCGATCTCCATGAAGTGCTGGACACCGAGATCAAGGGCGGTGTTGGTGGCTGCCTCGAAGTCCACGGTCTCTCGGATGTTGCGCCACCAGTAGGCCGCGTCGAGTCCGCCGCCGTCCGTGGCTTCGCCCGCCAGTGCCGAGACGAAAACCGCTTTGCCCTTCGATGGTTGCAGCCCCTTCAAATTCTGTAACAGATCCTGCTTGAACCCCTCCATGTGCTTGCTGTGGAAGGGGTAGTCCAGATCGAGCATGCGGAAGACCACGCGCAGCGGTTTCAGCCTGGCGCGCAGGGCCTTCAGTGCCTCCTCGTCGCCGGTGAGGGTGACATAGGCCGGGCTGTTCACGGCGCCGATCTCCAGCTCACCCGAAGCGACTTCCGGAAGTTCCAGCGCCTGGTCGCGCCTGAGCTGCACGGCGGCCATGCGCCCCATGCCTCGGCTGCGAGCCTGCATGGTGCTGCGGTGGAACATGACCTGGCAGGCCTGCTCCAGGGTCAGCGCGCCACAGGCGTAGGCAGCCGATACCTCGCCCACGCTGTGGCCGAAGACCACGTCCGGCACCACGCCCTTTTCACGCAAAGCATCCACCAGGGCCACCTGGACGGCGAAGATCAACGGTTGGACCACTTCGGTGAGCCGCAGCCTCTCGGGGTCGATGTCCGTGCTCAGGGTCTCGGTGATGGACCACCCCATGAGCGGCGCCATGGCTGCGTCCACCTTCCGGATGGTCGCGGCGAAGGTCGTGTTGGCACCGAGAAGCACCTTGCCCATGCCCGGCCACTGGCAGCCGTTGCCGGAAAAGGCGAAAGCCGTCTTGCCCCCGGAAAGAACAGCCTCGCCAACCGCGAGGCCCATGGGGCCGGCCGTGTTCTTGGGAGCCTCACGCTCTTCGGAAAAATCACGCAATGCCGCGGCCATGGCCATGGGGCTCTTACCGTTGATCACAAGACGCATGCGCAATTGCTCTCGGCACAAGGCGGCGCAGGCAGCCAGATTGGCGTATTCCGAGTCGCCCAGGGAAGCGATGCGTTCAGCATAGGCGGCGGCCAATCCCAACAGGGCCGGGCGGCTCTTGGCCGCAAGGAACAGCGGAGGGAGTCCTCCGGGAGCTGTACCGGAACCCGAATGCAGTTCCGGAATGCGTGGCGCCGTTGCGGGCTGCACGTACTCCCGCACCAGGACGTGGGCATTGGCACCGCCGAAGCCGAAGGAATTGACACCCACCAGCCGTGGCCCCGGAACCTGGGGGTAGGGGACGATCGTGGTCACCGGGTTGATGTGCAACTCTTCGAGGTCGATGTCCTCGTGCGGCTTCTCCAGGTGCAGGTTGGGTGGAATGGTCTTGTGTTGCAGCACCAGCAGGGCCTTGAGCAGTCCGGCCATGCCCGAGGCAGGCTCGAGGTGGCCGATGACGCTCTTGGCCGAGCCCACGATGAGCGGGTCGCCGTGCTTTTTCATGGCGCCCAGGACCTTGCCGATGGCCCGTGCCTCCACGGGATCGCCAGCGGCTGTCCCAGTACCGTGGGCTTCGAAATAGCCCATGGAGTCGATATCGATGTCCCCGGAGGCGTAGATCGAGCGCAGCAGGGCAATCTGCGCCTCCTCGCTGGGAAAGGGCAGGGCCTCCGAGCGGCCGTCGGTGTTCACACCCGTGCAGGGGATGACACCGTAGACACAGTCGCCGTCGTTCACCGCGTCTTCCAGCCGCTTGAGCAGCACCAAGGCGCCGCCCTCGGCGCGCACGTAGCCGTCGCCGTTCTGGTCAAAGACCTTGCAGAGCCCGGCCTGGGACAGCATGTTGGCCTTGGAGAAACCCACGAAGGAGTAGGGGCTGAACAGAGCGTTGACGCCCCCCGCGATGGCATAGTCGCCCTCGGCGTTGCGCAGATAGTTGCATGCCTGGTGCATGGCCACGAGAGACGAGGAGCAGGCCGTGTCGATGGTCATGCTGGGGCCGCGGAAGTTGTAGACGAAAGACAATCTGTTGGCGATGATGCTCAGGGAGTTCCCGGTCATGGAGTACGGGTTCATGAGCCAGGGATCGTCACTGTGTGCGAAACTGGCGTCCAGGGCACTGGCCCCGACGTAAACCGCGGCATTGCATCCTTCCAGTCGCGAGGGAGGAATGTTGGCATGCTCCAGCATTTCCCAGGCAAGCTCCAGCAGGAGCCGCTGCTGCGGGTCCATGAACTCGGCTTCCTTCCTGGAAATGCCGAAGAATTCATGGTCAAAGAAATCGAGCGTTTCCACCACTCCCGCAGCCAGGGTACAGCTCCTTCCCGCGGCTGATCGCAATGGATGGAGAAACCTTTCCCTTGCCCAACGCGATTCGGGAATCTGAGAGATGACGTCTTTTCCAGAAACAAGAACCCGCCAGTAGTCGCCGAGGGAACAAACTTTCCCGGGAAAACGACATGCAACGCCGATTATTGCAATTTCGCAGTTCACTAGTACTATATTATCCTTAGTTTACGAAGAAAGCGGCATCTTCATTTGCGTGCTGCCAAGGTTGAAGGCCTTGGGACGAAACAAACCCTTACTGCCCGGCGTTGAAGACAAGCGCGGTTGCGAGCCCCCCACAATCAGGTCTCCGAAAGGAAATGAATGGCGGAAAAGCAAGGTTCCGGGAGAACGACGCGCGGATTCATAACCAATCCCCGAGCATTTGTCCATTGGTGGAAATATGCTGGGCAGACAGGGAAAAAAGCCTGTTTCGCCCCCCTTCTCTTGAAAAAAACCGCAAGCCTGCAGCCGGTTCGCCTGCCTGCCGGTCTGATCGTACCACACCGACATCAGCTGGTAAGAACAGTGACCAACCCGCCCATTTTCGTACAAAGAAAAGTCAAAATTGTAGGCAGGTCGCCAATACCTGTCAAGCTGCATTTTGCCGTATGTTCGCCATGCGGTTCATGGAGGAAGGTCGGGGCAGATGCCGGTTGTCAAACACCCGCCCCAATCTCGAATTCCAATGGGTTGGCAACGTGCTTACCGGGGCGCCCAATGGCCTGGAATGAATCTCCCGTCGGGTGCGTAATGGGACGGTACCCAGCGGCTTCCAGGAGGCGGGGGTGGAGGCGGGCCGTATCCTGGTGGAGGGGGCGGAGGCGGATATACATAACAACCTCCCAAAAACACCGCCAGCGCTGTGGCCAAGGCGAGGGCAACGGCAAGCTTCTTCACGTTGATCAGCATCATTACCTCCAGACAGAGATTATCGACAACCAGCGCGGGGCACCTCTTCGAGGCAACGGGTATTGGAAGCGCTCGCCACCCACCAAACCACGGAAACTTTATTTGGAAAGGACCTGCAAGACTTCCGCTCCTCTCCAGGCCTGTGTCGCGGGAGGATGCTATCGCCTCCGTCCCTGGCCTGGGAAGGGGTGCCTGGAGTCAATGATATCACCGCGAACGTATCAGTCAAGATCACTCTCTCCCCGGCGATACGCGCATATTCACTGTTCCGTCTCTTCATAGATGAAGAACTCATGCAGTTGCACCAGGCGGAGTACCTTCTCCACCTGTTCCGCCACGCTGCGCAAGCGCAGGGCCTTGCCCGACTCTTCGGCCTGACGCTTTGAATATATGAGGAAGTTTATTCCCGTGGTGTTCATGAACGTGACCTCCGAGAGGTCGAGTATCACCGTACGCAACGAGGTGTCTTCCATGAGAAGCTGCATTTCCCGTCGCAGTCCGCTCATGAGTTCACTCCCTGTCTCCCCCTTGAGGGCGCAGACCAGGACATCCCCAGTGCGTTGTAGTGTAACGGAGTCTGATACGCGGGGCATCCCGCCACCTCCTGAAATGTGCGTTGCTGCGAATTCCTTGTTCTCGGGTGAACCGCCGCTTTCAACATGGCATGGTATATCCTCGCCGCGGTCATGGCAACAAGTACAAATGTTCGTACACCGCGATTCCCGTGAAATGACGGGATAAGCGCATCCGTCGAGACAGTCTCCGGCAAGGAGAGGCCATCTCTTGTACTCCCGACAACACCGCGCCAAGGTGCGATCATGCTGCTCTTCGCACAAATCACGTTATCGAGAACGAGCTGGGCACGGACAAGGCCGGTCCGATCATCCAGACCTGGAGATCGAGAAGGAACGCGTGAAAGCCACCGTGGTGCATGCGCTGGCAACCAAGCTCGGGGCCATGGAGGTCACGCGCACCCCACGCATGGGCGCCATGCCGGCCGTGGTTCTGTCCGTGGTCGCCGCGCTCGAGGTTCCATGACACTCCCCAACCATCAATCGACATAACCTGCTTGCGTTGATACGTGAAGTGTCCGCATCGGCACGGACACACCCTTTGCACGATGCCTCCGGTACAGACCGAAACCAGCGGAGCCTACGAGCACGTTCGCGGAATAGCGTGGAGCGTGGGGAACTTCCCGTTGTGCCAGGGCAATTACTGCTCCCGAATCTAGACATTGGCTTGCCCGTGGCTTTCTGCTAGGGTGCTCCCGCAAAACACCTGCATCGGTCTTTCCCGACGCCGCACCTTCGAAACACGACACCGCGACGGCATGCAGGGCGCGACAATGACTGCTCACTGGAATGGGGAACCTGGATTATTCATCAATCTTGCAGAACAATCCCTCCGGAGACCAAGCAGGGGAGCGCATGCAGCTATTCAAAGCCGATCTGCACATCCATTCCCGGTATTCACGCGCCACGAGCAAGGGACTGAATCCCCGTCTCCTGGCTGTCTGGGCCAGGATCAAGGGGCTCGATGTCCTGGGCACGGGCGACTTCACACACCCCGGCTGGTTGGAGGAACTCGAGCAGGAGCTGACGCTGGACTCCCGCAGCGGCCTGTACACTCTCAAGCAGCAGCCCAGGCTCGACCGCGAGGTGGACTGGCTCTCCGGTTTCACGATCACGGGCAAGACCCTGTTCATGCTCCAGGGAGAGATCAGCTCCATCTATAAACGCGGGGGCAAGGTCCGCAAGGTCCACAACCTCGTGTACATGCCCAGCCTGGAAAAGGCCCGGCAGTTCAACGCCCGGCTGGCCAAAGTCGGCAATCTGGCCTCGGACGGACGTCCCATCCTGGGACTGGATTCCCGCGACCTGCTGGAGATGGTCCTGGAGACCGATCCCCTGGCCTTTCTCATCCCGGCCCACATCTGGACTCCCTGGTTCTCCCTGTTCGGCTCCAAGTCCGGCTTCGACAGCATGGAGGAGTGCTTCGGCGACCTCAGCCGGCACATCTTCGCCTTGGAGACGGGGCTCTCCTCGGACCCCGAGATGAACTGGTGCATCAGCGCCCTGGACCGCTACCGATTGGTCTCCAATTCCGACGCGCACTCGGCCGAAAAACTCGGCCGCGAAGCCAACATCTTTACCGGCGACGTCTCCTACGAGGGCATTTTTCGCGCACTACGGGGCGAGGCCCTGGGCCACAAATTCTTGGGAACCATCGAATTCTTCCCCGAAGAGGGCAAGTACCACCTGGACGGGCATAGGAAATGCGGCGTGGTGCTCGAGCCCCAGGAGTCCTTGGCCCGCCGGAACATCTGCCCGATCTGCGGCAAGGCCCTGACCCTCGGCGTGCTGCACCGCGTGCTCTCCCTGGCCGACCGGGATACCCCCGTACAACCACCGGGGCAGCCCGGCTTCACCTCCCTGGCACCCCTCACGGATCTGGTCTCGGAGATCGTGGACGCCGGCGCCGGCACCAAGAAGGTGCGCGAGTTCTACGCCAAGTGTATCACACGACTGGGTTCAGAGTTGGACATCCTCCTGGACGCGCCCCTGGAAGACCTGGCCCGCGTCTCCCCCCTGCTGGCCGAAGGCGTGAGCCGTATGCGCCGTGGTGAGGTGCTGCGCACTCCGGGTTATGACGGTGAGTTCGGCGTGATCCACATGTTCAGCGAGCGGGAGCGCAAGGAATTCCAGAAAGGGAAAAGCCTGGCCGGCGTTGATATCACCCCCTCCCGCAAGAAAAAAGCACCCCGGACCTCCGAACTCGCTCCATCGTCCGTGCCTCTGCCGGCCGCAACGCCGGAGGAAAAGGCCCCGCGCGCGCAGGCTCTCAACCCCGAACAGCTCGCGGCCGTCGGCGCGGGTCCCGGTCCGGTGCTGGTCAAGGCCGGGCCTGGCACCGGCAAGACCCACACCCTGGTCAGCCGCATCGTCTGGCTGATGGAGCAGGGTGTGAACCCCAGGCACATCCTGGCCCTGACCTTCACCCGCCGCGCGGCGAGGGAACTCGAGGAACGGTTGTTGCTCGGCCTTGGCGAGCGTTACGGTGAGAATGTGGCCCTGCCCCGCGCGGATACGCTCCACGCCTTGGCCTTCGAGTACTGGTCCAAGGCCTATGAAGAGGTCCCCACCCTGCTCTCCGAGGAAAGCGCCAAACGCGCCTTCCGGGAAGCCAACTCGGACCTGCCCGCTGCCAAACTCGCCGCCGCCTGGAAACGCATCGCCCGCCGCAGGGAGCAGATGCAGCCCCTGGACTTTGACCAATCGGTCTTCCACAACTACGTCAAGCTCAAGGAATCCTGGAATCTCGCCGACTTCACCGACCTCCTCGACTTCTGGCTGGAGCAGATCCAGAGCGACATCTACGTGCGCCCCTACACCCATGTGTTGGTGGACGAGGTCCAGGACCTCTCGGCCCTGCAACTGGCCGTGGTCAAGGCCTTGCTGCCCCCGCCCCCGGAAGGGCAGAAAGACGGCGGTGGCGAGGGACTCTTCGCCATCGGCGACCCCAACCAGTCCATCTACGGTTTCCGTGGGGCCCTGACCGAGGTGGAGCAGCATCTCCGCCAGGCGTGGCCCCGGTTGGAAGTGGTGCCCTTGGCCCAGAACTACCGCTCGGTCCAGCCCGTGCTCGATCTCGCCTCCGCCCTGTTTTCCGAGACCCAGGACCCGCCGCGACTCACGGCCCTGAGTACGGCACAAGGTCTGCTGCACCTGTTCGAGGCGCCCACCGACAACAGCGAGGCCGCCTGGATCGCCGAGCGTGTCCGCTGGCTCATCGGCGGCGCCAGCCACTCCCTGGCCGACAGTCAGGACAAGGGAGGCATGGCCGATCTGCCGGAACTCAAGGCAGCCTTCAGCCCTGCCCAAGTGGCCGTGCTGGTCCGATTCCGCTCCCTGGTGCGCCCTCTGAAACGCGCGTTGGACCGTCTGGGACTGCCCTGTTCGGCTCCAGAGGAAGAAGCCTATTGGGTGGAGCCCAGGGTCCAGGCCATCCTCCAGGCAGCCGGCGCATTTCTCGGCATCTCGGCCGGGACCGCGGCCGCGGACGTCCCTTGCCCAGACAACATCCTGGCCAGGGGTCCTCTGTCCATCCAGGCCTATATGCAGGACATGCCTCCCTTTGATCGCCTGTTCTGGGAAGGGAGCGCCTTCCGCCAGCTGGTCAAGGCCTATGACGAGCATGGAGGCTGGCAGGGCCTGCTGAACCACGTCAGCCTGCAGACCCGTGCCGAGCAGGCGGGCCGACGCAGCGAGCACATCCGTATCATGACCCTGCACGCGGCCAAGGGCTTGGAGTTCGAGGCCGTGTTCCTCCCGGCACTGGAGGACGGCATCATGCCCTATGCCGGGGCGGCCCTGCTCACCGGCAGCGGGGGGCGCAACGGCGACAGTGACAACGAGGATCCTGAACCCCAGGAGACCGACCTCGAAGAAGAACGCCGACTCCTGTATGTGGGCATGACCCGCGCCAGGCAGGCCCTGTTCATGAGCTTTTCCAAACGCCGCACCCTTTACGGCCGGGAGCTGCGGTTATCGGCCTCGCGTTTTCTACGGCTGCTGCCCATGGAGCAAGTGCAGCGCTCCACATTGAAGGCGCACATCAGAACCAAGGGAGAACAGCTCAGCCTGCTGGATTGAGCCACGCGCACAGGCTGGCGCAACGCGCCGAGAGGAATCCGTGAACCCACACCGCCCCAATTTTCCAGAAACGCCCGTGGCCTTGATCCTCGTGCTGGTGGTTGTGCTTCTGGGAAGCGCCCCCCGGTCGGCAATGGCTTGGGAAGCTGAATGGATCGTACTGCCCAGGGAATCCGGCGAACCCGCGCCCCGGCCTGCCGTGCCCGATGCCTCGCCCCCCACGGCCGACGAGACGCCCGCCATGGAGCAGACGCCCGAGACCTTGAGCAAGGAGGCCGAGGGGCAAGCCGTGAGCATTTCCGAGGAGACCATGGCCATGGTGGAACTGCTCCCGGAAGACCCGGCAGCTTTCCCAGCCTTGCTGGCGCTGCTCCAGGAGCCTGAGCGCAGGGCCAGGGTCGCCTGGCTGCTCGGCGAACTGGCCAGAACCTCTGAGACCGCGGCCCAGGCAGTGCCACCCCTCGCCCTCCTGCTCGGAGACGAGGACACCACGGTCCGGCGCAACGCGGCCGAGGCCCTCACCAGCATCCTGGAGGCGGTGCCGCTGCTGGACGAGTCCTCCCGCTGGGCCTTGCTCCAGGTCCTGGAACAGGGCGAGGCCCCTGCCCGGATCATGGTGGCGGACCTCACTGCCCTGCTGGGTTCTGCCGGCGACTGGGCCACCCCTACATTGGAAGCAGCCCTGGCCGCGGAAGACCCCAAGGTACAACTTGCCGCGGCCCAGGCCCTCGGTGCCCTGGGCTTGTCCGGCGTCCGGGCACGGCATGACGTCGTCACGGACCTGATTGTACACCTGCTCCCTGACCAGGAGCCTGACGAAACCGTGCGCGCGGCCGTGGCAAAGGCCCTGGGCCAGTTCGGCCCGGCCATGCCCGGCGTGGCCCTGGCCCAGACAGCACTGCTCCAGGCCCTGGCCGACGAATACGCCTTTGTGCGCTTGGCCGCGGCTTGGGCACTGTTACGGCTCGATCCATACAACGCGGCCCTTATCCTCGCTGTCCGGAACGGGGAAGGGGACGAACTGCTCGAAGCCGCCAGGGCCTACACCCCCGGCGAAGACGAATAGGGACCATCTGCCATGAGCTTCTTCTCCACGGTCCGCACCCTGGCCCGCATGGTCAAGATCGAGCACTCGGTCTTTGCCCTGCCCTTTGCCTACATGGGCGCTTTCCTGGCGGACGGCGGCATGCCCTCCTCGCGCGTCCTGGTCTTCCTGACCATCGCCATGGTCGCGGTGCGCTCCTTTGCCATGGGCTTCAACCGCCTGGCGGACCTGCCCTTTGACAGGGAAAACCCGCGCACGCAAAACCGCGAGCTGGTCACGGGGGCGGTAAGCATTACCCAAACCCGGATATTCCTCCTGGTCACGGCCGCCGTGTTCATCGCCGCCTGCGCCGGGCTGAACAGCACCTGCCTGAAGCTGGCTCCCCCAGCCTTGTTGTTCTGCGCCTTCTACAGCTACGTGAAGCGCTTTTCCTGGCTCTGCCACTTCGTGCTGGGCGCGGTGCTGGGTCTGGCGCCCCTCGCCGGCTGGATCGCGGTGCAACCCGGTTTCTCCCTGCCCATGGCCCACCTGTTCCTGGGGGTACTGTTCTGGGTGGCGGGGTTCGACATCCTTTACGCCTGCCAGGACGTGGACTTCGACCAAGCCACGGGCCTGCACTCGGTGCCCACGCGCTTCGGTATTGGACCGGCCCTGGCCGTCTCGTCCTTCTGCCATGTGAACGCGGCCCTGTTCTTCCTGCTGGCGGGCTGGTCGGCCTGGCTGGGCTGGCCCTACTACCTGTTCTGGGCCTTGGTCAGCACGGTCCTGCTCTGGGAGCACCGGCTGATCTCCGAACACGACCTCTCGCGCATCAACCTGGCCTTCTTCACGCTCAACGGCGTGGTCGCCGTGGCCCTGTTCGCCGGGGTGCTGCTGGCATTGTGAGGAGGCAGGGGATCTGCCCCGCCAACGGCATGAGACCGCGTTCCACGCCGATCCAAACGGTATATTCATGCCGCTGGAGATGGCCTCAACGAAACGCGTGTCCAACACAACGAGGCATGCCTTTCGAAAGGCCCCGCCATGCAAGGGAGGCTCTCGATGGACGGGTTCCCCGAGTCTTCGGCCTTCACCGCCTGTGTGACTGGATGATGCTTGCCCTAGGGCGTCACGATGTTGAACCACGGATCGAAAGTATCCATCATGGAAAGCAATACGGAGAACGCTTCCTGGTCCCCCTTCACCTCGGCTTCATTGGACGCGACAGCTTTCTGCAAGGTGCGCTGCCCAAGAAGGATGGCGTATAAGACGCTGCGCGCGAGGGTGATGTCCGCCCCGGCTTGTGCATCCTGAACCCCAGACTGGTGACTGAGGGCGCAGTTGTCCAGTTCGAGCACGTATTCCTCCTGGATGTCGGTCAACGTCAGGTTCAGCACGATGCTTTTTCCGGCGGCCTTGTCGGCGTTCAACCGCATGCCCATGTAGTCGAACAGTTGGTCCAGGCTCATGGCCTCAACGGCATCCGTGTTGGATGCGGCAGGTCTGGGCAATTTCTCGACCCCTTCTCGCAATTCCTTGGCACCTGTTAGGTAGAAGTTGCGCCAGGGGCCGGACTCAGCCTGATAGCCCATCTGCTCAAGCGAATCAGCCGCCAGGTGGCGCGCTGCCTCATTGTCGGGATCAGCGAACACCACATGGTTCATCACCTCGGCCACCCAGCGGTATTCCCCCTTGTCGTAATCTTCTCTGGCCCTTTGCATCACCGCGTCCGCCCCGCCCATGTATTCGACATACTTCCTGGCGGCAGGCACGGGGGGCATTGGGTGGAGGTTCGCGGGATTGCCGTCGAACCAGCCGAGGTACAGCACGTATGTCGCTTTGACGTTGTGGTACAGGGTTCCGTAATATCCCCGCATGGCCCAGTGCTTTTGCAACTCCTCGGAAAATGAGAGCATCTCGGCGATTTCATCGGGGACATACCCGTGATTCGCTAGCCGCAACGTCTGGTCGTTGATGAAGCGGTACCCGTCACGCCCCATCTTCAGATAGCGTACGACGCGATCTTTGCCCCACACAGGCCAGTGGTGCATGCCGTACATGATTTCCGCCTTGTCGCCCCACATTTTTATGGTCTCGTTGAGATATTTGGACCAGGAGAGGGGATCGCGGATCTTGGTTCCCCGCAACGAGTAGGTGTTGTGCAGCGTGTGGACACAGTTCTCGGCAGCGGTGACAGCCTTGAACTGCTCGATATACCAATGCATCTCGGCTGGGGCTTCCGTGTGGGGGGCGAGCATGAACTCGAAGTCCAAGCCGTCGATGCACATTTTCTGACCGGTCTTCGTGATGCTGTCCGTCGGGGGAATGAGCGTTACCTCACCGCTGGAAGTGGTGACGCCCAGGCCTGCTCCCACCTGGCCCGTGGGGGAAGGGGGCAGCAGATTTCCATACATGTAGGACGCCCGGCGGCCCATGACCGTTCCCGCCAGGATGTTCTCGGATACCGCGGCCTCCAGGAAGCCTTCCGGAGCGATGATCTTCACCTTCCCCGCCCTGACGTCTTCTTCCGAGACGACACCACGTACACCACCGTAATGGTCAACGTGGCTGTGGGAGTAGATGACCGCCACCACAGGCTTACGGGGGCGATGCTGGTAGTAGAGTTCCAAAGCCGCCCGTGCCGTCTCGGCGGAAACCAGGGGATCGGCAACGATGATTCCGGTCTCGCCTTCGAAAATCGTCATGTTCGACAGATCGGCGTTGCGCACCTGGTACAACCCGTCACGGACCTTGAAAAGGCCCCCTTGCATGACCAGACGCATTTGGCGCCACAGGCTTGGATTTACCGTTTCCGGGGCCTTCTCGGCATCGAGTATGAACTGGAACTGGGTCATGTCCCAGACAGGGCGCCCCTTCTCGTTTCTGATGACCCCTTTGTCCGCGAGGGGGGCCACAAAGCCCCTGCTTGCGTCCTCAAAATCCTGTTTGTCTGCAAAATTAAGAATATCCAGAACCTTGGCATGCTCATCCCGAGTATGACTCGTAGCCTGATTGGACATTGGCTTTTCTCCAAATACGGGAATGGCCTGAACAGCTACCAAGCTCAGGCAGACACAATACAAACAGACAATCTGCATCAATCGTGTACCACGCACAGTATTCTCCCGGAAGTCTCCCCATGAACACAAGGGCTCCGCATAATCAAGGCCCAGCCTGCTTACCGTGGCAATGCGCCAGAGACACTACTCTGTCGTTGATCCATGATGTTCTCAAATCACGAAACAATGCCTCTTCGTGCTTATGCAGCAGGTCAGAAAAGAGAATACTACTCCATCGACCTCGCCGGCGGACATGCTTTCATGGAGTCATGCCAAGCTGATATATACAATAGTTCAATATCCCAGCACAACACTATATTGACATCTTCTGTAACAAAATTTTGCGACCAGAAACATTCGTTTCCTTGATTGCTTTTTTAGTGCGTCCAATCTGCTAACTATCCACAATTTATACTTTGTTCGTGCGCTTCATCAAGCCCTGTTTCCCCATGCCGCCCCTACCCCAACCCGAGCCCCCGCAGCCGGGCGTGCAGGCGCTCGTGGTGCGAGCCGGGCCAGAAGACCCTGCCGCAGGAGGGACAAGTATGGAACTCATGGAAGTACTTCCTGGTCAGCGGCTCCAGCAGGTGCAGCACGTCAACCTTGGCCACGGGGCGCAAGGATTCGTTGCAATGCAGGCAGCGGGAGAAGGTCGCGAAGGGCGGCTTCAGGCCGAAGGCCCGCACCACCTCCAGCAACTGCGCGTCCGGGTCCTCGTTGCGCACCAGATAGCCGTGCACCACACTGGCCCGCTTGAGCAGACCGCGGTCCTTGGTCAGCACCACCCGCCGGGTGCTCAACAGTGCCAGCCCCCGGTCCTCCAGCCCCCGGTCGTGGAAGGTGTCCAGCCCCAGCAGCCGCAGACGCCGGGCCAGCTTGCCCACGTTGGCGTCCACGGCAAAGGCCAGGTGCGGCAAGGGTACGGGCCGCAGCATCGTGGGGTGCAGCACCACGCGGGGCGTTTCCACCGGATGCACGGCGAAGCGCTCCCCGGGCTGGACCAAATGGCCGAAGCCCTTTTCCCGGCCGTTGACCAGGATGCTCCCCACCTCGGTGTGCGGCGGCCCCAGGGCCTCAATGACATCCTTGACCGAGGCGCGTCGACCGGCGTTCACGTGGATCGTTCCAGAGAGACCGCTGGACCCGCGGTTTACGGATGCCAGAAAATGCCGTAAGGCGTCGTGAAACCAGAACACGGCGCTTCCGGTCGACTCGCGCTCACTGCGTTCGTGCTCCATGTGACAATGCCCCATGCCTGCCTTCCTCGACATGTACAACCCCTGGCTTCTGCTCCTGCTGCTCGTGCTGCTGACGTCCTTTGCCGTGGAGGCGCTGTGCGTCGCGCTCTCCCTGAAAGCACTTGAACCACGACTGCCCGATGAGTTCAAGGGCTGGTACGATCCGGAAGAATACGCCCGCTCCCAGCGCTATACCCGGAGCAAGGAACTGCTCGGACTGGTGGAGGGCGCGGCCGGTCTGACCCTGCTCCTGGCGTTCATCCTTGCCGGCGGCATCGCCTGGCTGGACGGACTGGCCCGCTCCCTGGCGCCTGGGACCATCGCCTCGGGCGTGATGTTCATCGGCGGCTTGGCCCTGGCCGGAGACCTGCTTTCCCTGCCCTTTGCCGTGTACCGGACCTTCATCCTGGAGCAGCGCTACGGGTTCAATCGTACCACGCCCAGGGAGTTCATCAAGGACCGGCTCAAGGGCTGGGCCCTGGCCCTGCTGTTGCTCACGCCCCTGCTGGCCGTGGTGCTCTGGTTCTTCCAGCATTTCGGATATTGGGCCTGGCTGCTGGCCTGGGGCACGGTGACCGTGTTCATGCTCGTGCTCCAGTATCTGGCACCCAGCCTGTTGCTACCCTTGTTCAACAAGTTCACGCCCTTGGAGCAGGGAGAATTGCGTGAACGCATCGAGGTTTTTGCCAGGGAGCAGGGTTTCGCATTATCTGGCATCTTCGTGATGGACGGCTCCCGGCGCAGCACCAAGGCCAACGCCTTTTTCACCGGCTTCGGCCGGCGTCGGCGCATCGCCCTGTTCGACACCCTGCTTCAGCGCCACCCGCCGGAGGAGATCCTGGCCGTGCTGGCCCACGAGGTGGGGCATTGCACAAAGCGCCATGTGCCTATGCTCACGGCCCTGGCCGTGGGCAAGACCGGGCTGCTGTTCCTGCTGCTCAGCCTATTGCTCGGGGCGGATTCGCTGTTCGCGGCCTTTCACGTGCCCCCATCGACGCACGTGGGATTGGTGCTCTTCGGCCTGCTGTTCACGCCGGCGTCGCTGCTGCTCTCCCTGCCCGCCAACTGGCTCTCGCGGCGTTTCGAATTCCAGGCCGACGCTTTTGCCGTACACAGCTCCGGCCAGGGCGAGTCCCTGATCCAGGCCCTGAAGCGGCTGGTGACGCAGAGTCTGGGCAACGTGACGCCCCATCCCCTGGATGTGGCCCTGCACTATGCACACCCACCTGTTCTGGAACGCGTCCGGCATATCCGACGGCTCGGGAACAATGCTCCTGACAAGCCGCCACAGACTCCTTGACGAATCGTGTCACTGCTCTTATCCTTCCGGGCTGCACTCGATCTCTCGGGGGGACGATCGCTGCCCCCGTCTTTACGGGAATTCCGCCACAACCGAAAAACAACCGGATCTTGCGCCATGCTGGAAGTGGAACAATTGAGCCATCATTATGGGAAGACACAGGTCCTCTTCGACCTCAACTTCTCCGTCAACAAGGGCGAAATCGTCGGGTTGCTGGGACCCAACGGCGCGGGCAAGTCCACCACCATGCGCATCCTCACGGGCTATCTCAGCCCCTCTGGAGGAACGGTGCGCTTCGACGGAAAGGACATCCGCAAGGACCCCCTGGCCCTGCGTCGACATCTGGGTTACATGCCCGAAAACGTGCCCCTGTATCCCGAACTCAAGGTCCGCGAGTACCTGCTCTGGGCAGCCAGGGTCAAGAAAAGCGCCAAGCCCGCCGCCGAGTCGCAGGAAGTCATGGAGCGTTGCGGCCTTGACGACATGGCCGACCGCCTGATCCGCCACCTCTCCAAGGGCTACAGGCAGCGCGTTGGCTTGGCTCAGGCCATCCTCGGCCCCACCAGACTGCTGATCCTCGACGAGCCCACCGTGGGCCTGGACCCCAGGCAGATTCGCGACATCAGGACACTGATCCAGGAACTTGGGCGCGAAAAGACCATCCTGCTCTCCACCCACATCCTGCCCGAGGTGGAACTCACCTGCGACCGCGCCCTGATCATCAGCAAGGGGCGGATCATCGCGGAGGACACCCCGGCCGGCCTGACCCAGGCCTTTGGAGGACGCGGCAAGTATCTGCTGCGCCTCGATATTCCTCCCTCGGAAACACGCACCGTGCTGGAGCACTTCAACCAATTGCCTTGGGTACGCTCGGTCAGCATTGCCTCGGGAGACTTGGCCCTTTCCGGGGAGGGCGCCTATATCATCGAGACGGATCCGGAGCAGGACGAACGCGCCAGGATCACGGCCACGGCCTTCCAGGCCGGGTGGCCCATTCTGGAGTTCAAGCCCGCGCTGGTAAGTCTGGAAGAGGTCTACGTGAGCCTGGTGCATGAAGAAGCCCCGGCGGGAGAAGAGGCATGAGCGAAACCCTGTTGTTGATGCGCAAAGATTTGTTCATTCTTTTCCGCTCCCCCTTGGCCTACATCGTCATGGCCTGCTTTCTGGCCATCACCGGCTACTTTTTCGTCTCCGGCGTGCAGTACTTCGAACTGATCAGCATCCAGGTGATGCAGACTCCCCACATCCAGGATTTCACGCCCACGGACATGGTCGTGGCGCCGTTCATCCAAAATACCGGGGTGATCCTGCTCTTCTTCATTCCTCTGCTGACCATGCGCGGCTTCAGCGAGGAAAAACGCATGGGCACCTTCGAGATGCTCCTAAGCTATCCCCTGCGCGAGTACCACATCGCCGGAGGCAAACTCCTGGCCCTGGCCGTGTTCCTGTTGGTGATGCTCGCGGCCAACGCTATTTCGCCGGGACTCCTGTACTCTGTCTCGGAGATCGAGCCGGCGCCCGTGCTCTGCGGCTACCTGGGGCTGCTGCTCCTGGGCGTAAGCTTCGCGGCCCTGGGGCTGTTCCTCTCTTCTCTCACCGAGAGCCAGATCGTCTCTGCCGTGCTCACCTTCGCGGCCTTGCTGCTGCTCTGGCTGCTGCTCTGGATCAAGGAGTTGCAACAGGGCTCCCCCGCGGTGGAACTGCTGGTCCAGCTCTCGCCCATGATGCATTTCGAGCCCTTTACTAAGGGCGTGTTGGACATGGTGCACTTCATCTACTACCTGACCTTCATCGCCGGCTTCTTCTGGCTGACGGTGTTGAGTCTGGAAAACCAGCGCTGGAGGGGGTAGCGACATGCAGTGGAAACGCTACGCGCAGACGATCCTGGCCGGCGCCCTGGGGCTCTCCCTGCTGGTAGGACTGAACGTGCTTGCAGCCAAACAGAACTGGCGCTGGGACACCACCACCTCCAAGCGCAACTCCCTGGCGCCCGAGACCATCCAGGCACTGAAAAACCTGAGTCAGCCCGTGGTCGCGGCCGCCTTCTACCGCTCCGACGACGGCAAGCAGCAGATCGAGGACCTCTTCACCCTCTTCAAACGCCACACCGATCTGTTCAGTTACGAGTTCGTGGACCCGGACCGCTCCCCGTTCCGGGCCAGGGAATTGCAGGTGACCACCACGGGGAGCGTGGTGCTGCTCAGCGGCGACAAACAGGAAAAGCTGGTACTGCCCGACGAGGAACGCCTGCTCAACGGCCTGATCCGGGTCAGCAGTCAGCGCCGGGCCAAGCTCTATTTCTCCACCGGCCACGGCGAGGTGGATCCTGCCGGCACGGACAGCAACGCCTGCACCCGTCTGGCCGGCGTGCTCACCGAGCAGGGCGCGGATGTGGAGAAAATCACCCTGGTACGCGAGGAATCCATACCGGATGACGCCGACGTGCTCTTCATCCTCGGCCCTAGGACCGATTTCGCGCCCCAGGAACGCAAACTCCTGGACGACTATCTCCAGCGCGGAGGACGTTTGTTCATCGCCCTGGCGGCGGAGCACGAGACCAATCTCGATGACTGGCTGCCGATCATCGGTCTGGAGAGACTCAACGGCTACACCGTGGACCCGGTGAGCAAGCTGCTGGTGGGCGATCCCATGGCCCCCATTGTCCAGGAGTATGCCCCGCATCCCATCACCGATGCCTTCACCCTGATGACGGTCTTTCCCACGGCCGCCGCCCTCGGAGCCATCGTGCAGGGTGACGGTCCGGAGCTGACTCAATGGCTGGGGCGCAGCACGCCCCAGTCCTGGCTGGAAACCGACATCCAGGCCCTGCGCGCTGGCTCCGCGGAATTCGTGCCCGACAGCGACATCGAGGGGCCGTTGTGGATCGCCGCCGTGTACGAAAAGCGCATCCCCCGCGCCATGGAAGGCGAAGGAGACGGAGAGGCCCCCCTGGCCAGGGCCGTGGTCTTCGCGGACCAGGACTTCATCACGGACCAGTTCGTTAATACATACGGAAACATGGACCTGGCTCGCAACAGCGCCAACTGGCTCTTGGAGCGCGAGGCCCTGATCACCGTGACCAAGCCCAAGGCAGCCAACGTCTTCCTGATGCTATCCGTGGGGGAGCGTATTCTTGTCTCCTGGGTGCCCCTGCTGGCCGTGCCGGTGTCCTGCCTGTTCCTGGCCCTGATCATAGCGCTCATGCGACGCAAGGTGAAATGAGTCTGCCCATGACCGAAGGAGCACCCCTTTGAACAAGCGATTGCTCATACTCGCCGCGCTGGTGGCCGCAATCTGGGCCGCTGTCTTTTTCTGGCCCCAGCCGGTCCAGGAAGAATCCGACTCCGCGGGCTGGCCCCCCTATGACCTGATGCGGACCATGCATGTGCGGCAGGAGGCGGAAAACGCCTCACTCATCCTGGAGCGCGATTCTGGAGAATGGTTCCTTTCCCTCCAGGGAGAGGCACCACGATACCGCGCCGATCGTTCCAGGGTGGAAGCCCTGTTCAATTTCATCAGGGTCAACAAGCCCTTGCGCAGACTGGGCAATGCCTCCCAAGGCAATATACAGGATTTCGGTCTGGACAACCCACGAAGCGTGCTTACACTGGAGTCTGATACCACGTGGGAGTTGCGCATCGGCGCCAAAAATCCCTCCGGTGACGGTGTGTACGCGAAAAGCTCCAGCGAGCCCGACGAGGTGCTTCTCCTCGACGTGGGGTACGAAAAACAGACGACACATCAGGCTGGCTATTTCCAGGACCTCCGGCTCCTGGACATGGACCCGGAACTGGTGGCGCGCGTGCGTGTGGAAGGTGAAGCCACCTGGGAGATCACTCGCAAGGAGCAGACAATGGTCTTTACCTGGCCCCAGGAATTGACCAACTACCAGACGGCACAACCTGAAGTGAACATGTATCTGCACGAGCTCACTTCGGCCAAGGGAGCGGTATTCGATCCGCAGTGGTCTCCCGAGGGGAGATCGCCGGACCTGACCGTTTCCGTCTGGCGCATGGCCGCCGAGACCCCGGAAGTGCTCCATCTCTACAAGACCGACATCTCTCCTCGGGAATCCCCTCCCGCATTTGTGGAGCAAGGAGTGAAAACCGGCCTCATGGTTGTTTCCTCCTGGCAGAGCGCGCCTCTCACCCTGGAACCCCAGACATGGAGCAAACTGACGAAATCGGCCTTTTCCCTGCGCAAACGCAATGTCGTGGAGTTGGATACCGCCAGTCTCCGGCGTATGGAGCTGAACCCGACGCAGGGGCGAGGGTACACGACCCTCGAGGCGTTCAAGAAGGAAAACCTCTGGGAGAGCGCCAACGGTGACAATCTCCTGGGCATGGACGTCATGCTCTGGCGCCTCACGGACCTGAAGTACGAGGCCGAGCCCAGCCCGCAGCTCCCCACGGGGGCCGGTCTCTCACTGACATGGAAACTGTTCGCCAAAGCCGACGAGTCCACGTCGGTGGTGCGGTTCTACGAAGGCGCCTCGTTGTCCGAAGGACAGTGCTGGGCCAACGTCAACGGCGAAAACAAATTTTACCCCGTAAACAACGAACTGCTTCTGGACCTGTTGGCCAAGCTGCCCGCTACCTCCGGGGAGTCTCCGCCCCCTGCCGCGACGAACTCTGCCGCCCCGCCCGCGGAACCCTTCGCAGGCCAGAACAATGCCACACACAAGGAGTGATCATGGCCCGGATTACCGTTGAAGACTGCCAGAACCAGGTGGACAACCGTTTCCTGCTGGTGCAGATGGCCATCAAACGCGTGAAGCTTTATCGCGAGGGGTACGACCCCCTGGTGGAGAGCAAGAACAAGGAAGTGGTCACGGCGTTGCGGGAAATCGCCGCTGCCAAGGTGCGCGTTGGCACCAGCGCGGAAGCGCGGTCAAAAACCCAGGACGAAGAGTCCACGCTGCCCTTGACAAAACCCTTGAATCAGCCCGCAGCTGACCTCATGTAATGCGCCATGGCAACGAAACGGGATTATTACGAGGTGTTGGAGGTAGCGCGCGGCGCCGATGCCGACGAAATCAAACGCGCCTATCGCAAGATGGCCATGCAATATCATCCGGACCGCAATCCGGGTGATGCCGAGGCGGAAGCGCGGTTCAAGGAGGCTGCCGAGGCCTACGAGGTCTTGCGCGATCCCCAGAAACGCGCCCGCTACGATCAGTTCGGCCATGAAGGGCTCTCGGCCAACGGTTTCCAGGGATTCTCCAACGCCGAGGACATCTTCGGAGCATTCGGCGACATCTTCACCGAATTCTTCGGCTTCAGCTCTGCACGCTCGCGTGGTCCCAGACCCCAGGCCGGCTCAGACCTGCGCTACAACCTGAGCATGTCCTTCCGCGATGCGGCCAAGGGCTTTGAAACCACCCTCAAGATTCCCAAGAACGTCACTTGTCACGAGTGTGACGGCTCTGGCGCGGCCCCCGGCTCCTCGCCCGAGACCTGCGCCCATTGCGGTGGTTCCGGACAAGTGTACCAGGCCCAGGGCTTTTTCCGCATCGCCATGACCTGCCCAGTCTGCCGCGGCGAGGGTAAGATCATCCGCGACCACTGCAAGACCTGCCGCGGCATGGGGCAGGTGCAGCAGACGCGCGAACTCTCCGTGCGCATCCCGGCCGGAGTGGACAACGGCAGTCGCCTGCGCCTGCGCGGCGAGGGCGAACCCGGCATCCACGGCGGCCCTCCGGGCGATCTCTACGTGGTGCTCACGGTGGAAGAGGACAGCACCTTCCGCCGTCAGGGCCAGGATCTGATCTACTCCACCGAAATCGACATCGTGCAAGCCATCCTGGGCGACAAGATCGAGGTGCCCTCCCTGGACGCCCCCGTAATCCTGGACATCCCCAAGGGTACGCAGAGCGGCGAGGTCTTCAAACTCAAGTCCCTGGGCCTGCCCTATCTTGGCAGCACGCACAATGGCGATTTGCTTGTGGAAGTCAAGGTCAAGATACCCTCCAGCGTCACCAGGAAACAGGAGGAGTTGTTGCGCGAGTTCCAGTCCCTGGAAAATCAGCGCCCCTTGCAGAAGGTCAAGAATTTTTTCTCGGGCAAAAAGGGCAAGTCGGGTCGAGCTGGCAAGAACGGCTCGACGGACCAGGCCGCCAGCGGTTAGCAATGCACGACAGACGTCATTGTCCCCGGTACCGTCCCGACGGTATAACCCCCAACCACAAAGCCTCGAAGGCTGGTCCCCATGCCTGAGAACCAAGATTCCCTCACCCATTTGGACGCCGACGGCCAAGCCCGCATGGTGGACGTCGGCGCCAAGGCCGAGACCATGCGCCGTGCCGTGGCCGGCTGCCGGATCCGCGTCGCTCCCCACACCCTCGAACTGGTCCGGGACAAGGCCCTGCCCAAGGGCGACGTCATCGCCACGGCCCGTATCGCCGGTATCCAGGCTGCCAAGCGCACTGCAGAGCTGATCCCCCTCTGCCACCCCCTGTTCCTGAGCTACGTGGACGTGCAGCTCTCCATCAACGAGGAGCCCCCAGCCCTGGACATCCGGGCCGAGGCACGCACCTCGGGGCAGACCGGCGTGGAGATGGAGGCCCTGGTGGCAGCCCAGGTGGCCGCGCTCACGGTCTACGACATGTGCAAGGCAGTGCAGAAGGACATGGTCATCGAAGCCGGCCGGCTGCTGCACAAGTCCGGAGGCAGGAGCGGTACCTACGAAGCGCCTCTGGAAGAGTAGACGCCCCGGCCGCGCCGATACTCCGTTCGAAATCCAGCGATGCTTCCCAGATGGAATCTGGGGAGCTTCATGTTGCGCCTGTTTCCGGCCCCCTGGCGTCAATGCGCCTCGTAGGGCAGGGACGAATGGTGCAGGAAGATGCGCAGTTTGCCCTGAGCGTCCCGGATGTAGCCGAAGGTGAATTCCACCTTTGTTTCCGCCCCCGTGGCCGCGTCCGTGAAGAAGTAGTTGCCTTGGGCCACGGCGTCGCAGTCGTTGAGCACCATATACTGCTCCTCGAAACGCACCTGAGACCAGGGGTGCAGGGCGAAGCCTTTGTCCTCCGGCAACATTCCTCCCACGAAATAGGAGAGGGCCTCGTCCCTCGTGGTCCTGAACTGGTCCGCCGCGGCCTTGGTGGGCTTGAACAGCACCGGCTCCAGGTCAAAGGCGTACAGTTCGTCCACCACCTGCCTGGCCAGGGCTTGGTAATCGCCCCCTTCGGTGTGGGCCTTGCCGATGGCCACGATGGCCGCTCCCCATTCCTGTTGCGCGGCGAGCACGTCCTCTTTGGTGATCTTCCCTTCGGCCAACGCAGGGGCGGCAAGCAGGCAGACAAACAGACAGACGAGCGGCAGGCGGACGTTCATGATCTCCCTCCCAAGGGGCTGAAGTGCAACGGCACGGGCGCGACGCTTCCGACACGATGCTGGAAACGAAGAGTAGCGCCATTATACTCGACTACCAACTTCGGACGAGTCTGTTCAGGGGGTGGCAGGTATCGCGATAGTCACCCTGCTGTCTGAACTTGTACCGAGGACGGCGCGCCCCCCATTGGAGAACGCGCCGTCTTGCCGTATCTTCGTCTATAGCGTGGACGCCTACTCCACGGGCAGGGTCTTGAAGAAGTTCTTGCCCTTGCGCTTGAGCAGGAGCATGACCACGCCCTTGTCCTTGCCCTCGGACTGTACCAACTTCTCGAACTCCCCGGGGGTGTTCACGGCGGTCTGGTTGGCCTCGACGATCACGTCGCCGGCTTGGATGCCGCCATCGTCCGCGGCCGAGCCGGATTCCACCTCGACCACCAGCAGGCCCTCGGGTTTGTCCAGACCCAAGGCCTTGGCCTCGTTCTTCATCACCGGGCGCACCTTGAGGCCGAGCACGGCTGTCTCGGCCGCCCCGTTGCGAGGCATGTCGGACATCTCCGCCACCTTGTCCAGGTCGCGTATGCCAAGGGTCACCTTGAGTTCGCGCTCCTTGCCCTTGCGCCAGACCGTGACCTTGACCGTGGCGCCGGGGTCGTAGCCGGCGATGAGTTTGGTCAGGTCTCCGGCGCTGCCGATGGTGCGATCGTCGACCTTGAGGATCACGTCACCGGTTTCCATGCCCGCCTTGTCCGCCGGGTCACCGGGGGTCACGTTGGCCACCAGGGCGCCGTCCTGCGACTTCAGGCCCAGGGCCTTGGCCGAGTTCTCGTCCAGGTTCTGGATGGA
>CAZSRS010000012.1:0-71230 GCA_964609625.1 uncultured Desulfovibrionaceae bacterium
GACAACACTATAGATCATCCCCGGGAGCTGGCGAACCATACCGCGCATTTCCAAAAGCAGTAGAATCCGGCTCACGCGCGCGGCATCCCAGTCCAGTCGCGCTCCAAGGGTGTCGATGTGCATCTGGCCGTCCTGGCGCAGGGTCGCGAAGAGTCGCGCCTCATCGCCTTCCAGCTCCACCAGGGAGGGCGTTGTCGTTTGCATCGTGACAGCCGGGGCATGCCCGGACAACCGGGCCTCGGGCTCCGGGACCGTTATGCGCCATGGCCGCAGCAGGGGCGCCAGTTCCCGCAGCACGTCATCGGAGGAGCAGATCAACTTGGCGCCCTGGTTGATCAGGGTGAAACATCCACTATAGTTTTGGGCACCACGGGGGCCGGGCACGGCAAAGACCTCGCGCCCCTGATCCAAAGCTTGGCGCGCCGTGATCATGCTGCCGCTCTTTTCAGAGGCCTCCACCACCACGACTCCCAGGGACAGGCCGCTGATGATGCGGTTGCGAACCGGGAAGTTGCGGGCTTCCGGGGCGCTGCCCGGAGGGTATTCGGTGAGCAGCAGGCCCTTGCTACGCAGTCCGTCGCGCACGTCGGCGTTACCCGCGGGATAGCCGCTGTCCAAACCCGCGCCGAGCACGGCGATGGAGCCGCCCACGCCTTCGAGTCCGGCCAAATGCGCCTGTCGGTCGATGCCGTAGGCCAGGCCCGAGACAATGACGATACCTGCCCTGGAGAGTCCGAGGCAGAGTTCGCGGGCAGCCTCGCGGCCGTAGGGCGTACTTTGCCTGGTGCCCACCACGGCCACGGCTGGGGCCTCGAGTAGTGCGCATTCGCCCTGGGCGTAGAGGAACAGCGGCGGATCGGGGATCTCGCGGAGGCGCTGGGGAAAGCTGGGAGAGGCATGGAGCAGCACGCCGCAGCCCAGTCGCCGTACCGCGTCCCATTCCTCACGGGCAGGGGCGCGCCAGGCGTCATTGCGCAGGGCGTCGGCCAGGGCTTGCCTGGCCAGTCCCCTGGCGTGCCAGGAGGCGGCGTCCATGACGGCGTTGTAGGCGTCGCCGTAGGCATCGAGCAGCCGTTTCCAGGTGCGTGGCCCCACTCCCCGGGTGTGTTTCAGGGCCAGACAGGCCCAGAACTCCTTGTGCTCGTCGCTGGAGAGGGGCATGGCATTTCCGGCGGAAGCGACCCGGCGATCATCCGCCCAGATTTTGGAGTTTCTTTCTGGCCGTCCGCGCGGGCTCGCTGTCGGGGTATTCGTCCACCAGGGCCTGCAAATAGAAGCGGGCGTTGTTGCGGTCTTCCAGTTGTTCGTAACAGTAGCCTATCTTGAGCATGGCCGCGGGGGCTTTGTCATGCGTGGGAAAGCGGCCAGCCACGTCCTTGAAGGCGAGGATCGCCTGGCCGTACTCCTTCTCGTGGTACCAGGTCTCGCCGATCCAGTAGACAGCGTTGGGCAGCAGCGCGTTGGTGGTGTTTTCGCGGACGAAGCGCTGCAAGAGTTCCCTGGCCTGGGCTGTCTTGCCCTGCTGCACCAACTGCAGGGCTTCATCGTACAGGGGCTGGCCCGTGGTCGTGCTGACGGAAGGTGGCGCCACGGGGGGCTTGGGTTTCGCCACCTGGGTGGGAGGCGCAGGTTTGGGCCTTGGCGCCGCGGCCTTGGCCGGAGGTGGCGCGGCTCGCTTCGCAGGCTGCGCCGGCTGTTGTTCCTCGCGAGGCAACGGTTTGTCCGGTTCGGATCGCGCTGGTTCGGAAGGTGGCAGAGTCTGGTGGAACGAAGCCTGAAGGTCTTGTGCGGACATCTTCCCTTCGAGCTGGGCGATGCGCGCGAAAGCGCGCTGCTCGAGGTCTCGTTGCTTTTCTTCCAGTTCCAGGAACTTGGCCTCCAGGCTGCGCAGCCTGAATTCAGTGCTGGAGCCGAGGTTGTTCGTGCCGGCGCAGCCGACCAGGCTGAGCATGAGGAGCAGGAACAGCGCGGTGAGCCGTGAGTGCCGCATGGATTCTCCAGTAAGGCGGCCCAACCTGGGCCGTGCTGGGGTGGAGGCGTCCTGGAATCCCGGGGGGAATACGGGTTTCCCGGAACGCTGGCCTGGTGTCCCAGGAGTCGCGGGAAACAACATAGAGTACCATTTGGAAAAGTGCAAGAAATTCTTGACGTTGTGTAGGTGCATCGAGTCACTGGTTGCCTTGCCCGGTAAAATCATGCATAAAAACGCGGTTTCGCCCCACTGCCGGAGCCAATTCCCTGCCAGTGGCGGCTCAAAGGAGAGCAAGGGATGGAAATTCACGTCTACGACCCCGTATTTCTGGCCACCATGCTGCTTGTCAGTTTTCTGACCCTGAGTGTGATGGCGGCGGCCGGCGTGCCCCTGGTGGCTCTTGTTGCCGCGCGAATGGCCATCGTGCGCAAGCGGGTGTTCCTGGACAAGTTCGGTTCCCAACTGGGCGCCATGGGCGTGGTGCTCGGGCTTTCCACCTTGCCGTTCGTGGTCTGGACCTGGTGCATGGGGTGGGCTTGGGGGTGGTTGCATCTCTACCTCAAGAAACCGGGCATGCCGTTGCCGGAGTTCAGCTTGCAGATGGCTGGAGAGGGCAGGCTCGTGGCTGCCGGGGCCTATCTGCTAGCCCTGGTTTTATTGGTGTTGTACAAGGTCACCTGGAAGTCCTCGCGCACGCGGAAGACCCTGCACTCGCTGTTGGGAGTTCTGGCCGCGCTTTCGAGTCTTGTGGCGCTTTTTATGGCATTGGTCGTGAAGCGCATGGTGGTGACCCACCCCGATGTACCCCTGGCGGTGCAGGATATGCAGACCATTTTTTCCAGTCTCAGCAGTGAAGTACCGGGAGCGCCGTTCTGGCCCCTGTTCGGCGAGGCCCTGGGCCTGAGCCTGGCCGCGGCGGCAGGGCTCGGTCTGGTATACATGATCCTCAGACGATCCAAGGATGATTTCGGCAGGGACTACTACAACTATTGCCTGCGGTATTGCGCATCCTGGGCCATGGCCGGCGGCCTGATCTGCCTGGTCATGGGGGGGTGGCTGGTCGCGGTGCTGCACCCCCAGGTCTTCCGGTTGGAGTTGTCCGAGCCCAAGGTCCACCTGTTCCTTGCCGGGCTGCTCTGCATGGTGTTGGCCTGCGTGAGCTGGGGGCTGGTGCGCAACAGCGAGACCCCCCTGCGGCACAAACCAGCCATCGTCATGGGCGCGGTCTTCCTGCTCCTGGGGCTCTTCGGCCAGAACGTGTCCCTGACGCTCACACTCTGATCCACAGTTGCGCTCTTCGATGGCGATGACAACTTGGTATCACCCCCTGCGGCAACTGCCCGCGTAGTCACACCACCGGCAGCCGTCTCCAGGCGCGGGTGCGAATGCAGGCGCCAGGCGTATATGCCGCACCAGGAATTGCAGCAGGGCCGGAATCCTCTCCCTGATCACGGTCTGGCGGGCGTCTGGGTCGGTTTTATCCGAAAACATGCCCTTTTCCCCGCCGCTGTCGGCCAGGTCCACAAGGGCCGCGTCCCAGGGCATTTCGCCCGTCCCTTGCCAGTAACAATAAAGGTAGAAGGGCAGCTGGACGCTCGGCAGCATTGCTGCCAGCTCCTGTAGCAGGGTGTCGGAGTCCGTGCACTCCGGCCAGGTCTGGAGGCGGGCGAAGAGGGAGGCATCCTCCCAGATGTCCTTGTGCGGCAAGGGCATCCGCAGGCCGGTCTTGTAGTCCAGGATCACGACCCCCTCGGCGCGGCGGTCGATGCGGTCGGCCCTGCCCAGGAGAGGTACGGAGTCGCCCTGGGCCTCGACAAGGGCCGTGAGTTCGCTCTCCAGGCGAATGATCCTGGTTGGGGGCATGGCTTCGAGATAGCGGTGCAACAGGATGTCCGAGGCCTTTTCCAGAAGCAGGCGTTGGTGCAACGGAATCTGCCTGAGCACTTGGCTTTCGTTCAGTCTGCGTCGTAGGATACGCAGCAGGGACTCGGGATCGCACGCGCCGGGGTGCAGGTCGGTGTTCACGAGCGCTCCGAAGAACTCTGCCAAAGAGGCGTGGACCAGCTCGCCCACGGCTGCGGGATCGGCGTCCTCTCCCACCTCCTGGGCCGGTTCCAGGCCGGCCAGGCGCCGCAGGTAAAATCGCAGGGGACAGGCGAGGTAGTCGTCCAGGGCCGACGGCGAGAGCGATCTCGCCAGACGGCGCTCCAGGGCCTCGCGCACCGCCGGGCCCTTGTCCACGGCCTGGACGCAAGGCTTTGGCGCGCTGGTGGGATAGACCAGGGTGTGGACCGGAGGTTCTCCGGACCTGAGGATGCGGCCGATTTTTTGCTCCAGTTGCCAGAGCAGTTCTTCCACAAAGCGGCTGCGGACGCGCTTTTCATCCGATAGACCGGTGCTTTCGGTGCTGGTCTGGTATAGCAGTGCCACCTGCCGTGCGCCGTGCAGCAGCGAGAAGAAGGCGTGGGCCTTGGTTTCGTCGCGCAGGGAGCTGTCGGGCAGGCCGGCAAGCCGGCGCAGTGGGTCGGGGAGCAGCGGATCCATGGTCGGCTGGCCGGGCAGGTTGTCGTCGGTGGCATCCAGCACCAGGACGGTGTCGGCCCGCAGGAGTCGTGTTTCCAGGATGCCGAGCACCTGGAGTCCCTGGAGGGTTTCGGATTCAAAGGGCACACGCTCCGCTGCCAGGCGTTCCCGCAGGATGGTGAAGAGCGTCTCCTGGGGTTGTGGTATCCGGCTCATGGCGTTGTGCAGCAGGGCCGGGATCACGCTGTAGAGCAGGCGGTGCAGGCATTCGGCGTCGATGGGGAAGCGCAGCCAAAGGCCGTGGCCGTGCTCCAGCATGAGGTCGCAGAGGCGCTCCAGGGTGTGGGCCAAGTCCGCCAAGGTCTCCAGGTGCTCCCAGGCCGTGAAACAGGTGTCCACGACTTGTAGGAACACCTCCCGTAGTTCCGTGGGGTCCACATCGCCGGCCAGCATGCGCCAGAAGGCCGCCAAGCCACCCTCGTCGGCTTGGTGGCCGAACTCCCACTCCAGGGGGGCGAAGTAGGTCCGCCCCTGTCGAATATCGTTTTCCATGGCGTGGAACACGAGCCTGAGATCCGGAACTTGGACCTCTTGGCCGTCGACCTTGGGCGCGAGCATCTTCAGGTAGGGGTGGCGCAGACACTCGATGCAGTCGCGCCAGTAGTAGGCGCCGTTTTCATGCCGGGTCTCCTGCATGCGCATCAGGGTTTCCACCAGGCGAGCCAAGGGGGTGCGCGCCAGGGGATACCCCATGGAGATGTTCACGTCCGAATCCGGCAGGGCATGCAGCGTAGGCATGAGCAGAGCGGTGTCGGGCAGGACGATCAGCGCCTCGGAGTTGGACACCTGGGCCAACTCCTGTTGCAGGGCGTCGAGTTGAGAGTGCAGGTCGAATCCGTCGTGGAAGCGCACATCCGGCAAGGGCGGCTGAAATGCGTCCTCCTCGGACAGGAGGCTGGGGTGGGCCTTCCAGCGCGTGATCCAGCGCTGTTGCTCCCGGCATGACCAATGGGGAGCGTTTTCCGCGTTCTGGGCCAAGGCCGGGTCACCGTGCAGGATCACCTGGGCTCCGTTTTCCCAGAGCGTGCGGAACAGCAGGTCCTGCACCCCGTCGAGGTGGTGGAAGCCGGCGAGGATCACGGTCTTGCCCCGCAGACAGGCCAGAACCTGTTCATGCCGCTGGGCGGTGTACCGGGCGTCCAGACCTGGCGTGGACCAGCCCCTTTCGTCCATGCGGCGCAGGTAGGCCTTGAAGATGGCACCCAACTGCTCCAGGAGCGCCGCGGCAAAGGGCAGGACGTGCTCCCCGGCATAGGGGATGTCGCTTGGATCCCTGTTCTGCTGGAGGAATTCTTCGAACAGTGTTTCGAGTCTGAGTCCCCAGGGGATGAACAGGGCGGAATCCTCCAAGGGCAGGCGGGAGAGCAGGGATCTTCCGCCGGGCTTCACGCTCCGGGCAAGCTCCCGCACACAGTCCACGATCACGGCCACACGGTCCAGGGGGTCCACCACAATGCTGGGAGGGGCGTCGGCTCCCTCCAGGGTGGCCAGCTCGCCCCTAAGTTGGGAAAAGAACTCGGCTGCGGACATGGTCTTTGGGGGAAGCAGGGGGGAGGGCAGGTCCGAGTGCTCGTGCAGGGCCGACTGGAGAAGGCGGCCGGGGCGTCGGTGCGGAAAGACCACCAGGAACTGGCTGAGGTTGGCGGTTTGTTTCGCCTGGGGGCAGAGAAGCAGCAGGTGTTCGGCCAGGGCTTGGATACAGTCACGGTGCCAGGAAACGATGTGGAAAGTACGCATGCTCAGGGCTCCACGTGTTGGATGCGACGCTGGTCGAGGTACACCAGCAGGCCCAAGGGCGGTGTGGCAGGGGCCGTGGGCAGTGCGGCGAGCAGCTTGAGGTACTCGCGGAGCTGGGCCAGGTGCTCGAGCGTCGCACTACCGGACTTGTATTCGACGGCCACGAGCCGGCCGTCCACCTCGGCCAGCAGGTCCATGCGCCGGGGCTTGCCGTGCGGGGTGAGTATTTCCTGCTCGGCCGCGCCCGCCGCCAGCAGGGTCTGCAACTGCTCGTGCCCGCGCACCCAGGCGAGGACCGGGCGCAGCTCTTCCTTGAGCTCATCCTGTTCTTGGACAAAAGCGGCCGGGTCGTGGGGATCGCTCAGACCCCTGAGACCGGCGCGCAAGGCACGCTCCACGTCGACCTCCAGGGAGTCGCGTACGCGGAGGTGCTCCAGGCAACGGTGGTACAGGGTGCCGCGCCGGCGCTGGGCAAAGGCTTCCTTGTGCAACGCGGAGCGGTAGATCTTGAGTCTGGGTAGCCAATCCATGGGATCGGCGCCTGGCTTCCGCCAGGTAACAGGGGGCGGTTCCAGCTGTTTTTCGTGAGGGGGCGGCGCGGACACCGCCTCTGGCGCGCCAATTTCGTAGCTGTCGCCGTCGCCCTGCAGGTCGTAGGGCTCCAGGAGCACGCGCAGGGCCCTCAGGGAAGGGGAGTGCGTCTCGTAATGCCTGGCGCTGGTGATACAGCAGAGCAGCTCCCGTTCGGCCCTGGTCCAGGCCACGTAGAGCAGGTTGAGCTGCTCCAGCAGCTCCGGCAGGGCGTGCTCCCAGTAGACCCGCCCCAATCCGCGAGAAAGCGGTGCGAGAATCGGGAGCGTTCGCTCCGGATCGGAGAGGGGCGGGTTCCAAGCCACGAGGTCCTGGCCCGGAGGCTTGCCCGAGTGATGAAAGGGCACCACGACCAGGGGGAACTGCAAGCCCTTGGCTTTGTGGATGGTGAGCACCCGTATCGCGTCGATGTTTTCCGGTAGGGGGATCTTGAGCTGGTCGCCGGATTGGCGCCAGAGTTCCAGAAAGGCAGCCAGGGAGTGGGCGCCCTCGGATTCGGCCGCATGGGCGGTCTCCAGCAGCCTGTTACAGTAGATGGCATCGCTGGGAAATCGGCGGCGGAGATCGAAGCGCTGGATGGCGTCGGCGAACACGTCGTAGGCGCTCATGAATCCGCCCCGTAAGAACAGGGGCTCCAGCCACTGCTCCCAAAGGGTGGAGAAGCGCTGCCTGAACTGAAGGTAGAGCGGCCCCTTGCGGCGTTGGGCCAGCCAGTCGTTCAATTCGCCAAGGGGCAGGCCGCAGGCGTCCAGGAAGAGTTCCCTGCCCGAGATGCACGCGTGGAAGGCGACATCGTCCAGGGGGTAGTCCAGGAAGGAGCCCAGGGCCACGAGTTGCCGTACCAGGGGGTGTTGTTCCAGGAGCAGGCTGTTTTCGGTGATAACCGCGTGCCCCCACTCCATGAGCCACTGGGCTGCGAGTTCGGCCTCTTCGTTCTTGCGCACGAGCAGGGCGATTTCGCCGGGCCGGGCTCGTTGCAGCAGCTCGTCGAGCAGGTCGTGCAACCGATCCTTGACCTTGTCCAGGAGGTCGTCCTTATTGTCGGAGCGGATGTCCAGGAGCCGGACCAGCCCCTTCCTGTCCCGGTTCTTGGGCGCCACTGCCTGGGACACGTTCTTGTAAGCGTCGCGGATGTTCGCGGCCAGTTCCAGAAGCACCGCTTCCTCCTCGGCGTCCAGGTTCGCCGGGAGCATGGCCGCCGCCACACCCAGGGAGGTGTCGGGCTCTCCGAGCCGGCCGAAAAATGCGTTGTTGAAGTCGACGATGGTCGCGGCGCTGCGCCAGTTTGTGGGCAGGGCCTCGCGTAGGGGTGGGCTCTCGAGCAGCGGGGCCAGGGCCGTGGAGTCCTGGACTTCGTTGAAGAGCCTGGCATCGCCCCCTCGCCAGCCGTAGATGGCCTGCTTCACGTCGCCCACGTAGAACAGGCTGCCACGCTTGGAAAGGACTTCCTGGGCCAGGGGCTCTAGGGAGCGCCACTGCTCCCTGCTGGTGTCCTGGAATTCGTCGAGCAGGAGATGGCGCAAGGAGTTGCCCATGCGGCAAAGGGCCTCGCTGACGCAGGCCTGGTCCGCGAGCAGCCTGTGGGTCATGAGTGGGAGGCGGGCCATGGGCGTGACCCCGCGCACACGCTGCAAGACTTCCAAGTTTTGGAAGAGGGGGTTGCAGATGGCCGCCATCTGCGTCAGGGAGATGGCCCTGCGCAGGATGGGAGTCAAGCTTGCCTTGCGTTCATGGGCCTGGCGCAGGGTTGCGTACCTATCTTCGGCCTGGGGCGATATCCTGCCATGGCAGGCCTTTTTCACGCATGTCGTCAGGCTTTCCTTGCGGGCGTACGCGGAATCGTAGGGGAGGTCGTAGAGAGCGCAGCCTTGCAGCCTAGCAAGATATTTGGAGAAACGTGCGTCGAGGGCCAGCTGTTCCTTGTCCACGGCCAGGAGCATGGCTTGCGTTGCCGCCTGAAGCTCGGCGTGCAACCGGAGGAGCAGCTGCCTGACCTGTTCGGCGTCGGTCTGCACCTCCATGGGGGTGCGCAGGAGAAAGGCGAACACGTCGCGCAGCCCCTGGTCGAACATGCTTGCCGGCAGGAAACGCTTGCAGCCGTGAACCCGCAGCAGGGTGTCCACAGCCGATTCCAGCAGGGAATGCACGGGGGCGTTGCGGTCCTCTTCTTGCGAGGCCTGATTCTCCAGGGTGGCGAAGAGGGGGGCGAAGAGTTCTCCGGGGTCGAATTCCAGCTCCACGTTGGGCGGCAGCCCCAACTCCAGGGCTCCCAGACGCAGTACCCGATGCAGCAAGCTGTCGATGGTGCGGATGTTCAGGCGGTTCATGCGGCGGATCAGCAGATCCAGCCAGTGCCGCGCACGCTCCGGGGAGATGGAGGCAGCCGGCCCCGCTGCCCGTACATCGTGAGAGGCCAATGCCCGCTCCTTGAGGGAGAGCAGGACCCGCTCCTGCATTTCTGCGGCAGCCTTGTTGGTGAAGGTGATGGCCAGGATGTCGTCGAAGGCGTAATCGCCGGTATCTTTGGACGCGAGACAGGGTGGGGTGGGGCTTTCGCCATGGGCCTGAGCCAGGAGTTCAAGAAAGCGTTTGGCCAGGTTGAAGGTCTTGCCCGCACCGGCCGCGGCGTCCAGGATTTCGAGCATGGCGGCGTTTTCCTTGCGCGGTGTTGCCGCGCGTCAAATGGTTCAGGTCCGCGGGGCGTGGGGCGCCCACGTAGCCGGGACTGAAAATCTTTATAGGTGAAGAGCAATGAAAAGACAATTACACAGAGTCTTCACAGAACAAGCGGAAGGGGCGCCTTTTCGGAAGCGCCCCTTTTGGTGGTCAGCGCGGGAAGAACTACCCTTCCACGATGCATCCGGCAGCGTCTTCGGCTTCTGGTTTCGGTTCGTTGATTCGCTGCCCGGTGGATTCCAGCACCGAGCGCCAGAAATCCGAGGTGATATTGAGCTTGCGGCGCTCTTGGGTCACCAGTTTGAGGGGCAGGTGGACATAGCGGTCCTGAAGCTTGCTGACCACCATGCCTGTCTTGCCCGCCATGGCCGCATGCACAGCGTGTTGTCCCAGGAAGCCGCAGTAGACACGGTCGTTGGCGTTGGCCGGCACCGAGCGGATGATGTAGCTGGGATCTATGAACTTGAGCGTGTATTCCATGTCACGCTGGGTGAAATAGTCCTTGACTTCGCGGATCAGCAGTTGGCAGATGTCGCCGAGCACCGGATTGCCCGAGGCGTCCTTTTCGCCGGTGGATTCCAGCAGGTCCTGCCCGGCGCCTTCGGCGCAGAGGATCACGGCGTGCTTGCGGGCCAGCAAGCGTTTTTCCAATTGGGGGAGCAGGCCGTCCTCACCCAGGAGGGTGAAACGCATTTCCGGCACCAGCACGAAGTTGACCTCCTTCCAGGCCAGGGTGGCCTGGGCCGCGATGAAGCCCGACTCCCGTCCCATGACCTTGACCAGACCGATACCGTTCATGGCGCCGACGGCCTCGGTGTGCGCGCATTGGATGGCTTCCGTGGCCTTTTCCACCGCGGTATCGAAGCCGAAAGACTTGCCGATGAAGCTGATGTCGTTGTCAATGGTTTTGGGGATGCCGATGATGGAGATCTTGCGGTTGCGGCGCTCGATTTCCTCGGTGATTTTTTGGGCCGCACGCATGGTACCGTCACCGCCGATCATGAACAGGCAGCTGATGTTCATGCGCTCCAGGCAATCCACGATTTCATCCGGAGGCTGGGGGCCGCGCGAGGAGCCCAGGATGGTGCCGCCGAACTGATGCGCGTTGGCCACGTTTCCTGGAGTGAGTTCCCAGACCTCATGCCCGTATTTCGGGATGAAACCCTGTAAGCCGAAACGGAATCCCAGGGTCGCGGCCACACCATAGTTGTGGTGCGCCTCCATGACAATGGAGCGGATCACGTCGTTGATGCCGGGGCAGAGGCCGCCGCAGGTGACAATGGCGCACTTGGTCTGGGTTGGGTTGAAATAGAGAAACTTACGCGGGCCGGCGAGTTCGAAGTCGAAATACAACGGCGCCGCGGTTGTTTTGGTGAACTCGCCGCCGACGTTCAACAGCACGCTGCCGGGTTCTTCGGATATGCTGCAGTAGGGGATCCTGGAAGGTATCTTGGCGTGGCCCAGGCTGAGGGTCTTGGTGTCGATGGCCACCTGAAGCGGTTTGACCGAGCTTTGATCGACCATTTCACATCTCCCTGTCTTGACGTGCATTGGAGAAAAGGGTGTTCCCGACATACCACACCGGTACGGGTGGAACTCTGCTCCTGAGTCCGGCCCAGTATCCATCATCGAGTCCTGTAGCCTGTTTTTCCCGGAAAGGCAAAGCCAGGCACGCGGAACAGGGAGATAGTCTATGGTTTCTCCAGTCCCAGAGTCGCGGCTTCAGTCGACATGGCGGCCACGGCGATATCGAAAAAAGCCCCAAGCTCGAGCCCGATCTTGTCGCATTCACGAATCCTGTCCCGGTTCACGTTGGCTGCAAAGGCTTTTTCCTTCATCTTTTTTTTCAGGCTCTTGGCGCTCATGCCCCTGATGCCGTCAGGACGAACCAAGGCATTGGCCGCCACGAGCCCTGTGACGGATTCCGCACATCGCAGGGCGAAATCCAGTCTCCCGGCGGGCTCCACCCCCGTGTATTCGGTGTTGTGCGCGCGGATGGCGTGGAGTGCCTGATCGGGCAATCGCCGGCCGAGGATGTCCATGGCCATGAGCCCGTGTTGCTCCGGTGTGTCCTTAGTGTGGGCGAAGTCTACGTCGTGCAGCAGGCCCACGAGCCCCCACAGTTCGGCGTCCTCGTTGAAATGCTCTGCCAGGCCGCGCATGACGGCCTCGCTGGCTAAGCTATGGGTTCGCAGCCCCTGATCGGGGTTTTGTGCATCGAGCAGCTCCAAGGCTTCGTGGCGTTCGATCATTGCTTTCTCCTGTGGGTGGTGCGGCGCAGGCGGCCTGGACGGTCCCGTGTGGTCACCCGCCTCGGGTTTCAGATTGCATCAGATTGTAACAGTATTGTTGACAGTCTTTCGATAATAGTCGAAATTGCTCATTTACACCATATGACTATTGCGCGTCCACACTGTTGGGGGCTGGTGCCGCAAGCGCTGCCACACCGCAGCGGGCGTGTTCGAGATACGCCATGAGCCAGATACTTGGGCTGAAGTTCCGCGAAGCGGGACCAGTCTATTATTTCGAATCCGGGCCGTTCGTCGTTTCCAGCGGCGATCATGTCATCGTGAACACCGAGCAGGGTTTCGGACTCGGCGAAGTGGTGGTTCTGCGTTCCGAGCCCCCGGAGGATGCCGAAATCGAGGCGATTAAGCCCATCTATCGCCTGGCCACCGAGGAAGACCTGGAAAAGAAACAGGAAAACGACGAGTTGGCCAGGGAGTCTTTTGTTTTCTGTCGCAAGTGCATCCGCGAGCGCGGCCTGGACATGAAGCTCGTGGATGTGGAGGTCTTTTTCGACCGTTCCAAGATCATTTTTTATTTTACCGCGCCGAATCGCATAGACTTCCGGGAACTTGTCAAGGATTTGGTGCGCACCTACCGCACGCGCATCGAGTTGCGGCAGATCGGGGTGCGGCATGAAACGCAGATGATCGGTGCCGTGGGCAACTGCGGTCAGGTGTGTTGTTGCCGTCGTTTTCTGCGCAAGTTCGCTCCCGTGACCATCAAGATGGCCAAGGAGCAGAATCTTTTTCTCAATCCCACGAAGATATCCGGCATCTGCGGCCGGCTGCTCTGCTGTCTGAGTTACGAACAAAGGAACTACGAGGAGTTCCACCGCCTCTGTCCAAAGGTGGGCAAACGCTACATGACGGACGAGGGGCTGGTCAAAGTGTTGCGGGCCAATCTCTTCCGCAGTTCGCTTTCGGTCGTCACCGACGGTGGCGAGGAGCGGGAGATTACCCTGGACGACTGGACCAACGCGAATCCCAGGCGTCCGGATCCTTCGGTGCAGCCTCTGCTGCACGTTCAGGTACCCGATGATGTCGTGTCGGCTCAGGAAATTACACCATCTCCTGTATCCAGCCAGTTGCGTGAGGGTTCCGGCGAGGACAGGTCCGAAAAGCGTGGCGAGCACGGGCGTAGACGCCCAGACAGGGAATCTGGCAAGCTCGGCATCAGAAGTGTTGACAAGCCCCAGGAGCAGGTTGTCGATGCGGCGGCCTCGCTTCCCGAAGTTCCTAGCAGGAGTGGACGCGGGGACGGTCAGGACGCCGGCGCGGAACCCGTCCAGGACAAAACGGTGGACAGACCGGACAGGGGAGGCGGGAAACGCGGCCGTTCCCAGAAATCAAGACCGAAAAAGGCCGTGAGCAAGGAATCAGAGGTCGTGGCCCAGCAAGACAAGCAGGAACGGAAAAGCGGCAAGCCCCGTCGCAAACGCAAACGCAAACCCAAGAGCAGCAATTGAGCAGGAGTCTTTCGTGAGTCGCTTTTTCATCTCCACGCCGATCTACTATGTCAATGCAAAACCGCATCTGGGGCATGCCTACACCACCATCGTGGCCGATGCCTTGAACCGCTTCCACCGAGCCATGGGGGAGGAGACGTTTTTTCTCACCGGCACCGACGAGCACGGGGACAAGATCGTCAAGGCCGCCCAGGAAGCCGGAACGTCCCCGCAAGAATACGTGAACGCCATCAGTACCCTGTTCAGGGAGCTGTGGCCCGAACTGGCGGTGGAGAACGACGCCTTCATCCGCACCACCCAGGAGTCCCACAAGCGGGTGGTCCAGGAGGTACTCCAGAAGGTCTACGACGCCGGGGAGATCTATTTCGGCGAGTACGGCGGGCACTACTGCTACGGCTGCGAGCGGTTCTACACCGAGAAGGAGCTGGAGGGCGGCCTTTGCCCCCAGCATTTGACCAAACCCGAATTCATCCAGGAGAAGAATTACTTCTTCCGCATGTCCAAGTTTCAGGGCTGGCTGCTGGAGCACATCGAGCAGAACCCCACGTTCATCCGCCCCGAACGTTATCGCAACGAGGTGGTCAGTCTTTTGGAGAGCGGCGTACTCGAGGATCTCTGCATCTCGCGCCCCAAGTCGCGCCTTGACTGGGGCATCGAGTTGCCCTTTGACCGGGAGTATGTCTGCTACGTCTGGTTCGACGCGTTGCTCAACTATGTTTCTGCACTGGGCTGGCCCGACGGCGAGAACTTCCACAAGTTCTGGCCCCATGCCCAGCATTTGGTGGCCAAGGACATCCTCAAGCCCCACGCCGTATTCTGGCCCACCATGCTCAAGGCCGCCGGCCTGGAGCCATACCGGCATCTCAATGTCCACGGCTACTGGCTGGTGCGCGACACCAAGATGTCCAAGTCCCTGGGCAACGTGGTGGCGCCCCTGGACATGGCCGGAAAATATGGACTGGATGCCTTCCGCTACTTTCTCCTTCGCGAGATGCACTTCGGCAATGACGCCAGTTTCAGTGAAGAGGCCCTGGTGGCGCGGCTCAACGCCGACTTGGCCAACGACCTGGGCAATCTCTTCAGCCGCGTGCTTTCCATGGCCGCTAAATTCTGCGGGAGCACGGTACCCCAGCCTGGTCCGCGCGCACCCATGGACGACGAGATCGTGGAACTCGGCCTGGAGTCCGTGCGAAATTTCCAGCAACTCTTCGACCAGGTCCAGTTCTCCCGCGCTCTGGACGCGCTCTGGGAGTTCGTTCGTGGCCTGAACAAGTACGTGGACACGGCCCAGCCTTGGGCACTGAACAAGGCCGGGGACACGCGGCGTCTGGGCACGGTGCTCTACACCCTGCTCGAGGGCATGCGCAAGGTGGCCGTGCATCTCTGGCCGATCATGCCCGCAGCCGCCGCAAAGATGCTCGCCCAGTTGGATCAGATTCATGACCACAGTCCAGCTCTGCGTATCGAGGCCGAGGAGTGGGGGCTGCTCCCAGTGGGAGCGGCATTGGCGGCCGGCTCCAACCTCTTTCCAAGGGTGGAGTTACAGGAACCCGTGGAATCAACCCCGCCCGAGGCAATGCAGAAGCCCAAACCTCTGGCTGCGACGCCGGAATTGGCCGCTGTCGAGTACGAGGATTTCCAGAAGCTGGACCTGCGGCTGGGCGTGGTACTGGCAGCCGAACCCCATCCCAAGGCCGACAAGCTGCTCAGGTTGGAGGTGGACCTGGGGGAGGCAACGCCCCGTCAGATCATCGCCGGACTGCGCGAATTCTTCAGCCCCGAGGAACTGATGGGCAGGAGGGTGGTGGTGGTGGCCAACCTCAAGCCGCGCAAGCTTCGTGGTCTGGAGTCCCACGGCATGGTCCTGGCGGTGCGCACCGAGCAGGGCATGCGGTTGCTCACCTCCAGCGGCGAGGCTCCGGCCGGGAGCCGTGTGAGCTGACACCAAATCGTCATCGATGAGGACAACGTGACATCACGCGGCAGGACGTCGGGCCGCGAGCGAAGCCTGCATTTCTCCATGACGGACGACATCAATAAAAAAGCCCCGCGGCCGAGCCTGCGGGGCTGGTGTGTCTGTCTCCAGACATTTCCTCATTTCTTTTGGCGTTCCTGTTCGTAGCTCTGTTCGAAGTGGTCCGCCCCCGTCTCCACGGTGTTGACCACCTTGCCGGCGGTTCTCCCCGCCCAACCGCATCCCTGGGCAAAGGATATGCAGAGAAGGGCTATGAACAGCAAGCTCATTATGCGATGGTGCATGGCTTCCTCCGGTGTTTCGAGCAGCGGGACCGACCGTTACTTGAGATCCCTGGCTTTGTTGAAGTCCGCGTTGGCCTTGGCGGTTTCCCCCATCTTATTATAGGCCTCGCCCCTGTGCAAGTATGCCTCCGCGAGTTCCGGGTTCAATTCAATGGCCTTGCTGAAGTCTTCAACGGCCTCGGGCAGTTTGGTGAGGTTCATCCGGGCCACGCCGCGGGCGTACCAGGACATTGCATTGTCGGGTTCAGCCTCGATGGCCTTGGTGAAGTCGGCCACTGCCTTGTCGAATTGCAACCGCAGGCGCCAGAGGTAGCCGCGATTGAAATAGGCCTTGGCATAGTTCGGCTCGAGTTCCACGGCTCGGGAGTAGTCGGCCATGGCCTTCTGGATTTCGCCTTTTTCCGTCCAAGCGCGTCCGCGATTGAAATAGGCGGTCGCGAATCTGGGGTTGAGTTCCAGGGCCTTGTCGAAATCAGCAAGGGCGGCGTCGGTCATGCCCTTGTCCATGAAGATCAGGCCGCGGTTGTTGAGAGAAAAATAGATGATGGGGTTTTGCGGGGGTACTTGGCCGGATTCCAAGACCTTGGTGTACAACCGAAGGGCGGTGTCCAGTTCGCCTGACTTCTGTGCATCCACGGCGGCGTTCACTTCCTCTTCCAGTGTGGTCTGGGCCGCCAGCGAGCCTGGCAGGCTCAGACAGACGAGTATAAGCAGGCATACAAAGCGACAATACATGAAGATTCACCTCCTGGAATTTCTTGCCCCACCACAAGCACGATGCAGTAAGCGACAACTATGCGTCACTTTGCGCAAGGAGACAAGAGGAACGATTTTGATTGAAATCAGGCGGGAAACCGGGGGTGGTGTTCTGCAAGCTGTTGGCTACATGCCTCGGGCAGGAAGTCGAGCTTCGCGAAGCTGTTTCCGTGCGTGAACAGGTCAGCCTTCCGAGCGCTGTCACCGCGGGTATCGAGGATTCCGCGTGCCGTGTTCGTGGACACCCCTGCCTGGAGGTCGGGAAGCCTCAGACCGTTGGGTTTGAACGCCGGCTGCAATCGCGGCGCTTCGTCGAGGTCCACGTTCAGGGCCAGTGCAGTGAGGGCGAACGTCACGTGGTGATCGCCGTGGACGAGACGGCCGGGATCAGGGAACCGCGCGCATTATACACGGGCGAGGCCTCCACGGAGACCAGTTTTTGAGCCAGGCTCGGATCGTTCAGAACTTGACGGCGCAACTTGGCCTTGGCGATGTTCTTCATCAGGTCCGCATGGTAGTTGTCTGGGGTAAGTTGCTGCATTTGCTGATTGATGGGGTCGAAGGCGTTCATCGCTTCCTCCTTCACCGTTCCCGGGTGCGTCCGGGATTTGTTACGGTGCTGCTATTCCGTTTGAAGGAGTGATCGGCAGATTGGCGGTTATCTTTATGGCTCTTTGGCCCTAACGCTCCGCCCGGTGTTGGATACCTTTAGTGCAATCTGGGGAGCAGGCCAAGGGACTGGATGCGCAGGTGCAGTTCGCGGCTGACCCAGGCGTCGGTGGCGGCGTAGACCAGTTGCTTATGCGAGAGTTTCTTCAACTCCCAGTTGGAGCACTGGGCGTTTTTGGAGATTCTGAAGCCCAACAGGTTCGCGGTCAGGCTGCGCAGGCCGAAGGTCTTGAGACCGTGTTCACGAGCGACTTCTGCCAGGTCCACGAAGCCGGCGGGCGCAAATACGGAGACTCGTTGCAGAATCCTGATGTCGTCGTGGACCCCGACACCCGCCTTGATCTGTCCAGGGTTGGAAAGAATAGCGCACAAGTCATCCGGCAGGGAAAGACATCTGAGCTGAAAGAGGTAGATGGCTTTTTCGGTCGCTAGTTGCAACAAAGCAGGGGGATTCTCGGTCTTGCCCTTGCCAAAGGTGGGGCGGGTCTCGGTATCGAAACCCAGCACGGCCTCTTTCCCGACATCCTTGAGTGCCTTGCGCAGGCCCGAACAGGAATTCACA
Organism: uncultured Desulfovibrionaceae bacterium; assembly: GCA_964609625.1. Classification (GTDB taxonomy): domain Bacteria; phylum Desulfobacterota; class Desulfovibrionia; order Desulfovibrionales; family Desulfovibrionaceae. Next base: position 17,560 of record CAZSRS010000012.1, read on the forward strand.
ATACGGATGACACCATTGTAACGGCGCAAGGGAAGGGCGTTGATGTCGTCCTTGGTGAATTCTTTGCGGTACGTTTCCAGCGATTTCATCAGTCGAAGCGATAGAGTTCCTTGCCGGTTCCGACGGTCAGCCTGCTCCTAACCCCTACAGGCGGTCTTTGCAAGTCCAGCTTCAGGTTGCAATGGTCAGACCTTGCGCAACGCCGCCATGCGGGCCTTTTCCTGGTGGTATTCGTGCAGCAGGGCGACGTTTTCCTTGCCCATGTAAGTTGCCAGTATCTTTGGGGGTGTTCGCAGCACATTGACCACTATGAGTCCATCCAGGCAGTCCTGGAAGTCGGGGTCAACGTTGAAGGCCAGCACCTTGCCGCCGAGTTTGAGATATTGGCGCAGGAGAACGGGAATGCCCTTGAATTCGCTCTCCAGGTCCGTGATCACCTCGGTGACGTCCTCCACAGTCTTGAAGGCGTTCTTGAATTCCCGCACTTCGTGTCGCTTCAGGCTTTTGTACTTTGGCGGTGTCTTGGGCTTCACGTACTTGTGAAACTTGGAAAAGCTGTCCTTGGATTTGAGATAGCGGACGATCAATTCCTTGGACGTGGGGGAGTATTCGTTGGAAACACTTACCGGACCGAACAGGGTGACATGGTCGGGGTTGCGCAGTACGTAGCAGCCAATCCCCTTCCAGAGTAGAAAGAGCGCGGAGAAGCTTTTTTGGTACTCGGGCCTGACAAAGGAGCGCCCCATCTCCAGGGCCTTGCCCATGCGTTCGAAGAGCTGCGGCTTGAAGATGAACAGGGTGCTGGTGTACAGCCCTTCGGTGCCCCGTTCGGCGAGGATTTCATCGGTCTTGCCCATGCGGTAGGCCCCGACGATTTCCTGTTTCGCCGTGTTGAGGATGAACAGATGGTCATAATAATGGTCGAAGCGATCCAAGTCCTTGTCCCGGCCGGTTCCCTCGCCCACCAGGCGAAAGGTGAATTCACGCAGCCTGCCGATTTCGTCCAACACATGGGGAATCAATTCCCCGGAAGCGGCATAGACCTGAAAATCGCCTGACTCGTGCAGCAGGCATTCGCTTGGGAGCCTCGACACTTCGCGGAGGAGCAGTTCCGTGGGTACGGGGGGCGCCACTTCTTCCACCGGTTTCTCCGGCAGGGGATGCTTCCAGGACGGCAGGCGCACGGGAACCGGGAGCAGTTTCACACGCTTGGTTTCCTCGGCATAGCGCTGTTTAAGGATGTAGGTACGCAGCCGGAGGTAGTTGATCAGCTCCACGTCATGCTGCATGGCGCCGAGTTTTTTATAGGGGATCAGGCTGCCCACGGAGACATCGATGGTGCTGTGGCATTTGTTGACGAACTCCCGTGGTAGCATCACGGTTCGCAGCTTGGGATGCAGCATGCCCAGGATCTGGAACAGCAGGCTGTTCCTGCCGTGGAAATAGATGGGCAATGCGGGAACCTCGGTCCTGTGGATGATGCGTGAGACCGAGGGCAACCAGGGGGGATCGATGATCCGACGTTTGCGTATCATGACGTGTGAGACTTCTCCGGCTGGAAAGATGGCCAACAGATGGCCGCCGCGCAGACATCGCAGGCAGGCTTTCATGGGGCCGATATTCTGGCGCAGGGCGTCGGGGCTGCCGAAGTTGTCCACATAGATGATCCTGTTGCGCAGTTGGGGAATCAGCCGCAGGAAGTAATTGCCCATGACCTTGAAGTCGGAGCGGATCCTGCCGAGCATGTGCATGAGAATCACGCCCTCGAGGGCCCCGAAAGGGTGGTTGGCCACCACCACGGCGGGCCCCTCCCTGGGGATGCGGGTGAGGTCGTCGTCGCTGACTCTGTATTCCACGGCCATGAATTCCAGGACCTTGTCCAGGAAGTCTTCCGGGCATGATCTGGCATTCACGTTATTGTAAATTGCATTGAGCGCGGGCAGTCCCATGACGAATCCGAGGGGACGTCCAAGACCAGCGACGATCTTGCGCTTCAGGGCTCCACCCTGCTGCGTTTCGATCCGGAAGATGTTCTGATCGTGCCGAGGCGTCACGACTGCGTCGTTGTGGGGGTCTTTGAGCATCTGGTGTCTGTTCGTTGCCGGAACCTTGCGTTCAAGGGAATAGGATAGTGCCTCGCTGCCGCGGACAGATCGACCCGGAGCAGGGCAGACGTCCAACCAAGATCCGCGTGTCTTGAGGATGCAGGCACTGTGCGCGGGCGATTGCGCTGTGCTATTTCCATCCTATGGAATTGACAATGATAATGAAAACACTCAGTCGTGATTGCATTGCGAATGAGTAGCATATCCTGATCACAAAGGGCAACATGGCAGGGTCCTGTTTTCGTAGTCAGGCTGGGGAAGCCTTGTTCCACGGCGTGTTTGGCGGCGTGCTTCCCCCAGGGAGTAGTGGAAGGAAAGGAGGTACTTTACAAACCCTTGGCACATCACGTATGAAACATCTTTTCATTTTCACGGTGTCGTTTTCCCGCGCCAGACGAGGTATCTCCCATGACATCCCAAGCAGCCACGGCAAAGCATTTTTTACGCATTCTCGACCTCACGACAGGACAGGCCGAGGCCCTTCTCGACCAAGCCTTACGCTTCAAGCGTGACAAGGAGACTTCAGGCGCGCTCCAGTCCAGGGTCGTGGCCCTGGTCTTCCAAAAGCCCTCCACCCGCACGCGTGTTTCCTTCGAGGTGGCAGTGGCGCAACTCGGTGGACGTGCATTGCTCATGACCCCCGCGGAGAGCCAGCTCGGCCGCAACGAGCCCCTCAGGGACACGGCGAGGGTGTTGTCCCGTTACGTGGATTGCCTCGTGGTGCGTACTTTTGCACAGAAGGTGCTCAACGAGCTGTCGTCCTACGCCACTGTTCCCGTGGTCAACGCACTCACCGACCGCTACCACCCCTGTCAGGTGATGAGTGATGTGCTGACCATGGTCGAGCGCACCCCTGATCTGGGGCGGCTCCGAGTTGCCTGGATAGGTGACGGCAACAACATGGCCAATTCCTGGATCAGCGCGGCTGCCCAATTCCCCTTCGAGCTGGCCTTGGCCTGCCCCCGAGGCTATGACCCGGACCCGGATGTGGTCCGGGAAGCCACTGGGCGCGGCGCCAGACTCACCTTCACCCGCTCCCCAGAGGAGGCGGTGGAGGGCGCCCGCTACGTCAATACCGATGTCTGGGCTTCCATGGGGCAGGAGGCGGAGCAGGGTGAGCGCGCCGCTGTCTTCGCGGACTATCAAGTGAATGCCACCCTCCTGGCCAAGGCCCGCCCCGATGTACAGGTCATGCACTGCCTGCCTGCGCATCGCGGCGAGGAGATCACGGACGAGGTCATGGAGAGCCAAGCCAGCATTGTCTGGGATCAGGCCGAGAACCGCATGCACATGCAAAAATCCATACTGCACTGGCTGTTCACCTAGGGCCACGGTGCGAGGAATCCATCGTGAATTGGAATCCACGCCCCGATCCCGGGGTTGATGGAGCACCGACAACAACCATCAAGCGGCATTGGAGACGAGAACCATCATGACACCCACGTCCTCGAAGGCGATCAAGAAAGTGGTCCTGGCCTATTCCGGCGGACTGGACACATCGATCATTCTCAAGTGGTTGATCAACACCTACGGTTGTGAGGTCATCACCCTGACGGCCGACCTGGGCCAGGAAGAGGAACTCGACGGCCTGGAAGAAAAGGCCCTGGCCACGGGCGCTTCCAAGGCCTACATCCTGGACCTTCAGGAGGAGTTCGCCAGCGACTTCATCTTTCCCATGTTCCGTGCCGCCGCCATCTACGAAGGCCGCTATCTCCTCGGAACGTCCATCGCCCGCCCCCTGATTGCCAAACACCTGGTGCGGATCGCCAGGGCCGAGGGGGCGCAGGCCATTGCCCATGGCGCCACCGGCAAGGGCAACGACCAGGTCCGGTTCGAGTTGACCGCCGCTTCGCTGGCGCCGGACCTCAAGGTCATCGCTCCCTGGCGGGAGTGGAGCATGCGCTCGCGCACCGATCTCCTGAACTTCGCCAGGGAAAACGGCATCCCCATGGGAGCGCCCAAGACCAACGCCTACAGCGTGGACCGCAACCTCTTGCACTGCAGTTTCGAAGGAAACGAGCTGGAAGATCCTGGTCATGAGCCTGGCCCTGGTTGCTGGCGCACGATCACCCCACCCGAGGAGGCTCCCGACGCTTCCGAAATCGTGGAGATCGAGTTCCTGGGAGGTGATCCCGTGGCCCTTGACGGGAAAAAGCTCTCGCCAGCGGCCATGTTCAAGGCCTTGAACAAGCTCGGAGGCAGGCACGGCATCGGCCGGCTGGACATGGTGGAGAATCGTTTCGTGGGCATGAAGTCGCGCGGTGTCTATGAAACCCCCGGAGGCACCATCCTGTTCTCCGCGCGGCGCGACCTGGAAGGCTTGTGTCTGGACCGGGAGGCCATGCACCTGCGCGACAGCCTCATCACCCGGTACGCCGAATGCGTCTACTACGGGTTCTGGTTCGCGCCGGAGCGCGAGGCTATCCAGGCCCTGGTGGACAACGTGGCCCGGCGCGTCAGCGGCACGGTGCGTTGCAAACTGTATAAAGGTTGTGTGACGCCCCTTTCGCGTACTTCCCCGAACTCGTTGTACAATCCCGATCTCGCCACCTTTGAGCAGGACGAGGTGTACAACCAGGCCGACGCTGCGGGATTCATCCGGTTGCAGGGCCTGCGGCTGCGCGGTCATGAAGCCCGCAAGACGGAGGACCGCTGAGACATGGCGGAAGAAAGGGGCAGGACCGTCAAACCCTGGGCCGGCCGTTTCCGTGAAGGCCAGAGCAAGGCCGTGGAGACATTCACCGAGTCGGTGTCCTTTGATCACCGGCTCTACAGGCAGGACATCGCCGGCTCCAAGGCACACGCGACCATGCTCGCCGCGCGAGGCATCATTTCGGAAGAGGATGTCCGCTCGATCATCACCGGCCTGGACCAGGTGCTCGGCGAGATCGAGAGCGGCGTGTTTCAGTGGCGTCACGATCTTGAAGACGTGCACATGAACATCGAGAGCCGGCTCACGGAGCTGGTGGGTGACGCCGGCCGCAAGTTGCACACCGGCCGCAGCCGTAACGACCAGGTGGCCCTGGATTTCAGGCTTTACGTCGCCGAGCGCCTGCGTGCCTGGCAATCAGGGTGCGCGGCATTGGTGGCCGCACTGGTGGATCAGGCCTCAGCCCACCGGGAGGTCCTGCTGCCGGGATGCACGCACCTCCAGCCGGCCCAGCCCGTGAGCTTGGCCCAGCACCTGCTTGCCTACGCCTGGATGCTCGTGCGCGATGTGGAGCGGATGACCGACTGTCTGAAGCGCACGCAAGTCTCGCCCCTTGGCGCCGCGGCCCTGGCCGGTACCACCCATGACCTCGATCCCTGGGCCACGGCTCGGGAACTGGGGCTGGACAGGGTCTTCGACAACAGCATGGACGCGGTTTCGGACAGGGACTTCGTGGCCGAGGCCCTGTTTTGCGCCTCCCTGTGCATGGTGCACCTGAGCCGGTTCTGCGAGGAGCTGATCCTCTGGGCGAATCCAAATTTTGGCTATCTCAGCCTGCCCGACGCCTATTCCACGGGGTCGAGCATCATGCCGCAGAAAAAGAACCCCGACGTGGCCGAGCTGGTACGCGGCAAGGTCGGGCGCGTGCACGGAGCCCTGGTTGCCCTGCTCACGACCCTCAAGGGGCTCCCCTTGGCCTACAACCGCGACATGCAGGAGGACAAGGAGCCCTTTTTCGAAACCGACAGGACCCTGGACGCCAGTCTGTCGCTCATGGCCGGCATGACGGCTGCGTTGCGATTCAGGCCCGAACGGATGCGCCAGGCCTTGAAGTCGGGTTTTGTCAATGCCACCGAACTGGCGGATTACCTGGTGCGCAAGGGAGTTCCCTTTCGGGACGCCCACCACGCAACGGGACGGGCAGTGGCCTTGGCCGAGGAAAACGGCCGGGGGCTGGAGGATCTGGATATCGAGGAACTGCGGGGGTGCGCCCCTGAAGTGGAAAACGATGTCTATGAAGCCTTGGCCTTCGAGACCGCGGTATGCCGTCGCAACACCCACGGCGGTACCGGACCCGTGCCCGTGGCCAAGCAACTGGAAGATCTTCGCCGCTGGCTGGAGAATTGTGCCCCAGAGGCCGGCCGGTATGAATAAGGTGGCGGAAGCGTATAGGAGTCGAACCTACCGAACGGGGCTAACCGTTCCACTGGATTTGAAGTCCAGGCGCCACACCGGTGACGAAACGCTTCCGCAGTCATGAATTTTTGATGATAACAGGTTTATACCCAGGATTCAAGTCCTTTGGCGCACTGGACCAGAGCCCGGAAAATTCTTGGCACGGATGATTGCCAAAAGGGTGGACGGGCTTTATGTATGATGCGAACTATGCCGCATCCGCCCCTCTCATGGAGGATATCTGTTGAATAACTTAACGAAAAATTTATTGCTCTGGGTCACCATCTCCCTGATCATGGTCGCCCTGTTCAATCTCTTCAACCAGCCGCAAGCCCCCCAGACCAAGCTCAGCTACAGCGAGTTTCTGGCCAAGGTGGACAACGGTTCCATCATGGAAGTCACCATTCAGGGTCCACGCATTCTCGGCGAGATGGTGGACGGAGGCATGTTCGTCACGTATGCCCCCGAAGATCCCAACCTGGTGGCCAAACTCATCGAGCGCAAGGTTCGCATCACGGCCAAGCCCGAGGATGAGACCACCTGGTACATGTCTCTGTTCATCTCCTGGTTCCCCCTGTTGCTGCTTATTGGCGTATGGATATTCTTCATGCGTCAGATGCAGGGGGGAGGAGGCAAGGCCATGTCCTTTGGCCGCTCCAAGGCCAGGCTGGTGACCCCCGAGACGGCCAAGGTCACTTTCGATGACGTCGCTGGTGTGGACGAGGCCAAGGAAGAACTGACAGAGGTTGTGGATTTTCTCAGCGACCCCAAGAAATTCACGCGTCTTGGCGGCCGTATCCCCAAGGGCGTGCTGTTGGTGGGCCCTCCGGGCACGGGCAAGACCCTGCTTTCGCGCGCGGTGGCTGGAGAAGCCGGGGTACCTTTCTTTTCCATCTCGGGTTCTGATTTTGTCGAGATGTTCGTGGGCGTGGGCGCTGCCCGTGTGCGTGACCTGTTCATCCAGGGCAAGAAAAACGCTCCCTGCCTGATCTTCATCGACGAGATCGATGCCGTCGGCCGTCAACGTGGCGCGGGCCTCGGCGGTGGGCACGACGAGCGCGAACAGACACTGAACCAGCTGCTCGTGGAGATGGACGGCTTCGAATCCAACGAGGGCGTGATCCTCATCGCCGCCACCAACCGCCCTGATGTGTTGGATCCCGCCCTGCTCAGGCCGGGGCGCTTCGATCGCCAAGTGGTGGTGCCGACTCCGGACCTCCGGGGACGCAAGCGCATTCTGGAAGTACACTCCCGACGCACCCCCCTGAGCAACGACGTGGACCTGGAGATCCTGGCCCGGGCCACTCCCGGCTTTTCCGGCGCCGACCTCGAAAACCTGGTCAACGAGGCTGCGCTTTACGCCGCCAAGCAGAACAAGGATCAGGTGGACATGTCCGATTTCGAGGAGGCCAAGGACAAGGTCATCATGGGCAAGGAGCGTCGCAGCCTGATCCTCTCAGAAGAGGAGAAACGCACCACGGCTTACCACGAGGGCGGTCATGCCCTGGTGGCCAAACTGCTGCCTAAAACCGACCCGGTTCACAAGGTTACCATCATCCCTCGCGGCAGAGCCCTTGGCCTCACCGCCTACCTGCCCATCGATGAGCGACACACCCATTCGCGGGACTACCTTGAAAACACCCTGGCCTTCAGCCTCGGGGGGCGCGCCGCGGAATGGATCGTGTTCAAGCAGCTCAACACCGGGGCCTCCAACGACCTGGAACGCGCCAGCAAGCTGGCCCGGAACATGGTCTGTAAATGGGGCATGAGCGACGCCATCGGACCGCTTTCCTTGGGTGAAAAGGACGACGAGATATTCATCGGCCGCGACATCGGGCATTTCAAGAATTACAGCGAAGAAACGGCCCGGCTCATCGATACCGAGGTCAAACGCATCATGGAAGAGGCCCAACACAAGGCCGAGAGCCTGTTGCGGGACAATCTGGACGTGCTGCACAGGATCGCCGAGGCCTTGCTCGAACGAGAGACCATCAGCGGTGCGGACATCGATTTGCTCATGCGTGGCGAGGAACTTCCACCCTTCAACCACAAGTCCAAGAGCCCGCCGTCGCGATCCAGGAAACGTGAGGAGCGTGAAGACGAGGATTTCACCTTCAGTCATCATGCGGCCACCGAGGAGGCCGGACATGCCGCGCATGTTGAAGACGAGGGCCGGGAGAGTGGGGCCGGAGACGTCGCGGACGACTCTTCCCAAGGCCGGGAGGATGATATCGAAACCAAGCCTGATGACAAGGATCCCGAGAAGGACAAAGGGCAGTAGATGCAAGATGTGTTGGCCGGAGTGCGGGCCATGAATCCCACTGGGAATCCCGATGTCCGGGACACGTGGCGTGTCCTGGGCGGGGCGCGGCTGATCACCGCGCCCTTTGTCATTATGGGTGTGTTGAACGCGACCCCTGATTCTTTTTACGATGGGGGACGACACGACACGCTGGAGCAAGCCGTGGCGCATGGCTTGGCCATGGCGGAGGCCGGTGCCGGGATCATCGACGTGGGCGGCGAATCCACCCGGCCCAATGCCTCGATGGTGCCGGCTGAAGAGGAAGAGGCGCGGGTCTTCCCTGTCCTGGAAGCGCTCTCCACTTCCCTGGCGGAGCAGGTGGCCGGGAAGCCCCGTCAGGAGGTCGTAAGACAGTGCTTGCGCCCGCAGCTTTCTGTGGATACGTATAAGGCTCGGGTGGCTGCCGGCGCCCTGGAACGCGGTGCCAGCATCGTCAACGACGTCTCGGCGTGCAGGTTCGACCCCGGACTCCTGGATGTGCTCGCGCAACACAAGCCGGGCTACGTGCTCATGCACAGCCTGGGGCGGCCTCGGGATATGCAACGCGACCCGCACTACGGCGATGTGATCCACGAGATACTGGCCTTTTTCGAGGAGCGGCTCGGTGTCCTGGTCCGCGCCGGCTTGCCCGAGGAGCACGTGGTCCTGGATCCGGGCATCGGCTTTGGGAAATTGCTGGAGCATAACGTGGCGATTCTTCGCGATATCGAGGCCTTTACAGCCCTGGGAAGGCCGTTGTTGCTCGGGCTGTCCAACAAGTCCCTCTGGGGGGGGCTGTTGGGGCTCGACGTGGGGGAGCGCGGCACGGCAACCCAGATCGGCACTGCCCTCATGGCCGCTCGCGGCGTGCGTATCCATCGCGTGCACGATGTGATCGCCACGGCCCGGACCCTCAGTATAGTGCATGCCCTTGGGGCAGTGCAGGCAGGGGAATGATCCTTGGGAATCCTGGAGTTCTCCACCATCAGCATCGGCTGGCGCGACGTCGTCGACATCGTGCTGGTGGCATTCATCCTCTACCGGATCATCCTCCTGGTACGCGGCACCAGGGCGGTGTCCGTGCTTACCGGGCTGTTGCTGGTGCTCCTCGTCTACTTCGTGTCCGAGGAAGTGGGACTCTACACCCTGAACTGGTTATTGGCGCAGTTCCTCTCTTCCATCTTTCTCGTGGTCATCATCCTCTTCCAGCAGGACATCCGCAAGGCCCTTTCCGAGGTAGGGGCGGGGCGGTTGTGGAAAAAACGTCCCCTGGAGGAGGAGACATTGAATCAACTTATCGCGGCCCTCGCGTCAATGGCCAAGAACAGGATCGGGGCCCTGGTGGTGATCGAGCGCAACATTCCCCTGGGTGATGTCATGGAACGCGGGGTGAAACTGGATGCGGACATCAGCAAGGATCTGCTGATGACGATTTTCTACCCGAATACGCCCCTGCATGACGGCGCCGTGGTCATCCGTGGCTCCAAGATCGTGGCCGCGGCCTGCATCCTGCCCCTTTCCAGCGGGCGGGAGGATCAGGCTGGAGAAGGCAGCGCGGAGTTCGGAACCAGGCATCGCGCCGCCCTGGGCGTCACCGAGGAGAGCGATGCCGTGTCCATTGTGGTGTCCGAGGAACGCGGCTCCATGTCCGTGGCCGTAAACGGCGAATTGACCATGCATCTGGACGAGGGGCGGCTCAAACGCGTACTGCGGCAGGTCCTGTATGGCTGAGCGGACGTTGAACATCATGAAGGGCAATTGGCATTACGCCCTGTTGGCCTTCGCCCTGGCGCTGGTGTCCTGGTATTTCGTCTCGGGCCGCGAGAAAGTGGACATCTGGATGCGGGCCAGCCTGCAATTCACGGGCATGCCCGAGAACTATATGATCCGCGAGGGCCTGATGCGCGAGATCAACGTCCGCGTACGCGGCCCAAAAGGGTTGGTGCGCGGCTTGAAAGAGAAGCCCTTGGTCTATTCCCTGAACCTCAGCGGACTGAAGCCAGGGGCCAACGTCTTGCCTATCAGGCCGGACCGGTTTCCCTTGTCCAAGAACTTCGAAATCATGGAGATCAATCCGCCCCGCGTGGAAGTGGTGGTGGACAGGTTGGCGCAACGACGCATGCCGGTGAAACCGCTTTGGGAAGGAACCCTGGACCCGGACTATCAGCTCGTGGAGGTTCGTGTACGCCCCCAGGAGGTGACGGTTCAGGGCCCCGAGAAGATATTGACCGAGCTTCAGGAGATCGAGACCCAGGTGATCACCCTGCCCAACGCCACACCCGGAATCATCGAGGAGGTGGCGCCCCTGAGTCTGCCCGCGGAAGTGGAGGTGGACAACGGATTCGTGGATGTGCGCCTGAGCTTTGCGGTCAAACGCAAGGCATTCACCTTCACCCTGCCGGTGGATCTTGTGAATCATACCTCTTTTGAGGCTGAAATAGCGCCGTCTGAAGTGGAGGTCGTCGTGGAAGTGCCGCTGCCGGCCTCACGGCAGGGAGAGGTGCGCGACCTGCTCGCGGTCAGGGTGGTGGCCGAGGATCACTTCGGCCCTGGCGCGCGGCCGGTCTCCCCTGAATTGACAATGCCCTCGGGCAGTAAGCTCGTGAGCATCACACCAAGCTTGATTGAACTAACCTTGAAGGAATGAGCCGATCCGGCTCGTTCAAGGAACTCAGATCATCTCAGCAACAGGAAGCATGACATGGCGAAACGATTGTTCGGAACGGATGGATTACGAGGGCAGGTGAACATCTACCCCATGTTGCCCGAGATCGCCCTGCGGCTGGGGCTGGCCGCGGGCACCCTTTTTCGCAACGGCTCCCGGCGGCATCGCGTGGTCATCGGCAAGGACACCCGGCTCTCGGGGTACATCTTCGAGACCGCGCTCACCTCGGGCTTTTGCGCCTCTGGCATGGACGTGTTCCTGGTTGGCCCCATGCCCACCCCGGCCATATCCTTTCTCACCACGAACATGCGTGCCGACCTGGGCGTGGTGATTTCCGCCTCGCACAACCCCTTCATGGATAACGGCATCAAGTTCTTCAACAGCGAGGGGTTCAAGCTTCCGGATGAGACCGAAGAGAAGATCACAACGCTGATCACCGACATGGACTCCAAGTGGTCCTACCCCAATCCCGAGGACGTGGGCCGCGCCTTCCGCATCGCCGACAGCCTCGGCCGTTACATCGTTTACCTCAAGAACAGTTTTCCCACGAAACTCACCCTCGACGGGGTGCGCATCGTGCTGGACTGCGCTCATGGCGCCACCTACAAGGTCGCGCCGCTGATCTTCGAGGAACTCGGCGCCCAGGTGATCAAGATCGGCGTCGAACCGGACGGCCTGAACATCAACCACAAGTGCGGTTCCCTCTATCCGGAGGTGGTGGCCCACAGCGTGCGCGAGCACAACGCCCATATCGGTCTGGCCCTGGACGGCGACGGCGACCGCCTCATCGTGGTCGATGAAAAGGGCAAGATTCTCGACGGGGACCAGATCATGGCCCTGTGCGCCCTGGACATGATGCAGCGCGACGAACTCCCCGGGAAAACGCTGGTGGCTACCGTCATGAGCAACATGGCCCTGGAATTGTTCATGAAAGAGCAGGGAGGGCGTTTGGTGCGCACACCGGTGGGCGACCGCCATGTGGTCGAGGCTATGCGCAGCCTTGGTGCCACCCTGGGAGGCGAACAGTCCGGCCATCTGATCTTCCGCGATTACAGCACCACGGGCGACGGCATCCTTGCGGCCCTGCAACTCCTGCGGATCATGATCCAGCAGCAGAAGCCCCTGTCCGAGCTTGCCAATTTCATGGTGCCTTTTCCGCAGATTTTGGAAAATGTCCACATTGAACGCAAGGTCCCCTTTGATACGGTGCCGGAAATCGCCACCGCCGTGAAACAGGCCGAGGACTGGCTCGCGGGCAAGGGCAGGGTGCTCCTGCGCTACTCCGGAACAGAGTCCGTGGCCAGGGTCATGGTGGAGGGCGAGGACCAGGTCGTTGTGGAGCGTTGCGTTTTTTCCTTGTCCGAGACCCTTAAAACTTATTTGAAATAGTACCTTTCATTGTGTTATCACGGGAAGCAGAACAGCGAGGCCTTGCCCCCGGATATCGCCGGAGTTGGGACCGGGCTCCCGCGGGTTCGTGAATGTGCGGCTTCCCTCGCAAGCAGACTGTATGAAGCCGGGAAGGACATTGTCACTACAGTAATTCAAGACTCCTCCAGAAGCATAAGCGTCAGTAAGGAGCTGTATCATGCAAGTACGCAAAGTGGTCATCCCGGTAGCAGGTTGGGGCACTCGATCGTTACCCGCAACCAAGAACGTACCCAAGGAGATGCTCCCGGTCTACAACAAGCCTGTGGTGCAGTATGTTGTAGAGGAGGCCATGTTCTCGGGCCTCAGTGACGTGGTTTTCGTCAACAACAAGAACAAGCGCATCATCGAAGACCATTTCGACTACAATCTGGCCCTGGAGCACGTTCTGGAGCGTGCCGGCAAGCTGGATCTCCTGAAGGAAATGCGTGCGGTGGCCGAGATGGTGAACATCATTTCGGTACGTCAGAAAATGCAGCTCGGACTCGGGCATGCCGTTCTCTGCGCCAAGTCCGTGGTGGAGGGCGGTCCCTTTGCGGTCATGGTGGGTGACGACCTGGTCTTTGGTCCGGAGCCAGGCATCAAGCAGCTCATGGACATGGCGGCAAGTGAAAGACTTCCGGTGGTGGGAGTCATGGAAGTGCCGCCGGCCATGGTCAGCCGGTACGGCATCATCCATGGCGAGGAGTTCATGCCCGGCGTGTTCCGCGTACGCGACCTGGTGGAGAAACCCAGCAGAGACAAGGCACCTTCACGCTACGCCATTGTCGGCCGCTACGTGCTCACCCCCGAGATATTCACCTACCTGGAGCAGCAGACTCCGGGGCACGACGGCGAGATTCAGCTCACCGACGGACTCAAGGCCCTGGCCAAGGGCAAGGGGCTGCTCGCTGTACGCATCCGCGGCCAGCGCTTCGATACCGGCAACTGGGCCGAGTATCTCACCGCCAACATCTTCCTGGGGCTCAAGGACGAGGCCCTGCGCGAGGAGTTGCTGCCAAAACTCAAGGCATTGCTGCCATCCGAGTAGCGTGATCATACCGGGACGGGCCGGTGCTTCACAGCAGGACTTGCCCAGGGCCGTCCTCGAGACGTCTGTGCCGCCTGCTGTTCTGTCTTGCGGTCTGAGACGCTCCGTGGTTATTTCATGAACGCGACACCAAGCGCAACGGGTGGACGCGGCGCATGGAGCGTCGCGTTGTTGAGCCCCCCCTTTGCCACCCTTGACTATTTCGCGCCGGATGTCTTTCCCCAGGACCTCTGGCTGCCGGGCATGCGCGTCCTCGCCCCCGTGGGTGGGTCCAGGCGCGTGGTGGTGCTGCTCGGCCCCACCCGCGATGGCCCGAAACGACGGGAAGACGGCACTGCCGTTGTGCTCAAACCCCTGCTCTGGCCTTTGGAGCGTCGCCCGCTGCTTTCGCCGCTGTACCTGGAGATGATCGAGCAGCTTTCCAGGCGGCAGCTGCGCGAACCCGGATACATCCTCGGGTCGGTGCTGCCGCAGCCCCTGCGCACGGCCAACGTGCGCTTCACCTTCCCCCACGGGGGGCGCAACCGCTCCTACAAACCCAAGGACTTGTCCGGACTGCCGGTCGAGGAACTCCGCCTCCTGGCCAGTGCCTGGCTCGAAGGCAGGATGCAGGTCCAGGAGCATGCGGTCTATGCCCAGGATGTGGCCATACTCGCCATGGATCCACCCTGGCCCGTACGCCCCGTTGCCTCGCGGCAGATCGCGCTGCTGGAGTATCTCTGGGAGCGAGGCCCCGCCACCAAGCGAGCCATCATGGCCGAACTCGGTGAGGGCGCGCGTCAGGCTCTCGTGGTTTTACTGGAGCGTGGCCTAGTCAGGATGGGCCCCATGCCGGAGCACAGTTGCGAGTCAGAGGAACCGTCATCCGCTCCGAAATGCGGGTTCCACCTCACCGAGGAGCAGCGAACAGCCCTGCGCGGCCTGGAACAGGCCCTGGACAGCGACAGGGGCGAAACCCGGTTGCTGCACGGTGTCACCGGCAGTGGCAAGACCGTGGTCTATCTTGAGTTGGCCAGGCTGGCATTGGAGCGGGGGCGCTCCGTGTTCCTGTTGGCTCCGGAAATCGCCCTGGCCCAGAATCTGCGAAGGGCCGCGACAGCCTTTTTCTCCGAAGCGTGCGTACCGCTGTTGTTCTATCATGGTGGGATTCCGCCGGCGCAGCGGGCCACACTGTTTGCCCAAGCCGCGGAGGCCAAGGGAGCGGTGCTGGTGGTGGGTACGCGCTCGGCCATGTTCCTGCCCGCGCCCGCGCCTGGCTGCCTGATCCTGGACGAGGAGCACGACGCTTCCTTCAAACAGGACGAACGGCTTTCCTACCAAGCCAAGGAAGTGGCCTTCTACCTGGCCAGACAACAGTCTGGACTCCTTGTCCTGGGCTCGGCCACTCCGGACGTGAAGACTTTTTTCGCGGCTCAGCAGGGGCTGGCTCCGGCCCTGACCCTTTCCCGTAGGATCAGCGAATCCGGATTGCCCGAGATCGAACTTGTGGACATCCGCGGACTCTCCCCAACGGAGCACCTCCTGGCGCCGGAAACCACCCGCACCCTTGTCCAGGTGGTCGAGCGCGGCGAACAGGCCATCATCATGCTCAATCGGCGTGGCTATTCTCCGCTGATGTATTGCCTGGAATGCGGCAAGGTGGCCAGATGCCCCCATTGCGAGATCGGCCTGACCTACCACAAGGGGCGGGAGCGGCTGGTGTGCCACTACTGCGGCCACAGCCTGCCCTATCCGTTGATCTGCGCCACCTGTGGGCACGGCAATTACCTGCCCATGGGCGAGGGAACCGAGCGTTTGGAAGAGACCCTGGCCACGACACTTCCCCCTGGTACCGGGGTCCTGCGTTTGGACAGAGACAGCACTCGCAGGCTTGGCCGTATGGAAGAAATCCTGCAGTCCTTTGCCAGGGGCGAGGCCCAGGTGTTGGTGGGCACGCAGATGCTCTCCAAGGGGCATCACTTCCCACGCGTCACCCAGGTGATCGTGGCGGACGGCGACCTGGGGCTGAACCTGCCCGACTACCGTGCCGCGGAACGCACCTTTCAGCTGCTGGTCCAGGTGGCGGGGCGCGCGGGTCGCGGCGACAAACCAGGGCGTGTGCTCATCCAGAGCCGCGACGTGTCCAATCCCTTTTGGGGGTATGTGCGCGCCAACGACTATCCAGGTTTCTACGCCAATGAATTGGCCATCCGCCGACGTCGGAACTATCCACCCTTTGTCAAGCTGGCGTTGATCCGCACGAGCTATCCCCTGGACTGGGAACAGGGACCGGAATCCCTGGCCCAACTGGGCAGGGTGGTCCGTCAGGCCGGCCAGGAACGCGGGGTCCAGGTGCTGGGGCCGGCGCTGGCGCCCCTCCGCATGCTCAGGGGGCGCAAGCGTTTCCACTGCCTGCTCAAGGCCGGGGACTGGCCGGCGCTGCGCGGTGTGTATCAGGCCGTGGCCGCGGAAATGCAGGGACTCGACGAACTGCGTTTGGCGTTGGATCTCGATCCCGTGGATATGCTCTGAGCGGGGACAGTCCTTTTACCCTGCCCCGTGGTCGGCGCCATTTCCGGCCAGGCAGCGCAGCCCCGCATCCAAGGCTTCTTCCGCGAGCGCATCCATGAGTGGGCCGTGATCGTGCCCGGCCAGATGTGTCAGGCCGTGGGCCATGAGCCGCAGTGTATGCTGTTCCAGGGGTTGGCCGTAGAGAAAGGCCTCGCGGCGTACGGTTTCCGGCGCCAGGAACAATTGCCCCAGGTATTCCCCTGTGTCCTGGGCAGCGTCGGCATCTCCGGCAGTCTCCCTGGCTGGAAAGCTGAGCACGTTGGTGGGGCCGGAGCACCCCAGAAATCCTTGGTTGAGCTGGGCCATGCGCGCGTCGGAAGCCAGTTCCAGGTCAAGGGAGCAGTGCTCCAACCCCAGGGCCTGGAGCATGGCTTCCAAAACCATGACCAGCTCCGGTCGCCCCAAAGGCAACAGGTGCGTCATGCCCTGGGTCTTGGAAGTGGAGATCACTGCAAGGGCTCCCGCCGTTCCTGGGGTTGGTTTTCGTCGTCATCCCGAGGGGGCAGGGAGGGTGGCGCGACCGGGACGGAGCGCCCCAAGGATGGACGCACTTCGGGCTTGGGTTCGCCTTTGGTCTCGTGCGGAGTGGGTTTGACTTGTTTGACCTGTTCCCGGGCTTGGGAGGGGTATTCCACGCGCTGGTGAAAAATGCCGGTGAGGATGCGGTGGAAGTTATCACCCAGGATGTTCAGATCCCGGAGGGTGAGCTGGGAGTCGTCGAGTTGCCCTTCGGAGAATATCTTCCGGGTAATGCCTTCGATGTGCCCCTTGATCCTGCTGGGTGTGGGATCGATGAGGGCGCGGCTGGAGGCCTCGATGATGTCCGCCAGCATCACTATGCCCGCTTCCTTGCTCTGCGGCTTGGGGCCGGGATAGCGGTAGTCATTCTCGCGGACAGTGTCGTCGCCGCGGCTTTGTGCCTGCTCAAGAGCCTTGCTGTGGAAAAAGGCGATGAGCGAGGTGCCGTGGTGCTGCTGGAGGATGTCCGTGATTTCAGGTCCGAGTTTGTGCTGTCTGGCCAGTTCCGCGCCCTTTTTTACGTGGGAGATGAGGATCAGGGCGCTCATGGAGGGGGCGAGCTTGTCGTGAGGGTTTTTGGTGCGGAACTGGTTTTCGATGAAGTACTGTGGATTCTTGAGTTTGCCGATGTCGTGATACAGGGCCGCGACCTTGCATAGCAGGGCGTTGGCGCCGATGGCTCGGGCACCGGCCTCGACCATGTTGGCCACGATGAACGAGTGGTGATACGTGCCGGGTGCGGCCACCATGAGTTCCTGGAGCAGGGGCTGCTCCATGTTCATCAGTTCCATGAACCGAAAGCGGGAGGTGTAGCCGAAGACCATCTCCACAATGGGGCTGAAGGCCAGGACCACCAGCAGGCTCATGAAGGCGTTGGCGACCACGAAGGCAGCCTCCACGCCCATGCTCGTCAGTCCCTGATAGTCGATGATGTTGAGGCCCATCCACCCCAGAAGCAGTCCACCGAGCAGGGGGAGCACGCTCTTGAGCACCTCCGGCCGGGTATCCGCACGTTTGATCAACACCATCTGGAACATGGCGCCCAGAAAATAGAACAGGAACAGGTTCAGGTCGCCGTCGATCATCTGGCAGGTCAGGAAACTGAGCAGCAAATAGGCGAAGAGGCAGAGCCGAGGGGTGAGGAACAGCGCCAGAAGTCCGGCTGCCCCTGCCATGGGGTAGGAATAGGGGAACATTTCCGGACTGATGAAGCTGAACTTGTCCGCGATGGCGGTGTCCATGGTCGAAAGCAGCCTCGCAGGCAGCACGAAGAGTAGAACCATGGTCCCAATGAGCAGCGCGTCGCGGTTGGACAGAGGTTTGATCAGCCGCCCGGTGGGGCGGAACATCAGACCGATGGAAAGCATCAGGCCGATGAGGAACACCCCCATGGGGCGGTACCACTCGAAGTACTCCTGTTCGTGGGTGAACAGGGCCTGGAGCTTGAGCTGGGTCTGCTCGTCCACCCGCTGCCCGGCGCGTACGATGACCTCGCCGCGTTTGATGTGGTAATATACCGGGTCCACCGCGGCCATGACCTCTTGCATCCGCTTGTTGGTGGCCTCGGGGTTGAGGGTCAGGCTCGGTTCGATGAGGGGTTCGAGAAACTCCAGGATGGCACGGCGCATACGCCAGGATTTGCCCAAATCTTGGCGCAGATAACTCTCAAGCCTGCGTTTGAACTCCTGGATGTCCATGATCTGGTAGATGTCCAGCCGCAGGGTTTCCTCCCCCTCCTGCGCGTGGTCGCGGATCAGGATACCATTTTCGTATCGTTGCAGTCCTCTGACGTCGAGGACCACCCCCTGGCGCATGATCTCCAGAATCCAGGGAATCACGCGGATGATCACCAGGTTTTGGATTTCGTTGTTGCGCAGTAGGGTGAAGGTCTGGCTGTTGATGTCCGCGTTGAGGTATTCCGCGACCTGCCAGCGAACCTGGTCCATCTGGATCATGCGGGCCATGTTCATCTGGCTGAAGATCTTGCCCACGTGGTTTTCGATGTTCGCGGCTTTGTTCAGGGAGAGGTCGAAGATGGGAGGCTGCTTGCGGGCGACTTCTTCTCGTTTGTCCCGTGTGGATTCCTTTTCCTCCACGAGCAGGTCCCGGGGGGCGGTGATATCCTGGGTAGCCACTTCTCCGGCAGTGAAGACCAGGATTTCGGGCTCCAGCCGCAGCCCGGCGAGCGCGCTGCAAACCAGCAGCACCAGCAGCAGATAGCGGATGCCTGCCTGCGATTGCTGAGCAAAGGGCTTTGCCGGGGCCAAGGATGCGGCCGCGGACTGCTTCCTGCCTCCGGAGGGCTGCTGTTTCTTGCCGCCATTGGGCTTCTTAGCGGGCTTGTTCGTTTTGCTCATAGGCATGTACGATCCGTTGCACCAGGGAGTGTCGAATCACGTCATGTTCGTGAAAATGGATGAACCGCAAGCCCTGCACGCCCTCGAGGATGCGCTCTGCCTGCACCAGGCCGGAGCGCTCTCCCGGACTGGCGTAGAGGTCACGCCCCCGGCGTTGTGCCTGGGTGGGCAGGTCGATTTGTGTCACATCTCCGGTGATCACGGCCTTGGACCCGAAGCCGAGACGGGTGAGCAACATCTTCATTTGCTCGGGGGTCGTGTTCTGGGCCTCATCCAGGATGATGAACGAGTCGTTGAGGGTGCGGCCGCGCATGAAGGCCAGCGGTGCCACTTCGATGACGCCGCTTTCCATCATTTCTGAGACCTTGCGGAATTCGAGCATGTCGTGCAGGGCATCGTAGAGAGGGCGCAGATAGGGATTCACCTTTTCCACCAGGTCGCCGGGCAGGAATCCGAGCTTTTCTCCGGCTTCCACCGCCGGTCGCGTGAGCACCAAGCGTTTGACGCGACGTGCAAGCAGATGGGAGAGGGCCATGGCCACTGCCAAGTAGGTCTTGCCGGTGCCGGCGGGGCCGATGCCAAAGACCATGTCGTTGTCCCGGATGGCCTGGACGTATTCGCGCTGGCTCAGGGTCTTGGGAGCGATGTTGCGCTTGAGAGCGGTGGAGGAAAAGACCACGTCCTCGAAGAAATTCTTCAACTGGGCGCCGGGTTCCCTGGAGAGGATGTTCAGGGCGTGGTTCAGATCGTTTTTGTGCAGACAGTGCCCCTCCTTGAGCAACCCGTAGGCCTGGACCAGGAGATTGGCCACCAAGTCCAGCATGGATTGGTCCTCGGAGCGCAGGGTCAGAGTGGAGCCACGGCTCTGGATGTCCACGCTGCTCTTCTCCGCAAGCACGTGCAGGTGGGCGTTGCCTGGGCCGAAAAGATCCCTGGCGAGCGCCGCGTCATCGAATTCAAGGATGCGTTGCTGGACCGCGAACTCGGTCATTTCTTCTCGCATGCTTTGCCCGACATGTCCTGAGAGTGCAGCGGCTCATTTCGCTTTCTGATCCGCAAACCAGCCTCGCGACATTGCCTGGCCGGAGCAGCCTCGAAGGCGTCACGCACATTCGTGCCGCAGGGGATCAGAGGACATGAAGAAAGGCGCCCAAGGCGGGCGCGTGAGCGGTACACTCCCTGGTTTGCTAATCCGGCCCGTCTGGCTGCGGGTTTGTGCTCCATATGGATGCCTTCTCCAGTGTAATACAGTTGCCCTGGATGTCAAAGTCAAATCCCCGGTGATGGGCGGAAAACTTCACTCCACCCGGAGGGCTTCCTCCAGGTGGGGGTCGAGTTCCACCAGAAAGGACTCCATGACTTTGTCCACGGCGACCCGACCCAATTCGGCGCCCTTGATCTTGCGCACGTCCTTGACCAGGGCGCAGATCACCGCAGCCTTGCCGTCCATGGCCTGCCAGCCCTTGAGTCCGGCGAGAACCGCTGCCTCCAGCAGGCTTTGGCGGGGCGGTTCCTGCTTGGGGTGGTCGCGCTTGAGCACCAAGTGCGCGCCGGGACCGCCCTGGGCGTGGAACCAGATGTCGTAGGGGCTGGCCGCCAGACTGAGCAGCTTGTGGTTGGCCTCTTTGTTGCGCCCCCGCAGGAGCAGAAAGCCGTCAGAGGTGCGGAAGCGCTGTACGGCGAGTCCCCGTGCGTTCTTGTTCTTGGGTGCGGGCAGCGGAGGGCGTTGCGGTGTCTTTCCCTGTCGTGGCGGAGGAGCGGTCTTGCCCTGGCGCAGGCCGTCGAGTTCCTGCTGGAGCAGACCGTGTCTTGCTGACAGCAGTGGAATGCCGCGCTCACCCTTGGCTGCCAGCCGGAAAAAACGTTCCATGTTTTCTTGAATACCGCGTGCGGGATCGAGGTCGATGCGGATTTCTTCCCCATCGAGCAGGGGCAGTGTGAGCTGGTGGCGCTTCTGCTTCGCGTCCAGGGCATACAGGTGGGCCTGAATGGCCAGGGCCTTGTTCCGCAGGAGGCGGAGTTCCTCCATGCGCTGGAGTTCCTGCTCCACCTTGGCCAGACCGCGCTTCAGGCGTTTCACGGCGGCCTTGCGCGCGGCGCGTTGCTCGGCGTCCTCGGCAAGGGAAAGCTGGGAGAACACGGCCACCTGTCCGGCAAGGCCCCCGGCTTCGACAGCCGATGTAAAACTGCGCTCTTCCAGTCCGTCGCGCAGAGACTCCGGCAGTCTCCATGGTAGCGCTTCGGCTTCGCTCTGCCCCTCGTGTTCCCGCAGGTAGATCCAGTATTTCAGGCAGTCGCCCCTGTGCAGGGCGAGATGGAGTTCCTCGGCTGCCTGTGCCGGGAGGGCTGCCAGGGTGCGGCGAAGCACCGGGGAGATGTAAGGGTGAGAGCGCCAGATGTCATCGTCCTGGACGATGTCTCGCCAATCGAGGCAGGGCGGTTCCTGTCCAAAGTCTGGATCGAGTACGTCGATGAGTTTCGAGCCTGTGCGCAGGCAGAGAAGCAGGTGTCCGCCCTCGGTGCCCGAAAGGCTCCAGGCCATGCGGCGGGTCGGCCAGTCAAGGGAAGGTTCCAGCAGTCGTCGTCCCACCAGGCGTTTGCGCAACCACATGATATCGGCTTCGGGCGTGGCGGGATTGGGTGGTTTTTCGTCGGAGAGGAAAAGCAGGGGGTTCTTGTTGCCGTGGCGCAGGAGCAAATATCTGCCGCCTTCTGCATTGCCAAGGTCAAAGGTCAGCACATTGGGGCCGGGGCCGAAGACCTTCTGGATGCGCCTGCCGCGCAGAAGCGGGGCAAGCTCCCTTGTCAGGCAGCGGAAGAAATGGGAATCCATGGTCAATGGTCCGAATTGGGCCGCGGTATGGAACGAGCAGCGTTGGGAGCTTGGCGCACTTCATGCCAAAATGGAATCACAACATGTCCCGAGTTGTGATTACCGCGGTCTGGTGAAAAAGCGTTTTCGTCAGGCCTTAGGTGGCCTTCGCTCGTTGCGGGACATCCTGCCGCGCTATACATGGTTGCGCTTTTCGAGGGCAACTCGGTATCAACCGTCTCTCCGGGGCTGATTTGCATGTGTTGCCGCGTAATCCCGCGGCACATGTATCCTCCGCAAGAAGAAAACGTATCGGGACCGCGAGAGTCCCGTCATGAATCCATTGCATCGACTGGTGCGGCGAGTGGTCCGCGGGTGGAGGTTCTAGTCGCCGCGCAGGTTCTCCTCTTCCTCTTGCTTGCTCTTGCAATGGATGCAGAGTTTCGTGACTGGCCGAGCCTTGAGTCGCGGGATGCTGATCTCTTCACCGCACTCCTCGCAGATGCCGTATGTCCCATCTTCCAGACGTTGCAGTGCGTTTTGGATCTTTTTGATGAGTTTGCGCTCCCTGTCACGCAGGCGCAGAATAAAAGCCCGGTCCGACTCCATGGTGGCGCGGTCGGCTGGATCGGCGAATACCTCCATGGTATCGGTCATGTCTTCGATGGTTGCATCGCTCTTTTGCAGCACCTCATCGAGCATGGAGGTCAACAACTCTCGAAAAGCATCGGTGTCCTTCTGCTCCATGAATCCCTCCTCACTGGTGAGCCGAACTGACAGCGGTCTTCTTTCAGTTCTTGAAGAGAGCTTTCATAGTACACATCCTCTGCAAAAGTAAAGGGAAACTATTTTTTTGAAAATCGACAGGTTATAGGGCGCGGATAGGATTGCAACCATTCCGCCGCGGGCGTAATATGCAAACCATGAACACAATAGCAATGCATGATGTCGTAGCCGCCATTCACAATGATCTGGTCAACCTCCCTGACGCCGGCATCGAGCATATCGACCTTGGTTCACATCTTGCCGCTGTACACGCGGGCAGGGCGGGCCTGGCCTCCCGGGTGGACGCCGGTCATGGGCAGGGGTGCTCCAGAAGCCTGGAAGTCTTGGCCGGGACCTTGAGCGCCGCATATCTAGCTCGGCTGCTCTGCACCGCGGACAGGATTCCGGGACTCGAGGTGTACGATCCCCTGTTGGTGAATACCCTGGCCTTGGCCGCGGCCAACGCCTTGCTGCCGATTCCCGCTCTGTACGAAGCCAACGGAGATCCCGCCAAGCTGCCGCCCGGTTACAGCACCAAAAAGGGGCAAGACTTGTTGCGCGAATTGGGCAGGGAGCGCAATGTTGCGGTGGTGGGGCATTTTCCCTTCGTGGAGCGCATGGCCAGGGAGTTCGCCCGGTTTTGGGTGCTGGAAAAGCGGCCCAGGCCCGGCGACCTGGACGCGGACCAAGCCTCCAGGGTCCTGCCCCTGGCAGACGTGGTGGCCATCACCTCCACATCCATCAGCAATGGCACCCTGGCAGGATTGCTGCGGTTCTGCCGCCCGGACACTTTTGTCCTCTTGCTCGGTCCGAGCACGCCCTTTGCCCCGACACTGTTCGATCTGGGCATAAACGCGTTGGCCGGGGCCGTGGTACTGGCTCCGGAAGCGGCGCGCCATGGGGTGCTCCAGGGAAATCCCTTCAAGAAATTGGACGGCGTCTGCGGCGTCATTCTGCATAAGAACGGCGGATGAGCCTTCATATCTACGCGGGCTTCGCTCGCAAAACGGCGTTCTGCCGCGCGATATCCCGTTGCCTTTTTCTTCAACCTGGTATCAGGGCAGAAAACGCTTCAGCAGTATTTCTCCGTACATGGGATGTGCGGAAATCCACCAGGACAGATCATTGTGGGCGAAGGTGTAGTGTACCTGCCCCATGCCGGTGAATTCGTGCACCACGCAACAGGGTGTTTCCCTGCTCGTGTAGTCGCGGAACGGTGATCCTTCAGTTGCGAGCATCTTTTCCACCATGTCCCGCATCTGTCGTTGATTTTCCTGTTCCGAGGAGGCACGGGAGATCCAAACCATGTCCGGCTTGCCAGGCCCGCCGGCATAGGTGGCGATGGCGGCGTCCTCAAGGGGGATTGCCTTGCCGTGCAGTTCGCCGATATTCTCGATGGCTGTCGTTCCTTCGAGCAGTTCGACGCGTCTGAGTCCGCCGATTGCTTCAGGGAACATGGTGGTGAGGGAGCCAGGGGGTGTTTCCCCTGCCGTGGCCTGGACGAGCCAGAGGCTCGCAAGCAGCGGCGCGAGGGTCGCAATCAGTATTCCGCGTGGGCGCATGGCGATGTTCTTTTAGATTTGGATTACATGCTGTGGTTCATGTCTTCAGTCAATAATCGTAGCGCAGGTCGTTGACCACGGGCACGCCCCTTGCCAAGTCTTCGGCGCTTTGCCGGAAATCCATGGAGGGCAGGCCGTCGGGGTAGGCGTTCTCGAACCGCCGCAGGGAGTCCGGGGTCACGGGGAGCAGGGCGTACGACTGCACCGGCTCGATCTCCGTTGCGGGCAGTCCCTGCAGGTGGGCGTGGAGCAGGGTCAAGGCATACCCACCCGAAAGCCAGCCCCCACCGATGTCAAAGGCCACGCGCCCGATATTCATGGGGTAGATGTTTTCCGGCAGCAGATCCATGGCAACGATGTCCAGGCCGCGCTTCTGCTGGCTGGTGACCGCCTGCGCGGCCAGGGCCGCGAAGCCGTCGCCGCACCACAGTGCCCCGGCGTCGGGGTGTTGCGGCAGGAGCGAGGCCAGGTCCTTGCTCCAGGATTCCTTGGGCAGGATGCCCAGAAGTCGGGCGTTGCTGTCGGCGGTGAAGGCTTTTTCAAGTCCCAGCAGGCGGTTGGCGGCACCAGGCGCAGTGGTCGCGGGCGCGAGGGCCAGGATACCGCGCTTGCCGTCGGCACCGGGGCGAGCGGTCTCGAGGGCAGCCACCGCGGCCTGCCTGCCGGCGTCCACGTAGTCCGGCCCCACCCAGGCCAGGCAGGGGCGACTGCCGCCGCGCATGGCCGCCTCCATGTCAGGCAGCAAGGGTTCGAGGGTCAGGACCACGGGGATGTTCTTTTCTTTGGCTGCCTGGAGAATCAGCTCGAGGGATTGTTTTTGTTCCAGGGGGGAGCCCAGCGGCGTGAGCACCAGGGCGTCCACACCGATGTCCAGCAGGCCCAGGGCATGCCCCCTGAGCCCGAGGGGTTCGGCATGGGCGTCGCGCTCCAGGAGTTGGATTTCCAGTTGCTTGGCGCCGCGCTCCATGAAGGCCAGGTATCTGATCCAGAATTCCTCCTGCATCCTGGGCACGACCACGCCGATGCGCGGCGCGGCCATGGCGTTTGTTGCCAGAAGCAGCAGGAGTGTGATGAAGGTGGCGCGGAAGCTCCAGCCTCGTGGGTTTGGGTGGGGGCTCATGAGTCCGATGATACCCGGGGGGCACGGTGAAGGCAACTTGATATCAAACCCGTTCAAGAGAAGCTTCGATGATCCGCTCGAAGGCGCGGGTCATGGCCTGGAACGAATAGCCCTCCACCTTTTTCCTGCCGGCCAGCCCCATGGCCAAACGCAGGGCATGATCGCCCAGGAGCCGGTCAAGGGCCATGGCCATGGCCTGGGGATCCTGGGGCGGAACCAGCAGTCCCGTGACGCCGTGTTCCACCAGCTCCTTGACGCCCCCCACGTCCGTGGACACAACGGGGAGCCACGCGGCCATGGCTTCGAGGAGCACGTTGGGCAGGGCTTCGCGAACAGAGGACAATGCAAAGACATCCGCCAAGCCCAGGGCGCCCGGCACGTCCAGTTGCGCGGGTTCGACGCTCACGCGTGTTGCCCGCGCTCCCAACAATTCATGGGTAAGGGCACGCACCTGCTCCCTGGTGGAGCCGTCGCCGAGCATGCGCAGGGTGGCTGTGGGGTGCTTGTCGGCGATCATGGCGAATGCGCGTACCAGCGTGGGTTGGTCCTTGGCCTCGCAGAAACGCGCCAGGCAGAGGATACGCGGTCCGGTGTTCCCGGTGCGTCGCTGCCTGATGTCCCTGGTCTGGTTGAAACAGTCCAGGTCCACGCCGTTGGGCACCACACTGACGCGTTCCGCCGGGACCTTGCAGCGCTCCAGCATGGAGTGGCGCAGGGCGTTGCTGTTGGTCACGATGTGTCTGGCCAGGGGCCAGAGCAGGCGTTCGTGTTGGCGGAACTCGGCGCCACCGCCTCGGCAGGAGCCGACAACGGCTGGGACTTTGGCCAACCTACCGATGATGCGGCCCCAGATGTTGGGAACCACGGTCATGGGCATGAGCACGTCCGGCCGCTCCGAGCGCAGAAGCCGCCACAACCCGAGCAGGCAGGCCGGCCCAACGTGACGCCCCTTGTTCAGGAAACGCACGGGGATGCCCCAGGCATGGGCAAGGGGAGCGAAGTCGTCACCGGGGAGCATGGTCCAGAGTTGGACGTCGAAGCGCCCGGGATCCATGCGCCGCAGCAGTTCCAGGGCTTGGCGCTGGGTACCGCCAAAAAGCAGGTCTTGCAGCAGGGCTACAACCTTGAGGCGTTTTCCTGTCAATCCATCCACCTGTGCCGGGCCGCGGCCACACTGCAAGGCGGGGTCCGGTCGGCTTGAATCGCCAAGAAGTACTTGACTTTTTGGGCCAAGTAAAGTTGTACAACGATACATGGCATTCACGCTTCACAGGACAACTGCATGGTATATTTAGTAATTTCCATCGATGTCGAAGAGGAGGGACTCTTTACCGGAGCCTACCCCCGCTCCCCCACGGTGGAGAACTTGCGCCACCTTGACAAGCTCGACTTTCTGTACCGGGAGTTCGGGCTGCCCTTGACCCTGCTCACTGCCTATCCCGTGGCCATGGACCCCTTTTGTCGCGATGTGCTGCGGCGCTGGCGCGATGAACGCGGGGCTGAAATCGGCGCCCACCTGCATCACTGGAATACGCCCCCCGTGGTGGAGTTGGGCCTGCCCGATCCCGTGCCCTCGGACAAGGTGCCCCTGGAGTTGTTGAGGGAGAAATTCTCCAATCTTGTGCAGGCCATAGAAGTCAAGCTTGGGGTGAAGCCAGCCTCCTTCCGCATGGGGCGTTGGGATTTCGGCAGACAGGTTGAGGCGTTGCTGCCGGAGTTCGGCTTCAGCGTGGACAGCAGCGTCGCGCCCCTGCGCCATGGTCCCAAGGGGGCGGACCGTTTCCTCTCCCCTGTGGATCCCTACTGGCTGCCGAACGCCGACCCCAAGGTCCTCGAAGTGCCCATCACGGTGTTGCCGTTGTGGCGTCCCCTGCCACGTATGGCACATGCCGCTGCTTCACTCCTCCCGGAAGGTGGGCGCGGGCAGTTCCTCGCCAGGTTCAAGGCCGTCGCGGCGACGGGCATCCAGCCGGTCTGGTTCCCGCTGTTTTCCATGAACACGGCGGCCCGGTTGCATCTCCGCAGAGGAGGGTGTGTGTTGTGTATGTTCTTCCATTCCTCGGAACTCATGCCGGGGCAGAGTCCGCATTTTCCGGACGAGGCCGCGGTGCGGGTCATGTTGGACAAGATCAGGAGCTTTGTGCGGCAGCTGCGATCAATCACCGAGGTCCGAGGGGCTACCCTTTCCCAACTGCCGGGATTGCTGGCAACATGAGCAATGGTACTTAGCCTGGCGAAACAAGCGGGGACGCCGTTTCCTTTCAGGAAAAAATGATATAGGTTGGCTGCAAATCCTCGATGCGGTGTGGGAGAACAGTGAACGCTGTCCCGGCGGACATGTGCAATGCAACCCCGGGGCACGATTCAGGCCGAGGGGAGAGATATGCCGATGCAACGGGTTTGCGCCTTCCGCCGCGGACGTACAGCGAATTGTTCGTTTTCATCCTGTTCATGTGACATACCCTTGCCGCGGTGTGTGCCGTGGCGTGCCTCCACCCGAAGGTTGTCGGGGGGGCTGTTGCTGTGCCTTATTTGGGCCGTGAGTTGCTGCTGTGCGACTCCTGCCACGGCCGCATCCCCTGAATCCCCCCCTGACTCCTTGGAAAAGGTGACTCTGCAACTACGCTGGTTCCATCAGTTCCAGTTCGCCGGATACTACGCGGCGCAGGCAAAGGGCTTTTACCGTGAGGCCGGCCTGGATGTGACCATTCTGGAACGTGATGCGCGGCAGGACCCGATGGAAAAAGTGCTCTCGGGTCAGGCTGACTTCGGTGTCACCAATTCCGAGGTGTTGCTGCATGCCCTGCATGGCGAACCCTTGGTCGTGCTGGCAGCCATTTTTCAGCATTCGCCCCTTGTACTGGTGGCTCGTGAGGAGGCAGGCATCGCCACCCCCCATGACCTCATGGGTAAGCGGGTGAAAATGACGCTGTTGTCCCGCGATGTGGAGTTGCACGCAATGTTGTTGAGCGAGGGCGTCTCCATGGATCAGCTCGATTTAACCGACGGGGAAGTGGGTATCGAGGATTACCTCAACCCCGACATCGACGCCTTGAGCGGGTACGTGACCAACGAGCCCTATTATTATGAGCGTCAGGGCATAGGGTACCAGCTTGTCAGGCCACGGCAATACGGGATCGATTTTTACGGGGACTGCCTGTTCACTTCGGGAGCGCTGGCCACTGAACGTCCCGAGCTGGCGCAGGCCTTCGTGGCGGCGAGTCTCAAGGGCTGGGCGTATGCCATGGCCCATTCGGAGGAAATTATCGGCCTGATTCTCGAGGAATACGGCTCGAATAAGACACGGGAACACCTGCAGTTCGAAGCCGCCCGTCTGCGTGAACTGATACTGCCGGATCTCGTGGAAATGGGGCACATGAATCCAGGACGCTGGCGGCACATCGGTGAAACATTTGCCAAGGTGCACCTTGTGAAGCCCGAGAGTCTTACCGAAGATTTTTTCAAAACGTTTCTCTTCGATTCCCGCACGGACATGGAGTCCGTGACCCTGCGCCGCTGGCTCTGGGTGTTGAGCGTCGCACTGCTCGTTGGAGGGGTGGTGACCCTGCTGCTGCTCTGGTTTCTGCGCCAACAGGCCCTCCACTTGGCCGAGCGCGAACGCAGCGAGAAGAAGCTGCGTGAAAGCGAGGAGCGTTTTCGGCTGGCCTTTCTGACCAGTCCGGATTCGATCAACATCAACAGGCTCTCCGACGGCATGTATCTGGACATCAACGAGGGATTCACCTCGATCATGGGGTATACCCCGAGCGAGGTCATCGGCAGGACGTCCATCGAGCTGAACATCTGGAAGAAGCCGGAAGATCGGCAGCGGCTGGTCAAAGGCCTGCTGGAATCGGGATGCGTGGAGAATCTCGAGGCGCGGTTCGTGGGCAAGGACGGCAAGGTCAGGACCGGTTTGATGTCGGCCAGGGTTTTGGAATTGCACGGGGAGAAGGTCATTTTGTCGGTGACCCGGGACATCACCGAGCGCAAACAGGCAGAGGAAGCCCTGCTGCGTGCCAACGCCCGACTCAACGAAGCGCAGCGCATCGGTGGTATCGGCGACTGGAATTGGGACCCCGAGACCGACACGGTGACCTGGTCCGAGAATCTTTACAGCATGTTCGGCCTGGATCCGGGGCAGCCACCTCCCAACTATGAGGGGCAGCTGGCCCTTTACCATCCGGAAGATGCCGCCAAGCTGCGCGTGGCCGTGAGAAGGGCCCTGAAGAAAGGCGAGGCCTACGAACTGGAAATGGGGAGTACCAGACCTGATG
The DNA here is from genome assembly GCA_964609625.1 of uncultured Desulfovibrionaceae bacterium. Taxonomy (GTDB): domain Bacteria; phylum Desulfobacterota; class Desulfovibrionia; order Desulfovibrionales; family Desulfovibrionaceae. Next base: position 47,136 of record CAZSRS010000012.1, read on the forward strand.
GCAGGGAACTCAAGGTTCTTGTGCGTGGCGTGCCCCAGGTGGATGAGAAAGGCATGTTGCGGCGATTGGTTGGATCGGTGCTGGACGTCACGGAACGCAAGAAGGCCGAGGAGGCTTTGCTGGCCGCCAAGCTCGAGGCGGAAGCCGCGAGCAGGGCCAAGTCCGAGTTCCTGGCCAACATGAGCCATGAGATACGCACCCCTCTCAACGGCATCATGGGCATGTTGCAGCTTCTCAAGCTAGCCCCGCTCATGCCCGCGGAGATGGATTACGTGGAGACCTCCCTCAAGTCGTGCAGGCGTCTGACCATGCTTCTTGGAGATATCCTCGATCTCTCCAGGGTGGAGGCCGGAAAGCTGAAAATCGGTCATGAGCCCTTCGAACCACGCCTTGTCTTCGATTCAGTCCAACAATTGTTTTCTCCCTCGGCCATGCAAAAAGGCCTTGAGTTCAGATGCCACCTCGATCCCGCCATTCCCGCACAACTGGCTGGCGATCCAGCCCGTTTACAGCAGATCCTTGGCAACTTGATCGGTAATGCGATCAAATTCACCCGAACAGGGCACGTGGAAGTGGAAGCATTTCGCCTTGCCTCGACCGATCCCGAGCAACACAGAGTCCTGTTCACCATCACCGACACAGGCATCGGCATAGAGGACGACCAACTCAAGCATTTATTCGACGCCTTCACCCAGGGGGAGAGCAGCTACAAGCGTCAGTATCAAGGCGCGGGGCTGGGGCTCGCCATTTCGAAGCACTTGGTTTCCCTCATGGGGGGGAGCATGAGTGTAGTCAGCAAACTGGGTTTCGGTACCACTTTTTTTGTGTGCATCCCCTTCCGGGCAGTGGATCGGTTGTCCGAATCCGATGCCGTTGCTGCGGAAGAACCGGTCATCAAAGGCCTGCGGGTGCTGTTGGCCGACGACGACGAGGTTACACGCTTCAGCACTTCCAAGATGCTGGAATTCGCCGGGTATGAGGTACGGACCGTGGAAAACGGCGAGCAGGCCCTGGCAGCGTTGCGTGAAGGCCATTACGATCTGGTGCTCATGGACATACAGATGCCTGTCCTGGACGGTGTCGCGGCAACCAGGGCCGTCAGGCAGGGAAAAGCGGGCAACAACTCCAGGAAATTGCCCATAGTGGCCTTGACGGCCTATGCCATGAGCGGTGACAGGGAGCGTTTTCTCGATGCCGGCATGGACGACTATCTCGCCAAGCCAGTGGAGATCGAAGAGCTCAAAAAAGTACTGGGCAGGGTGACTACCGATGCCACACCGCAGGGATGACCATGGGAAGCGGAGGCCTCGGTACTGCTTATGAGCTGTCTTCCGGGAGAATCATCACCAGCACGTCGTCTATTTCCGAAAGCTTCCGCACGGTGACGGGATCGTCCTTGCCTCCGGTGATGAACATGGTGCCGCAGAATTTTTTTGAAAAATGCTCATGCAGTTCTTCGGGCCTGATGTATCGGAGTTTGCCGGACGAGATCATGAGCATGTTGCCATGCCCCTTGGGGTTGGGAACCAGAATGCACTTGCGGCCCAGGATCCTCCCACCTCTGAGCAGGCCGACGACGGTCTGCATCAGCTGGTTTTCGTCCACCGGCTTGGGCAAGGCAACATCGCCCCCTGCTGTGGTGCGGTAGGGATACGCCGAAAGCACGATGACGGGGATGTCCTTGGTCACGGGGTTTTCCCGCAGTCTACGGATGGCCTCGCGGCCGTCGATGCCTGGCATCATGAGGTCCATGATGATGCAGCTGGGCAGGAGTTCCTCAGCCACGTGCAGTGCGGTCAAGCCGTCTGCCACGGTAACGATGCGGAACCCCTCGTCCACGAAGAGCTGCTCAAGGTATTCCCGAATGCCGGGGCTGTCGTCCACCGCCAGGATCAGGGGCGTTTCGCCACCTTCCTCGGGACAGGCAACGGTGAGCAACAGGTCGTCTTCCTTGTCTCGGATGGGCTTGGACGCGGGAATGCGAAATTTGAAGGCGCTGCCCTTGTCCGGCTCGGATTCGACCCAGATGCGCCCCTGGTAGTGTTCGACGATTTCCTTGCAGATGGCCAGACCGAGTCCGGTGCCTTCCATGGGGGTGCCTTCGCCGCGTTTTTCCAGCTGATGGAACTTGTCGAATAGCTTGGTGAGTTCCTGGGGTGGGATGCCCCTGCCCGTGTCGATCACTCGTACTTCCACGAATTCATCGTCGATGTTGGCGGCTTCCACGGTGACCGAGCCCGTGTCCGTGAACTTGGCGGCGTTGTGCAAGAGGTTGATCATCACCTGCAGCATGCGGTCCATGTCCACGAAGACCAGCGGGAGTCGGTCCGGGACATTGGACTTGAGCACCACGTCGGGTTTTTTGTCGAATTGGGCGCGTACGGCGTGACAGGCGTGGAGCACGAAATCAGAGACAGGAATGAGTTTGTCGCGCCAGTCGATCTTGCCCGCCTCGATTTTGGTGAGGTCCAGGAAGTCGTTGATCAGCCGCGTCATCCGCTCGCCTTCCTGGCTCATCACCTCCAGGTTTTTGATGATCCGCTTGCTGTATTTCTCCAGCGTGGGGTCATTCAGGGCGAGGTCGGAGAAGCGCTCGGAAAAGACTCGGCCGGTGATTTTGGCGAAGCCCACCAGGGAGGTGAGAGGGGTTCTGAGTTCATGGGAGACGGAGGTCAGGAAGGAGGATTTGATTTCATCGAGGTGCCGGAGTTGCTGGTTGGAGTATTCCAGTTCCTCGTTTTTCCGCACGAGCTGCCTGGTGCGCTTGCGCACCATGAATTCCAACTGGGCGTACCGTTTGATCAGCGAAGCCACCATGTCGGTCTGGGTGATGATTCCCTGTACCGTGTCGTTTTCGTCCACCACGGCCAAGTGCCTGACGCGGAGTTCGTCCATTTGGGCGACGGCCTCGAAGGCGTAGCGTTCCGGCCGAACAGTCTTTACAGGAGAACTCATGACTTCGGCCACGAGCATACCACCCGCGCCATGCTCGGCGACCATGATTCGGGTAACGTCACGTTCGGTGACGATGCCCACTGCCTTGTCGCTCGCATCCAACACCAGAACGCAGCTCACGAACTTATCGACCATGATACGCAGGGCTTCGCGGATGGTAGTCTCGGGATTCACCGTGACCACTTTCCTGGTCATGACGTCTCCCACGGTCTTGACTTCGGCGAGGTACTCCTCGCCCAGGCGGTGCATCAGGTCAGTGAAGGTCTTGATGCCGACGGCCTTGCCCTTTTCGTTGAGGATGACCAGGTGCCGGATGCCCTTGCCGCTCATCAAGGAAAAGGCCGCGAAGAGATCCTCGCGCTCGCTGATGGTCACCACGTTACCGCTCATGACGTCGCGGACCAGGTAGTCTTCTACGGCCATGCCACTGCGGTCCAGGAACCGCGCCAGGTCGCGTTCGGTGAGTATGCCCACGGGGGTGTCCCCGCGGGTGACCAGCAGGCAGGAGATGTTTTGTCGCCGCATGAGTTTCGCGGCATCGGCAAGCGGCATGTCCGGTGGAGACGTGATCACGTGTGTGGGCATTATTCTTCTCGGTAGTTCTTCTGACATGACTGCTGACACCCTGGCAATGTGGAGGTTGTCTGCAAGTGTCGCCCGAAGACGACATCGTAGTGTAACTTTTGTGGAGCCGATGGGCAAAGGAAACTTTGGCCTGGGAGATGGCGCCGTTGCGCTTCCCAATGGGGCGGCTTCAAACCTGGATGCAAGTTTCATCGGCCCCTGCGTACAAGAGCGGACGAGTCCCGGTATCCCGGTTTCCAGGCGTCCCAGAGGGGCGAGGCACATCCACTCCACCCTCGGGATGGGTGACGGAAGCAGCGTTCGGGCACCGTAAGGACAGGCCGCACGAACAGCTGCAATCCATCCCGACGTATTCTTCCTGGCCTGCTAGGCGACTTTGGAGTACTGTTCACTCCATAGCCCAGAAACATGGAGAGGGACATGAAAACCAGGCTCATGGGCATCAATCTCCTGGAGCAATTGGAGCGGCCGGACCTGGCCGGTCTGCTCAAGGAGTTCATGACGCGCTCGCATCCCAAGGGCGCCATGGTCTTCGCACCCAACTACCGGGAGAACCTCGTGTTCATCATCACCAAGGGGCAGGCACGGCTTTTCCTGGCCTATGGCGAAAAGGAATTCACCCTCTCCATCCTGGCGCCGGGCGATGTCTATTCCACCCACACACCGGCCTATGTCCAGGCCCTCGAGGATTTGACGCTTCTCGTCATGCCCACGGAACGTTTCGGTGAGCTGCTAACCCGCCACCCGGAACTGACCAGAACCATGGTCCTGGTCCTGGGGGACATCCTGCAAAGTTCCCTGGGCATCATCCACTCCCTGGTGTTCAAGGACATTCCCCGCCGCATCGCCGAGTTTCTGTACGTGTCGGCCTGCGAGCATGGAGAACGAGCCGGCTCGGGACGCCGCATCCACCTGGACGTGACCACGGAGCAGTTGGCCAATATCGTCGGCTCCACCCGTCAAAGCGTGTCAGAGGCCTTGACCCGCTTCGAGCGCGACGGCCTGGTCCTGCGCGAAGCCCGGGGCGTGTACCGCATTCCCGATCTCTGCGCCCTGGAGGCCTTTGCCGCCGAGGAATGAGCCGGGACCACCCACAGTCTGAAGGAGCACCTGCATCCCTCGTTTGTCGGGTATCCGACAGACGCGGTCCGTCTTTCCTGGTATGTTGCCGGAAGTAGCAGTCTCCCGCGGTATCGACAGCCGCGGGAATTCGAGCGGGTCGATCCAGCAACATTCCAAAGGGAGGAGATGGCATGACAGAGAAACTACCCCCCAAGCCCGAGGACCTGTCCATTTGGCCGGATGCGCAAAGAATGATTGAAAAGGCCAGGCGGGACGGTGTGGAAACCGTCTGGGACCGACTGGAGGAGCAGAGCGCCCATTGCCGGTTTTGTAGCAAGGGGCTGACCTGTCAGAAATGCGTCATGGGGCCCTGCAGGATCACGCCGGACAAGTCCAAACGCCACCGTGGCGTCTGCGGTGCCGACGCCGACCTTACCGTGGCGCGCAACTTCGGCCGCTTTGTCTGCGCGGGCGCGGCTTCGCACTCGGACCATGGCCGCGACCTGGTGGAGACGTTGTTGGCTATCGGCGAAGGCAAGACCACGGACTACACCATCCGCGACCCCGAGAAGCTGCGCCGCATCGCCGCGGAGATCGGCCTGGAAGTGGGCGGAAAGGACGACAAGGCCCTGGCCCTGGAATTGGCCCAGGCCTTTATCGACGACTTCGGTTTCCGCACGGAGACCGTCTCCTTTCTCTGTCGCGTGCCGGAGAAACGTCGGCAACTCTGGGAAAAGCTTGGCATCACCCCACGCGGCGTGGACCGCGACGTGGTGGAAATGATGCACCGCACGCACATGGGCGTGGATTCGGACCCGGTCAGCCTCTGTCTGCACGCGGCGCGAGTGTCCCTCACGGACGGATGGGGCGGTTCCATGATCGCCACCGAGCTTTCGGACATCATCTTCGGCACTCCCAAGCCTTCGACCGCCAAGGTCAACCTGGGCGTGCTCAAGAAGGACGAAGTCAATGTGGTGGTGCACGGCCACAGTCCCATCGTCTCGGAGATGATCCTCGCCGCGGCGCGCTCCCCTGAAATGCTCGAAAAGGCCAAGGCCGCCGGCGCCAAGGGCATCAACGTGGCCGGTCTGTGCTGCACCGGCAACGAGCTACTCATGCGTCAGGGCATTCCCATGGCCGGCAACCACCTGATGACCGAGCTGGCCCTGGTCACCGGCGCGGTGGACCTGCTGGTGGTGGACTATCAGTGCATCATGCCCGCGTTGACCACCGTGGCATCCTGCTATCAGACGCGTTTCGTCTCCACCTCTGACAAGGCCAGATTCGTGGGTGGCACGCATGTGGAGTTCAACTACAAGAACGCCAAACAAAAGGCCCTGGAAGTCGTGGCCTCGGCTGTCGAGGCCTTCACCGAGCGCGATCAGTCGCGGGTGGAGATCCCCTGCGAGCCCGTGGAGCTGATGACCGGTTTCTCCAATGAGGCCATCCTCGGTGCTCTGGGCGGTACCCCCGGCCCTCTGCTCGATGCCGTGAAGGCCGGCCACGTCCGTGGTGCCGTGGGCATCGTGGGATGCAACAACCCCAAGCTGAAGCACGATTACGTGCACACCAACCTCTGTCGGGAGCTGATCAAACGCGACGTGCTGGTGCTGGTGACCGGCTGTGCCACCGTGGCCATGGGCAAGGCCGGCCTCATGATGCCGGCCGCGGCCAATGAAGCCGGCCCCGGATTGCGGGCCGTGTGCGAATCCTTGGGTATACCGCCGGTGTTGCACGTGGGCAGCTGCGTGGACAACTCGCGGATCATCCACCTCTGCGCCGTGCTGGCCAACGCCCTGGGCGTGGACATGTCCGACCTGCCCGTTGCCGCCAGCGCGCCTGAGTGGTACTCGGAAAAGGCGGCGGCCATAGGCCTGTACGCGGTGTCCAGCGGTATCTACACCCATCTGGGACTGCCCCCGCACATCACGGGCAGCCCGTTGGTCACCAACTTGGCCCTGGGCGGACTCAACGACGTGGTGGGCGCCTGCTTCGGCGTTGAGGCAGACCCATTCAAGGCGGCGGACGCCATCGATCAGCACATCTCCGCCAAACGCACGGCCCTGGGCCTGACGCCGTAACCCCGGGCGCATGGCCGCTGCCGACGCCTGAAATGTGAGATCGATTCCGGAGGGAGCCTGTCGGCTCCCTCCGCTTTCCGCACCGGAGGAACGCATGAAACTCGCAGTGGCTGGAAAAGGGGGCGTGGGCAAGACCACCATCGCTGCCTGGCTGGCGGATTATCTGGCCCGGGAGGGGCGTTCTGTGTTCCTGGTGGACGCGGACACCGCCCTCTCCCTGGGGCAGGCCTCGGGACTCCCTCGGGAGCGCCTGCCCGAGCCCTTGGTCCTGCGCGGTGACCTCATCCAGGAGCGCATCGGCGTCGGCTTCATGCACCTCAATCCCGACGTGGGCGACCTGCCCGAGACCCTGGCTGTGGATTTGCCCATGCTATCAGGCACGGGGCGCAAACGGCTGTTGGTCATGGGCACGGTGGCCGGGGCAGGGGGGGGCTGCGCCTGCGCCGCTAACTCCCTGCTCAAGGCATTGCTGGCTCATTTGCTGCTCGATAGGGACGAGTGGGTCATCGTGGACCTGGAGGCTGGGGTTGAGCACCTGGGGCGCGGCACTGTCGCCGGCGTGGACGGTCTGGTAGTGGTCAGCGAGCCTTCGCGCCGCGGGCTGGAAACGGCGGCGGAGATCGCCCGCCTGGCCACGGAGCTGGGCTTGCACCGTCAGACTTTGGTCCTGAACCGCCACATAGGGGGCACGGAACTGCCGGATATCCCACACCTGCCGCCGTTGGCCGCATCCGCGCCATTCCTGGAAAGCCTGGCCGCGCGGCAACTCATGTCAAGTTCGGTGCTCGACCTGCCCGAACGGGAGAGCGTGATCGCGCCTTTCTGCCGCATGGTGCTGGCGGCCTTGGGGGAGTGAGGGGGGAGCCTGAAGAGGTCGGGTTTTACACCCAGTGCATTTCAGATTACAAGGCGCCATGGAATTCGTCGCCCTGGCCTTGATTCTCCTCTATTCGGTCGTTCACGCCCTTGCGCACTACCGCAAGGTCAGTTTCGAGCAGTTCCTGCTCAACGACCAAGCCACGGGTCTGCGCCAGACTTGCGCCAGCGCCGTCGCCGGCAACGTGGGCGCCGGCACCATTGTGGGCATCTTCAGCTTCGGTGTACGCGGCGACGCCGTGGCCGTATACATCTCCATCTGCTACGCCATGGGGCTGGTGTTCACCGCTCTGCTGGCGCCGGTCGTCCACAGGCGTTGCAGGGAGGAGAACGCCACGAGTCTCATCGATTTTCTTGCCGCCTGGTTCGGCGAGGATACGCGCAAGATCGTTTGGGTGGCGGCGGGCAGTATTTTCTTTCTGCACATGGCTTCGCAGCTTCTGGCCCTTGGCGCCATCCTGGAGCGCTCCCTGGACGTGCCCTTGGGTGCGGCCATCCTTTACTCCTATGTCATCGTGACCATCTATCTGCTCAGCGGCGGGTATTATTCGGTGACACGCACCGATCAGGTGCAGTTCCTGTTCATAGTTGCCACGGCCGTGCTGGTGCTTGTGTTTCTGGACTGGGGTTCACTCTGGGCCATGCCCGAGCGCCTGTACACCCCGGCGAACTACAGCCCGGTGTTCGTGTTGGGCATCTTGCTGTTTCTGGCGCCATCCGCCCCCATCTCCATCGACAACTGGCATCGGGTGATTTCCTCTCGCGACTCCACGGTTGCGCGCAAGGGCTTTTTTCTGGCCGCGGGACTCTGTCTGCTGGTGTATCTGAGCTTTTCGCTTCTGGGCCTACTGGCACCCCCTGGCACTGGGGAACCCGTGGGGCTCATGCGCCAGCTGTTCCCGCCCGTGCTCTCCTTTTTCGGGATACTGGCCCTGGTCATGGCCGTGGTCTCGACCATGGACAGCACGATCTTGCCCCTTGCCGCCCCCATCTGTGCAAACGTGCGTGGCAGCAGGCTCAGGGCCATGCGTTTGACGGTGTTCGCGATCATGAGTGGCATCGCGCTCACGGCCTATCTGTTGGGTGATGTGGTCACGGGATTGATCGGGGCGCTGAGTTCTCTGGTGGCGTTGTTTCCCGCGGTGCTCACGGCGCTCTTGAAGCGCCGGCCGTCGGCCCTGGCGTTGAAGATATCCTTGCCCGCGGCCATCCTGTCGAGCATGGCCTTCTTGAAGGTGTACGAGGAATACGCTTTTCTGGCTGGAATCGGCGTGAGCTTCGTGCTGTTCTATGGCATTCGCGCTTGGGACCTGCGGCGCAGAGCCTGATTGCCGCGGATGTCGGAAATCCGCACAAGCGTGCCACTGGGGGCACGCCTGTGTCAGGATCGCGACGGGGTGAGCACGTGCCCGCTCATGGCCAGCATGATGGCCACGCCCCTGCGCTGTGCTTCGTCCGGGTTGATGAAGCCGCCGGCAACGAAGCGCTTGCCGCGGCAGGAAACGCGCACATTGAAGGTGAGATCCTCGTTGGGAAAGATGTTCATTTCACAGTAGTCTTGTTGTTGCATCGTCCTGGCGTTCATGGCACTGCCTCCTGTCTTGTCGTGTTTGGTGTCGACAAGATTCAAGCAAGAGTCGTGCCATGTGATGACATTGACTGTTCAGCGCATGCGTTCTTTGAGTTTTCGTTGTTCTTTTTCATACCAGGAATCCAACTCGTCCTTTTCGGCCAAGAGGTCCTCGCGCTCCCTGGTGTAGAGGCGGTCGGCGTCGTCCACGTCCTGCTGCCTGTCGTCGAGTACTTCCTGCAGTTCCTGGAAGCGACGTTTGGTTCCTTCCACATTCTGGATGCTCAAGAGATCCCGCTCCACTTCGCGGACGCGTTCCATGAGCTCGCGCATACGTCGTTCGTAGTCGTCGTCCAGGTCGTCGGCGCGTTGTTGCAGTTCCTGAGAGCGGCGGTTGTATTCCTCGGTGAGCTTGTTCAGCGCGGCGATGTACTCTGGGTTTTCCTCGAGGGGGATGGCGGATTTGTCGTCTGGAGTTCCCGGGGCCTCGGGGGCTGGCGTCCCGGTGTCTGGTGGAGGCGTTTCGTCCTGGCGGGGAGGTTCCTTGACGTGTGGCGCGGTGTTTTTCGGGGGGTTTTTTTGGATGATGCGGATCCCAGAGGCGTCCTTGTCGATTTCCAATTGCTGCCCGCATACCGCGACGGGCGTGCAGAGCAGCGAGGCCAGGATGAGGTACGACAGCAAACGAGGGCGGGAGTGCGTCATGACAATGCACCTTGGTTGTGGTGTTTTGTGCGTGACTATACGGGTTTTTGGAGAGCTGTTCAACGTGCTGGGCAAGGTCGTGGGAAGCTGTTTGAAGTCAAGGGGGGCAATAGCCTCCATCCAGTGTGCAATGCTGTGGTCCTTGAGGTTGTGGGAAAGGGGAGGACATCTGGTAGGGGTGGTCTTCCGCTTCAATCCCTGGGTTTGCGCCGTCGTATCACCCGCTCCAGCGTTTCCAGTAGGATTTCCAGTTCCACGGGCTTGGCCAGGTAGTCGTCCATGCCCGCCGCGAAGAATTTGTCCTTGTCACCGGTCATGGCGTAGGCCGTGAGTGCGATGATGGGGATGCCGGACCTGGAGGGGCCGGCCTCGCCCCCACGGATGGCGCGGGTGGCTTCTACTCCGTCCATCACCGGCATCTGGATGTCCATGAGGATGATATCGAAGGACTCCTTGCGCAGGATATCCAGGACCTGCCTGCCGTGTTCCACCGCGGTGACCGAATACCCGGCCTTTTGGAGCAGCTTCAGGGTGCTCATCTGGCTGACGAGGTCATCCTCGGCGAGCAGTACCTTCAGGCCGTGAACTTGTCGGGTCTGCTGGACCATGGGTTCCAGGGCTGCGATCTCGAAAGCCGCGACGTTGCCGAAGGGAACGGCGCAGAATACGGTTGTACCCCGCCCCTGCTCGCTGACGATGGACATATTGCCGCCCATGAGTTCGACAAGCCGCTTGGTGATGGCCAGACCGAGCCCCGCGCCCTGGTATCTGCGGCGATAATCGCTTTCGGCCTGGACAAAGGGGGCGAAGATGGCGTCGAGCATTTCGTCCGAGATGCCGATGCCCGTGTCGCTCACCGAGATGAGTATACGGTTGTGCTCTGGTTGCAGCGTTGTGAGGAGGTACACTTCCAGGGTGACCTGTCCGGATTCGGTGAATTTGACGGCATTGCCCAGAAGGTTGCTACAGACCTGTTGCAACCGGGCCGGGTCGCCGCGCAGGAGCCGGGGAATGGAGGAGTCCAGGTGGAAGCTCAGGGCCAGCCCTTTCTGCTTCGCGGCGGGGAGGAAGAGTTGGTGCAGGGAGTTCATGATCTCCAGGAAGTCGAAGGGCTCGCTGAGGATGAGCATCTTGCCGGCTTCCACGCGGGAAAGGTCCAGCAGGTCACCGAGCAGGCGGGTCAGCCGTTGGCTGGATTTGAGCGCCGTGTCGACGTAGTCGCCCTGCTCCTGATCGAGGCTCGTGGTATGCAGCAACTGGATCATGCCGATGATGCCGTTGAGGGGAGTCCTGAGTTCGTGGCTCATGTTGGCCAGGAACTCGGTCTTGGCTCTGCTGGCTGCCTCGGCCTGCTCCTTGGACTGGAGCAGTTCCTGTTCCACAATCTTGCGTTGGGTGATGTTCCGGGCAAAGCCACTGATCAGAAAGGAACCGTCGGCATTCACTTCCTGTACGCGGGCATTCATGCTGATCCAGATGGCAGAGCCGTCCACCCTGCGGGACGCTATTTCGAAATTGAAAACTTCGCCATCCGCCTCGAGTCGCTCCAGGAATTCCTGCCGTTGGTCGGGGTCCTGGTAGAGCGTGTTGGTCAGGTCGTGATACTTTTCCATGAACTCCTGGGGTGATGCCGCGCCCACGATGCGTGCCATTTCAGGGTTCACGTGCAGTGGGCGGCCGTCGGAATGGGTGAGAAACACTCCCACTGGCGCGTTCTCGAACAGCTCGCGGTACATGCGTTCGCTGGAGCGCAAGGCCTCTTCGGTGGAAATCAGTTCCTCGTTGATGACCCGAAGTTCTTCGTTGCTTTCCTGCAAATGTTCATTGGTTTTTTCCAGGGTCTCTTCCATGCTCCGGCGTTCAGTGACGTCGAACACAATGGAGTAGAGCAGAGGGGTGTCATCCACCAATATGGGGCCGCTGTAGACCTCCACGTCGCGGACCTCACCGTTGGCAAGGCGGTGGCGGAACGTGAAGCAGCGTTTCTCCTGGGACTTGGCGGCGGTTATCTCGGCCAGGACTTCCTGTGGAGAAAGGATGTTGACGTCCTGGATGTACATCCCGGTGAAGGTATCGTGGTCCCAGCCGTAAAAGCTCGATGCAGCGGGGTTGACGTCCACGATTTTCCCGTCTGCCGGGTCTATGAGCAGCATCACCGCGAGGTTGTGTTCGAACATGCTCTTGTAGCGCTGTTGGCTGGAGACGAGATGGCGAGTGCGTTCCCGCACCTGACGCTTGAGGCTCCAGCTCCAGAGCAGCACGAGCAACAGCAACGCCAGGAGTGGGGCGCCGATGTATACTGAAAGGAGCAGTATCTTCCTGGTGGACAAGCTGTCGTGTTCAAGGACTCCGAGCCAGTGTTTGCGGATATCGTGGTACTCGCCGCTCTGTTTGAGAATCGCCAAGCCTTCCACGAACAACGAAAGCAGGTTCTGATGTCCCTTTTTCACGGCATAGCAGTATTCCACGGTCAGCAGCGGCGGGCCGGAGACACGCAGGTTGTCCAGCCCCAGGGTCTCGATCCAGTACAGGCCCGGCAGCTGGGCAGCCAGGGCGCAGTCGTTGTTTCCCGCCGCGAGACGCCGCAGGGCCTCTGCCTGGTCGGCCACGAGCACGGCGTTGCGATCCAGGCCCAGTTTGATCAGGAAGTCATGCATGATGTCACCACGCATGACGATTATTTCCTTGCCGGCCAGGTCCTCGACCCGGGAGATGTCTGTTGTCTCCTGTCGAACAAAGATGGAGTGGTTGATCATGGTGTGGGGTGGAGAGAAATCCATGACCTTGGCCCGTTCCCCGGAGTGAAACATGCCGTGGACCACGTCGATTTCACCGCTTTCCAGGGCGGCGCGTGTTTCAGGCCATGGGGCCAGACGGATTTCGACCTGCAATCCCATGATCCTGGCAATGGCGCGGGTCAGTTCGACGTTGTACCCGGCAGGTCGTCCCTCGGCGTCGAGGAATTCGTACGGGGGATAGTTCTTGTCACCACCCACCACGATGACCCGTGGGATGGATTCATCAGTATGTGCGGCGTATGAAGCGTCAATGGGCAGGATGAGCAGCGTGCACGCGATAAACGCGCGAAAAAAAGAGAGAGCGAAAAGAGGGGATGAATTATCGGCGTGATGCATAGCTTGTGGAGAAGGTTCTATAGGCCGTAAATATGGGCAAACGCGGGGATATTGGTTCGACATATAGTATATTCTCGATTTGTTTTCTCGCATAATTGGGCGGAAATGTAAACAACGCATCGCGATTTCTGCAATCGTGGGCTTCATGAGGCGCGGAAATCAAAGGACTGGGAACTGTTAGCAGCGAAAGCCGTTCAGGAAACGAGCAACGTGAAGGAACCGTCTTGATCCAGGCCCAGAAAGGCCTTGCCGGGCTTGGTATTGGAGCCCATCTGGGCCAGGATTGTTCTGCTCAAGTTGGGGAGCACCTCCTGGGCCAGGATGTGATCGATACCCCTTGCGCCTGAGTCGTTGAGCAGGCAGCGTTGGGCGATACTGCCGGGCACTTCGGGGGCGAAGTCAAGGATCAGGCCGTTGGTCAGACGCAGGCGGTTGCTCAGGCGCTCCAGCTTGATGGCCGCGATTTCCGTCAAAGGGGCGAGGGTGAGAGGATAATAAGGGGCCACGGTCATGCGCCCCAACAGGGATGGCTTGAAGTGCTCGGAAAGCACGGGGCGAATGGCGTCGAGCACCAGTTCCGTGGAAGGCAGCCCCTCCGCGCAGATCTCGTGGATGTCCTCGGCTGCCAAGTTGCTGGTGAGGAAAATCATGGTATTGCTGAAGTCCACGGAACGGCCCTCGCCGTCCGCGAGCAGGCCCTTGTCAAAAACCTGGTGGAAGAGGTTGAGCACTTCGGGATTGGATTTTTCCGCCTCGTCTAGGAGCAACACGCAGAAGGGGCGACGGCGGATGGCCTCGGTGAGCAGTCCACCTTCACCGTAGCCCACATACCCCGGAGGGGAGCCAATGAGCCGGCTGACGCTGTGACGCTCTTGGAATTCGCTCATATTCAGGGCCACGATGGAGTTTTCGTCGCCGAAAAAAAGGTCGGCCAGGGCCAGGGCGGTTTCGGTCTTGCCCACGCCGGTGGGCCCCACCAGCAGGAAGACGCCAAGAGGCTGGTTGGGATCGCTCAGTCCCGAAGTGGCGGCCTGAATGGCGTCGGTGATGATGCGCAGGGCCTGCTCCTGTCCTCGGATGCGCGCGGCGAGAGAGGTCTCGAGGTCGAGCACGGTCTGGGCGTGATCCCGCAACAGCTTGCCCAGCGGGATTCCAGTCCAGTCCGAGATGACCTGGGCCACTACTTCCGGATCCACCTCGTGGCGCACCAGGGGGGTTTCACCCTGCAAGACGCGCAGCTCCTCCAAACGTTGCTGGAGCAGTTCCTTGGGCGCTCCGGGTTCCATGCGCAGGAAAGACACCTCGCCCACCAAGTCGCGTTCGTGTTCCCAGCGTTGTCTGAGAGGTTGGACCAGGTTTTCGATTTCGGTGAGCTGCCTGCGTTGTTGCTTGAGCAGTGCTAGGTCGATGTCGGCGTCCTTGGCTTGGTCCAATTCCAGGGATGCAATGGAACGCAGGATGCGTTCACGCTTCAGTTCCAGATCACCCAGGGATTCAGGGGGGTGGCTGAGATTGATGCGGACCCTGGCTGCCGCGGTGTCGAGCACGTCAACGGCCTTGTCTGGAAGGTTGCGCCCCGTGATGTAGCGTCGGGAAAGTGTCGCGGCAGCCACCAGGGCGTCGTCACGGATGCTTACGGCATGGTCTTTTTCGTAGCGTGGCCTGAGCCCGCGCAGGATGTCCACGGTGTCGGCGAGGTCGGGTTCGTCGATGTGCACGGGCTGGAAGCGTCTGGTCAGTGCCTGATCCTTTTCGAAATACTTCTTGTACTCCGGCCAGGTGGTGGCCGCGATGGTTCGAAGTTCACCGCGGGCCAGGGCGGGTTTGAGCAAGTTGGCCGCGTCGCTGCCCCCCGCGCGCCCACCAGCGCCCACGAGCACGTGCGCTTCGTCGATGAACAGGATCACCGGGAAATCGGCTTCGCCGATCTCACGGATAACGGTCTTGAGGCGGTTTTCGAATTCGCCCTTCATGCCAGCCCCGGCTTCCAAGAGTCCTACGTCGAGGCTGAGGATACGCACACCCTGGAGGTTCTCGGGTACGTTGCCGCCAGCGATGCGCAGGGCCAATCCCTCGACAACCGCGGTCTTGCCCACGCCGGCGTCACCCACCAGGATGGGGTTGTTTTTCTTGCGGCGGGCCAGGATGTCGATAATTTGGCGCATTTCACGCTCCCGTCCCAGTACCGGATCCATGCGTCCCGAGGCTGCCAGTGCCGAAAGATCGCTGCAAAAGCGGTCCAGGCTGTTTTTAGGCACTGATTCCGTCGGGTCAGGCACCAAAGCGTGGTGTGAAGCCCCATGCCGTGAACGACGCAACGCGGCGCGACCTGGGGGCTCTGTTTCGCAGGAAGCTGCCGTGGCCGTGGAGAAATGGGCCAGGATCCGTTCCCTGGATATGGAGCGCAGGGTGGCCGCGCAAGGTCCGGCGCAGACCTCCTTGGGCGAACCTAGCAGTGCCGCGAGCAGGGCGCCTGAGCGGATGGCGTCTTCCTTGAGTTCGATGGAAGCGGTGAGCCAGGCGTCCTGGAGCAGTTCCACCAGCAGGGGGGAGAGGGAGGGGCGCCCGGGATTTCCCCGGGGGAGTTCAGTGAGCACGTGGTTCAGGATCAGGGCCAATGCTTCGGGATCCACGTCGAAATGGCGCAGGATCAGGGCCAGGTCGGCATCCGGCTCCAGGCAGAAGGTCAGCAGAAGGTGTTCGATGCTGACTTCATAGTGGTTTTTTTCGGCGCAGAGGGAAGCGGTCTGTTGCAGTGCCTCGAAACAGAAAGGGTTGAGCCGCTCCAACAGGGCGTTGAGGTTGACCTTGAGCATTGTGCCCCCCCTCGGGCTGCGATCCCATGACGGTCCGACAGGTGGCAGCTTTACGGCCGCGTCACGTTGAGGGTTTTGGCAAGCAACTCCTGGTCGTTATGCAGGATTTGCAGGGTATATGCTCCCGTAGCATCGTTCTCGGAAAATTCGATGTTGGTGATGGTAAGGGAACCAGAGACCGCTTCCATGGTTCCAGAACTGACACCACCCGATGGATTCGTGACTCGAAGCTCGATCTGCAAACGCTGTCCGGAGGGATTGGTGTTGATCACGTATCTGATGCTGAAAAAGTTGTGCTCTCTGATGGGGATATCCAAGGTGGTCTGGAGGTGCTGGATGTTGGAGAGCTTGGCCGTGTCAGAATCGCTTTCCACCAGCACAACTTTATCGTCGTAGGCGTACAGTCCATACTCCAGGACTTCCACGCCTGTGACCTGGGCAGCATGGGCGTCGGGATTATGGCCCAGGAGAAACACAAGCAGCGGCAAGCAGGTGAACCAGAGGGCGGCACTGTAGACGTGTTTCATGCGATCTGCCTCCATCTTTGTGTGACCCGCGCGACCCTGCGTACCGGCGTCGCCGCCGCGCCGGTCACTGGATCGACGATCATGTTTCGCGATCTTAATACGCTTCCGATACGTATACAACCCTGTGTTGCGAGCGTCAGAGTTTTTTCGGTCAAAATCTCTCCCAAATATCTAATAAAACTCTAGAAAAAAAATTTGCTTGCCTTGCCGAAGAGTTAGGAATCAGTGCTTAGGGAATTAGGAATCCTGGCATGGTCTTGGCAACAAGGGGAGCGCTAGTGGTAAAACAGCCGTGCAGCAAGCGCGGTAGTAAACAAGGAGAGGAAGGCCATGAAGAAGTTTGTTCTTATGATCCTGCTGGTCGCGTTGGTCGGTATCAGCAGCCTCGGCCTGGCGTTTGACGTACTGGTCAGCGTTCCGGACCACAACAGCGGACAGACCGATCAGTACCGCGTGGTGGAAATGCAGCCGGTATCCCAGGACACCACCGTGGCGACAGCCGCCCTGGACAAGACAACGGCCGCCGATGAGGCCATGATCGTCGAAAAGAACTGAACCGCACTGCGGCGGCGCCGCCCCGGAAGGTGAGGGGCGGCGCCATTGCCCGCACCCAGGCACGCAAGGGGACCAGAACATGAACAGACGCACGGCCACCGGCGCGCTTCTCCTCCCGATTCTGCTTCTGGCAGCCGTTTCCGCACAAGCGGCGTACAATGTCAAGGCAGCCATCGTCATGGACATGAACTCTCGGCAGATTCTCTACGAACAGAACGCCGATCAGCGTATCGCTCCGGCTTCGTTGACCAAAATTTTATCCATGTACCTGGTATGGGAGGATGTACGCAGAGGACGACTGAAGCTCACCGACCGCATCACCGTGAGTAGGGAGGCCGTGGCCGCAGGGGGATCCAGCATGCTGCTCAAGGCCGGGGAGTCGGTGACCTTGTCCGAACTCCTACACGGCATGGCCATCGCCTCGGGCAACGACGCTTCCATCGTGGTGGCCGAATATGTGGAGGGTGGGGTTGGTACCTTTGTCGAACGCATGAACCGCAAGGCACGTTCCCTGGGTATGTACAGCTCCACCTTCAAGAATCCCCATGGCTTGCCCGCGCCAGGGCAGCAGACCACCGCGCGGGACATGTTGTTGCTCGCGGAGTCTTATCTGCGGCATTTTCCGGACGCTCTCACCATTCACTCCAAGAAGTACATGTACCACAACCAACAAAGGCGCAACAACAGCAACAAGCTGTTGGGAGCCTTTCCCGGCCTGGATGGCCTGAAGACCGGTTATGTTAATTCTTCCGGCTTCAACATCGTGGTCACGGCCCAGCGCAACGGCCGCAGACTCATCGCCGTTGTGCTCGGGGGGCAGACATCCGCGGTCAGAAACATGGAAACCCGGCAGCTTCTGGAGACCTGTTTCGCCCTGACCCCGGATACGCACATTAGGTTGGCCAACAGGAACAGCAAGGGACAAAGCCCCGCGCCGTCCGTCTCCGAGCCGGTCATGCAGGTTTTGTCCGAGTATGCGGCCAAGCCGGCGGAAGTCGGGTTTGATGTCGGCGGTGATTATCAGACAGCCAGCTACTACCCCTCTTCATCCGGTTACGTGTTGCACGAGAGTTCCTGGCGTACCAGCGACAAGGCCATGGAGCGTGTCGGCGCACTGCGCAGGCGTGGCATCGGCGACGTGCGTTTCCAGCGTGTGGACCTCGGGGAAAAAGGCGTCTGGCACCGAGTCTATATCGGGAGTTTCGAAACCCCAAGCCAGGCCAGACGGTACATGCAAGGATTGCAACGCAACATGCCTCTGAAGCATCTGGTGATCATGCAGGTCGATTCCTGAGATACGAATTTGTGGAAGTGGAGGAAGGACGCATGGAAGCGGGTGTCGGCTGGAGGAGCCGGCGCCCGCGCGTCTTTTCACGCACCGGCGGCCAAGGCCCCGGTTCACGGAGTGTGCGACTCCAGATGGATTGTCGGTGGGAGAACGGGGAGGTACAGTACCTGGGGATAGGGTTGGAGCCGCGAGGGGTGATGATAAAAAAAAACCCAGAACACCGTGCGGCGACGATCCTTAAATTAATGGGGGTTGACCCTTTTATTCATTTCCAGTGGTCGTCCCGTCACCAATGCTCCAGGTACTTCTTGTAATAAGCATTGAGACGCCCATGTCAAGACCCCACCCCAATGATCAAGACCGGGGATGGCATGCGGTTTGGTTGTCCAAAGAGCGAAGGACGAAGGATGGGGAGAGACCTTCGCGGTCACCTGAGGGGAAGGGTGCCGTGGACAAGAGGGCAGATGTGAGCAGGATGGTCCTGCATCGCGCAGCTCGGGAACGCAGCATGCATGCGGTGTGCACACCACAAACCGTAATGGAGCGATCGTGCGGATCACCTTCAATGCGCCTGTATCCTTGAGTTTGGTGTTCGGCTCCCTGGGCGTGCTGGCCCTGGCGGTACTGGACCCGGAGATGGTCACCCGGCTCTTCGCCTCTCCATCTTCCCTTGCGGCACTCTCCCTGGACAAGGTGCTCACGCTGTTCATTCATGTCCTGGGGCATACCACTTGGCAGCACTTCAGCGGCAACGCCTTCTTCATTCTGCTCATCGGTCCGGCCGTGGAGGAGAAGTACGGCTCCAGGGTGATCCTGCTGTTGAGCCTGACCACGGCCCTGCTGACCTCGCTGCTGTCGGCCCTGCTGTTTTCCACCGGATTGATGGGCGCCAGCGGCATCGTGTTCATGTTGATCATTCTCAACTCCATCACCGGCATGCGCGAGGGTGAGATTCCCTTGTCCTTCATTCTGGTGGCCGCGTTCTTTTTAGGTCACGAGTTGGTGCAGGCGGTGGGAAACGACGGCACTTCCCAGTTCGCGCATATCCTCGGGGGGTGTCTTGGTGGTGCTGTCGGGTTGACGTTCAACAGGCGCAAGAAAACCACGCCTGTCCCTGCGGCGAAGGCTCCACACACGGAGGGAGCGGATTGACGGTCCCACTGGGATCGATCAGGCGATCTTGATCTCCGGCACCGAGTTGGAGATCTGCAGACCCTGGGTTCCTGCTTCCGCATCCCAGCTTATCTCAATGAAGATTTTTTCCTTGTCCTTTTTCCGGGAGATCTTCATCTCGAAGTCCACCACTTTCGGCGGGATGAGGCTGAGGGATTCCTGACCAAGTTGGAACACCACGCTCCCGGACTTCATGGAGGCCACGAGTTCTTCGAGTCTCGCCACCACTTGGTCCAAAGGCATGATGCTGTCCAGTTTCAACTTGTCCTTGCTCATGGTTGTCATTCCTTGTTTTGTTGTTCAGATAGCTGGCTCGGGTCGGTACTGATTATGGAGCACTCCAGCATGTTAGTTTATTATGAGTGTGGGCATTTCTTGAGGATTTCAGGTACCTGCCCGTGGTATTGTTGGCGTACGCAGGAGTTGCCGGAGATTTCCTTGGCCGCCTTTTTCACTTCCGCAACTTTCTGTGACAGGAGTTCCATGTTGAAGGGCGGCGTGAAGTCACAATCGATAATGGCGATGGACAGGGACGCGAGGGGATAGCGGGCTGTTTTTCCGTCGCGCCCCTTGCCTACAATATACCCGCGTTCCAGGTCGTCTCGGCGGTAGAGGCTGGGCGTATGCCTGGCGAATTCCTGCATGGCTTTTGTGCAGATGGCTTCGGCGTGATTTGGATCGGCGAGGATCACGAAGTCGTCGCCGCCGACATGGCCGACAAAGTCGTTTTCCCCGCCATTATGGCGGGTGGCGTCTCCAATGGCCTGGGCAGTGAGCAGGATGATCCGGTCACCGCGTTCAAAACCGAAAACGTCGTTGTAGACCTTGAAGTTGTCCAGATCCACGTAGATCAGGCTCGTGGGCGTGCGGTTCCTGGCCCTGTTTTCGATGGCCATTTCTATTGAGACGTTGCCGGGCAGGCCGGAGAGCGGATTGGCGCCTTTGGCCAGTTCCACCTGAGTCTGGGCCAGGGTGTCGAGCATGCGTTGCACCGAGACCACACCTAGGAGTTTGTCCTTGCAGGTGACGACGATGTCGTCGTAGATCTTGGTGTTTTGGCGCTCCATGGCTTTTCTGGCGACCTCTTCGATGGGCATGGCCTCGTCCACGATCAGGGGGGAGGTGTCCATGATGCGGGATATTTCCCGGGAAAAGTACAACGACATGCCGAATTTGGTACTCAGTGAGCGGTCCATGGAGTACTGCATGAGTAGTCCCACAGGTTTGTCGTTCTGCGCCACAACCACGGAGGTTTGGGGCGGCTTGTCAGTGAGCATGTCCTTGACGTCCCGCACCGCGGTGTGTGGGGAGGTCACGATGGAATTAACGGCCAGTTCGCGGATGGGCAGGGAGCATTTCCACGTCAGGAGATTCTCCTTGCTGAAGTTGGCCTTTACCGGGATGTCCACGGGTTGGTCGCTCTTGTGGATTGTAGGCGGGGCTAGGTAGTTGCCCTGCCCCCCGAAGATGCCCATGGAGACCAGGGAACTGAACTCTGTTTCGGTTTCAATGCCCACGGCGATGAGCCGGGCCTGGATGCGTTCGGCCAGATAGGCCAGTGATTCCACCATGACGCGCCTGAAGGGGTCCGCGTCGATGTTTTCGACAACCGAGACATCGATTTTGATGTAATCCGGCCTGAGTTGTGAGATGAGGCGCAGGCTGGAGGGGCCGGTGCCCACGTCGTCCACCGCGATGTGAAACCCCGCGCTCCGGAAGCCCTCGAGGGTCTTGACGAGGTATTGGATGTCCTGGAAGCCGTGGCGTTCGGTGAATTCCAGGATCACATTGCCAGGCTCGAGGCCACAGGTGCGGACTTCCCTTGCCGCGGTTTCGGCGGTGAAATTGGGATCGCCGAGGCTTAAGGGGTGCACGTTGATGAACAGGTGCTGATCGTTGTGGATTACGCCCAGGTTTTGCAGCGCCAGCCTGCGACAGTCCCGGTCCAGGTGCAGTGATTCACCGGTTTTCTCCGCATACATGAAAAGCGTTTCCGGCAGGTGGAAAAAGCTGTTCTCCGGCCCGCGCATGAAGGCCTCCCAGCCCATGACCGCGCCGTCGGTGAAGTTGATCACGGATTGATAGAGCATGGTGATGCGATTGTCGTTCATGAGACGACGGAATTCGTCGAGCACGGGTGGTGTGGGGCGTCTTTGCGGGAGGAGGGCGATGCGTCTGGCCTGGCAATAGGCGCGGTACAAGGTGTCTTCGAAGCTCTCGTGAGGCGAGGGCTCGATATGGGAGTGTCCAACGAGTATTTCGATTTTGCAGGGGATGTGCGGTGCCGCGCCACAGCCGAAGCGTTGATTGATTCGCAGCCCGAGGAGCATGGTGGCGTTGGCAAAGGAAGTGATGTCGTTCGTGATCCTGAAGAACAGGGCGATACAGTTGCAATCCACACGAGCCGAAAAGAGCAGGCGGGAGGGGTGGAAGATTTCGGGAACGAGTCTCGCTGTCTGCAATTCGACATCGTCGAGGAGCAGCGCACCCATGCTCTGAACCCCGCCTTGCGCGAGGAGAAAGAAGTCCTTGATCTCAAGGGTGACCAAGCCGATATGCACCCTACCATACAAACGCAGCAAACCGTCGACTTCCGCGGCGTTGAGGAAGTCCAGCCGGGGGCGTCGGTCCTGGTTATCCTCGCAATGATCGTGGCGGTAGGATAACTTCTTGGATATGTATTTCTTCAGGCCGGACATGACCTTTTCCACTGGGATGGAGAATGCCGGCACCCGTTGGAGCAAGGCACCACGGTGGTACCTTTTGCTGCAACCGTGCAACGGATGCAGACTACAAAAGGAAGGTTACACAAGTATGACGCGGGGCAAACGTTTTTCGGCCAGGGTGATGCCTGGTTATTGACAACCAACGTACGCTCTTCAGGGGCTATTCGAGGATCAGGCGGGCCAGACAGGCCTTGATGGCCAGGGCGTCTCCCTGCAGGGCGCGTTCCAGCATGGAGTCGGCCACGGACTTGTCCGCGCCTTCGGGAAGGCTGGCGTTGCCCAGACGCTTGAGCATCAACTCCAGGAGCCCCACATCGCCGGCCAGGGCCTTGTGCAGCAGCTTGTCCGCGAGTGTTTGGATTGTCTCGGCATAATCAGAAGGAGGCCCGGAGAATGTCAGGCAGAGTTCCATGGCTTCCTCATCACCTTCCAGGGCGAAACGGACGAGGGTGGCGGCAATGGCGCGTGCCTGCCTGCTGTCGGGTAGGGGAGCGCCCTTTTCACCCGCAACGACGGACAACAACGAACTCTCTTTGTCCAGGGCAAGTTCCAGGGCCTTGCGTGTCAGGGAGTCGGCATAGGCGCGGAGAGACTCTGCCGGCAGAAGCTTGTTCACGCAGAGTTCGAGGGCGCGTTTGTCGCCTTGCAGGGCTCGTTGGAGCAGAGCGCGGGCCAGGGCCCCCCCTTGCTCGGAAATGTGGCTGATCACCGCGTGTCGCGCCATCTGGTGCGAGCTTTTTCCGACGGTCGGGGCGTCCTCGTCCACCAGAAAGGAAGGGGCCAGTGTGTCATCAAAATCCGCGGCCGCGGTGGCGCGGAATCTAGCCCTGGCGCGTTCCGCGACCGTGAGGTTGCTGTCGTCTTCCTCCTCGAGAGGTTCGATCTCCTCCACAGTGAGAGGCTCGGACATGGCCGCTTCCTTAGCGGCGATGTCGGCCGCGGCCTGGGCCAGTTCTTCCCAGAGCAGGCTCCGATCTTTCTGGTCGTCGGTCAGTATTGCGTCCATATCGAGTTCAACAGCGCCCCGGTCATGCGTATCGGCTTGTCGCGGCAAAGGAGTTTCCTCCAGGGGCTGCAACGTTGGTAATGGAGGTTCTTGATCGGCCCGGAATTCAGGGGCAATCTCTTCCCCTTGTTTCGAATTATCCGAGAAAGGCGGTGGAGTGGGAAAAAACTCCTCAACGCTACCGAATTCCTGAGAATCCGCGGCGGAGAGTTTGAAGCTCTCCTCCAATTCTTCGTGGGGCATGGGCTCGACCTTGGCAGGTTCCTTGCCGATGGAGACATCGGAGGGAGGAGCGTCTTCTGTGGGCGCACCCCTTCCCGTTTCAAGCTCTGGAGGCCTTGCTGTGGTTGGCTTCTGGCTGTCGGTGACGACAATGGTCTGACTTTCAAGAAGCAGTGGCTCCTCGGGCTCGCCTTTTTCGTCCTGGTCCGAGGTTTGTTCCATGAGCGGAAACAGAATTTCCTGGTTGGAGTCGGGAGTGGTGGTCTGGAGACTGTCGACCGCCTCGGGGGGTGCCATTTCTTCGGCTTTAAGCCTGTCTGGTGGAGGCAATTTTTCAGGCAGGACCTCTTCTCCACGCGATCCAGAGATTGCCTCGAGTTCTCGGGCAGCCTGCTCCGCCAACTCCTGTTCCTCTTGTTCAGAAGTTTTCCTTTGTGGAGCGGCATCTGAAGGTGGCGCTGGCCTGGCGGGTTCTGGTTTCCGTTGTTCAGGCCCGAGGACAGGTCCCATGGGTGGGCCTGAGGGAGCAGGTTCAGGCTTTTTAGGTTCTAGTGGCTTGGGCTCCTCTTCCTTCTTTTTTGTGGAGCGGGAAAAGGCTCGCTTGAGCAGGCTTTGGGCAAAGGAAGGTTTGACTGGTTCAGGTTCGGGCTTTGGTTCGGGCTTTGGTTCGGGCTTTGGTTCGGGCTTGGGTTTGGGCTCGAGCTCGGGCTTGGGCTTGGGCTCGGGCTTGGGCTCGGGCTTGGGTTCGGGCTCGGGCTTGGGCTCGGGCTTGGGCTCGGGCTTGGGCTCGGGCTTGGGCTCGGGCTTGGGCTCG
>CAZSRS010000012.1:71330-99936 GCA_964609625.1 uncultured Desulfovibrionaceae bacterium
GGCTCGGGCTTGGGCTCGGGCTTGGGCTCGGGCTTGGGCTCGGGCTTGGGTTCGGGCTTGGGTTCGGGCTTGGGTATCGAGTGGGGGGCGGACTGTGGCGCCGGTACATGTGGAGTCGCTGGAATGACTTCTTCCACACCCAACTTCATGTCGGGAGGGGGCCAGAGAAGCTCGGATTCGAGGTCTTCGATGGGCAGGGTGGATGGTTCGAGAATACGCTTCTGCTGCTGTATCATGGAAAGAACCAGAATTTCTTCAACGGACTCAGGCTCGGGCTTTGGCTCCGGCTTTGGCTGGGGCTTGGGTGTCGGCCTGGGCTTGGGCTCGGGCTTGGGCTCCGGCTTGGGTGCCGGCTCGGGCTTTGGCTCCGGCTTTGGCTGGGGCTTGGGTGCCGGCTCGGGCTTTGGCTCCGGCTTTGGCTGGGGCTTGGGTGCCGGCTCGGGCTTGGGCTCGGGCTTGGGCTCGGGCTTTGGTTCGGGCTTTGGTTCGGGCTTGGGTGCCGGTTTGGGCTCGGGCTTGGGTTCGGGTTTGGGCTCGGGCTTGGGTGCCGGTTTGGGCTCGGGCTTGGGTGCCGGTTTGGGCTCGGGCTTGGGTGCCGGTTTGGGCTCGGGCTTTGGAGGGGCTTGTTGCGACTGAACCTCCGGTTCCTTTTCCAATGCCATGCGTTCCCATATGTCTCGGTCGTGCTGGGAGAGTTCACCTTTCCAGACTTCCCAGGCGAAACCGCGCAGGAGTTGGGGATCGATCTTGTACTGCTCCTGGAAGGTCTTTGTGAAGAGGTCAAATCCCTTTGAAGCGTGCCCCTTGCTCATGCCGCCCTCGTGTCAGGAATGAATGTACATTGCATTCGTCAAATTTAGTGCTTTTTCAACTCCAGGGCAAGCGGATGTCAGCCTTCGGCAGTGCCTTCAGGCTGATGAAGAGAGTTGGGGTGGGGTATGAAACGAGCGTGTACCGATGTGCGGTTTCAATCTCGTGCAAAGCGTGCCAACTTGGCCATGTTCGGCGGCCGGCGGGCGTCGAAATACTCGCAGGCCCTGTAGTAGCGCAGGTCTTCCAGCCAGAGGGCGCGCATCTCCTTGTCCTTGGCAAGGCGGCCGACCAGGGACAGCGGGTGCCGTAAAGCCTCGGCAAGGGGGGAGATGAGCTCAGACGGATCGCGGAAGCACTCCCAGTCGCATTTGTCGCAAAAAGGTTTGGTGTCCAGGGCATCGAGGTCGAGATCCCAGAATTTTCCAAGGTTTTCAGTGCCTCGATAGCCGCAGGGATAGGTGTTCATGTCCTTGGCGTGCACAAAGAAGAAATCCACGCCACCACGGCAAGGGGTATACGCCGTGCTCCCTTGATATTGTCGCAGGAGACCGAGCAGGGAACTACGGGGGGTGAAGATGCGCAGTTTGGCGCGGAATTCAGGTATGGTATCGAAAAGTGCCTGGAAGAGCAGGATTTTTTCTTCCGGACTGAAGCGGATGAAGTCATCCTCGGAAGTGGCTGCATAGACAGCGTCGCTACACGCCTGTTCCTCGTCAACACTCATGGGGTAGCAGGCATTGACGATGGTGAAGCCCAGGTCGTGAACAAAGGAATAGAACTGGGAAAAGGCATTGCGTGCTGCCTTATAAAAAATCTCGTTCTTGTCGTCGTTTGATCCACAAAACGGTAGTGCGTTTTCGCCCGCTCCGCCGGTGTGGCGGTTGATGCCCAGATTGGCCGAAGGGTAGAGGCCGTGGCTGTGGAAGATGGGCAAGGCCTTGCGCATACCCTCCACGATGCCGGCGAAGCCTCTGTTTTGTTCATGCAGTTCCGCCACGGCTGAATCCACGCTGATCCAGAACGTGTTCAAGGGAGTATTGGCCAGGGTTGCGGCGATACGCTCCATGCGGGGGATGAAGTCCTCGGCGTCGGGGTTACGGAAGATGAAACCGTTGGTTCCGGTACGGATGAACCGGATGCCAGCTTGACCGGCATAGGTGATCAAGGAGGCGATTTCCTCCAAGTAGAGCAGGGGTTCGCCCCCGGTGAAGGAGACAGCGTCCACCCCACGCTGGGCCATGGCGTCGAGGAGGCGCTTGACCTGCTCCGGCTGCATGGTGGAGCGCTGAAAGCGGTTGCCGACGCGCATGCCGCATTGGGCGCACGAAGCGTTGCAACGATCTGTATACTGGACGACCACTTGGCCGGGGATGCGCCCTTTAGCCAACTTCTTGATGGTGTTCAGGCGCAGCAGCGGGTGTTTCCCGGGGCGGTGTGTCGTGTCATGGAGAAAGAGTGCGCTCATGGCAATGGTGATGTCCGTTTCTGTTGCGTGTAGTGTGTCCGGTCAGAGAATGGCTTTCAGTTCGTGGTGTACATCCGCCACGTTTGGTCAAAGCTCTGTTCCAGGGAGCGGTTGTCGGTGTATCTGCGGGCGTTGCGTCCCATCACTTGCAGTTTGTCCGGATCGCTCAGGAGTTGTTCCACGGCCTGAAGCAGGGCTTCGGGCTCGTCCGAGGGCACGACGAGTCCGGTTTCACCGGGCACAAGATTTTCCTGGGGGCCGCCCTTGTCCGAGACGATGACGGGCAAGCCAGAGGCCTGGGCCTCGAGGATGACCTTGCCGAAGGTGTCAGTGGTACTGGGGAAGACGAAGAAGTCCGCGGAGGCGTATGCCTGCGCGAGATCTTCTCCGTAAAGCGTGCCGGTGAAGACGCAGTTTTGCACTCCCTTGAGGTTGTTCTGCATCTCCTCACGGTAGGGGCCGTCGCCCACCAGCACGACGTCGAGTGCGGGAACGCGTTCCGCCAACTTCAGGATGACCTGCTCCAGCAGGGGCATATTCTTTTCCTTGGAGATGCGCCCCACATAGATCATCTTTGTGTTGCCGTTAAGGGAGAATCGTTTGTAGAAGCCGTTGCGCTTGGCCGGGGTGAACTGCCGGACGTCCACGCCTCTGGGATAGACGCGGAGCTTGTGTCGTTGCACGCCTTTTTCGGCTAGTTCATCGCTGAACGCCTGTGATGGGGCGTAAACCTGGTCCATTTCGTTGTAGAACCAGATCATGAAGCGCCACATCAGCTCCTCCATGGCGTGATCGCCGGTGAGTTGCCCCGTGTATTGGGGCAGGGCGGTATGGTAGGTTCCAGCGATGGGCAGCTTGAGGATGCGGGCGATGAGTAACCCTGTGAGCCCTACGGGGCCGGGTGTGGCCACGTGGATGTGGGTGAATTCGTTTTCGTAGATCCAGCTGAGCATCTCGAGCACCGGGGGGTAGAGCAGCTTGAGTTCAGGGTATTCGGGAAGGTCGTACTCCCCGATGGGTTTGAAATTGCGCACCCTGGGGCTGTCCCAGTTTCTTACCGGGTGGCAGGTGATCACGGTGAGATCCTTGCCCTTGTCCTGATTCTGCTCCACGAGCCGAACGTGTTCCTGCATGGTCATGGCCACTCCGTTGGTTTCGAAGAACGTATCGGTGAAGTGGGCGAGTTTGAAAGGTTGTTTGGTCATGTCCCTGGCCTCGGGCAAATCTCGCAACGCCAAGGCCCGCCCCAGAGCCTTACGGCAGAAGGCGCGGTCCTTGGTGAACAGGTTGTAGGCAACGAAGTAGGGCGAGAGTGCGGTGTACAAGGCACCGGACGAGGCCATGGTCTGGAAGAGTTCGAAGATGTTGGCGCTGGTAACCGTGTTCAGCAGCTTTTCGGCATAGTGCGCAAGGACGCTGTGGGCGGTACGATTGACAAAGTCGAACCAGTGTTCCTCGGCTTGGCCTGAATACTCGACGGAGCAGCGGGCGCGTTCCAGCAGTTCGGAATCCTTGCGGAAGATCTCGTTGGCCTTGTGGCGGAAAAGGTCGGTGGGGTTGTCGGGGATGGTTTTTTCCTGCTGCATGAGCCGCGAGTGGCGTACAGAGGCGACGGCTCGCGCGTAGAGGCCGCCGAGGCCCTTGGGATCGGGCGACTCTGGAGATAGCAATAGATCCAGGAACTTGAGGAACTTGTCCTTGTTTACGTCGGGCTGGAGCTTGTACCTGTCCTTGAAAAACTGGAAGCCGATGCCATAGAGGTTATGGGCCATGGTCTTGGGCGAGGCGTGCTCCCCGCGGGGGCGCGAACGCCCCTGGCTGATGCCTAGGAAGAATTCCTCCCTGCTTTGGGCGTCTTCCACCTCGGTGAAGATGCGGGCGATATTCAGGCCACTGTGGTCGTCGGAGCCCCCCGTGAGGCATTTTTTCCATGGTTCCGCGCCGTATGGGGCGATATTGTGCTTGTCGGCCAGGTGATCGATGGATGCTGCGTCGAGGAGTTCCAGTATTTTTCGCAGATTGTTGTTTTGCATGCTGTCGCGCGTGCCGTTGACTTCGAAGGTGTTGAACAGCACCAGGAGTTTCTCCAGATGCAGCAGGTCGAGCTTGTCATTGGTGGCATACAGGGGGTGGGCCAGACCGTGGGGGATATTTTTATCGCGCAGGTAGTCCACAAGTTCGTAGATGTTGCGGCGCATCCGTTGGAGGTCTTGATGGATGCGTTCGTCGATGCGCCAGGCCAGTACGTGCACCTTGCACCCGTCCTCGGGAAACAGGGCGCTGATTTCCTCGCTGATGAAGACGCCGGGCAGGTGGGCGATGGCAACGGCGCCGTCGATCACGTTATGGTCGCTGATGGTCACCATGTCCATGCCCTTTTGCCGCGCCAGGCGGTAGACCTGTTCGGGCTCCACGAAGCTCTCGGGGCAGCCGAGCTTTTGCAGGAACCATTGGGATGGTTTGCTGGAAAATTTCGAATGGACATGCAGATCGATCTTCATGTTTCACCCCCTTGCCCATGTTTTTCGATGGGCGGGCAGAAAAAGAAAAGGGTTCCGTGAGGAACCCTTGCGGCAGGCGGTCGATGCGCCTTTATTTTGAGGACGGCGCCGTACCTGGAACGTTCACGACAAGCTGTGTCTGTGTTCTCGTACAGCATGGAATGCCCTGCGTTTCATTGGTGGTTGACGGAGGTTCCGACGTCAGACGCGTATTCCCTACGCTCGGTACATTGCGGTGAGGTGACGAGATGCGAGTGGTTGCATGACATTTTCTCGAACTTCCGGCGACACCTGAATCGCAGATGAAAAAACTCCCGCTGCCTGAGGGCCGCGGGAGCGTTGGAACTCGAAAAACTACGTCGTCGGTCAGTCCGAGAGCTTATCAAGTTCCTGGATCAGTGTTTCCAAGGGGGGGCGTTTGTTGATGTCATGGACATCGATGAAGCGGATGATTCCCTGCTTGTCGATGACGAACAGAGCGCGTTCGGCGGTGCCGTTCGAGCGCAGGATACCGTAGAGCTGCGCCGTACCTCCGTGGGGCCAGAAGTCCGAGAGCACAGGGAACCAGACGCCGTTCATCTCCTGGACCCAGGCGTGGAGTGTGGGCAGGTTGTCCACGCTGATGCCCAGGATGACGGCGTCATGTTTTTCGAAGAGGTCACGCACCAGGTCGTAGCCGGGCCACTGTCCGGAGCAGACCGGGGTCCAGGCCGCGGGCACGAAGGAGAGCACCACGTTCTTGCCACGGTAGTCCGAAAGGCGCACGGTCTCGCCGGTAATTGAAGGCAGGGCGAAATCCGGGGCCGTGTCACCCACGGCGACTTTGAGTTCGCTGTCCGTGGGGGGGAGAAGCCCTGGATTGAAGACGCTTTCCGTCAGTCCAGCCAGGAGGCTGCCGGGCACGAGCAGCAACACGATGAACAGAAGGGCGGGGAAGAGTTGTTTCATGACGCACCTCCAGATGCTTGTCAGTTGCCCGTGGGCAGGCCGCGGACAGTGTCCAGCATGGATTTGAAGAAAGCCTCGGGATCGTCGAGCAGTCCCTCCTGGACAGCGGCGATCTCCAGGGCTCCGGACTCACGGTTCACGGTGGCCAGGATGAAGAACGGAGTACCCACCGTGCCGATGGAGTTGTAGATGGCGTAGTCGCCGTCCGGGAACAGAGGCATTTCCACCGAGAATTTCTCGCGGAACTTGTTGACTTCGAACTCGGAGTTACCAGTGCCGAGGCCGATCATCTTGAGCCGATCTTTCATGTCCGAGGCCCTGAGCTTGTCGAAAAGCTCGTTCACCACGGGCGCTTCTTTTTGGCAATAGGGACAATACATGCTGAAGATTTCTATCAGCAGGGCATCGGCCTGAATGCTGGAGAGGGTGAAGGGGGTTCCCTCGGGAACGCCGAGATAGGCGGCGTTCTCTGTATTGGCCGCGGCAGGCAAGGTGAAATCCACGAGAGGGCTGCCTGGGGCGGGTTTGGGGCCACTGCCTTGCAGGGTGGCGCCGCCGGCGAGAACAGGCGTGGCTCCAAGGAGCAAGACCAGCGCCACAAACAGGGTTGACAAAGATAGTCGCATGGATGTGACCTCCGTATGGTGGATTGTGTGGGACAGTTGCGCGCACATGTTTTTGAAAGTAGGTATTGCAGGATGCTTTGTAAAGGTGCGGCTGGTGTATTTATGGTGTAACCGGCAAGCTTCGTCAGGACTCAACTGCTGCGAACTCCAGTGTGAAGCATGTAGAACGTCCTTGGTCGCAGTTCACGAGGATGTTGCCACCGTGTTCTTCCACGATGCGTTTGCAGATAGAGAGCCCCAGGCCGGTTCCCTGTTCTGGTGGTTTGGTGGTGAAAAAAGGTTCGAAGACACGAGGGATGATGTCCGGTGGTATACCAGGGCCGGAGTCCTGGACACTCGCGCGCAGGATACGCCCCCCAGTGATTCTCCGGGCGGTGACCTCGATTTCCAAGGTGCGCTTGTTCCGCGTCAGCCGCAGGGCATGCCGGGCGTTGGAGATGAGGTTCATGAGAACCTGCTGTATCTCTTCCTTGTTGGCGCGGATCAAGGGCAGGTCATTCTCCAGCCGGACAATCACCTCGATATCGTCATGGCGCAACTGGGCTCCCATGAGACCGAGGCTGTTTTCCACGATGTCCTTGAACGAGCACGGAACGAGTTCAGGTTCGGGCTTGTGTGAGAGTTCCAGGAGTTTGTCCACGATGGAGGCCACGCGGTCACACTCCGAGATGAGCCGTTTGGTCAGTTCCGGGATCATGCCCGGGAACACGTCCCTTCGGCATTCGTCGGCCATGAGTTGGGCGTAGTTCAGGATGCCGTTGAGCGGATTGTTGATTTCGTGGGCCACACCGGCTGCGATTTCTCCCAGTGTGGCCAGTTGGGCCGCATG
Source organism: uncultured Desulfovibrionaceae bacterium (assembly GCA_964609625.1). Taxonomy (GTDB): domain Bacteria; phylum Desulfobacterota; class Desulfovibrionia; order Desulfovibrionales; family Desulfovibrionaceae. The sequence continues at coordinate 78,513 of CAZSRS010000012.1, forward strand.
CAGGGCCTCGGTCTGGAGTCGACGTTTGTCGGTGAGATCCAGGCCGATGATGCCCAGAGCCCAGGGTTGACCGTGCGCATCCAGCAAGGGGTAGACCGTCAGCAGCAGGGGCAACGTTGTCTTTCCCAGTACCAATGCCAGTTCCCCTGTCGTTGCCTTGCGGTCCCGTAGGGCGCGGGAGAGCAATTCCCTCAGGGTGTGGGCCTGCTCCTGGGGAAAGACCTCCTCTGTCCGAAAGCCGACTGCTCCTCCAGGGGGCAATCCCAGGGTTTGCTCCAGGGTGGTGTTGGCCAGGAGACAGATGCCCTGGAGGTCCTCGAGGAGGATGATTAGGGGAGAGTGGTCCAGGACACCACGTAATAAGGTCTCACTGCGTGCCAGGCTGGCGGCGTAGTGCTCCAATTCCTGGTTCTTGCACTCGAGGAGTTGCAGCAACCCTGTATTCTCGTCGTTGATACGACGTAACAAGGCGCGGCTGTTGTCGGCGATGTTTTCCTGTCGGATGCGCTGTTCGTTGAGGCGTTCGATCTTGCGGCGAAGATAGGCGTTGCGTTTGCCGAGAGTGTGGATCACCCGTCGGTATTTAGAGCAATTCACGGACATGTCGGTAACGCTTCAGGGCTGCGTGATGCAGAGGTCAGCTGTCGCCGAGGACGAGGACCACATAGGTGTCGTTGTGATAGATGGTAGCGCCCCCCCTGACCAATGGCCCGATTTCCCCGTAGGTGTAGAAGCCAAAGATATTCATGCCGGCAGGGGCGTTGTCCTTGAGATAACGGCACTCCTCCCTGCTCAGGGAGCCCAGGATCTGTCTGCGTGAAGCGCAGGAAAAAATCATGGCCAGGGAAGGGGCCTGACCCGGGTAGGAGTTCAGGGCCTGCCTGGAGGCGGTAGAGGCTGCCTGGAGGATGTCTTTGCGGCCGGCCTCGGCCAGCTGGACCCTGGAGCCCTCGGGAAGATGACCGACAAACTGGATGCTGCCGTCCTCTTCTTTGAAATACAGGGGGTCACGCAGGGAAAAGTCAGGACTGTCGGCCTCGAACACCGCAAGAGGGAACTGGACGTACTCTGTGTTGTTGTCCCCCAGGTAATGGCGGAAGAGTTCCGCCGCGGGTTTGCCGTTGATCGTCGAGACCACGTTGCCATGGGATTTGGTGACGGTCATTTGTTGGCCCAGGGGTTGCCAGCCGCTGCAAATGTGCGAGGAGTAGAGCAGCGGGCCGCCGATGAGCAGGGTGGGCATGGCGTCGGTGAACACCCGCTCTCCGTGAAACTGCCAGGTTTGCTTGAGTCGGTAGTGGTCTCCGGCGGTTCCGCCGAAAACCGGAATTCCCGTGCCAAAGGTCTGTCGCAGGACACTGTCCAGAGGGGTGCCGATGGTGGTCAATCCATCAGGGAACACGAGAGTCAGCGAGGGTTCCGCTCCCAGTTTGGCCAGGGCCTGATCGCGTGCTTCCCGCGCGGTATGCAACGGCGTCACCGAGATGCCGGTGCCGCATCCAGAGGCGAACTCCAGGCTGTCTGAACATAACAGGAGCAAGGCCACGGAATCGTCGGCGAAATCATGGATGTCCGATACCTCGCCGTCCGTGGTACATCCCACGAGTTCTATGCCGGGAAACGCGTCCAACACGGCCCGCAGCATGGGGGTGTAATCGCAGTCCATGATGGAGGTGAAGAGGATTCCCGCCTTGGGGGGCAGGTCCCGGAGATTGTTTTTACAGCCTTGAATTGCCGTGGCCACGGCCTCACTGGGCACGATGGCGTCACTGTGTCCCATGACGGCGTGCAGCATTTCCCCCCCTGGGTCATTATTCCGTTGTAAGGCGTGGTATCTGAGGGATGAGTGTCCGGTACGGGCTACGCTGACCCGATAATCCATCCGTTCGGATTTGTCCAGGGCGCAGGCCGGAAAAGCCGCGGTATAACCCCCGTCACGGGGTATGGGAGCGAGAGGTTCTCGCGATATAAACGAGCTGCTGCAAACATGTGTGTCATTTGCAGCGGCGGCAGGTAATGGGTGGGGCAGACGCCTTAGCCTTGCAGCTTGTCGATGAACGCGGCGCAGAATTGAGGAAGGTCGTCCGGGGTGCGGCTGGATATCAGGTTGCCATCCACCACCACGGCGGCGTCTTCCCAGTGACAGCCGGCGTTGACCATGTCGTCCTTGATGGCGATGTAGGAGGTACAGTGTCTGCCTTTGAGCACTCCGGCGGAAATGAGTACCCAACCCGCGTGACAGATGAAGGCCAGGGGTTTGCCCTGGGTGCAGGTATCCCTGACCAGTGTCAGAGCCTCCTTGGAGCGCCGGATGCGGTCCGGGGCATAGCCGCCGGGTACCAACAACCCTTGCAGGGCGTCGGCCCGCAACTCGGAGAACGCCATGTCGGCCACGGCGGGCATGCCGTACTTGCTGGTGTAGACGGCACCGGCCTTGGGACCGACCACGACGACATCCGCGCCGGCTTCCTGCAGACGGATCTTCGGGTACCAGAACTCCAGGTCGTTGTAGAGGTTTTCCACAAGTATGGCGACGCGTTTTCCGGACAGTTCGTTCATGGGGAATTCCTTGTCGTGATGGGAGATGGCACTGGTGCTGTGTTGATCCCGCGGCGCCGGGAGTCCGGCGGGACTCCCGGCGGCGGGGTGTGTCAGTCGATGAGCGCCGCGGCCTTGAGGATGTCGCGGAGTGCGGTATGGTTGGTCGGCAACAAGGGTACCAGGGGAAGTCGGAACTCGGCCGAGGGTATCTTCCCCATCATGGCCAGGGCGGTCTTCACGGGCACGGGGTTGGTTTCCAGGAACATGCCCCTGTTCAGGGGGGACATCTTCAGGTGCAGTTCGAGGGCCTTTTCGTTTTCCTTCTGGAAAAAGGCCTTGCACATGCTGGCCATGAGTTCGGGCACGATGTTGGAGACCACGGAGATCACGCCGATGCCGCCGATGCTGAGCAGGGGCAGCACAGTGAAGTCGTCGCCGGAAAGGACCTGGAACTTTGGGCCGCAATACTCAACGATTTCGGAGACCTGACTCAGGTTGGCGCTGGCCTCCTTCACGGCCACGACTTCGGGAATCTCCCTGGCCATGCGCGCCAGGGTCTTGGGCAACAGGTTGAGGCTGGTGCGGCCCGGGACGTTGTAGATGATCAGCGGCATGGGTGCGGCTTTGGCAATGGCACGGTAGTGTTCGACAAGCCCTTCCTGGCTGGGCTTGTTGTAGTATGGGGTCACCTGCAGGGAGGCGTCGGCGCCGGCTTTTTTCGCAAATTTGGTGAGCTCGATGGCCTCGCGGGTGTCGTTGCCGCCTGTGCCGGCGATCACGGGAACCCGGCCTTTGGCCTGATCGATGCAAATCCTGATGACTTCGCAGTGCTCGTCGTGGGAGAGGGTGGCGGACTCGCCGGTGGTGCCGACCGAGACCAGGCCGTCGATGCCTTGCTCGATTTGCCACTCGATGAACCGGCGGTACGCCTCTTCATCCACGGCGCCGTTCTTGAACGGAGTGACCAACGCTGTGTAGGCGCCTCGGAATTCCATTGCCGTCCTCCTTGTGCTGTGAGGGTGGAAGGTTATGATTGCCGGGTCTCTGCCTTGCAGAAAGGCAGTCCCATGGCCGCGGGATTGATAACGCCGACGTAAACCGATACGGCCTTGCCGCTCAGGTATGCGCCGTCCTGTTCCAGGGAGACGCCGAGGGTTTCTCCACCACTAGTTGTGACATCAACCACGGTGTCGGTCAAGCCCAGGGCCTCGGCCAGGACCACCGACGCCACGGCGCCGGTGCCGCAGGCGTGGGTTTCACCTTCCACGCCACGCTCATAGGTGCGCAGAAAGAGGTGCTTCCTGTCCACAACCTGAACCAGGTTGACATTGGTTCCTGCCGGTTGGAACCGCTCATGGAAGCGCAAGGCAGGGCCCAGGGTCTTCAGATCCAGGGTCTTGACCTCAGGCGTGAAGAACGCCACGTGGGGCACTCCAGTGTCGACGAAATGTATCGTCAGGTTTTGTCCGGTCGCTGTGAGGTCCAAGTGCAGTCGCATATCCCTGGGGCTCGTGAGCTGTACCTTGACCATGTCCGGGCCGAGCATCCGGGCGTGGATGATGCCGGCGTCGGTGAGAAAGGCGTGTTCGGTCGGCGCCAGCCCTTGTTCCACCGCCAGGCGGGCCGCACAGCGCGATGCGTTACCGCACATGGCCGCGCGGGAGCCGTCGGCGTTGTAGAAATGCCAGCGGTAGTGGATCTCATGGGACAATTCCGAGGGGGGCGATTCCAGGAAAATCAGCCCGTCGGCGCCCACACTGAAGGACCTGCGACAGATTTCCCTGGCCCAGTCGGCCATATGTTCGACGGCCAAGCCGAGTTCACGGTTGTCGATAAGTACGAAATCGTTGCCGCATCCGTGCATTTTGTGAAAGGTGACTGTCTGCATTGAAGACCATGTCCCGGCCGGCCTGTACGCCGGCCCGCGCTGTGTGTCCTGTGCGACGTTGCGAACCATACCTCGTGCCATGATTCGGTCCCGGTTTTCTCGGTAACGCGGCGTCATGTTTGCTCTGTTTTGTCCTGGCGCCGGATACCAGATGTCCCTTGGTATGGGAAATCCGGTATGAACACCCCACTCTGCGACAAGGGGCGGAAAAAGGTGTCATTTATCCCGGAAAAGGGCGCGTACTGCCGGATCGTCCGGGATGCGTACATCGAGTTCCCGGAAGGTTTCGCTGATGGTCTCGGGGTTTTTCCATCGCCGTTCCTGGCCGGGCCAGGAGCGGATATCGAGGGTGAGCATATATTTGCCGTTGGTAAGGGAGCGGACCCAATAGGTGGCGCCTTGGGCCGCGAGTTGACCCCGCATGCCTTGTCCCGGACCGGTGCCGAGCAGGATGTCCAGGACCGGGGCGGCGTGCCCGAGATAGAACTCTTCGTTGGTCCGACCCCAGGAGCTGACGCCCACGAGCAGATCGACCTGGGAGCGAATGGACTCCGCCGCATTGACCACGGCCTGGACATCCTGTCGCGTGGCGGTGAAGTATTCCTCCGGTTCGGGGAAGAGCACGATGCCCACGCGTTTGCCCGCCACCGGGATGATGTCGGTTTGCGGGACTTCGGCCATGGTGCGGAAGGAAGCCGGCAGGTCGGGGCTGCCATGCCTGTTGAGCCAGTCCTGCTCTTCCGTGGTGATGTAGACGCGGTGGTAGTCGAGCATCTCGTAGGCCCGGATGAGGGGAGCCGCAAAGACAATGGACGGAGCGATGTCATAGGGATTGAAGGGTAGAAACTCATTCGGCCCGGCGAGGAACAGTTTGCCGGCGTTTCCTTGCTTGCGGATGTCGGCGAACCAGGTGGCGCGTCTGGGCAGACCGCCCAGCGTCCGCCCCCCTCAGGTGGGGCAGGGTTCATAGTTGCCCTTGGTGGACCCGCAGTAGACGATGGTCAAGACCGGAGCGCCGTCGGTGCGGGGGGCGTCCAGACCTGCGGAATCCGTGGAAGGAAGCGAACCCGTGGCGCAGCTGCACAGAGAAAAAAGAAGTGCGGCAAGCAGACAAAGGCGCCGCACCAGCCGGTTAGTCATTGAGGAATTCCTTCAGTTCCTTTCCGGTGCGGAAAAAAGGCAGCCTCTTGGGCTGAACTTCCACGAGTTCACCGGTCTTGGGATTGCGGCCGGTGTAGCCGCCGTAGTTCTTCATCTTGAAGCTGCCGAAGCCGCGGATCTCCACGCGGTTGCCATCCTGAAGGGATTCCTTGATGGAATCGATGAAGGTGTTCACCATCAGGGAGGACTCTTCCATGGAGATGTTGCTTTCCTCGGCCAGGGTAGCAATCAGCTCGCTTTTGTTCATGACGTACTCCGGGGTTACATTGGCGAAACGTGGCTGAGAAGCGCCTTATTCTGTCTGATGTAAATAACCATGCCTAAAAACGGTGTTTTTCGTCAAGACCCTTTTGCATTTTTTCTGGAGAAAACGCATCACTCCCTGTCCCAGGCCATTTCCAGAAGCAAGGGAAATTCATTCTGAATCTGCGGCAGGAGTTCCTTGCGCAGTTTCTGCAGTTTCAGGGCGATGGCGAAGATATCCTTGCCGGCGTTGGAGTTCGGCGAGAATTGCATCAGCGGTTTCTGGCGACGCACTGCTTCCACCACGGTCTTGTCGTGGCAAATACCGCCGAGAAATCGGATGTCCAGATCGAGAAATTTCTTGCAGGCTGCCGCCAGACGTTCAAATGTCTGCTTCTCCTCGGACCTGCTTTCGGCCATGTTCACCACCACGTAGAAGTCTCGGACATCGTGCTGCGTGCTGAGAACCTTCATCAGGGCGTAGCTGTCGGTGAGGGAGGTGGGTTCTGGTGTCACCACCACGATGCGCACTTTGCTCATGGTGGCGAAGGAGAGTACCGTGGGGTTGATACCGGCGCCCAGATCCAGGAACAGGAAATCATAATTCTGGAACAGGGGGCGCAGTTTCTTGAACAACGAGTTGCGCATCTCGTCGTCCATGTCGATGAGTTCCGGTACGCCCGATGCCGCCGGCACGAAATCGAATCCACCCTTGGCCAAGGGTACGGTAACCTCCCGTGGGTCGATGTCCGAGTCCATGAGGTCCTGGAGGTTGTTGTCGGGCGCGATGCCAAGGAGCACGTCCAGATTGGCCAGACCGAGGTCGCAGTCGATGAGCAGGAGGGAGTGCTGTCCTTTGAATAGACAGTAGGAGAGATTCAGGGCGATGTTGGTCTTGCCCACGCCCCCCTTGCCGCTGAGTACGCTCACGCTGAGCGTTTTGTTGCCGGTCATCTTCTATCCTCTTGGTTACTTGCTTCCAGTGAAGAGGAATTGCTTCTCTTCCGCGCGGACCATGGTGGCTTTCGGCAATTCCGCTTCCCTTGGAGCGCGCAGGACGGTGACGTTGTTCCTGCCCTTTTCCTTGGCCAGATAGAGTGCCTTGTCGGCCACGCGCATGAATTCACCCGTCTTGATGTGTACCTTGTGCCGGGTACAGGCCACGCCCGCGGAAAACGTCAGATGCAAGGGCTCGTCCACGCCAGAGCAACGGATGGGGGTCTCACGGAAGACGGCGAGCAAGCGCTCCAGCATGGACTGGGCCTTGTTGGGACCTGCGCCTGGCAGGATAAGGGCGAATTCCTCGCCTCCAAGCCGGGCCGCCAGGTCATAAGTGCGTTTGTTTTTGATCAGGGTGTCGGCCAGGGCCACCAGTACCTCGTCTCCGCAGGGATGACCATAACGGTCGTTGACCTGTTTGAAGTGGTCCATGTCAATGATCGCCAAACTGAGATAGACGCTGCCTCGCTCGGCGCGTTGCAATTCCAGCTTGAGGGCGCGCTCGAAGGCTCGGCGGTTGTGCAACTCGGTCAGAGGGTCGTGTTCGCTCTGGAAGGAGAGCGACTCAAGACGCTCCTGGATATGCAGGAGATGGGGGTAGGCCTCGGCGTTGATAGGCAGGGCCAGCCACTGCTCGAACTCCGGGGTCAATGCGAGTTTCTGCCACTCTTCCAGGGGAAGATCACGGCAGAGTCTGGCAATGGCCACCACGCGCCGACCGGGGTTGGTGTCCTCGTCGTCCAGGCACTCCCGGCAGCCGAAATCGCGCAGCAGGCGTCCCAGGGCCTCCATCTCACGGGCAAGTGCCTCGTGACTGGGGCAGATGCGGGTCTCATCCGTGTTGTAGGGCATGTCGATAGAGCAGATACTCCCGGATGAAAGTGTCAATCTTGCCGTCGAGCACACCATCCACGTTGCCGACTTCCGCGCCCGAGCGGTGGTCCTTCACGAGGCGATAGGGTTGCAAGGTGTAGGTTCTGATTTGGCTGCCCCAGGCGATGGCGTCCTTGCCGGCGTACTGAGCCTGACGCTCCTCGGCGCGTTTCTTCAGTTCGCGCTCCAGGAGTCTGGCCTTGAGGATTTTCAGGGCTGTTTCCTTGTTGCGCAACTGGGATTTTTCGTTCTGGCACTGGACCGCGATATGCGTGGGCAGGTGGGTGATACGCACCGCGGAGCTGGTGGTGTTCACGCTCTGCCCCCCTGGACCGCTGGAGCGGAAGACATCGACGCGCAGGTCCTCTTCCCTGATCTCGATTTCGATCTCGTTTTCGATGTCGGGCAAGACATCCACCGAGGCAAAGGAGGTGTGCCGGCGTCCGGAGGAATCAAAGGGGGAGATGCGGATCAAACGGTGGATGCCGGTTTCCCCCCTGAGCAGGCCGAAGGCGTTGAGGCCTTCGATTTCCAGGGAAACGCTCTTGAGTCCTGCCTCGTCGCCGGGGAGGTAGTCGAGGATGGAGTGGGAGAAACCATGCTCTTCGGCCCAGCGACGGTACATGCGCAGGAGCATCTCGGCCCAGTCCTGGGCCTCGGTGCCGCCGGCGCCGGGGTGGATTTCCAGGATGGCCGAGGCCTTGTCCTCTGGTTCTTGGAGCAGCATCCGCATTTCGGCTTCCTGGAGTTTGTTCCGCAGGATGTCGATCTGTTCCTCCAGGGTGGTCAACACCTCTTCGGTGGGTTCCTCGCGGGCCATGTCCATCCAGTCCATCAGGTCCTGCTTGGCCTTGAGCAACTTTTCCAGCCGCTCGATGTGTTCGGAGAGCTGGCTTTTCTCCTGGAGGATGGGCGTGAGCTTTTCCGGCGCGTCCCAGGCCCCTGGTTTGGAAAGTTCATTTTCTATGGCTTCCAGGCGTTGTTTGTCGCTCTGGAGGTCAAAGTCGCCTCCACAGGGATTCGAATTGTTCCAAGAGGGGAGGGGTGAGTATTTTTAGATCAGAGAGCAGCAACATATTGTAATGCCTCGCATTTAGGTGTTGTTGGGATGTGGTGTCCCGGTATTTTTATCCGATTCTGGGCCGTATAATGCGCCCCACAATGAGCAGGATCAGTGTCAAGCCGGCCAGGAGGTAGTTTATCACGTAATACAGCCGATGGTACACGCTTTTTTCGGTATGCAGCCCGACGGTCGCGGCTACCGCGCGGGATTCGAAAAGGCCTATGTCGGCGAGGATTTCCCCCCTGGGGGTGCTGAGCGCCGAGATCCCCGTGCTGGTGGAGCGGACCAGACCGCGATGTTGCTCCACTGCCCGCAGCAGGGCAAGTGAAAGGTGTTGGGCCGCGGCCGAGGATCGTCCATACCATGCGTCGTTGGAGATGTTCACCAGCAGGTTGGCACCTTGCGCCACGCGTGCCTGGGCTAGCTCGGGAAAGATGGCCTCGTAGCAGATCAGCACTCCCAGGGCAAGGTTGCCGATGTGCAGCGGGGCGCTGTTGCTCCCCTTGCGGAAGTCACCGATTCCCTGGACAAGTTTGTCCAGAAACGTGAGATACTCCGCAAAGGGGACGTATTCGCCGAAGGGCACGAGGTGTTCCTTGTCGTAATGCCCCACTGGCAGGCCTTTGTCGTCGAATAGAAACGCCCTGTTGAAGAGGTGATGGCTTTTTTTGTTCGGGGTCAGTTCATAGGCCGGGGCGCCGCTGAGCAAGGGCACGGAAAGATCCCGAACCAGTCGTTGAATCTGTCTCGATCCGGGCTTGTCATCCTGTAGGAAGAACGGCATGGCCGTTTCGGGCCAGACCACGAGGGACAAGGGGGGATCGAACTGCGTCGCGGCCAGGGTGGTGGTCAAGTTGCTGTACTTTTGGACGGTATTCTCGATGAATGCCTGATCCCATTTCACGGACTGATCGATGTTGCCCTGGACCACACCCGCGGCAACCGTGGCGGTTGGGGTGAGGGGCTTGGAGAAAACGTAGGCACCATAGACCGGCGGCAGGGCCAGCAAGGCCGCGCCCAGGATCAACGCCAGGGCGTGGGGGCCGTCCGGAGCCACGAAGCGGGCCAGGAGCCAGGCGGCGACCACCAGGAACGCCCCCAGTCCCAGGGAACCGACCACTGACACGGCTTGGATCCAGGATGGCCAGAAGGAAAACGCCGCAGCCAGGGCCAGCCATGGAAATCCGGTGAAGATCCATCCTCGCAGCAGTTCCAATGCCCCCCAGAGTACACCGGCGTAGAGAGCCTGCAACGGCCACGGCAAGCGCCCCTTGGTGAGATGCAGGCCCAGGGTGAAGAGGCCTGTGAACAGGCCCAGGACCATGCTCAGGAGCATGGGGCAAGGGGCGGCGAGTATCCAAGGCAGGAAGCCGTAGTTGTGCACCGGCAGGGCCACCCAGTAGAGGCAGGCGGTAAAGGCCAGGGATCCGGTGAGCCAACCCAGTGTGAAGGCCTGGCGCGGACCCGTGGCCCGTGCCGCAAGGATGCAGAGCCCGGCTGGAAAGAGCAATACGACCGGAGGCACGTGCAGCAGGGGGTTGGGATGACCGAACCAGGCGCCGCCGACAGCCAGAACAATAGTGACGAATGTAGTGAAGATACCCACGGGATCCTTCGACCAGTTTATGGTGACGGCGGCAAGGGATGGATCAGAATGCTGCGGACCTGTTTGGCGTCGGCATCCTTGATGGTGAAGCGGTGTCCGGCCAAGGAAAAAGTCTCTCCAATTGAGGGGACTCGGCCGGCCAGCTCGCAAAGATAGCCTCCCACGGTTTCCACCTGCTCCGAATCCAGCCCGAGATGGAGGTCTTCTTCCAGGTCCGAGAGCAGGGTCCGGCCCGAGACCAGCACATCTCCATTCTCCAGTGTCTCGATGTCCGCAGGTCGCGGGGTGTCGTATTCGTCCTCTATCTCTCCAACGATCTCCTCGAGCACGTCCTCGAAGGTGACCAGTCCGGAGGTGCCGCCGTATTCGTCCAGGGCGATGGCCATATGGATCTTGCGGGTCCTGAATTCCTGCAGCAGGTCGAGGACGTTGTTGGTCTCGGGTATGTAGAAGGTCTTACGCATGACGTCAGTCACCCGCCTGGACTCGTTCCCTTCGTGCAGCAAGGCCTTGAGCAGGTCCTTGGCATGCACGATGCCTACGATGTTGTCCTTGTTGTTCTTGAAAATCGGGAGCCTGGAGTGGCCTGATTCGATGAGTAGACGGGCGACGTCCTCAAGGTCGTCGTCAACCTCGGCGCAGACGATATCCGGCCTGGGAACGATAATGTCCTGCACTCGTTTTCTTCCCAGCCTGAGTACGTTACGCAGCATCAGTACCTCTTCGGGGTTGAGTTCGCCCTCTTCCTGGGCGTCGCGAATGGCCTCCTCGATGGGTTGTTCCTGCTTGTGGCCGAACAACCAGCCAAGCAGAGGCCAGGATTTACTGTCCGATCCCTCGTCCAACACCGCACCTCCTCGTTGATGGCGCTGTACGTCGATGTCCGTGGGCCGGGATCCGGCCACGGCAATTATTTATCCAAATCCAGCCACGGCTTGCAAGCCTCGCCGCCACGACCGCGTATGCATCAGGTAATGCCTTTGTCCCGATAGAGTTCGAGGTGCCGCTGCATCACCCAGCTGCCCAGTGGCTCCACACCTTCAGGAAACACCGGTTTCCACTCCAGAAGCAAGGTCTCGTCTTCCTTTTTGGGACGTCCCCAGGCCTCGAACTGCAAGCCGTACTCCACATCCTTGGTCTCGTAGTCTTCATAGAGATGTTGGACCCTGCATTGCAGCCAGTAGCGGCGTTTCCGGCCGGCCGCGGGGTCGTAGAGATCCACCGCCACGTAAAACCGGTTGGCGATGGTGACCTCCAGGCCGAGTTCGCGAACAGCCCTGCGTTTGACCAGCAGCCGCAGCCCCCCGGCCGAGATGTCCGCGACAGTGATCGGGTTGCCGGCCTTGCCGGGTTGGTGCAACAAAAGCGGTTTGCCCCAGCGTCGCACATCCGAGGGTTCCTTGACTTGTTGATCACGCCAGACAGCACACCCGAGGAAGTATTGCGAAGGGGGTTCCAAACGCAAGAATGCACGCTTCTGGTTCAATTCGATCTTTTCCGGAAAGGCCACGAGCAGGAGACTTTCTCCCGCCGAAGCGCGCTTGATGCCGGAGACGGTCGAAGAGAAATGATAGAAGGCCATGCCGCCCTGTTTTTCGGTCGGGACGCGGAAAAAGAATTCAACTTCACGGTTGAGCCAGCGCTTGGTGGCCGAGACGTTCATGTCCAGCTCCAAGGTCAGGGACTGCGCGGATATCTCCAGCAATGAACACATGGTGGCGCGCCGCGAGAAATCGGCGGGCATGAACTTCATTTCAAACTTGCTGCGTTGGTCCATGGCCTTGGTTAGAATTTCGGCTATCTGCTGCTTGTTGACGATCCAGTTGCCTGGAATGTCACGTGTCTTGAATTGGTTGATCAACAGGTTCAGCCCTTTTCCGAGCACGTACAGGGCGATGGCCCCGGCGATGACCACCAGGATGTACAGAAACATTTCGTAGGAAAAGCCGGTGCTGGAAAAGCCGCCCCTGACTTGGTCCAGGAAACTTCTGTCGAAGCCGGCGGCGGTGGGAAGTACAGAGGGGTACATGCGGGCCTTGCAATGGTCCTGAAAAGGGTATCCTGCTAGGTAATGCGTAACCTGTCAACGTGACATCACGGTTAAATACCACTCCGGCATTTGCATGTCCCGTGCCGAGAATTCATGGGTCCTGAAATCGCCCGGAAGAATACTCTGGTGGGCAAGTGCGGCATACGCAATCCCATCCTAATCATTGCAATGGGAAAAGCAAGGATGATGACAGGGTACGCCGGAAAAAAGGAAGCCTGCCCGCTGCCGCGGAGTCTGTGCGCCATGTCGTAAAAACACTACAGCAATCCCATCTTGTGTAGCTGGATCTCCAGGCAGGAGATCGCAGCGGGTGTGATGCCGGAAATACGGCCGGCCTGTCCCAGGTTCAAGGGGCGAATCCTCTCCAGCTTTTCCACCACCTCGCGGGAGAGCCCGGCCACCGCGGCGTAGGGCATGTCCTGTGGCAATGGCACCGACTCCAACCGCATGGAGCGCACTACCTGTTCGGCCTCGCGCTCCAGGTAACCCGCGTATTTGCAGGTATTCTGCGCCTCGTCCAGAACATCGGGGGGGAAGGTCCCGAGTTCGGGCCAAAACACCAGGAGGTTCCGAATGGCGAGGGACGGGCGGCGTAACAGTTCTGCCAGGGAGATGGTCTTGCCGGGGGTGGTTTCGCCCATGCCAGCCAGATGTTCACGTGTGGCCGCGTCCGGGCGGATGCAGCGTTCGTGCAGCCCCTGGAGCACGCTGTTCAGATCCCGTTGCTTCCTTTGGAAGCGTTCCCAGTGCCCATCGTCCACCAGACCCAGCTTCCGCCCAAGGGGCGTGAGCCGTTGATCGGCGTTGTCCTCGCGCAGCAGGAGGCGGTGCTCCGCCCTTGAGGTGAACATGCGGTAGGGCTCCAGGGTGCCCTTGGTGACCAAGTCGTCCACCAGCACGGCCATGTAGGCTTGGTCACGGCGCAGGAGAAAGGGCTCGCCCTCTTGCAGCGAGCGGCAGGCGTTGCAGGCAGCCCAAAGGCCCTGGGCCGCCGCCTCCTCGTAACCCGAGGTGCCGTTGATTTGCCCCGCGCAGTAGAGAGCGGCCACGGCCTTTGTCTCCAGGGTGGGGAGCAGCTGGGTGGGGTAGGCGAAATCATATTCGATGGCGTAGCCGGGACGCACGATTTGGGCCTTTTCCAGGCCCGGAATGGTGGCCAACAAGGCCTTTTGCACGTCCAGGGGCAGGCTGGTTGGAATGCCGTTGGGATAGACCTCGGGACTGTCCAGGCCCTCGGGCTCGATGAAAATCTGGTGCCGGTCCTTGTCCGGGAAGCGGGCGATCTTGTCCTCGATCGAGGGACAGTAGCGCGCCCCCGTGCCTTGGATCACTCCGGTGAACAAGGGGGAACGCTCGAAGCCGGTGCGGATGACGGCGTGGGTGCGCTCGTTGGTATAGGTGATGTGGCAGGGGAGTTGGGGCAGGGGCACGGAATCACTGCGGAAGCTGAAAGGGGGGGGCGGGGTGTCGCCGGGCTGTGGCTCGAGGCCGCTGAAATCGATACTGGCTTTGAGCAGTCGAGGCGTGGTGCCGGTTTTCAGGCGCCCCAACTCGATGCCGGCCTCACGCAGACACTGTGAGAGGGTGACGCTGGGAGGGTCACCCAACCGGCCACCTGGGAAGTTGGTCAGCCCCACGTGAATCAGCCCGCAAAGAAAGGTTCCTGTGGTGAGGATCACGGTGCGTGCGGGGAATTCCTCGCCCAGGGTGGTGCGCACGCCGGTGATGCGGCGCCTGCCGTTTTCCTTGCGCAGCAGCAGACCGGCGGCGGTGTCCTGGCGGATCCAGAGATTGTCCTGGGCAAAGACGTCGTGCCGCACCACCTTGAGATAGGCGTCGCGGTCGATCTGTGCGCGGGTGGCGCGCACGGCCGGCCCCTTGCGGGTGTTCAGACGGCGGAATTGGATGCCTGCGGCATCGGCCCAAAGCCCCATGCAGCCGCCGAGCGCGTCGATTTCCTTGACCAGATGCCCCTTGGCCAGACCGCCGATGGCGGGGTTGCAGGAGAGGTGTCCGATGCGGTCGACGTTGATGGTCAGCAGCAGGGTGCTGTGCCCCATCCTGGCCGTGGCCATGGCAGCCTCACAGCCGGCGTGTCCAGCCCCCACCACGATGCAGTCGAAGCGGTCTGGAGGCGGGGGGCGCATGGCAAAGGCTGGGGCAACGGTCACGACTGGTACAGTACGTGGGCCAGGACCTTGGCGTCGCCGATCTGGGTGGATACCAGGGAAAATTCGTTGGGCTGATGCGCGTTGTGCACGCAGGTGGCCCAGACCGCGGCATGGAACCCCTGCCGGCGTAGGAATGCGGCCACGGTGCCCCCGCCGATGCCCATGGGGCGAGGCTCCACTCCGTAGACGCGGTGGATGCCGATCGTGAGCCGGCGGACCACTTCGCTGTCCTGTGGGGTGGGGGGTGCGGCCTGGGCATACTGCGCGGCCTGATACTCGATGCGCACCCCGGTCTCTTCCTCCACCAGAAGCCCCAGCTCGCGGATGCGCGAGAGTACTTGTTCCAGGTCGTATTCGGGCAGCACGCGGCAGTCCAGGTAGAAGACGTCATAGCCTGGCACCGTGTTCACGTTGGGTACGTTGGCCTCTTTTTTCGTGGGTTCGAAGGTGGAGTGGGGCGGGTCGAAGAGGTCGTCACCCGCGTCGAAGTCCCTGTACAGGGATTCCAGGAGAACGATGAACCTGGCCGCGGCGCGTAGGGTGTTGCGCCCCTGGTATGGGGTGGAGGCGTGACACTGCTTGCCGGTGATCGCGACCTTGACCCAAAGCATGCTTTTTTCCGCCACCTCGATCATGGTGCTGTCCGGCCTGCCGAAGTCCGGGACCACGAAGAGATCGTTGCTGGTGAACAGGTCGGGCCTGTTTTTGAGCACGTAGTCCAGGCCGAAGCCGCTGCCGGTTTCTTCGTCGGCCACGAGCAGCAGGCCGAGATTGCAGGGCGGGATGATGTCCAGGCGTTGGAAGGCGTTGGCCAGGAGCAGTCCGGAGACGATGGCTTGGTGATTGTCTTCGGTGCCTCGGCCGTACATGCGGTCGCCGTCCACCCGCAGGGTCCAAGGGTCCGAGGCCCAAAGGGAAAGATCGCCGGGGGGTACCACGTCGGTGTGGCCGATGATCCAGAGGGTGCGCGAAGTATCCTCGCCCGGGAGTCGGCAGACCAGGTTAGGGCGATAGCCGCACGCCACACGTTGGTCCGGGGCGTTGATCCACTCGGGTTCGGGCAGGCCGAGCATTTTGATGTAACCGTCGAGAAATGCCGCCTTGGGCTGTTCGGCGTTGGTGGGACCGTCGCTGTTTTCGGGGCCCAGAGCCGGTATGGCGACGAGTTCGCGCTGCAGGTCGATGACGGCTTCGCGCTGGGTGTCGAGATGGTCCAGCAAAGCCTGGAGAACGGGGGTCATGGAGTGTCCCTGAACGCTGGAAACAAAGGCGGGGCCCGGTGGCCCCGCCCTGAGGTGATACGGTGCCTAACGGCCGCGGGCGGCGCGTTTGGAGGCCTTCAAGGGGTTGATCTTGACCTTTCCGCCCTTGTCCAGGGTGGCGCGGACATGGGTGGCGAAGTTGCAGGCCCCCAGGTGCCACTTTTTTTCCGGCACGGGGTAACTGGCGCAATACCTGCCCCCTTCGAGTTCCTTGATGCGCTCGCAGCCTTCGCATTTCTCGATGACAGGCTCGCAGGCCACGCCGTTGACCAGGACAGCGTTATCCTTGACGGTGACGCCCATTTCTGTGCCATGGGGCTGGGAATACATGATACGGTCACCTCCATTGGTGGTGTTGACTTAAAAAAAAGTTATTTTGCACACTCGTGGGCTCAAGTCAAGAGGCATCGCAGCGTGTCCTTGGATAATATCGTGAAGCGCGGCACGTTGAAAAAGCCGAAATGCCGCCTCAAGGCAAAGGCGCCAGCGTTGGGCGGTGCGGGTTTTCTATCATGGCTGGTGGAAGATCGCATCCCGAGCGCGTTGCATCGATACCGAAGTTGCCGTCGTGGGATTCAACGTGGTATCGAGCGGCGGACCGTCCCACAGCGAGCGAACCCCCCGTGGGACCTGCGAAGCCCCGTTTTCGCCAGACTGCGGCAGTCAAACCACTGGACGTGTTCTGATTGTATCTCGATATGACATGTTTGGGCTGGTCGAATACCTATTTCTTGATTTTTCTGCCGCAATGACGGAAAAGGACATGTCGTACATACGTTTGCCCCCGCACGATGATGTGCCGACCCGACCGCGCCCGAGAGCCTCAACGTGAAGAAACGTAGACGTATATCTGGATTGTTCAGACTCTGGAGTATCCGCTCCAGGTTGCTTGTGGCCTTCATCGTGCTCGTACTCACGCCTTCGGTGATCATCGGTCTTGCTTCGGCCCTTGTCAGTTATCACAGCGGCAAACGTCAGGTTTTGACGCAACTCGACACCATCGCGGCACTCAAGGAGGCCGAGATCCGTACCTGGGTCGAGGGCCTGCGCGCCGATCTAGGCCATGCCGCCAGCGGCGCCGAGGCCTTCAGCTGGATGCGCGTTCTGCTGCAAGGGCCGCTGCCCGAGGTGGATGCGGGCACCTCGAGCGCCAGGATTGCCCGGGAACGCTCCTACATGCTGTTGCGCGACAGGTTCCTGGGCATAACCGAACTCCTCAGCCAGCAACGCCTCGAGGAACTGTTCCTGCTCGACTCCCAGGGGCGTGTGGTGCTTTCCACGGCCATCTGGAACGAGGATATGCGGTTTGATTGCTCGCGGTTTTTCCAGAACGGACTGCTTCGGGAGCAGGTTCACGTGGAGTTGATACCGCAGCGAGGGAACAGACGAGGCAAATGGGGAATAATCGTCTCGCGCCCCGTGCGTGATGCCCGTGGTAAGGTGCTGGGAATACTTTGCGGCCTGGCCGACTTGGAACGTCTCAATACCATCATGCGGGAACGCAGCGGCTTGGGTCGAACAGGAGAAACATTTCTCCTGGATGATGCGGGGGTGCTGCTCACTGATTCCCGATTCAGCGGTTTTGCACAGGGGAGCGTCCTCGAAGGTCACTATGGGAGCTTGCAGGTCTCCGGCCAGGCAAAAACCATTGGTGACGTCTATGCGGGCTACCATGGCAAACAAGTGATCGGCGTGCATAAGGTCCTTTCCGGTCTGGAAATGACCCTGGTGGCTGAGATCGACCTGCAAGAGGCATTCGAGCCCATTGTCTTGGCACTATCCATAAGCGGCGGAGTGGCTCTGGGAGCCCTCATACTCGCGGTTTCGGCATCTGCCCTGTTCACCAGACGGCTGAGCGCGCGTCTTGCCGATCTGTCGGAAGCGGCCAGGAGGATGGCCAGGGGGGACATGTCGCGACCGGCCGACGTTGCGGGCAGTGACGAGATCAGCCGGGCTGCGGCAGCTTTCAACGCCATGACGGGCCGGCTCGAGCGGCGTTATGAAGTCGAGCGGCTGGTGGCCATGATTTCGCGGCAGTTGCTGAAAATTTCTCCCGAGGACATGGAGAGCCGGATTGAAAACGTCCTCGCCGAGCTGGCCACCTTTTTGAATGTGGACGGAGCCTTGGTTTTTTATGGGCCGGAAGGTGTCAGCAGCGTTTCGTGTCACTATGAATGGATGGACGAAGATGTTCCATCGTTGAAAGACAGAATCCTGGAAGTGGATATTTCCAGGTTTCCCTGGTTGTGGAAAAAGTGCTCACTGGAGGGAGCCGTCAAGATCTCGAGCATCCGTAATCTGCCCCCTGAAGCAATGCTGGAACGACGGTTCTGCGAAGAGTTCGGCATCAAGGCCGGATTGGTGTCACCCTTGGTCCAGTCTGGCAAGTACGACGGCTTTCTCGCGGTGATCACGGTCTGGGGAGAGCGGGAGTGGATAGGAGAAGAGCAGGCCCTGTTGAGCATCTTGGCCGACATCATCGGCAGTGCCATCGAGCGCTCCCGCGCCCAAGAGGCCTTGCACCGTAGCGAGGAGCGGTACGCCCTGGCCCAGAAGGCCGCGAACATCGGCAGTTGGGACTGGGACATCAAGGCGGGAAAGCTCTATTGGTCCGATGCCGTGGAGCCCATGTTCGGGTACGAACCCGGTACATTCAAGAATTCCTTCAGATCGTTTCTCAGATTCGTGCATCGAGACGACAGATCCGCCTTGGTTCAGGCCATACGGCGGTCCTTTGAGATCGATCAGGTCTACGACATCGAGCACCGCGTCTTTCGCGCGGATGGAAGCGTGCGCTGGGTGTATGCCTCCGGTGCTGTAATCCGCGATCAGCAGGGCATGCCTATGCGCATGTTGGGCATCCTGCGCGATATCACCAAGCGGAAAAGCGCCGAAGAGGCGTTGGAGGCCATGAACCGCAGGCTCGAAGCCACCGTGGAGGAACGCACCCGAGACCTGGAGCAGAAGGCCGATGAATTGCAGCGTGCCAACAAGCGACTGCGTGAACTGGACATGCTCAAGTCATCGTTTCTCGCCTCTGTTTCCCACGAATTCCGCACTCCGCTGACATCGATCCTAGGCTTTGCCAAGATGATCCAGCGCGATTTCCGTCGGCATTTTTCAGGCACCGCGGCAAAGGGCCATGGCAAGGATTTGGGGAAGCGTATAAACGACAATCTGGAGATTATCCTTCACGAAGGGGAGCGGTTGACGCGGTTGGTGAACGATGTCCTGGACATCACCAAGATCGAATCCGGCAAGGTGGAGTGGCAGGACCGCGAGGTTTCGGTTGCAGAATGTGTCGCTCGGGCCGTGAGTACTTCCCAGGGCTTTTTCTCCGGCAGGCGCGATGTGGCGCTAGAGGTGGACGTACCCAGGGAATTGCCCACGCTGTTCGTTGATCCCGACAGGTTGTCACAGGTACTGATCAACCTACTGCATAACGCGGTGAAGTTCACCTTGAAGGGGAGCATCCGCGTGACGGCAGGACTCAAGGACGAAGAAACGCTGCAGATACGGGTGCAGGACACAGGCATTGGAATCGCGGCCGAGGATCTCGAGATCATTTTCGACAAGTTTCACCAAGCCACGCGCTACGACGCCCTGGAAAGCAAGCCCGAGGGCACCGGCTTGGGGTTGGCCATTTGCCGGCAGATCGTGGAACACTATCGGGGGTGTGTCTGGGCAGAGTCACAACCAGGCAAGGGCAGCGTGTTCATCGTGGAGCTGCCCATCCGGTTGCATCCGGTGGAGCCACTGGAGTTCGACGTCCACGAGGTCAATTGAGTCCGAGGGCGTATCCACGGAAACCATGGAGTCGCCCTCGAACTTCTTCTATTTCAGTATCTCCTTGCGCAAGGAATCCGGCAGCCAGGGTGCGGGCAGGGACTTGTGGCTGCGGTGCCTGCGGATGTCGTGCAGGTTGTTCCTGAGCCAGTCGAGGTGTCGCTGGATGTTTTCCTTGTGTTTGCCTTCCGTGAAGTCTGGGGCGATGCCCAGATAGCGCAGGGGGGATTGCCTGGAAATGACGTCGAAGTCACTGCCGAGATATTGTTGGAAGACTTTGGTATAGGTGCTGTCCTGCATCTGCATGAGGATCATGATGAAGTCCGTGCCCCAGAGGATGTTGTCGGTGAAGTCCCCCTGGGACAGGATGGAGTTCATGGCCGCCCTGTACTTTTCACCATGGATTCTGTCCACCACCATGGAGTGGAAGGAGATGTCGGCGTAGACGTTATCCGTGGAGCGCATGAGGTTCAGGATGGTGACGTGCCACGGAGTGTGGGGATACGCGGGGCGCTTGTAACGGAAGGAGCCCGAGATGAAGTCGTCGCCGCCGAAGTGCCCGAAGCAGACGCGCAGGTCAGGATAATCGTGGAGCAGCTGGACCCAGTGTGCGGGGTTGGCGTTATCCGCATGGGCGGCGATGCCGAAGCCCGCCCGGTTGCAGTGCATGAGTACGGGGGCCTGCATCTCCTGGCATTTCTTGAGCAATGCGCGCATCTTTGCATCCTGCACGGAAAAGCCCGCCGAGGGATAGAGCTTCACGCCGATGCAGGAGCCGTCTCCCAGGTGTTTTTCGACGTACGTCATGTGGTCGGGGCGGCGGGTGTCCACGCCCAGGAAGGGCAGCACCCGGCCGGGATGGCGGAAGCACTGGTGCAGGGTGTCCCTGATCTGCCAGTCCAGGAGTGTGTCCATTTCCTTTTTGTCGGCCTTGGCCGGGTCGCCGTAGTACTCGACCATCAGGGCCACAGTGACGTCCTCGGACTCCATACAGCTCAGAAGCCGGTCGGTGATGGTATCCACGGGGGCGAAAACCGTGCTCAGGAACTCCATCCAGTCGCCGGCCCAGCTGATGCGGGCCTCGGTCTCGGCTGGAATCCAGCGCAGCATGTAATCCCTGAAGCCGAGAAAGCCTTTCCAGCGTTTTTCGTTGAGTTTCTTGAGTTCTTCAATCGAGCTGATCAGGCTTTTCGGTGTTTCGCTTTTTCCCTTCAGCTTGATCAGCCCCCTGTCGAGCATCAGGCCTTCAGGGCCGAACAACTCCCGCTTGGCATCTATCATGGCCACGGCAAGGTTGGTGATGATATCCCGGAACGGCCTGGGTACGTTGGCGGTGATCAGCCTGTCCTCCAACTGGGGCTTGCTCTGTTTCGTGAACACACTCTGCAGGTTGAACACGTGACTGTGGCAGTTGAAGCGCATGGGGTCCTCCTTTGGACGAGGCACCTTGGCCTTGGCTATTGCGAAGGGGAGGGAAAAGGATACTCCTCAGTATTCTGTAGCATGATCAGACAGAAATGATAGCAATAGAATCTATCGTGGACAAAAATTATATAATGCTACAATTATCCTATTCTTATAGACAAGCCGATAATTGTCTCTGGGTAAACCCAGGGCTTTGCCGGGGGACTCCAAAGTTTGACAGCTCCGGGATTATATCGAAAGCCTCCAGTTGAACCGCTCAAAGTTCAGCTATGTGGAGGCTTTCGCTGGACGGCACTTCAAGCCTAAGTCACACCAAATGGGAGTGCAAGTATCATGTCGTTTGGATTCCAAAGTAT
>CAZSRS010000013.1:0-98440 GCA_964609625.1 uncultured Desulfovibrionaceae bacterium
TCGGCCATGTGGTACAACGAATACCACACCATCCTGAACAGCGGCCTGGACCCCGAGGACCTGACGGTCTTCGCCATGTCGGATTATGGTCTGGATTATCCCGAAGACGGACTCTACTGCACTCGCGCCACCCTGGAACGCGATCCCGAGCTGTGCTGCGCCGTGGCCAAGGCCACCTTGGAGGGCTGGCGCCACGCCTTCGAACATCCCGAAGAGACACTGGACAAGGTCATGGAGCATGTGGAACAGGCCAAATTGCCCACCAACCGCGTGCACCAGCGCTGGATGCTGGCACGCATGCGCGACATCATCGCTCCCGAAGGCGGCGCGACCATGGGGCCGCTGTCCCGCGAGGAGTATCTCTCCGTGGCCAAGGCCATGGTCGAGGCGGAATTGATAGGCAGCTTCCCCCCTTACGAGGAGTTCCATGCCCTTTGTCCAGAAACGCCATAGACGAAGGGGCCTGGCATTCAAGCTGGCCTTGTTCGTCCTTTCCGGAACCCTGTGCATCTTTGCCGCCGGGTTCTTGTACAATTACCACTATTCCAGGCAGATCATCCTCGCGGCAGCCACGGAACAGGCCAGGCACCTGAGCGCGGCGGCCCTGAACAGGATCGACTCCGTGCTCAGGGAGGCCGAGCAGGTGCCGGACTTCATGGTGCACGGCTTCGAGGAGCAACTGCCTGATGCGGCGTATCTGGAGAAGCAGTTACGGGATTTCCTGGTGATCACACCCACGGTCTTCGGTACGGCGGTGGCCTTCGAGCCCTATGCCTTCGACGCCAGGATCAAGTTCTACGCCCCCTACGTTTACAGGGATGGGGAGGAGATCAGGCTGACGCAGCTCGACGCCGAGAGCTACAACTATTTCGCCAAGGATTGGTACCTGATCCCCAGGTTGCTTGGCCAAGCCTCGTGGAGCGAGCCCTATTTCGACGAAGGGGGCGGCAACGTGGTCATGTCCACCTACAGCGTGCCCTTCAGCCGCAGGCTGGCGGGCGCCACGGTCTTTTCCGGAGTGGTCACGGCTGACATCTCCCTGGAATGGTTGCACGATTTTGTCTCCAAGATCCGCATCTACGATACAGGCAGTGCCTTTCTGCTTAGCCGCAGCGGCGTGTTCGTGTCCGCGCCCCAGCCGGAGCGCATCATGCGCGAGAGCGTCTTCAGCATCGCCGAGGAACTGGAGAACCCGGAAATCCGCGCCCTGGGCAAGCGCATGATCGCGGGGGAAGAGGGCTTCGTGCCGGTGCCCGCGTCCTTGTTCGGCCGCCCCTGCCGCCTGTATTTCGCGCCCATGCAGTCCACGGGTTGGTCCCTGGGGGTGGTGATCCCAGAGGAGGAGCTGTTTGCCGACCTGGAGGATCTCAACCGCAAGGTCCTGCTCATCTGCGCCCTCGGTCTGCTGTTGCTGCTCGGGGTCAGTGTGGGCATCTCCATGACCATCACCCGCCCCATCACCCTGCTGGCCTCCAAGACCAACGAGATGGCCCAAGGCAATCTTGACGTGGAGTTGCCGGGGAGTCCGGCCAACGACGAGGTGGGCGACCTGACGCGCTCCTTTGACCACATGCGCGTGGCGCTTAAGGAATACATCACCAACCTCACCGAGACCACCAAGGCCAAGGAGCGCATGGAGTCGGAGCTGAAGATCGCGCGCAACATCCAGATGAGCTTCCTGCCCAAGCGCTTCCCACCGTTCCCTGACATCGAGGCCTTCACCCTGCACGCCACGCTGCTGCCTGCCAGGGAAGTGGGGGGCGATCTCTACGATTTCTTCATGCTGGACAACACCCACCTGTTTTTCTCCGTTGGCGACGTCTCGGGCAAGGGGGTGCCGGCCGCGCTGTTCATGGCCGTGTCCAAGACCCTGGTCAAGGGCATCGCCGAGCAGGACATGGACCCGGCCACCATCCTGGACAAGGTCAACCAGGAGCTGCACGCCGACAACGAAGCCCTGCTCTTCGTGACCATGTTCTGCGGCATCCTGGACATCGACAGCGGAGAAATGGCTTTTTCCAACGCCGGGCACAATTACCCCCTGTTCATCCCCAGGGAGGGCGAGCCCCGTTGGCTCAAATTGCCTCCCGGCCGATTCCTGGGCATCTTGGAGGATTCGACATACATCACCGAGTACATGACCCTGGAACCGGGAGACAAGCTCTTGGTATACACGGACGGTGTGACCGAGGCCATGGACCTGGAGCACAACCTGTACTCGGAGGCGCGGCTGCTGGAGCTGGCCACGCGGCTTCGCCACGCCTCGCCCGAGGACCTGGACGCGGCGGTCATGGCCTCGGTGCACGAACACGCCGGCCCCGCGGAACAGACAGACGACATCACCATACTCACCCTGGAGTTCAAGGGAAGGAAGTAGGTGCGCGGGAAGTCAGCGTCCAGCGCCGGAGGAGGCATGGAATACACAAGCAGACTTCGCTTCCTGGGGTTGCCGCTGCTGCACGTGGCCATCGGTCGCACCGCGAAGGGGCGCTCCGAGCGCGGCGTGGCCAGGGGCTGGATAGCCGTGGGCGACGTGGCCTTCGGGGTGCTCTTCGCCCTGGGTGGGGTGGCCATGGGCGGGGTGGCGATGGGCGGTCTGGGACTCGGTGTGCTCGGCTTGGGAGGCCTGGCCCTTGGCATCTGGTCCGCCGGTGGTCTGGCTGCTGGAGTCCATGCAATGGCTGGAGCGGCCTTTGGCATTGTCGGCGCCATGGGCGGCTTGGCAGTGGCCGGCTCTTACGCCTGGGGCGGCGCGGCCTTGGCTCCGATGGCCAACACGCCCGAAGTGGAGGCCATCATGCAGGGGCGGGTGTTCTACAAGATCGCCCTGGGCAGTCTGGGCTACCTTCGCTACGGCATTTTCCTGGCCGCGTTCCCGGTGATCCTGGCTTGGTGGGAGAAACGGAAACAGGGACGCAACAGCTGATTGGTACTTGCCTGGGGAGCAGGCGCGGGCCTGTAGCCAAGCGTTATGAAATCTGGTAGCGGCAAGGCCAACGCGCCGCAACAACGGCCGGAGTGATGCAGGACACAGGGGGCCGGTCGGTTGTGGAGGAGAGAGGTCATGCACTTCCAGAACGATTGCGACAAACAGAGCCGGAGCAAGGGCTCTTGCAACTCGGCCATGCCCGCAACCGCCATTCCAGACGAACAATAAGGTACCGACACAGCCATGGCACCCTGCACGTTGCTCTTCGACATCGGCAACACCACCATCACCATGGGACTGGCCCGGGAGGAGCTGGAGGCCATCGAAGTCTTCAACCTGCCCACCAGGTCCGGCGAGACCGGCGATTCCCTGGGCTTGGCGCTCCTGGGGCTCTGCGGCAATGCCGGAATTCCGGCAAACGAAGTGGAGGCGTGCGTGGCCTGCTCCGTGGCGCCCTTTGTAGATCCGTTGTTGCGCCATGCATGCAGGCGTTTTTTTGGTGTCGAGGTTTGTTTTGTGCCGGAGAATCTGCCCGTTCCTTTGGAAAACCGCTACGAGCGCTCCTTCGAGGTGGGCGCGGACAGGCTGGTCACGGCCTTCGCGGCCAGGGCACTGTGCGACACCGCCGCCGTCATAGTCATCGACTTCGGCACGGCAACCACCTTTGAATGCGTTCTGGACAACGCCTATCTCGGGGGGCTGATCTGCCCCGGTGTGCTTTCCTCGGCCTCGGCCCTGGCCACGCGCACGGCCAAACTGCCGCAGATTCGATTGGAGCTGGAATCCACCGAGATGCGCATCGGCCAGAATACCAGCACGAGCCTGAACCAGGGGCTGATCTTTGGTTTCGCCTCCATGACCGAAGGCCTGTGTGCCAGGCTCAGGACCATGCTTGCCGACATGGGCGCGACGGGGAGCGTACCCGTGGTGGCCACGGGCGGATTCGCTCCCGTGATCGCCCAGGTCTGTGGCTGTTTCGATCACCTGCGGCCCGACCTGCTGCTCGAAGGGCTGCGCTGCCTTTGGAAAGGAGCGGGGCGAAGCCGGGCCTGATGCCGTTGCCTCTCGGCATGAGCTGGCGCACTTTTTTCTTTTGACTCAACAGTGAAACAGGATAGTGTTACTGCGTTGGAACGGACAAGCGCGTGACGAACCCCGTGGCGCCCCCAGTGGGCGCTGCCGCAGGACCAGGGGGGCTTGAAGAACTTTTATGCAAGGAGAATGAGATCATGAGTACGATCGTATCTGTATGGGCCAGGGAGATCCTGGATTCACGCGGCAATCCCACGGTGGAGGTCGAGGTTACCCTGGAATCCGGCATCATCGGACGTGCCGCGGTGCCTTCTGGCGCCTCCACGGGCTCGCGGGAGGCCTTGGAGCTGCGCGACGGGGACAAGTCCCGCTACGGCGGCAAAGGCGTGCTCAAGGCTGTGGAACACGTCCAGGGCGAGATCGCCGAGGCCGTGGTGGGCATGAGCGCCATCCGCCAGGTGGCCCTGGACAACCTGTTGCTGGAACTGGACGGCACCGAGAACAAGTCCCGCCTGGGAGCCAACGCCATGCTCGGGGTGTCCATGGCCACGGCCCGCGCCGCGGCAGAACACCTGGGCCTCCCCCTGTACCAGTATCTGGGTGGACTCAACGCCAAGATCCTGCCCGTGCCGCAGATGAACATCATCAACGGCGGGATGCATGCTCCCAACAATCTGGACATCCAGGAATTCATGATCCTGCCCCTGAACGCCGATAGTTTTGCCCAGGCCCTGCGCATGGGCGCCGAGACCTTTCATTGCCTGAAGGCCATCCTGGCCAAGGACAAACACATCACCAGCGTGGGTGACGAAGGCGGCTTCGCCCCCAACCTCAAGGACCACCACGAGGCCTTCACCTATATCATGCGGGCCATCCAGGAAGCAGGTTACACGCCGGGGCGTGACATAGTCCTGGCCATCGACGTCGCGGCCTCGGAGTTCTACAAGGGCGGCAAGTATGTGCTCTCCGGCGAGAACAAGAAGCTGGATTCCAAGGCCATGGTGGACTACCTGGCCTCCTTCACCCAGGAGTTCCCCCTGGTCTCCATCGAGGACGGCCTGGCCGAGGGCGACTGGGAAGGTTGGGCCCAGCTCACCGACGCCATGGGCGACATGGTGCAGATCGTGGGTGACGACATCTTCGTCACCAACCCCGAGATCCTGGCCCGTGGCATCGACGAGGGCGTGGCCAACTCCATCCTGATCAAGCTCAACCAGATCGGCACGGTCACCGAGACCCTGGACACCATCCAGATGGCCAAGGAAGCCGCCTACACCACGGTCATCTCCCACCGCTCCGGCGAGACTACGGACGCCTTCATCGCCGACTTGGCCGTGGCCGTGAACGCGGGGCAGATCAAGACCGGTTCTGCCAGCCGCATGGACCGTTTGGCCAAGTATAACCAGCTCCTGCGCATCGAAGAGGACCTCGAGGACGAGGGTATCTACTTCGGCCCCTACATGGCCGAGATGTTCGGTCTGGCGGACGAAGAGGAGTAGCGAACACCGGAAGCATGCCCCTGTTGCAGGATGCCGTTACCGTAGTGTTATGAAAAGAGGGTCTGGGGGAAGAACTTGATTCCAAAGAGTTTTTCCCCCAGTGTCCTTTCGAGTATCGTGAAGGAGTGAGCATGATTCTTCTTGACGGCAAGTCCACGGCCCAGTCCATCCGTGACGAGATCAAGGACTCCGTGCCGGCACTGGCCGAACGGGCCGGACGCGCCCCCTGCCTGGCGGTGATCATCGTGGGTGAGGATCCGGCCTCTCAGGTTTACGTACGCAACAAGGAAAAGGCCTGCGCCGAGGTCGGCATCCGCTCCGAGGCCTACCGGCTGGGCGCCGAGACGCGGGGCGGTTCGATCAACAACCTGATCTTCGAGCTCAACGGCCGCCGAGACGTGGACGGCATCCTGCTGCAGCTGCCGCTGCCCAGGAATCTGGACTCCAGCACATGTCTGGCCTGCATCGCCCCGGACAAGGACGTGGACGGCTTCCATCCGGTGAACATGGGGCGTCTGGCCCTGGGACTGCCTGGTTTTGTCCCCTGCACCCCGGCCGGGGTCATCGAACTGCTCAGGCGCTACGATTTGCCCACTGCCGGGAAAAAGGCCGTGGTGTTGGGACGTAGCAACATCGTGGGCCGCCCCTTGTCGCTGCTGCTGGGCATGCGCGGGCCATACGGCGACGCCACCGTGACCTTGTGCCACACCAAGACGCCTGACGTTGCCGAGGAGACCAGGCGCGCGGACTTCCTCTTCGCCGCGGTGGGCCGCCCCGGCTATGTGACGGCCGACATGGTCAAGGAGGGCGCCGTGGTGGTGGACGTGGGCATCAACCGCACCGAAAAGGGGCTCGTGGGCGACTGCGACTTCGAGGCCATCAGCAGGACGGCCAAGGCCATGACCCCGGTGCCCAAGGGCGTTGGGCCCATGACCATCGCCCAACTCTTGCTGAACACCATGCGGGCGTTCAAGGCTCATACTGGACTGGTGGACTGAGACAGCGTGCATTTGCCTGGAATAAAAAACGACCGCCTCCGGGAGTGGAGGCGGTCGTTATTGCTTTCATGAATTCAGGCTTACGGATGGCAAGCGGACTTTTTGCAGCCGGTCAAGAGCTTCTTCTTCTCGGCGTCGTCGCCAGCCTTTTCCTTGTGGCAGGAGACACAGGTGGGAATGGTCTCGTGCTTGCCGTGGATGGCCTTGTAGTAGCTGGCGGAGGTCTTGTCCTTCTTGTCGAAGATGTCATGGCAGCCGGCGGAGGAGCACTTCTGGATGTTGGCGGCGTCACCACCCGACGTGTGATGGCAGAACTCGCAGTTCTCGTCCTTGTGGGTGGAGTGGTTGAAAGTCACGGGTTGAGCGGTCTTATCCATCTTGAGGCCGTCGGCCGCGTCGGCGGCGAACAGATTGGGCAGCGCAAAGGCGCACAGAACAGCGGCGGCCACTACGAACACGAACAACTTTTTCATTTCTCGTCTCCTCTTCACTTGGAAATTGAATTGTGAAAAAATTCCCGTACTTTGAACTGGAAGTCCTTCAAATGTCAAGAGGTTTTCCCACCTCTTTCCCAGTTCAGCATTCCCACCTTGACCTGAATCAATGACATTCTAGCCCAGGTAAAGGCCGTTCGCAAGGGGCTCCGGCCGATTTTCGGCGGCTCCTTACGGGAGTATGAGACGCGATGCCCGTGCTCGGGGTTGACAAGGGGGGGTGTGCCGGTCCCGTGCCGGCTCAGGATTCATGCACTGTCCACGAAGCCACCAACGGGCACAGCAGGAGCCTTTCCAGCCGCGCCCCCATTTCCCGGGCACGTTCCTGCCCATGGATGCCATGCGGTGTGTCCGCCAACAGGAAGGTCTCACCGCCGTGTGTTCCGATGATGACGACATAGCGGGAGGAGCGGTCAGCAGCCATGGTAGTGGGGGCGGGCCACAGTTCCATGCTTGTGATCTGCTCCCTGGTGAAACGCATGGTTCTAGCACTGTAGGGGGTTTCTGTGGTGAACAGCAGTGCCCCGGTGGCCGCGTCCAGACGGAGTTCGCGAAAGGACAACAGGCGGTAGAGGCCGGCGTGGAACAGCAGCACGGCGGAGCCGTACAACAGGAGGGAAAGCAGGCGCGGTCGGGGTCGCAGCTCCGGGCCGTAGGTGTAGGCGATGAATGCGCAGACAAGGGCCGCCACGACCATCGGCCAAGGCCAGCGCCCCTCGCGGGAGCGAAAAACCATACCCGTGGTGTTGTCGACCGCCAGGTGAAGAATCCGGTCCACGCGCCGGTACATGCGCCTCAGGTCACCACCACGCCGGCATAGCCCACCACCTGCGATCTATCGCCGCTTGCGCTGGCAGAGGTGTCGTAGGCCACCACCCTGGCCTGGTCCGCCCCAAGCTCTCGGCAGACGATCAGGCCCAGGGTCATGGGCAGCACGCCGCACATGGTGATGTTGTTGCGTCGTACCACCTGGTACAATCCCAGGGGGTCCAGTGCCACGATCCTGTCCAGTGCCAGCCGGTCACGCTCCTGGGCGACGTCGTGGGGCACATAGTGGCTCATGTCCGAGCTGACCACCATGGTCACGGGCTCGGGCCAGGCGCGCAGGACCCCGGCCACGGCTCGGCCCACCTCGGTCAGGACGCCGGGATCGCTCTCGGATACCACCACCGGGACCACCTCCACATCGGGGCGGCGTTCAAGCAAAAACGGCAGGAGTACTTCCAGGGAGTGCTCGAGGCGGTGAGCCAGCTCGTCAGGGCGCAGTCGGTCGTCCGAGGCCAGCAGGGCGGCAGCCAAGCCTTCCTGTATCGGAACCGTGCGGCCGGGAATCTTCCAGGAGCCGGTACTCCAAACCGCCAGCCGGGCGCCTTGCCCGGTGTGATTGGGCCCCAACAACAGCACGTGCCGCGCGATGGCGACCTGACCGAAAGTGGTGCCGGCCACTCGCCCGGAATATACGTATCCCGCGTGGGGCGCCATGACGAGCATGGCGGGTCCGCCTTCGGCAATCTCCCGGTTCATGAATCCGCGCACTTGGCGCTGCAGGGCTTCCGGTGCGCCGGGGTAGAACTGCCCGGCAACGACGGGTTGTCTGATCATGGCGACCTCCGGCTAGAAACAGGCCAATCAGGGGCAGCGTGCGGAAATCCGACCCGGACTGCCGCGACGGTGTCATTTCACACGGCGATTGCAACCCCGCACGCGCCCCTGGGTGCCCCAGGCTCAGGGGATGCTGTGTTGCGCGGCGAAGCTGGGCTCGTGCACCGGGAGCAGGATATCCGCCATGGTCCGAACCGCGAGCATGGTGTCGTAGGCCTGGTTCGGACTCACGGCCAAGGTGCCCGGTGGGATCACTTCCATCTCCAGGGCGCGGATTTCCTTGGGCGGGACGAAGTTCTCCATGATCAGGCAGAACCCGGTGATGGCTGCCACGCCGCCGGCCGTGTCAACGAACACCGTGAGACCACCCTCGGTGTGGACCGGGGTGTGCAGCACCCGTACTCCAGGCACGATCTCCTGCTCCCGCGCGGTGACGATCTCCAACTGGCCGTTCTCTTCCACATCCTCAATGTAATCCTCCACGTAGCGATAATCCAGGGGATGAGGGTCGTGGATGTGCTCCAGTTCCTTCTCGTGCACGAAGATTCGGGCCTTTGTGCAGCGGTAGTCGTTCTCGCAATGGTCGCGGTGCAGATGGGTGTGCACCACGATGTCGATGTCCTCGGGGGTCAGGCCGAAACGGGCCAGACCCTGGTCAAAGGTGTATATCGAGCCGCCGAGCGCCTGCTCCCTGTCCGCGGACTGGATGGGGTGCATCTCTCCGGTGTCCACCAGGATGGTCTTGTCCCCGCCTTCGAGGTACCAGGCGTAGATGGGTATGGTGTATGCAGTTCCCTGGCCGTGCTGATAGGTCATCATGCTCTTGTCGAAGACCTTGCTGCCGAGCACGATGGGGTGGATCACGAATCGTGACATGTGAATGCCTCGTGGCAACGCTCCCCACGCCGGGAGGGTGCCGCTGCCGGAGTTATTTGACGTTGTCGAGCTCGCGCTGCAGGCAGGTTTGCAAGCGCTCGTCGATGCAGGAGACCAGGATTTCCGTCATGCTCCTGCCGGAGCACGCCGCGAGGATTTTGAGTTTGCGATGGTACTCCTCGGGCAGGCGCAGGGTGAGCTGCTTGATCTTGCCTCCCTGTGCCTGGGCGCAGTCCCGATTGTGGCTGCGGGCGGTATCAGTGTGTTCCTGGGTTTTTCCACGCATGAGTTTTTCTCCTACTCCTGAAGATTGTGGAGTTGTGCAAGCAAAATGTCAAGACCTCTTTTCATGAAGCCGGATCAGTGCCCTGTCGAGGTCGCGCGTGAAGGCGAGGCTGCATGCCACTGTCTGGCAGCGAAAGAACTCGAGATCGGCCGGAGGTCCCGCTGGCGAAGGATATGATGTCAAGATGTCTTGACATTCAACGGCGCAATTCGTATCTATTCACGGACCGGATGCGCGTGGAGTGTTCCGACAGGGGCCCTTGCGCTGCCGGCTGGGCCGGCGCCGATTGCCCTTCAGGTTCCAACTGGAATTTACGGGTTTCTCATAATCGGGTAGAGTGGGGCAGGATGCTCCAGCACACGGCAAGAAAGGGGGCGCTTGGTCCGCGGCGCCCTAAAAATTGAAGCAGAGCCAGGAGGCTGACATGGAAAGACATCAACTCGCGATCATCGGCGCCGGGCCCGCGGGGCTTTCGGCCGGCATCTACACCTCGCGCGCCGACATTCAAACCCTGATTCTGGGGTGCGAGCCCAAGGTCGCCGGCGACTATGAGATAGACAACTACTTCGGCTTCGAGGAGACGATCACGGGCAAGGATCTGATCGCCCGTGGCCGGAGGCAGGCCGAACGCTTCGGCGCGAAGCTGCGTTGCGAGCGCGTCCTGGGCGTGCACCATGGCAGCGACGACTCGGGATTTCACATCAAGACCGAGAAGACCGAACTCGATGTCCATGCGGTGATTCTGGCCACGGGTGTATCCAGGGTACGCCCCGGCATCAAGAACATCGACGCGTACGAGGGCAAGGGGGTGTCGTATTGCGTGAGCTGTGACGGCTTCTTCTACAGGGGAAAGAAGGTGGCTGTGGTGGGCGAGGGCATTTTCGCGGCCAATCAGGCCCTGGAACTGACCACCTACACGCCCGAGGTGCGCATCGTGACCCAGGGCAAGGCCCCGAAGATGACGCCGGAGTTCCTCGAGCGTTTGGAGGGCGCCGGCATCGAGATCCTGGAACGCAAGATCACCTCCCTGGAAGGGGAAGCAGGCCTGGAGCGCGCGGTGTTCGCGGACAACGGCCTCATGGACGTGGACGGCATCTTCGTGGCCATGGGCGAGGCCTCGTCCCTGGATTTCGCTTACTCCCTCGGGCTGGAGCGCAAGGGCGTGTTTCTCGTGGCCGACGAGGAACAGCGGACCAACATTCCGGGTGTGTTCGCGGCGGGTGACTGCCTGGGCGGTTTCATGCAGATTAGCGTGGCCGTTGGCGAGGGCGCCAAGGCCGGTCGTTCGGCCATCGCCTATGTCAAGGAAAAGAGCGGGAAGTAGATCCCGGTCGAACCGAGATCGTTCGAAAACCAGCGGCAGGGGATGCACGGCATCCTTGCCGCGGGTCGTTTTTCAGGCGAGGATCCCTTTGGAGCAAACGTCAGGGCATCACCCAAACACCGCGGCGGCATAGCTCACGGCAGAGGACGTTGGTTCCTCGCGCCAGATTTCGTAGCCCAGTTCCCGGCCCCGAGGCGCGCCGCCGGTCCTGGGCAGGATCTCCAACAGGGTGGCCAGGGCGCTGAAGCCGCAGACATTGTAACGGTCTTCCACCGCCGCTGATTCCTTCCAAAAGGCCTCGGCGTCACCGGCGCAGACGGCATCCAGCAAGGTCCTGTCGTGCCGGCAGGCCTCGGTTTCCAATACGTCGGCGTGGACCTCGTGCCCGAACTTGGGACCGATATGGCAGAAATCCACTCCAGCCACGCATATGGTCTCCAGGACCGGGTCGGCCAGGGCCGTTGCCAGAGTCTCCAGGAGCGGTCCGGCCGCATCCAGGAACGCCTGACGGTTGTATTCGGGCAGGCCGTGCAGCAGCGATCCGCACAGGATGGGGGCGATGCTGAACGCCCCCTTGAGCAGATGTTGCAAGAACAGCAGCTGGAACTCGATGGAGTGCTCGAAGCGGTGGGGGAAGTCGGCGCTGGCCAGGGCTTGGCTGCCGCTTTGCAGCAGGGTCTTGGTCAGGGACGTGTCGTTTTTCGCCAGCCCCAGGGGGGTCTGGAAGTCCTTGGAAGTGGGGCAGAACAGGCCGGCCATGAGCTGGTGCCCCACGCCGAGGATGATCACTCGTTGTGGCGATGCCCCCCGCAGGGTGTTGTAGGCCGCGGCATATACCCTGCCCCCCACGTTGGGATCGATGTGCGGCGCCACCAGGGCCTTGACGGGCGTGTGGGATTCCTGTCCGCCAGGTTGCGCGTCCGGTGCGGGATACTGGAGCAAGGTGTCCAGGAATCCGCTCAGGGCCTCGGGTTCCTTGGGATAGGCGCCTCCGGCCAGGGCGCTCTGTCGTACCTCCTCGGAGGCATAGGCCTTGAGCGCCGCGTCCTTGGCTTCCATGTAACGGGGAGATTCCAGGAGATAGACCTTGTCCAACTCCTGGATCAGCTCCTTGACCTGCTGGAGAGTGATGTCCGAGCCGCCAGAATGCCAGGCGATGAGCTTGCGCAGGTCCTCCACGGTACTTCCGGTCGGCACCCTCGCCAGGAGCTGGAAGCTGGCCAGCGGTATTGCCTGTCCATGGGGCGTGAGGTCGAGTTGGTCGCGCACGAGGACGAGCTGTTGCTCGTCGTGCTGGATGGGGATGTACTCCAGGTCGCGGCGCAAGGGGTACAGGATATCGGACATGATTCCTCGCGGGTATTCAGGGTTTCAGGGAGCGGGGTGGGGGCGCGGAATGACACGGGCAAGCTCCCGTTTGAGTTCCTCGAGTCTGAAGGGCTTGGCCACGCTGCCTACAGCGTCGAGCCGCAGATCGTCAAGCTCGAGTTCGTCTGCCTGCCCGGTGGTGAGCAGGACGCACGGTGTGGAGGCGTGATCCGGAAGCTTGCGCAGTTCACGCAACAGGGTGGTGCCCCGCAAATGGGGCATGTTCCAGTCGCAGATGATGCAGTCCAGGGGGTGCTTCTTGGCGAGTTCCAAGGCCTCCAGGCCGGTGCTGGCCTCGAGGATCTGTTCGCAGCCGAATTCCCTGAGCACCTTGGCGATGATCAGGCGCATGACCTCGGATTCGTCGGCAAGCAGGCAGCGCAGCCCCGCATGCCCTCTGGACAGGAGCTTGCCCGCGGCATGACGCTCCAGCAGTTGGAGGAATTGCTCATGTCGTACGGGTTTGGGCAGGAAGTCGTCGAATCCACTGCGTAGGCAGAGGTTGCGTTTCTCCGTAAGGGCGTCGGCCGAGATGGCGATGACCTGTACAGGTTTGCGATGCCGGGCGCTCTCCCACTCCCTCAGGCGGCGCACGGTCTCGAAGCCGTCCATGATGGGCATCTGCACGTCCATGAACACCAGGTCGAAGCTCTCCTTCTTGAGCAGCCGTAACCCGTCCTTGCCATTGCCCACCACGCGCAGGCGGTGGGGCGTGGCCTTGACGAACTGCATGAACAGCTCCTGCAGGTATTCGGATTCCTCGATCAGTAGCAGACGCAGGGGTATATCGGCTCTGGAAGGCCGCGCGCCGGGTTCGCTTACCGACGCGGCGGATGCGCTCTCGACTTCCGGAAGCCGATCCGTGAGCGGCAGGGGCAGGGCCACATGGAAGGTGCTGCCCTCCCCGGGGATGCTCTCCAGCCAGATGCGGCCGCCCATTTGTTCACTCAGGGAGCGGCAGATGGCCAGGCCCAGGCCCGAGCCGCCGAACTGCCTCGTGGTGGAAGTGTCGGCCTGGGTGAAGCGGTCGAAGATGACCAACTGCTTGTCCAGGGGGATGCCCACGCCTGTGTCGCTGACACTGCATTCAAGTTCGTGCGGCTCCTCGCCAGGGCGCAGGCTGATCTCGATGTGCCCCTTTTCGGTGAACTTCACGGCATTTCCGACCAAGTTGACGATGATCTGTCGGACCCGCACACGGTCGCCCAGGACCATGGCCGGGAGGTTGTTATGGATGCGGCTGCGCAGTTCGAGCCCCTTTTTGCGGCAAGGCATGCTCATAACCTCGCTGATTTCCCGGATCAGGTCGGCGGGCGAAAAGGGGGTCGCGTCGAGGGGCAGTTTGCCGGCCTCGATGCGCGAGAGGTCCAGGATGTCGCTGATCAGCTCCAGCAAGGCCTCGCCGGCGTTGGTGAGGATGCGCAGATGGCGTTGCTGCTCTCCGGTGAGGGGCGAGCGCATGAGCAGATCGGCCATGCCCAGAACAGCGGCCAAGGGGGTGCGGATCTCGTGGCTCATGGTGGCCAGGAACTCGCTCTTGGCCAAGTTGGCGGCATCGGCCTTGTGTCGCGCCTCGCGCAGGGCCTCTTCCAACATCTTGCGCCGGGTGGTGTCCACGATCAGGCCGATGATCCCGCCTCGGGAGCCGTCGGCCAGGTGGAAGATGGCTTTCTTGAAGATCACGTCGCGCTGTTCGCCGCTGGCCAGGATCAAGGGGCCTTCGTAGTCCTGCACATCGCCGGTCTCCAGGAGTTCAGCATCCCGCTTCTGGTAGATGGCAGCCAACTCCGGTGGCCAGCATTCGGCAACGGTCTTGCCCAATATCTCGTGGCGCGGTATGCCCATGAAGTCGCAATAGGCCTGGTTGCACCCCAGGTACATGCCGTCCATGTCCTTGTAGAACACGGGGGTCGGCAGGGAGGAAAGCAGGGCCTCCATGAATCTGGACTGGTTGAGTAGGGCCTTTTCCGCGCGCTTGCGGACCTCGATTTCCCTGGAAAGCTGTTGGTTGAAGCGGAGCTCGGCTTCACAGGCATCGGGTTGTGCATCCCGCCCTGCCCCATGCTGCAAGGCTTCGGACACCGCCCTGCACAACTGCTCGCTGTCCACGGGTTGGGGGAGGTAGTCGAAAGCGCCCCTGCGTATGGCGTGTACCGCCTCGGTAGCGTTGTCCGGACCCAGGACGATGGTCACGGGGGCCCAGGAACTGCCGGGCACGAAGATGCCTTCGAGTTCAAGGGTATTGGGCATGTCGGTGACCAGGACGTAGGGGTGGCGCAGGAGGCGCAGGACCTGGGAAACCTGCTCCAGGGCAAAGGCATCGTATCCTGCAGCGCGCAACGTGTCGGCGTGCCTGGCCGCGGTCGCGGGCATCTTCTCCAACACGAGAACACGCCTGGGGTTGTTGGGAAGGGTGCCCACGACACCTGCGTCGGTTTTGAAAGGGGTCAACTGCATGTTCCTTCCGTGGGCTTTCTGGGATGCATCCTTTGGAGCCCGGAGAAAAGTCCAACCTGCATAGCACGGTCGCGCCGGCTTGAAAAGGAGTTGTCGCGAGTTTTGTCCGAAAACGGGATAACCATGCTTCGGGGCGACTTCTCCATAGCGAAACGGATTGCGACTCGGCCCAGCGCGAATGGGGGCTGGCCGTCCTGTTGCCGGGTGTTCGTCCAGATACAAGGGTAGATAACAGCGGAACCGATCATACATGGATTCCGGCGCCCTTCTCGTACCTCATTGTATATCGATCAGGTCGCTCCTGGTTAGGACAATGCTCCGGCTGGTACCGGGACCGGTGAGCAGCAGGTGCACGCTGGCCTGCTCCACGTAGATGTCCGCCGCAGAGAGGCAATCCACGGGCAGGATCACCCGCAATCCGCGGAAGCCAGCGGCGGTGGCCGTATGCAGCACGGCGCCGTGGGCCGCGGTGCCAGTGACGATGGCCGTATCCACACCCGTGTCGCGCAGAATCTGCTCCAGATCGGTCTTCCAGAACTTGTCCACGCTGGAGCGGACGATGGGCTCGCCCTGTTGCGGGGTCACGGGGGGCAAGATGGTCTCTGGCGTGCCAGCGCTGGTGAGGCTGTAGATCACGGGCATGCCCGCGGCACGAGCCTTTCGCGCCAGCTCGGCGATACGAGGCACCGTGTCCAGGCATCGCGGCCTGCGGTCGGCGTTGCAGGTACGTTCCTCGATATCCAGGATCAACAGCGCCGTGAGCTTCGGGTCCAGGATCACGGACTTGATCTCGGGCAGGGGCGGCGGCGTGACCTGCTCCCATATCCGGTCGATGCTCTGGTCGGCGGAAACCATGGCAGGGCAGGCGGTCACAATCACGAACAATGACAGAACAAGCACGGGACAATGGCGCATGGGGCGATCCTCCGTTGGGGGTGAGAGTGCGGGAAGGGCAACGACATTGCCTGAACGATACCATGCGGTGACGGACCTTGCCAGTGTCGATGCAACACGGCACGAGGACAATCCCCTCTGATCACGAGGGAAACCCTTGACGTCACCATTGCCGGGTTATACGTTCCGCCCATGACAAACGCCCCTCTGTTCCCAAGGTCGAGCGGCACGCGCGTGACGGCCGTGGACATCGCGCGCTTATTCGGCATGGTCCTGGTCTATTACGGCCATATCATCGAGCAGGTCATGCTCCTCAAGAGCCCCTTGGGCGCTATGCAGTACAAGTTCATCTATTCCTTCCACATGCCATTTTTTTTCCTGCTGGCCGGGTACGCCGCCAATCCGGACAAGCTCCGGCTGGGGG
This sequence comes from uncultured Desulfovibrionaceae bacterium, assembly GCA_964609625.1. Classification (GTDB taxonomy): domain Bacteria; phylum Desulfobacterota; class Desulfovibrionia; order Desulfovibrionales; family Desulfovibrionaceae. The sequence continues at coordinate 16,184 of CAZSRS010000013.1, forward strand.
CGGGCGTCTTTTGCAAACGCCTTGCGGCCTCGCGGCTGCTGCCTTACGCGGTCTTCGCCTTCGGGTTCGTGCTCCTGCATCTGCTGTTCACAGCCAGCTACATTGCCCCGGACCTCTCCACGCCCACGGGCTGGGCCTGGAACCTCACGCGCACGGCCCTGGGCTTCCCCATGTTCAACGTCCCCCTGTGGTTCCTGGCTCTGCTGGTCTCGGTGGAAGTGCTGCACTTCATCGTGGGGCGCCGACTCACCACAGACGCCCGGATCGTGGTCGCGGCAGTGTGCTTCTACCTCTTCGGCTATTATCTCACGCTGCATTTTCATTTCGTGCGTTTCGACAAACTGTTCCAGTGGAACTACTGGTTCGCGCACGAGGCCCCGGTGGTCTACGCCTTCTACCTGGTGGGCGTGCTCCTGCGACGACGCGGGACGTTCGCCGAGAGTGGACGCACGACTCCCGGCTTCTTCTCCAGGCCGCGAAACCTGCTCGCCGCGGCCCTGGTCTGCCTCCTGGTCGTCTGGCTGACCTACGATCGCAACCAGGGACCCTTCCAGTTCTTCGACGCCGTGGTCATCGTGCTTTCCGGACACGGCAACGTATTCTGGTTCCCGTTCACGGCTCTGGTGGGATCCTTCATGCTGCTCCTGCTGGCCAGGGCCACGGGGGAAAACCGCTTCCTGGCTTGGCTGGGGCAAAACGTGCTGATCCTGTTCATCCTCAACGGCGTGTTCTACCACTTCCTGAACGCGGGCTTCGCGGCCTGGGTCATGGACAGCCTGCCGGGGAACGCCTGGGCCATCACCGGCGCCACGGCCCTGTTCACGGTCCTGAGCCTGCTGCTCTGCCTGCCCGTGGTGCTCTTCCTGAACAAGTATCTGCCCCAACTGGTGGGCAAGCCCCAGGCCGACGGACCGTTCCTGCGCCAGCTGCTGTAACGGCTGCTTCATGAATGCCTGATACGTCGCGAGAGGGAAAACATTTGCAAAGGGTTCTCTCCTCTCGTGCTCTCCCTCCTTAACCTCGGGATACTTGGCTGCCAGCGAAGAGCAGGACCATATATCCCGCTGCGTGAGCACACTCCATTATCCGTGGTGAGCCGCTGGAATTGACAGCAGCGGCCGACTGTTTCATAGCCTTGGCAGGGAGGTGCGGCCGTGGAAAAACTATCCCAGGACCATGACTGTTGCGAGGAGCGCGAGATACACACGGGAGCGGTGCGCCGCGCCCAGGAGGCCATGCCCCCGGATGCGGACCTGGCCGAGCTGGCCGCGCTGTTCAAGGCCCTGGCCGACCAGACCAGGGTGCGCATCCTCGCGGCCCTGGCGCGCGGGGAACTCTGCGTCTGCGACCTGGCCGACCTGCTGGACATGAGCCAATCCGCCATATCCCACCAGTTGCGCATCCTGCGGGGGGCGAAGCTGGTGCGCTTCCGTCGTGACGGCAAGAACGTGTTCTACAGCCTGGACGACGCCCACGTGCTCGCCCTGTTCGACCAGGGCCTGGAGCACGTGCGGCATGGGTAGGGGAAAGGCAACTTGAACCGCAAGCCTGGAGTGAACGTGCTCCTCCATGGAGCGGCAATGCGTGTTGCATCCGAGCAATTGCCTGCTGGCCCGCAGTTTGGGCACTTTTCAATGGATGCATGAGCAAAGGATGAAAATACCATGAGCACCAGGACAAAGATTTTTGGTTTGCTCGTATGGTTCATCATCACATTCACGGCAGCCGGTGTGGGAAGCATGGCGTCAATAGACGCGCAACCATTCTATTCAACCCTTGTCCAACCTGCATGGGCGCCCGGACCATCCGTCTTTGGGCCTGTCTGGACGGCTCTTTACACGCTCATTGCAATCGCGGCATGGCTGGCGTGGTGCAAGCAAGGCCTTGTACAATCACGTAACGCCTTCGTACTCTTCGCGGTCCAGCTCGTCCTCAATGCCGCGTGGAGCTGGATTTTCTTTGTTTGGCAACAGGGTTTCCTCGCATTCCTCGATACGATCATCCTTCTGGTTTTCATCTTTCTTACAGCCGTCAGTTTCTGGAAAATCAGGCCGCTCTCCGCCCTGCTTCTTTTGCCCTATTTTGTGTGGGTTTGCTTCGCCGCCTGGTTGAATTACGTTCTATGGAGTCTCAATCCCCAAGTGCTCGGCTCGCTGTAGCGGCGGCGTAATCGGAACGCTTTCGCCCCCGCGGACAGGTTTCTGGAAGTTCCTCGTCGAATCCACCCGCTACATGCTCTTCGGCTTCCTGGACCGCGCGCACGTGCCCGCCTTGTTCGACCAGGGCCTGGAGCACGTGCGGCATGGGTAGGGGGAAGGGGGTGGACACGCAGAATGCACATCACGCATACTGGTTGTTTTGTCGGACAGTCCTGATCAATGTGCTTCAATATCGGTCCTTGGTTGTTGACGTAAATCTGGAATCACTATATTGAATTCCGGTTGTCTGTTGGTGATGTGTCAGACAGGAGATTTAGCTCAACAGATTCACGCCAAACAAAAGGAAGGTGCTGATAGAATCGATCAACGCTTGGTTTCCTACTGTATAGATCTATGTTTAAGTTTTTGTGTTCAAACATTTTGAAGTGGTCCCTGACATTTTTTCGTCCCCGTGGAGGAAAACATGAAGAGGTTTTTGAATTTTGATGAAATGGTCACGCCTAGCATCATCACGCTGATTTATTGGGTTGGAATTGCAGGTATAATTATTGGTGCTCTAAGCAGTCTCTTCTCCCTTGGAGCACTCTTGTCCGGTGGTTTTTCATTCGATGTGCCAGCATACCTATACGTACTTCCTTTTATCGGAGCAATTGTCGCACTGATCATCTGGAGAATCACTTGCGAAACAATGCTTGTCCTGTTCAGTATAAACGATAAATTGGGAAGAATCGAAAAACGCTCCACAATGTGACCTTGGCGGTTGATTGATCCGCTTACCTTTACATTCTGGCGACCTTGCTCGGATCAATTCCATGCTAAGTGGGCCAGCGTACAGTGCAAAGCATACATACTTGATATTTCATTGTATAGAGCAAATATGCTTACAACAGACAACTGACTTTTCAGTATCAGGCATGGTGCGTTTTACTCACCAAAGACGCATCATGCGTGATGTTTTGTTTGACACCCTCTTCTGGAGGCAGCATGGCATCGCTCCTTCAGTCAGACCAAGATGCAATCATCTCCGCCCGGAGTTTGATTGCATCGGCCTGGCGAAAACGTTGCTTCGCCAAGCCTTGCGCTGACTTCGCTTACGGAGCGGCGCCCTACCGCGCGATACCAAGTTGCCCTCTCCAGTGGCAATTGGCTATTGTCCCCCTTGACATTCCCCCCTTCGGCCACATATATGAGCATCTGCTCATATGTTCATATCATGCGCCTGAAGGAGGGCCCATGTCCGTATCCACCCCCCCAGCTATCCTAGGAACCATCCTCCTTGAATCATGGACTATCCTCGTCGAGTCCGCACCATACATGCTTTTCGGCTTCCTGGCCGCCGGCCTGCTCAAGGCCTTTGTTCCCACCGCCCTGGTGGCCAGGCATCTTAGCTCCCAAAAAGGGGGCGTGGGGCATATCTTCAAGGCCGCGGTCATCGGCGCGCCCCTGCCGTTGTGCAGTTGCAGCGTGCTCCCCGCAGCTGCCGGACTCAAGGACCAGGGCGCCAGCAGGGGAGCCACCACCGCCTTTCTCGTGGCCACCCCAGAGACCGGGGTGGACTCCATCACCGTGAGCTACGCTCTGCTCGATCCGGTCATGACCGTGCTGCGACCGGTGGCGGCCATCTTCACCGCCGTGCTCGCCGGCATCGGCGTGGAGCGCTTTTCCAGGCAGGAGCAGAAAATGGTGCCCGGGGTGGCGAGTGCCTCATTGAAGGAAGGTGACGCACATGCCGTTCATGGTTGCGACTGTTCCTCCACCGGGTGCGCGACGCAACCAGCCCTGGAACCCAAGGAGCAACCATCGGCACTGGTACGGGCGCGGCAGGGAGTGTCCTACGCCTTTGGCGACATCCTCGGGGATATCGGATTGTGGTTCCTGCTGGGAGTGCTCCTGGCCGGGGCCATCGGGGTCCTGGTTCCGGCTGGAGTGCTGGAGACCTGGCTCGGCGGCCCCTGGGCCATGTTCGCTGCCTTGGTGGTGGCCGTGCCCTTGTACGTCTGCGCCACCGCGAGCACGCCCCTTGCCGCGGCGCTGGTGCTCAAGGGATTGTCACCGGGCGCGGCCCTGGTCTTTCTGCTGGCAGGGCCGGCCACCAACGCGGCGACCATCACGGTGGTGGCCAGACTGCTGGGGCGGCGTGCGGCAGGGCTCTACGTGTCGGCCATCGCTTTGAGTGCCCTACTGCTGGGGTTCGCCACTGACTGGCTGTACCGGTCCTTCGGCTTGAGCACGGCAGGTTGGATGGCCGAGAGCAGCGAGCACGGGGCTGCCGGTTGGGAGGTGCTCTGTGCGGTGCTGCTTCTGGGGCTCATCGTCAGGGCTGCCTGGTTGCAACGAAGGAAGCGTGGGCAGAGCCGGGGCACTGGTGTGGCGGTCCGCGGCTGTGGCTGCGGCTGCGGGAAGTAGCCGGAGCGGATGCGACATCATGACGGCAAGGACGTCACGGTGACGAAAGGGTAGCGCGCGAACCGCCCCCACGGTTAAAGCGAAAGGACATTTACGACACCAAGCGGTCTTGCCTGATGTCGCCCCATGCACCACGGATCAAGGCACTGGTCCTTTGCCTTTTTCCCGCCCCTCGAGAGCGCCTCTCACTTCATGTCCAGCATCTGCTCCAGGAGGATGAGCGGCAGGTACATGCGCTCCACGCCGTTGTTCAAGGCGCGTTCGATCTCCAGCACGCAGCGCTCCACCAGGAAACAGGAGAGCAGGGTCTCCAGCACTCCAGGGTCCGGCGGCAGGAAGGGCGCCTGTTGCACCGTATCCAACCAGGAGCGCAGGAAGGTGTTGCCGCAGACGCGCGCCCAGGCTCTGGCCCAGGGAAACAGGGCCTCCTGTGCCTCGGGGTGTAGGAGGGATTCGCGGTCCAGGGCGGTGAAGGCCGCGTGGTGGAAGGAGAGCAACATGCCGGCCACGTCACGCAGCGGGGAGCGTTTCAGGGAGCGATCGCCCAGGGAGCGTTCAGCCTCGCCCTCGAAATCCAGGATCAGGAAGTCCTTGCCCGTAAACAGCACCTGCCCCAGGTGATAGTCGCCGTGGATGCGGGTCTTCTGGCTGTCGACGCGGACCTGGATCACGCGTTCCAGGAATGTGAGCAGGGCTGTTTCGTTGCGAACAAAGGCGACGGCCCGGCAGGACAGATGGGGCGGCAGATCCTTGGACCGCTTATTCAGCGAGAGCACGGTACGGCGCACCAGGTTGCGTATGGATTGGTACACGGAGCGCTGGTAGAGCTTGGAAAAGGGCTCGGGCTTGAAGGCAACGAGCCGCTTGGGCGCGGCCAGGGCGAGGTGGAAGGCGGCGCTACGGCTGCCCAGGGTGCGGATCATCTCCAGGTAGAAGCCGCCCACGCTGTCTAGGAACTCCTGTGGAGGAGTCGGCGTTTCAAGGGCATGGAGCGGGCCGAGGTCCCAGGCGCCTGGTTTGGGTCCTTGCGCGGCAAGGACCTGCTCCAGGCAGCGCTCGGCCTGCTCCACGGCTTGGTTGAAGCCGTCCACCGCGGCGGTAACGAATTCCTTGAGAATGCCCAGGGTGTATAGTTCGCCGTCCCCGCGCCGGTACTCCAGGGCGCCGGCGTAGCGCGGAACGAAATCGGCCTGTGCCTGCTCAGTGAGGTAGCGCGACAGCTCCAACTCCGGGTTCACCCCTGCCTGCAATGGGCGGTAGAGCTTGAGGAACAGACTCTGTTCATAGGTCACCGCCGTGTTGAACATGGGTCCCTTGAATTTGGCGGAGGTCTGTGGCGTTCGCGCCTGGAGCAGGTCGCGGAAGCTCTTGCCCTGTCTGCCCATGATCTCGCCGACGCGCCCCTTGAGGGTGCGCTTGCGGGCGATGCACTCCAGGAGCAGGGTACGGCATTGCTCGTCTTGCAGGCCGTCATGGAGCAGGGCCGGGGCGGAGGTGGAAGCGGTATGACGCAACCGGGCCAGCACCGCGCCTGGGTTCTCGCGTTCCAGGGTGGCGGCCCGCTCCCCGTGGGCCAGGGAAAGGGGGAGCAGCAGCATGTCCGTGGGCCCCTGACTGTAGGTCAGCTCCAGGAGCAGGAGCCTGGGGAAGGGCTCGACACCCATCAAGGGTATGGAATCTTGCACCGTGGCCCTGAGCACCCTGGAGCCGGAAGGTCCGAACCACTGCCGCCCCATGCTACTGTTCAGAACCTTTTCCTCCAGGCCCTTGTGCAGCAGGGCGAGGTCAAGGCTGCGCCTTTTGCCCGGCAGGACGATCTCAGGGAGCGTGGTCTCGCCGTGGTCCTTGCTGGCCCCACGCTCGTCCTCCTCGGCCTGCAATTCGAACCAGTAGTAGTCGTGGAAGCCCAGGGGCAGGACGTAAGGCTCCTTGCGAATCCTGGGAAAGCGGGTGCGGCTGAAGACATCCACGGGCGTGAGTCCGGTCAGCTGGGCCAGGTCCAACTCCACCACCTGGGAGAAACGCGAGAGGTTGACCACCACGAGGATGCGTTCGTTCTCGTAGGAGCGCACAAAGGCCAGGACCTTCGGGTTTTCGCAGGGCACGAAGTCGATGCGCCCCCTGCCGAAGGCGCGGAAGCGCTTGCGCATGGCGATGACGCGGCGCATCCACCAGAGCAAGGAGGAGGGGCTGCGCTCCTGATTTTCCACGTTGATCATCTCGCAGTGGTACTCGGGGTCGATGATCACGGGCAGGTAGAGCCTGTGGGGGTTGGCCTTGGAGAAGCCGGCGTTACGGTCTGGGCTCCACTGCATGGGTGTGCGCACGCCGTCGCGGTCGCCGAGGTGGTAGTTGTCGCCCATGCCGATCTCGTCGCCGTAGTAGATGATGGGCGTGCCGGGAAAGGAGAAGAGGATGAAGTTGATGAGTTCGATCTTGCGGCGGTTGTTCTGCATCAGGGGCGCGAGGCGGCGTCGGATGCCGAGATTGATACGGGCGCGGTTGTCCCTGGCGTAGACGCGGTACATGTAGTCGCGTTCCTCGTCGCTGACCATCTCCAGGGTGAGTTCGTCGTGGTTGCGCAGGAACATGGCCCACTGGCAGGTCGCGGGTATCGCCGGGGTCTGCTCCAGGATGTCCATGATCGGGAAGCGGTCCTCCATCCATAGGGACATGAAGATGCGCGGCATGATGGGGAAGTGGTAGGCCATGTGGCATTCATCGCCGTCGCCGAAGTAGGCCACGGCGTCCTCGGGCCACTGGTTGGCCTCGGCCAGAAGCATCTTGTCCCTGTAGCGCTGGTCCACGTAGGCACGTAGCTCCCGCAGCACCTGGTGGGTCTCGGGCAGGTTCTCGCAGTTGGTGCCGTCGCGCTCGAAGAGGTAGGGCACGGCGTCGAGCCGGAGCCCGTCCACTCCCATGCCGAACCAGAAGTCGATGACCTTGAACATGGCGTGTTTGACGCGGGGGTTCTGCCAGTTCAGGTCGGGCTGGTGGGAATAGAAACGGTGCCAGTAATAAGCGCCGGCCACGGGATCCCAGGCCCAGTTGGAGGTCTCGTAGTCCTGGAAGATGATGCGCGCTTCCGGGTAACGCTCGGTGGTGTGGCTCCAGACGTAGTAGTTCCTGGCCGCGGAGCCAGGCTTGGCCAGGCGCGCCTTCTGGAACCACTCGTGGCGGTCCGAGGTGTGGTTGAGCACCAGTTCGGTGATCACCCTGAGGCCCCGTGCGTGGGCCTCCTTGAGGAACCTGCGGAAGTCGCGCAGCTCGCCGTAGTGGGGGTGGATGTTGTAGTAGTCCGCGATGTCGTAGCCGTCGTCGCGCAGGGGCGATGGGTAGAAGGGCAGCAGCCAGAGGGTGGTGACGCCCAGATCGCGCAGGTAGTCGAGTTTTTCACACAGGCCCTTGAAGTCGCCGATACCGTCGTTGCTGCTGTCGTAGAAGGCCTTGACGTGCAGTTCGTAGATCACGGCGTCCTTGTACCAGAGAGGATCGCTCCCCCGGCTAAGAGGCGCCTGGGTATTGTCGGGTGTGGAAGGCATGCTCTCGCTCCCTGGCCGTGGTTCACGCGCGGTCGAAGAACATGGTCATTTCCTTGAACCAGGCCAGTCTGTCAATATCCAGTTCCGTGGGCAGCAGACGCCAGAGCCAGTTGCCCCGCAGGGTGCCGGGGGTGTTCATGCGGTGCTCGGTCCCCAGACCGAGGATGTCCTGCATGGGGAAGATGGCGGTGTTGGCCACGCTTTGCATGCCCAGGCGGATCAGGGCCAGGTGCAAGTCTTCTTCCCCGGGGGGGCAGCCGAGGTAGCGGGCCAGGGTCCGGCGCTCGGCCTGTGTCGCCTCGTGAGAGAACCAGCCGCGTGCGGTGTTGTTGTCGTGGGTGCCGGTGTAGACCACGCAGTTGCGCTCGTGCAGGTGGGGGACGTGCTTGTTCCACTCGTCGCCAAAGGCGAATTGCAGGATTTTCATCCCTGGAAAACCGAAGAGCTGTTTGAGTTCGCGCACGTCGGCGGTGATCACGCCCAGGTCTTCGGCGATGAGCGATAGGGCGCCGCAGCGTCGCAGCAGGGTGGTGAACAGCTCCTCGCCGGGCGAGGGCTCCCAGACGCCCTTGACGGCGGTGGACTCGTAGGCCGGGATGCGCCAGTGAGCCACGAAGCCGCGAAAGTGGTCCACGCGCATGAAGTCGAAGCGCGAAAGCTCGTGTGTGAAGCGCCGCGCCCACCAGGAGTAATCCTCATTCTTGTGCTCGTCCCAATCGTAGACCGGGTTGCCCCAGCGTTGGCCCGTGGCGCTGAAATAATCCGGGGGCACGCCGGCCACGTGGGTGGGGAGCAGGTCGTCGCCCAGGAGGAAAAGTTCGGGGTGGGACCAGACGTCGGCGCTGTCATAGGTCACGTAAATGGGCAGGTCGCCGATGAGGCTCACGCCGTTCTCGTTGCAAAAGCGTTTCAGCCCGCTCCACTGGAGGTGGAAGAGATATTGCACCAGGCAGGCCTTGGCGATACGCTCGCGCCCCTTGTCCCGCCAACGGTCCAGGGCGTCTGGATCGCGGAAACGCAGGGTTTCGGGCCAGGTGTTCCAGGCCGCGCCGTTGAAGCGCTCTTTGAGGGTCGTGAACAGCGCGAAGTCCTCGAGCCAGTGCTCCTGCTTCCGGCAAAAAGCCCTGAAGTCGGAGTCCTGCTCGAAGTCCTTGCCGTGGCGCAGGAAGACCAGGTCCAGGAGCCCGCGCTTACCGCTCTCCACGGCGGCGAAGTCCACGCGGCGGGGATCGGCGCGGCTGTCTGCCTCGTCCCCAAGCTCCTCGTCGGGCGTCTCGTCCGAGTCCAGCAGGTGATCCTTGACCAGCTGTTCCGGACTGATGAGCAAGGGGTTGCCGGCAAAGGCCGAGTATCCTGCGTAGGGCGAATGGCACATGCCCGAGGAGGTGGGGCACAGAGGCAGCATCTGCCAATAGCTCTGCCGCATCTCGGCCAGAAACAAGGCAAAGCGCCGTGCGTCCTGCCCCATGTCCCCGATGCCGTGGACCGAGGACAGGGAACTCAGGTGCAGAAGAACTCCGCTCGCCCGTATTTTCATGACCACCTCCGTATGCATTGCGAACCACAGACAGCTGATGGCAACCTGCGGTGACTCAGTACAGGACTATACCCATTCGGAATAATCAATGCAAATGGACCCGAAAAATACCGGGCTATGGCTGGTTCGCTGCGGTTGGTTCCGGAATATGCAATTCGTAGACGACCTTGGCATCGTCGCGGTCGTAGAAGTGCTCGAAGCGGGCGCGCTCCACAAAGCCCGTGGCCAGGTAGAAGCGTCGGGTGCCGGCATAGGCGGGGGTGGAGGATGTCTCGGCAAAGATGCGTTCCCCGTCGGCCACGCGTACAGCGGCCATGACCTCGCGGAGCATGCGGCGGCCCAGGCCGTGGCCCTGCCAGGCGGGATCCACGGCTATCCAGTAGAGGTCCCAGCTGGCGCGGGTGCAAGGGATCCTGCCGTAGCAGGCATAGCTGGCCAGGCCCTGCGGCCCGCCCACCCTGCCCGGTCCGTCCAGGTGGTCGTGGAAGATGAACTCGTAGCCGCTCTCCGGGCCGCGCGCCAGGCGTTCCCGTACCAGTTCCTCGGCAACGTCCACTTCCTCCGGTTTGAACACCGCCGTGGCCAGGACCAGGGCGCGCACCGCGGCGACGTCCTCGGGTCGTACCTCGTGGCGGAAAACGTCCGCGTTCATGAAGCGCCCAGCCTTTGGCCGTCTCGCAGTCCCCTGAAAAAGCGGCCGGCGTTGGCTGCCAGGGAAGGCACGCGGTAGCCGCCCTCCTGCACCACCAGGGTGGGCAAGCACATGCCGCCCACGAGCCGGCCGTTTTGTTCGAAATCCCGTGCCCCGAGGGACCAGGTGCCCGTGGGGTCGCCCTTGGCCGTATCCAGCCCCAGGGCCACCACCAGGAAGGTGGGCTTGAAGCGCTGCACCCGGTTCAGGGCGTGACGCAGCACTGTGCGGTACTGCCCATTGTCCACGTGCTCGGGCAGGGGGTAGTTGCGGTTCAGCCCCAAGCCCTTGCCCTGTCCCTTTTCGTCAACAAAGCCGCTGAAATAAGGGTAGGCAATGCCGGGGTGGGCATGGATCGAGATCGTCAGCACGTCCTCGCGCTCGTAAAAGATCTCCTGGCTGCCGTTGCCGTGGTGGTAGTCCAGATCCAGCAGCGCCACCTTGCCATGCCGGGCGAGCATGTTCGCCGCCACGGCCGCGTTGTTCAGGTAGCAGAACCCGCCGAAGACCTTGCGCTCCGCATGATGGCCTGGGGGGCGCACCAGGGCGTAGGCCATGCGATAACCGTGGAGCAGGGCCAAGGCCGCGGTGAAGGCGGCGTCCACGGCTCTGCGCGCCACGTCGTAAGCCTGTCTGTGCAGGGGTGTGAAGGTGTCGATGCAGTAGTAGCCAGCGCGCACGGCCAGTTCCTTTGGGGGGCGGGTCGCGTTGCGCACCGGGAAAACATAGGGATACACGGCCTTGCCCGGCTCCAGCAAGGAGCAGCAGCGTTTCATGTAATCCACCAGCCCCTTGTCGTGGATGTCCAGTATCAAGCGCTCCGGACAGTGCTTCAGGGGAAGGGGCTGGGCCATACCGCTCTTTTCCAGGCGTGCGAGGATGCTCTCCACCCGTGCCGGGGCCTCCACGTATCCTCGCTCGTGCACATGGTGCAGCCGATGCCCGTCGTTGACCGCCAGGGCAAGGTCCGGCTGCATGCCGTTGGTGGAAGCCGGTTCAGCGGAAACCTTGGCGTATTGTGGTGGCGACAGGCGCACGGGATCGTGCCGGAAAGAGTTCACCACCCTGTCGACATAGCCGGGAGGGCAGCGCTGGCCATATTTGCGCTCCAGGATGGCGCGTACGATACGTTTGGCCTTGCTCCGTGCAAGGGGGCGCCCCCTGCCGAGGTCGTCGTAGAGGAGCAGAGGAGGGCAGGTGTCCTTGGAAGAGATGGGAGTGGCATAGTCCGTGCCCTCGATGATGCGCATGCCATGGCGCTCGTAAAAGGCCAGACGCGCGGCGTTCTGGCGCAGTAGTTCGGCCTCGCGGCAGAGGATGGGGGAGGCGGGCAGGGCTTCGCAGAACAGGCCAAGGACTTCCAATCCGCGGGCTTCCTCGCGCATACGCATGTACAGGGCGCCCCCCACCCCGCCGCCGGTCTTGCCCGGCACGGCTGCCATGTAGTCGAGATAGCAGAAGCGTTCGTCCGGTGCGTGGAGCACGAGTGCGGCGCCACGCAAACGGCCCTGCATTTCCGCCGAAAGCACGATGCTGCGGAAGCGGTAACGCAGGGGGTTGCGCAACTTCTCGGTCAGGGTGTCGAATTCCTCTTCCGGTGCCGCGGGGAATTGCTGACGCAGCATCTCGGCGATCTGCCGGAGCATGGTGCGGTCCAGGGGCAGGAGGTCGTCAAAGATTCTGCGAATTCGGAACATGGAAGTCCTGTTTTGGACAGAGGCTTACGTCATTGCAGGGCGGCCTGCTGGATGCGCTCCAGTGCCTGAGGCACGGTGCAGTTGGCCGCGGCGAGGGCTGCCACGAAACCGGCGTCCGGTGCCAGGCAGGGGTTGGCGTTGATGTCGATGATCCAAGGCCTGCCCTGCTCGTCCACCCGGAAGTCCACCCTGGCGTACCCCTCGAGGTCGAACAGCCGCCAGCATTGCCTGGCCAGGGCCGCGAGTTCCAGCAGCAGCGCGCGGTCCGAGGCCGGGAAGTCGTGTCGTCGCACCGTGTTGGTATAGGCCGGATCGTTCTCGTTCCATTTGGCGGCGTGGTCTACGATCCGTGGTCGCGAAGGGTCCCACCAGCAGAAGAGGATCTCGGCCGGCGGCAGCACCTCGGGTACGTCCTGAGGGTTGGCGTCGGCCAGCAGGGCGACGTTCATCTCCCGCCCCGCCACGTAGGCCTCGATGAACCACTCGCCGCCGTGGCGGCGGGTGCGCTCGGCCAAGGCCTCCAAGGCTTGCCCCCGTGTGGGGTGGTGCAGCACGCTGTCTGGTCCCAGGCCGCAGGAGGCATGCTCCCAGACCGACTTGACGATCCAGCTGCCAGGCAGTGTCAGGCCAGGATCGGATGCGTCGCGGAAATCCAAGGACGGCGGCGTGGGCAGGCTGGCGCGGGAAAGCACTTGCTTGGCCAGCAGTTTGTTTGTGGAGCGCATCAGGGCCGGAGTCCCGGACCCGGTATAGGGGAGCCCGGCCCGGTTGATGAGCACGGGCGCATGACAGGCCAGCCTGGCCGAGCCCATGAAGGCTTCCACGAGATTCCAGGCCAAGTCCCAGTGCTCGGAACCCCGGGCCTGGAAGAGCAGTTCCAGGCATTCGTCCATGGTGGCCGAGGCGGGCAGGGGCACCAGGAGCACCGCATGCCCCTGCCGCTCCAGGGTCTGGGCCAGGAATTCCGCCTGGATTCTGGTGTCGTCGTCCGCCGGGTCCGTGGATGCATGCGAACCGGGCAGACAGGGCAAGGCCTGGTTGTAGACGATCAGGATGCGCACGCAGCGGTCCTTTCCGGCAGTATTTCGGCGGTGGTCGCGGGCTGGATGCCACAACGCTCGCAAGCCGCGTCCATGATCATGGTCAGCAACTCCTGGTAGCCGATGCCGCCGAGCCGACAGATGATGGGCAGATCGGAGTGCACTGGGTTCAACCCGGCCAGGGGGTTGGCCTCGACGAAATGGACCTCTCCGGTTGCGTCCGCGCGCAGGTCCAGGCGTCCGGCGTCGCGGATGTCCAGGCCCCTGTATGCAGCCAGGGCCACGGCTGCGGCCCGGCGGGCCATGGGGTCGGTGACGAGGTGGTAGCGGGCGCGCTTCTCGTACTGGTCCTTGGTCTCGTAGCCGTAGGCACCGCGCTCCAGGTCCTGGAGCAGTTCGATCTCCATGACGCCCAGGACCTTGGCGCTCTTGCCATTGCCTACGATGCCCACGGTGAACTCGCGGCCCGGCAGGAACTCCTCCACCAGCACGGGCTGACTGTGGCGCTCCAGCAGGGTGGCGCAGGTCTCGCGCAGTTCACGGGGGGTGTCACAGCGGGAAGCCGCGCCCACGCCCTTGCCCGTGCCCTCGGCCACGGGCTTGGCGAACAGCGGATAGCGTAGCCGCAGGCCCTTGAGATCAGCAAGGTTTTGGACCACGGCAAAGTCAGGGGTGGGCAGGCCCAGGTCCCGCACCACGTGTTTGGTCATGCCCTTGTGCAGGCAGAGACCGAGGATCACGGGGTCGGAAAACACGCAGGGAATCCGCCAGGCCTCGAACAGAGCCGGCGCCAGGGATTCTCGCCCTAGGCCGTACAGACCCTCGGCGATGTTGAAGGCCATGTCCCAACGCTGCCCCAGGGCCAGGCGGCGCACCAGGCTGTTCACGTTGCCCACCAGGTCGGGCTCGTGCCCCATGCGGCGCAGTGCCACGGCCAGGGCATCGATGGTTTCCCAGGAATCGAACTCGGCGGTCTCTTCGTAGCTGTAGCCCTGTTCGAGATATTCCTGCTTGAGGTCATATGTCATCGCGATGCGCATGGTGCGTTCTCCTTGGATGTGGATGCTCTCTCCAGGGTGTCGGGATAGGCGTAGATCCCGCCTTCGAAGTTCCGCAGCAACAGGGTGTCCGGATGCTCGGGATCGCGGCCCAAGACAGTCTCGGGGAGCAGCGGCACCTTGCCGCCTCCGCCGGGCGCGTCGATGACATAGTGCGGCACGGCGTAGCCCGAGGTGTGCCCCCTGAGCCCCTGGATGCAGGCCAACCCGGTGCTGACCGGCGTGCGGAAGTGGGCGCTGCCCAGGATGGGGTCGCACTGGTAGAGATAATAGGGGCGCACCCTGATGCGCATGAGTCCGTGACAGAGCCGGCCCAGGGTCTCGGGAGAGTCGTTGACGCCCTTGAGCAGCACGGTCTGGCTGCCCAGGGGGATGCCGGCGTCGGCCAGGCGGTTGCATGCCTCGGCCATGGCCGGAGTCAGCTCGTCCGGGTGGGTGCAGTGCAGGCTCATCCACAGGGGGTGGAACTTCCTGAGCATGCGCACCAGGGCGCGGGTGATGCGCTGGGGCAGCACGGCCGGCGTCTTGGTTCCGAGGCGCACGATTTCCACGTGGGGGATGCGCCTGAGCGCACGCAGCAGCCATTCCAGGGCCTCGTCGTCCATGGTCAGGGGGTCGCCGCCGGAGACCACGATGTCACGCAGGGCCGGGGTTCGGGCGATGTAGTCGAGCCCCTGTTGCAGGCGTTGCCTGGGCGATTGTCCCTTGCGGCGGCCCACCATGCGCGAGCGCGTGCAATAGCGGCAGTAGGCCGAACAGTAGTCCGTGACCAGGAACAGGGCGCGGTCCGGGTAGCGGTGCACGATGCCGGGTACCGGGCTGTCGTGTTCCTCGGCCAAGGGATCGGCGGCCTCGCCCGGGGAGTGCAGACGCTCGAGCACGGTGGGCACCATGGTGCGGCGCAGGGGTTGCGCGGGGTCCACGGGATCGAGCAGGCCCAGGAAATACGGAGTGACGGCCAGAGGCAGGCCGCTCTTGGCGTTGTTGCAGGCCGCGAGTTCCTCGGGTCCCAGGCGCAGATACTTCTGGAGCTCGAGGGGATTGGTGATCCGGTTCGCTAGTTGCCAGCGCCAGTCACCGAATTCCGCGCGGCTGGCCCAGGGGAAAAGCCTGCGGCGAATTTCCTCGCTACGGGCGTCCGCGGGGAAGGGCCGCTCCACGCCACGGCATGACTGCCGGGCGCGGACGCTTCCCGATGCGGAGCGCGCTACTTGATAGCTGTCTGGCAGGGGAGAGTTGAGCGTGAGACCGGGAAGCGGAACCGCTTCCCCGGGGGGTTCTTCAGGAATGCATGAATCCTGATGGTTCTGCATCGCAGTATCCCTTTATCGTGTTGTTTTAGCGACGTTTCACCCTGAATGCAGGGTATTCCATTTCAGTTGAAAATCGTGGCTCCGTGGAACATTCACACAGCGCAGGCTCAAGCTTCCTCGAATTTCAAGATACGCAGGACCATGGCTCCTTTTACTTTGCTACAATCTCCCGTGGCGCGTACTTCCTTGCCGCAATACTGAATCAGAGCGTCACCGCGTTCGTCCTTGAAGATGTAGTAGTCCTTTTCACCTTTGGCGGATATCAAGATATTGGTCACGTTATTTCCGGCATCCCAGCCCCAGGGGCAGACAATACCGCGTACTTCGATGATGCTCGCATCCATGGGCGTTCTCCTGCATTGCACGGTGTGCAGCAGTATACCGCGCCTCAGGCAAGTATCGCGCCAAGTTGCAACACACTGAATAAAAGGAAGAAAAGTTTGAAGTGGAGTAAAAAGCGGAACCTAGTGTTCCTGAACGAGTCGAACATGGGACCGTGGATGTCGGTTTTCTAGAGCATTATTTCCTTGAACTGTGGAAAATGCTCGCGGGCACGGGGCGTGCGTAGCTGAAGCGAAGCGAAAGGGAGCATTGGAGAAAACCACGTTTTCCCAATACTCGGCCCCTGAAATTCAGGACGTATTTCAGGGGTAATATCCTCTAGAAAAAGCCAAGAAAGGCAAGGGTCAGGAAGCGGATTTTGTCTTGAATTCTTCCTTGTGGATGTCGTGCTTGGTCAGCAGCTTGTGCAACTGCCGGGTGCTGAGCCCGGCCTGTTCGGCGGAGCGGTTGATACGCCCCTTGTTGCGTGAGAGCAGGTCCTTGAGATACTGCCGCTCGGCGCTTTCCTTTGCCGCCTCGCGGAACTCGGCCAGAGTGAGGTTGTCGCGCAGGGGCACCGTGGCCGTGGGGACGCCAGCGGCGAAGATGTCCTGGGGAAAGCTCTCCGGGGTGAGGACCAGGGACTGTTCCAGGATGAAGGCGCGTTCCACGAGGTTTTCGAGTTCGCGTACGTTGCCGGGCCAATCGTAGGTCGCGAAGGCCTCGAGCACGTGGGGGTGCACGTCGCGGATGGCCTTGCCGTACTTGCGTTGCAACTGCTGCAGGAAGTGTTTGGTGAGCAGGGGCAGGTCCTCCCTGCGCTCCCGCAAGGGGGGGATCTCGATGGGGAAGACGTTGAGCCTGTAGTAGAGGTCGCGGCGGAAGGCGCCGGCCTCCACGAGGGTCTTGAGGTCCTCGTTGCTGGCGGCGATGACCCGGGCGTTGGTCTCCATGGTGGCCTCGCCGCCCACCCGCTGGAATGTGCGTTCCTGCAGGACCTGGAGCAGCCTGATCTGCGCGGCGTGGGTGATGGTTCCGATCTCGTCGAGAAAGATGGTGCCGCCGTGGGCGATTTCGAACTTGCCCTGCTTGCGCTTGATGGCGCCGGTGAAGGCGCCCCTTTCGTGACCGAAGAGTTCGCTCTCCACCAGGGTGTCGGGGATGGCGCCGCAGTGCACGCTGATGAACTGGCAGTTCTTGCGCTCGCTCTGGGCGTGGATGAGTCGGGCGATGAGGCTCTTGCCCGTGCCGGTCTCTCCGGTGAGCAGGACCAGGGCACTGGTGGGCGCGGCCATCTTGACCTTATCGTAGACCTGCCGCATGAGCGGGCTGGCGGTTTCCGCCAGCCGGGTAGGCTCCACCCGCCAGGAACTTTCGCGCAGATAGTTGAGTTCGGATTCCATGCGCAGGGAGTCGCGCATGCTCTCCACCACGTAGCTGAGTTCTTCCTTGCTCACCGGGGAGAGGAGGTAGTTGCCGGCGCCGGCGCGCATGGCGTCCACGGCGTCGCGGATCTGGGCCTGGGTGGCCAGGACGATGACCATGAGGTTCTGGCAGGCGCGCAGGAGCGGGGTCAGGGCGGCGCGCCAGTCCGTGGCAACGCCGGCGCCGCCGTGCCCCTGACGCAACAGCTCCAGGTCGATGAACATGAATTCGTAGGGAGCCCTGGACAGGGCGTGCAAGGCCAGGTCGCGGCTATGGGCCACGTCCACCTTCACGCCCTCGAAGCACTGCCGGATGATTTTCAGTGCGTCCTGCTGCCCGGTCACGGCGATCATACGTGCCATGCGCCTGTTCCTCCCGAAGAACGCCGCCTTATAGTCCCTTCCCCCCAGCTTGCCAACGAAAAAGTACCGCTCCTCCCGAGCCGAGATCAGAGTATTGTAAGCCGCGCCAGCCAGAGAGCGGCCATGGCGTACAGACCGGCCAGGACATCGTCGAGCATGACCCCGAAGCCTTCGGGCAGCCAGCGCTCCGAGTCGCGGATGGGGGGCGGCTTGGTGATGTCGAAGAGACGGAAAAAGGCGAGACCGACTGCCAGATCCCAGAACCCGCAGGCGGTAAAGGGCAGAAAGACCAGCCATTGTCCCAGGACCTCGTCGATGATCACCCGACCGGGGTCCGTGGTGCCCAGGCGGCGCTCCACTACCGTCGCCGCCAGGCCGCCCAGCCCGAAGAGCAGGAGCAGGACGAGGATACGCCCCCACAATGGGAGCGGCAGAAAGAGCCACGGCGCCAGCAGCACGGCGGCCAGAGATCCCCAGGTACCGGGCATGAACGGAATGCGCCCCGGCAATACCAGGGTGCAGAACTCCATGCTGGCGCGTTGGGCCGGGGTCATGGGGGTCTTGTCATCCGGGAGGGGCTGTGTGGGCATGGGGGGCGGCCGGCTACACCAGGACGGCGGCGCAGGCTTCCTCCAGGGTGGTGTAGCCCCTGAGCACCTTGTCCGCGGCATCCATCTTCAGGGTGCGCAGAACGTCAAGTTCCACGGCCTTTTCCTCCAGCTCGTGCATGGTGACGTTCTTGATGATCATGTCCTTGATGGGGTTGGTCACTTCCAGGATTTCATAGATGCCGCAGCGGCCGAGGTAACCGGTCTCGTTGCACTGGTAACAACCCTTGCCGCGCAGGAAGGGCGTGCCCTTGACGGGCTTCAGCCCCAGGGCTGCCATGGCCTCCAGCGGCGCCTCGTAGCTCTCTATACAATGGGGGCAGATACGGCGCACCAGACGCTGCGCCCCCACCACGAGAAGGGTGGAAGCCACCAGGAAGGGCTCGATGCCCATTTCCACGAAGCGGGTCACGGCGCCGCAGGCCGTGTTGGCGTGCAGGGTGGAGAGCAGGAGGTGGCCGGTAAGCGCGGACTCGATGGCGATGGTGGCGGTCTCTTCGTCGCGGATCTCGCCGACCATGATCACGTTGGGGTCCTGGCGCAGGATGGACTTCAGACCGCTGGCAAAGGTCATGCCGGCGCGGCGGTTGAGCTGCACCTGCCGGATGCCGGGCTGGCGGTATTCCACCGGGTCTTCCAGGGTGATGACGTTGATGTTCGGCGTGCTGACGCGGCGTAGCAGGGAGTAGAGCAGGGTGGACTTGCCACTGCCCGTGGGGCCGGTGGCCAGGACCATGCCGTAGGGCTTTTTCACGGCGCGTACGAACTTCTGCTTTTCCTTCTCGGCCAGGCCCAGGTCCTCCAGGGTCAGGGCCTTGCCCGTGCTCTGCTGCAGCAGGCGCAGGACGATGTTCTCGCCGTAGATGGTGGGCAGGGCGCTGGCGCGCACGCTGACCTCGGTGTTGCTGTATTTGAAGGTGAAGCGGCCGTCCTGGGGTACGCGGGTGACCGAGATGTCCATGCCCGAGAGCAGCTTGATACGGGAGATGATGGGAAAGAAGTAGCTTTTCGGAGGGGCGGGGAACTCCTTGAGCTGCCCGTCGATGCGGAAGCGGAGCTGGATGCGGTCCTTTTCCGGGCTGATGTGCACGTCGCTGGTCTTCTCGCGCACGGCCTGCATCAGGATGGAGTTGACCAGCTTGATGACCGGGGCCTCCTGTGCCATGTCCTGGGCCGCGGCGGAAACGTCGAGGTCCCCTCCCTCGTCCTCGCCGTGGGTGTCGGCGTCCATGCCGTCCATGCTGGAGATCATGTCGTGGACGTTGAAGGTGGTGCCGTACATGCCCTGCGCCAGGCTGTTGAGCTGCTGTTCGGAGCAGATCACGGGCTCCACGTCGAGGCCGGTGTGCTTTCTAATGGCGTCCTGAAGCCAGATGTCGGAGGGGTCGTTGGTGGCGATGATCAGCAGTTTGCCGGTCTTTTTCAGGGGTACGATACGGTGTTTCTGGGCGGTCTCGGCGTCGATGACCTCCTGCAGGGCAGTATCCTGCGGATACTTGTCCGGGCTGTACTTATCGATCTTGAGTTGCTTGGCCAGCAGGTCGATGAGTTGGCTTTCGTTCAAGCTCTCGGTATCGACAGGCCTCTTGGCCTTTTCTTTCTGGGGGGTCGCTTCCGCCACGCTGCTTCCTCACCTTGGAATTGTCGGTGGGGGGTAGGAACGCCGGATATGTCAGGCTTCATCCCCCCGAATCATCAGTCCTTTTTTGGCCCACCGTTCAGGTGCTCCATGTCGGTGCGTCCACGTCACATGCGGCGTGACGTCATTACAGCGGGTACGGCCATAATACCCGTGGTGCACAGAAAATCAAGTGAATGCCGGGAGAAACGGCCGCTACCGTTCCCCTTGCCATTGGGGATGTCAGGAAGGAGGCACATCCGGGAGGGGCGGGAGAGCGGGAATGGAGAAAAAAAACCGCGCGCCATTGCCCGGAGCGCTTTCCACCCAGACACGCCCCTTGTGTGTTTCCACGATCTTCTTGACGATGGCCAGGCCCAGTCCGGTACCTTGCTTGTTGTCCGCGGGTTTGGAGTCGATTCTAGAAAAGTACTGGAAGAGCCTGTGCTGCTGACTTTGGGGCACTCCAGGTCCCTGGTCGCCCACACAGACCACGGCGTCGGCGCCGTCGCGTTCCAGGAAGACGGTGACCTCGCTCCCGGCCGGTGAAAATTTCAGGGCGTTGGACAGCAGATTGTCGAGCACCTGGGCGATGCGCCGGCCGTCGCAGGAGACGAGGAAGGAACCGGGAATCTCCGTGCGGATGTGTATCTTTCTGGCCGTGGCGGTGATGCTCAGGAATCGGGCGCGCTCCCTGACGAGGGCAGCGAGATCGAGGTGTTCGGGCTTGAGATCGAGCTTGCCGCTCTCGATGACCGAGACGTCCAGGAGGTCGTTGACCAGCAGGAGCATCTGGGTGCTGGCGGAGTGTATGAACTCCGCGAGTTCGGCCTGATCCGCGGCGCCTTGCTGCTTGAGCTCCTCTGCCAGCATTTCGCTGAAGCCCATGATGCCGTTGATGGGATTGCGCAAGTCGTGCACCGCCATGCCCAGAAAGCGGTTCTTGAGTTCGTTGAGTTCATGGA
This sequence comes from uncultured Desulfovibrionaceae bacterium, assembly GCA_964609625.1. Classification (GTDB taxonomy): domain Bacteria; phylum Desulfobacterota; class Desulfovibrionia; order Desulfovibrionales; family Desulfovibrionaceae. The sequence continues at coordinate 36,926 of CAZSRS010000013.1, forward strand.
GTTTGTGAAAGGTCTCAAGGGTTTCCTGGTTGTGGACCACCCGCAGGTAGAATTCCTCGCGGCAAAAGGGCTTCTTGATGAAGTCGTTGGCGCCGCTTTTAATGAACTGCACGGGTAGAAACTCCAGGTCCCTTGCGGAAACGCCGATGACCGCGAGTTCCTGGGGGCTTCGGGTCTCGCGGATTCGCGCACAGAATTCCACGCCGTTCATGCCGGGCATCTCGTAATCCGTGATCACCACCGAGATGTCGTGGTACTTGTTCAGGATGGAGAACGCCGTTTCCGCGTTGTCAGCCACATGTACCCGGAACATGTACGTCTTGAGCATGGAGCGCAGCAAGCGTCGCACCGGAGTCGAGTCGTCCACCACCAGGACACGGACGTTCCTGTTCTTCAGGAGGCGCTGCACGCTGTAGACCAGGGTGTCCACGCCCCTGTTGTTCTTGATCACGTAATCGATGACGCTCTTTTCCAGAAGACGCTGTCGCAGTTCCGGGTCGATATGCGAGGTGTAGACCATGCTGGGAATCTTGTTCGCCAGTGTGAAGTCGACAATCTCTCCGTGGTCCGCGTCGGGAAGTGAGAGGTCCAGGATGGCGAGGAAAAAGTCTGCCGCGGCGCTTTCGATGCTAGAGACGGCCTGCTTGTAGCTAGCAGCGTGCAGGACATCGACATCCAGCTCACGGATGAGCCGCTCCCGCAGCGCCGTGGCCACGGGCATGCTGTCTTCAACAATGAGAATGCGTGGTTTTGTCATAATTTCAAAGCAAGGAGATAGCAAGGATTCAGTATCTGCTCAAATACCGTGTTCCATACATGTCTGAATGGAAGCGACACGAGCCTTGTTACATGCGGACTGGTGCCAATGGTTCCGAGGAGAGGTGGAATGGCGCTGTCCGGTGGAGCGTCTCGTCCGCATCCATGTCGATTGTATAACATTGCATGCGCAAAACAGCACATTAGTGCTCCAGGAATTCCAGGTCAAGGGAAAACAATACAAAGATGACCGCATACCAGAGAACCGTTCAATAGTCGTGGTGCGAGGAACCATAAAACACAATCAGCGACTTGACGACAGTGGTTTGTTGAAGATAAATGCAAAAAGAGAAACGTTACACCGGAGTCCGCGGTACGTGCGGCACTGTTTGCGAACATGCGATCGTTCGTGTGAGGGGATGGGGTCCCCCGATAACCGCTCTCGAGCTGATGACTCCTGCTGCCCGGAAACGGCGGTGGGAGTTTTTTTGTGCCCACGCCTGCCTGGTGTGGGTTTTGCTTTTTCAATTGATTCTCTGGATGTAAAGGGATGGAGCGTGAGTATATCGAGTTCGTTGAACGAATCTTCCATGAAGGGCGGAGATTCCCTGACGAGACGCGGGGCGATACGCTTTGTCGTTCTGCTCGGGATCGTGAGCCTGTTCACCGACATGACCTACGAGGGCGCGCGGAGCCTCGTCGGTCCCTATATGGTGCTGCTGGGGGCGAGCGCGACCGTGGTCGGCGTGGTGGCCGGGTTCGGCGAGCTGTTGGGCTATGCCCTGCGCTTCGTATCCGACCGCATCGCCGCCTGTACGGGCCGTTATTGGCTGTTGACCATTATCGGCTACGTGCTGAACCTCGTGGCCGTGCCATTATTGGCCCTGGCCCGGGTTCAGTTCCCGGATCCACGGGCCATGGAGCGCTGTGTCCCAGCCTGCCGGCCGCGCCCTTGCTCTTTTTGGGTGGAATCGGAAGAGCCGTTGGCGGAGCCGTTCTCTGGGGCATTGGCATGGGGGCGCAGGAGTCGGTCATGAAGGCCGCGGTCGCGGCCATGTCCCCGGTGGACAGACGCGGTTCGGCCTTCGGCGTCTACAACATGACCTTCGGTCTGATCTGGTTTGCAGGAAGCGCCCTGATGGGGGTATTGCACGATGTGTCCATCCTCGCTTTGGTCGCGTTTTCGGTTGGGGTGCAATTGGCCGCGATCCCGCTGATGGTACTGGTGGCTCGCGCTGCAAATGAGTGTGGATTTGATCAGGACTTGGGATGAAGGAAGCGAAGCTGCGTCTGGAATTTTCCCTGACAGGAGATGCCGAGCGGGATGCATCCGCCGCGCGCTTGGCCCGTATCCTGCCCGGGTTCGATCCCACGGCCCTGGACGCGGGGTGGGGGCGGATATGTATGTCGCTGGAACAGGCCGAAGCGCTGCGAGACGTGTTGCTGGACCTCTGGGAGCAGGTGCGCACCCGGCCGGGAGCGCGCATGCGGCTGGACGACAGCCTCATGGACCTGGACGACTTCCGGCAGATCATGCGCGTGCTCGACTGCGCCAAGGCCTACGAGGCTGAAGGCAGGGGGGACGTGCACTGTGTCCCCAGCCGCGGGGGGTGGGACTGGGGGTGCCTCTATCTGGCTCAGGTAACCCCACCGACGGGAGGAAACGGATTCGACCGAGAAGCGTTGCGCATGGAGTTGGAGAATGAGGCCCGCGTGCGGTGGTTGCGGCTGTGCCCGTATTTTTCCATGGAAAAGGTCCAGGCCAGGCTGGACGCGTTTTCGGATGAGGCCTTGAAATCTCTGGCTGAGGACAATAGCGGACGCGAACCGCTCCGTCCCGCCCCCCTTCCGGATAGTCAAACCGGCACACCGGCGGAGAAGACGATCCCGGCAACGACCTATGCCGATATCGGCGGCCTGGACCACGTGGTGACATTTCTCAGGGAAACCATCGAATTGCCGCTACGGCACCCCGAGGTGTTCAGGCATCTGGGATTGCCGCTCCACCGGGGGGTGCTGCTGCACGGCCCGCCCGGCTGCGGCAAGACCCTGTTGGCCAGGGCTGTGGCTTGCGAGAGCAAGGCGCGGTTCTTCCCGGTCAGTGGCCCGGAGTTGATCACCAAGTGGCACGGCGAGTCCGAGGAGAAGCTGCGCCAGGTGTTCCGAGAGGCCCAGGAAAACCAGCCGTCGATCATCTTCTTCGACGAGATCGACGCCATCGCCCAGTCGCGCTCGTCTTCGGAGAGCCTGCGCCTGGACGCCAGGTTCACCGCGCAATTGCTGACCCTGATGGACGGAGTCCACGACCTGGGGCGGGTGAGTATCCTGGCAGCCACCAACAGGCCCGACCTTCTGGACAGAGCACTGTTGCGGCCGGGGCGCTTCGACGCCATTCTGGCCATTCCGAAACCCGACACACAGGGCTGTCTGGCCATACTCAAGATCCATACCCGGAAACTCCCCCTCGCGGCAGAGGTGGATCTGGAGCGCATGGCGCAACGGTTGGAGGGATGCACGGGCGCGGACATCGCCTTTGTGGCCCAGGAAGCCGCGCGAATTTGTCTGCGTCGCAACCTGGCGCTCGACGCCCTGCTGGCGCGGGAAGCGGCAGTCGACGGAGAGGTGCTGGGTGGGTTGCGAGTCACGGAACAGGACCTGCAGGCCGCACTCGAGGCCCTGCGGCAACGGGAGCGGACGCCGGCGGCGAGTGGGTGATTCGAACATGAATATGCAAACACAAGGAACATGAGCCGTCATGCAGAAGGTGTTCTTTCTGGCCCTTGCAGGAGGATGCGGCACGCTGGCCAGATACTGGTTGTCCGGCCTGGTCTACGGCGTCATGGGGCGCGCTTTTCCCTGGGGCACGGCGGTCGTGAATCTCGTCGGCTGTCTGCTCTTCGGCATCGTCTTCGTGCTGGCCGACGAGCGCTTGTTCATCAGGCCGGACATCCGGATGTTCATCCTGGTGGGATTCATGGGGGCGTTCACCACGTTTTCATCATTGATCTTCGAAACCAGCCAGTTGTTGCAAGGCTCGCAATGGCTGTATGCGGCAGGTAACATTGTAGGGCAGAATGTCCTGGGGTTTACCGCTTTTGCCCTGGGCGTGCTCATCGGGCGCATTTTCTAGGGAGGACGCATGAAAATTCGGACTGATGCCGAGGTGCTGCGCATCTACATCGGCGAGAGCGAGCGCCACGAGGGGCGCCTGTTGCACGAGGCCATCGTGGAGGAAGCGCGCAGGCGGGGCATGGCCGGGGCCTCGGTGTTCCGGGGGATCATGGGCTTCGGCGCCAACAGCCTGGTGCACACGGCAAAGATACTGCGGCTGTCCGAGGACCTGCCCATGGTGGTGGAGATCGTGGACAAGGGCGAGCGTATCGAAGCCTTCCTGCCGAGGCTGGAAGACATGGTCACGGAAGGGGTCGTCACCCGCCACCGGGTACAGGCCCTGTTCCACTGTACCATGAGGGTCCGGGACATCATGCGCACGGAGGTCTTTTCCGTGGGGCCGGGTACGCCCCTTGCCGAGGTGCTGGACCTGCTCCTGGGGTGCGGGATCAAGGCCGTACCCGTGGTCGAAGACGGCAAGGCCGTGGGCATGATCACCGGCGGGGATCTGCTCACGCGCGCCGGCATGGGGCTGCGTCTGAGCCTGCACGAGGTGCTGCCACGGCAGATGCGCGACGAGGAGCGGCAGAAGCTGGCGATACAGGGCAAAACAGCTCGCGAGGTCATGAGCGCCCCTGTCCAGACCGTGAACATCCGCGCGCGGGTTCCCGAAGTCGCGAGCATCATGGCCAGGCGCAAGCTGAAGCGGTTGATCGTGGTGGACGACGTCGGCGACGTTGCCGGCATCGTGAGCCGCATCGACATCCTGCGCACCATCGCCACGGCCGTTTCCATGGTCGATGACATCCCGCCGGAACTGCCCCGGAGTCTGACGCTCACGGCACGGGACGTAATGCACGGCAACCTGCCCACGGTACTGCCCCACACATCGTTGCAGGAGACGCTGGACAAGCTGGTGGCCACGCCTCTGCGCCGTGTGGTGGTGCTGGACGAGGCGGGCAAGGTCGTGGGCATCGTGCTCGACCGGGACCTGATCCGGCGGCTGCACGACCAGGGCAAGGCGGGGTTGCTGCGCAGCCTCGGGAATCTGCTGGGAGCCCGCCCAGAGGAGATACAACCCCTGGAAGGCACGGCCGGGGAGGTCATGCATCCGGATGTGTTCACGGTGCGGGCGGACGCTCCGTTGTCCAACGTACTGGAGCGTATGCTGGAAACCGGCGGCAAGCGTCTGGTGGTGCTGGACGAACAGGGCCGGTTGTGCGGCATGGTGGACCGGGACCGGGTGCTCGGGATCATCGGCGGCGTGGGCTGAGGGAATGAGACAGAGAATGGGAACGGCGGATACCGGAGCGCCCCGTATAACGGAAAGGAGGATTATATGAGCAGGAACATCGGGTTGTTGGACGCCATGGAAATCTTGGATTCGAGGGGCAACCCCACGTTGCGCGTGTTTGTCAAGCTGGAAAACGGCGTGCAGGTATCGGCTTCGGTCCCTTCCGGGGCATCCACCGGGGAGAACGAGGCCGTGGAGTTGCGGGACGGGGACACCGCGCGGTACGGGGGATTGGGTGTGTTGCGGGCCGTGGCCAATGTCCGGGAAGTCTTGGCCCCCGCTTTGATAGGCCTGGATTGCACCAAACAGGCCGAGATTGATCAGACGATGATCGAATTGGATGGAACCCCGAACAAGGCGAAGCTAGGGGCCAATGCCATTCTCGGCGTGTCGATGGCCGTGTCCAGGGCGGCCGCGCGGACAAGTGGCCTGCCTTTGTACGCATATCTGGGCGGCTCCAACGCTGTGCGTGTTCCCGTGCCGATGATGAATGTGCTCAATGGAGGCAAGCATGCGGACAACAGTGTGGATTTTCAGGAGTTCATGATCGCCCCCATTGGCGCGCCATGCTTTGCCGAAGCGTTGCGCTATGGCTCGGAAACTTTTCACGCACTGAAGAACATTCTCAAGAAGAAGGGGCTTGCGACCTCGGTGGGTGACGAGGGCGGCTTCGCTCCCAACCTGGGCAGCAACGAGGAGGCCTGCGAAGTCATCCTGGAGGCCATCACCGCGGCCGGGTATTCGCCCGGCAAGGACGTGGCCTTGGCTCTCGACCCGGCAGCTTCCTCGTTTTTCGAGAAGGGGGCGTACAACCTCGCCAAGTCGAGGCAGGGCGTCAAGTCCAGCGCGGACATGGTCACGTTGTGGCGTTCCTGGGTTGACAAATACCCGATTATTCTCCTGGAGGACGGACTTGCCGAGGACGATTGGCAGGGTTTTGCAGATCTGACCAAGGCGTTGGGCGACCGCATCCAGATCGTGGGTGACGATATCTACGTGACGAATACCCGCTTCATCAAGCGCGGCATCCGCGAGAAGGCCAGCAACGCCGTGCTGATCAAGCTCAACCAGATCGGCACGGTGACCGAGACCGTGGCCGCGGTGCAGATGTGCCGCAAGGCCGGGTGGAGCTTCCTCATGTCACACCGCTCCGGCGAGACGGAAGACTCCTATCTCGCCGATTTCGCGGTGGCCATGGATGGGGGGCAGATCAAGTCCGGCTCGGTGTGTCGGAGTGAGCGGTTGTGTAAGTACAATCGCTTTCTCGAAATCGAGCGTGAACTCGGCAAGGCGGCGGTTTTCGGGAGGTAATGCACAGCGGCTCCTGCCGGAAATGGACGTTGTCGAGGTGAGAAGATGACAGAGACATGGGTATTGGCCACAATCTGGATCGGACTGGCGTTGCTCGCCACGTTGCTGTCCGTCTGGTTCCGCATAGCCACGGCGCTGTCCGAGATCGTGGTGGGAACCGTGGCCCAGATGATCATCGGTGCCGTGCTCGGGGCTTCCCTGGGTGCGGGTGAGTCCTGGGTCACCTTTCTCTCGGGTACGGGTGCCATCCTTCTGACCTTTCTGGCAGGGGCCGAACTGGACCCCGGGATATTCAAACAAAAGTGGCGAGAGGCATCGGTTGTCGGCTTTGTCAGCTTCCTCGGCCCATTTCTGGGCTGTACCGCCGTGGCGTACTGGGTTCTTGGTTGGGACGCCCGGGCAAGCTGGCTGACCGGGGTGGCCCTTTCCACCACCTCCGTCGCGGTGGTGTACGCGGTCATGCTGGAGTTCGGCATGAACAAGACTGAGTTCGGGAAGACCCTCCTCGCGGCCTGCTTCATCACCGACCTGTGCACGGTGCTGGGGCTGGGGCTGATCTTCGCGCCCTTCACCATGCGCTCGCTGGCATTCGTGGGGACTAGCGTGGTGGTTTTCATTCTCTTGCCATGGGTCACGCCGCGCTTCTTCGCCCAATACGGGGGGCGGCCGTCGGAGATGGAGGCCAAGTTCCTGCTCCTCTTCCTCTTTGGCATGGGAGGATTGGCCCTGTGGGCCGAGAGTGAAGCCGTTCTTCCGGCCTATCTCATAGGCATGGTTCTCGCGGGTACGGTGGGCAAGGACCACACACTTATCCGACGCTTACGCACGCTGACGTTCGGGCTGCTCACCCCATTCTACTTCATTCGGGCCGGGTCCCTGGTCTCCGTGTCGGCGTTGGGCGCGGCGCCCATGATCTTCGTTATTCTTCTCCTGGCCAAGATGGCAACCAAACTTGCCGTCTATCCCGCTACCCGGGCGTTCGACAATAACAGGCAGGAGGGGGTGTACACCACGCTGTTGATGTCGACAGGACTGACATTTGGCAGCATATCCGCCATTTTCGGCCTGACGCACGGCATCATCGACGAGGCACAGTATTCGTACCTGGTGGCTGCGGTCATCGCCAGCGCGGTGGTCCCGACGCTCATCGCCAACAAGTTTTATCTGCCAAGGCATCTGATACGCTCAGGGCCGGGAATAACGGTGGTCGTCCCGACCAGCCGGGAGCCCAAATAGGGAGGAAACGCCATGCTCTCCAAAATACTCGTCGCCTATGATGCCTCGCCCCAAGCTGAAAAGGCTTTTGATTTCGCTCTGGCCATGGCCGAGAAGTTCGGCGCGGAACTCGTGGTCTGCTCGGTCGCCACGCTGCCCGAGCCTCCGGCGGAAGTGGAGACCACGGCCATCCTGGAACATGCGGTAGGTTTTTACAAAGCGCGCTTCACTGGGTTGGCGGAGCGTGCCGCTCCCGTGAGCCTGTCGCTCCGTTTCGAGATCAAGGTCGGGCACCCCGCGGAGCAGATCATCCTCCTGGCTGTCGAGGAGGGAGCGCAGATGATCGTCATGGGACATCGGGGAAACACCCTGTTCCAGAAATTGATGGTTGGATCGGTATGCAAGAGGGTCATCAACCATGCGCCCTGCACGGTGTCCGTCGTGCGGTGAAGACCCATGGGACAAAAGCCCTGCCGCATGTAAGGCAGGTTATTTTGGAGTATCATTCCCGCGGACCTCCTCCGCCTGTCGACACTTATGCTGGTGTGCCGGTCTGGCATGGTGTGAAGCGTCCTGCCGGTCATGGGGGTACAACGTGCGAGCCCTGCTGGAGACTTTTCCTGGAGAGGATCGTAGACCCGCGGCGGCTCAATGCCGCTCGGAGGAGTCCGGGGCCTCGGGGCATTTGTCGTCCTTCAGCGGGCTCTGCGACGAAGCATTTTTAGATCGGTCGCAAGCCGCACACCCGCCGGGGCAGGGTTTGGAGCCTTTCTTGAAGAATGTGCGCAGGAGGCAGACGACCGCTGCGACGATGATGACGACGACGATGGCGGTTTCGAGCATGGTCGGTTCCTTGTATGATGTTCCGTGAACTGTTTCATGGACTTCAGCGCACCTCGACCATGACGCCGTCTTCCTGGTCGGGTCTGAGGTGGAGTCGCAGACCGGAGTGGGTCTGCAGGATGTTTTGATCCTTGCTTCTGCGCCCGGCGCTCGGAGCGGGGCGCACGGTTTCGAGGCTGATCAGCCTGCCGGGTACGAGCCGCATGCGTTGCAGGATGGCCGTGGAGCGCGCCCCGCCGATGTGGGCGGTGACGAGGAAAGGGATGCCCCTGCCCGCCACCGCGAACTGCATTTCTTGATCCCTGGCCGTGCCCCAAAGTTTGACGGCGAGGCTTTCAGGGAGAAAGAGACGCGCCCCCTCGGCGAGGGCGATGTAGTCCATGGGCGGGATGTGCCGCAGCATCCTGAGGCGGTCGTTTTCCCGAAGCCCAAGGATTTGCAGCCCGTATTCCAGAGCCGAGTCGCAGACCAGCCCTTCCACATGCCCCTCTTCTCCGGGGTGCATCTCGGAAACAGGCGTCTTGTGCCCATCGTCGTGGTGTACGATGACTTTGGAGGCCATGCCCGGCGCAAGCACGATCTCGCCCTTTGGCGTGCGTACCCGCACGGGGAAGGCCCTGGCCTCCTCGCTCATGCGCGTGACAACGTCGCCTCTGGAAATCCCCAGACGCTGGAGCCGCCTGGACAACGGTGTGTCGGTCACGTGTTCGAAAATAAGCGGCTGATCATATGGAGCCTGGGAGAGCGGCAGGGGCATTGTGCAGTCCTTGTTCAGGTGCGTTGTTGCAGGGGAGAGCGGCGCTGCCGTGCATCGCCGCATAGGCCAGGACGCCGATGGTGCCGCTGTTGTGCACGGCGGCGGAGACCAACGCCGGGATGTAGCCGGCGCCGGCGAGAGCGAGCAGGGCGGTGTTCAGACTCACCGAGAACCACAGGCAGCGGCGCAGCACGCGCTCCGTACGCAGGGCCAGGAGTTTGGCCTGTACCAGTCCTTCCAGGTCGTCCTTGAGCAGGATGACCTGGGCCACGTCCCGGGCCAGATCGGCGCCCGAGGGCATGCTCACGCCCACGTGCGCGGCCACCAGGGCCGGAGCGTCGTTGACGCCGTCGCCCACGAAGGCCACGCAGCGTCCCCGCGCCGCCAGTTCCTCGAGGATGGCGGCCTTGTCCTCGGGTTTGCATTCGGCATGCACTTCGTCCAATTCCGGCAACTTTTCCAGGATGGCCGTGGCCGACCGTTGCTGGTCTCCCGTGAGCATCACCAGCTTGGACACGCCGCATTGCTTGAGTCGTTGCAGGATGTGTGGGGCCTCGGGCCGCAGGGTATCGCGCATGGCGATGACCCCGAGCAGCCGGTCTTCCCTGGCCACGTAGAGCAGGCTCTTGCCCTGATCATGGAAAACACGGGCCGTTTCGTCGGCAGGTGAGCAGTCCACGCCCTCGTCGTCGTGCACGAAGTGTCTGCTGCCCACGATGACGCGCGCCCCCTGGACATAGGCCGACACGCCATGGGCCACGACGAAATCCACCTGGCTGGCTTCGGGGCTCTCCAGGCCTCTGGACTTGGCTGCCGCCACAACCGCGGCGGCCACGGGATGGGAGTAGTGCTCCTCTGCTCCGGCGGCCAGGGAAAGCAGCTCGTCCTCTTTCAAGCCCTGGGAATGCGGCGGCAGGGGCAGCACGTCAGTGACCTGCAACGCCCCCTGGGTGAGGGTGCCTGTCTTGTCGAAGACCACGGTATCCACCGTGGCGAGGGCTTCCAGGGCTTGGGCGCCCTTGAGCAGGATGCCCTCGCGCCCCGCGGCGTACATGGCCGCGCGCACGGCCACGGGGGTGGAGAGTTTCACGGCGCAGGAGTAGTCCACCGTGAGCACGGAGGCTGCCCTGGCCAGGTTGCCGGTGAGGGCGAAGATACCCAGCCCAAGGCCGAAGGTCAGCGGCACCAGTCTGTCGGCCAGACGGTCGCTACGCAGCTGTCGGTCGGACTTGTGCCGCAGGGAACGTTCGATGTAGCCGGCGATGCGAGCGGCGCTGGTATCGGCGCCCACGCTGGAAGCCTCCACCACCAGGGTTCCCTCCTCCACCACGCTGCCGGAGAGGATTGGGTCGCCGGGTCCCAGGCGCGCGGGCACGGATTCACCGGTCATGGAACTGGTGTTCACCCCTGCCTCGCCCTGGAGCACGATCCCGTCCACGGCCACCAGTTCGCCTGGTCCGCAGAGCACGTGATCCCCCACCCGCGTCTCATCGAAGGGGATCTGTACGTCCACCCCATCACGCCGCACCCGCACGGTTTCCACCTGGGGGCGCAGCAGCCCCTTGAGCAGGTCGTTGGTCCGCCGTTGCGTGGCGTGCTCCACGTGTTCAGCCAGGGCCAGCATGGCGCCGAGGGTGTTTGCGGCAAAGTAGTCTCCGCGCAGGAGGGCGAAGACCTTGACGCTGCCGTCCAGGACCTCGACCTTGAAACCCTGGTCGAACAGGCATTCGACGGCCTTGACTATGGCGGGCAGGGCCAGGCCCCAGCTCACGACTTCCCTTGTTGGCGAAGACATGAAGGGTGTGAGTCCCGCGAGCACGCCGCGTGCAATGACCTCGGCCCTGTCCGGGGCTGTGGGCTCTTGGGCGTCCGGGATGTAGGCCTCCACCGGCAAGCGGTTGAGCAAGTCGAGAACTTCCGCCTTGACCCTGGCGTCGCCTGCATGGATGATGACGATGCAGGCGGCGCGCTGGTTGATGCGCACTTCCAGCACGCCGGGCTGGGCCTCCATCAGGGCGGTCAAATAAGGGATGTCCAGGGCCGGATCCCTGAGGCTGTTGCTTCTGATCCGCAGTCGCGTGGGCAGTTCGTGCACGACGCGAAAGCGGGGGGGCGTCTCCCGCGGCCCTCTGGTCATGAGAGGTCGTCCTCCCTGGAGCCCGTGGTCCGGCTGTTGTTGCCCGTGGGGGTGTAGAGCATGTGATGCCAGACGCTGAGGCCGATGAGCGCGCCCCCGGCGAGGATGTGCAGTTTGCGGGATGCGCGGGTCCTGGAAAGGCCGGTCAGGATCAGGGTTCCCAGGGCGAGACTCAGGCCGAGTTTGGCCAGTTCCCGATCAGCGGCTCGTCGCCCCATGGGTTGGGGCTTGTTCGTTGTTTTCTCGTCGGTTTTCTTCATTGTCACCGGCATTGGTTCGTGCTCCGAAAAATATGAAAACGGCCCGCGCCATGGCCTGTTCGTTGTTTTTGGAGAGATGAACAGACGCGGGCCGATTTCGACTGGGGTTATTCCTTGACGCTCATTTCTGCCCGGATGTCCTTGACGTGTTCCTTGATCTCCTCGACGCCGCCTTGCAGCGCGGTCCAGAGCTTCACCGTGCCGGAGACCACGGTCCGCTGCACCGTGGGGTTGGCCAGCACCAGGGCCAGGCCGGCACCCACGACGAAGCCCTTGAGATAGCCTGAATTCTGGAAGTCGAACCAGTTTTTCAAGGAAGGGGTCTGTGGGGCGATATACTGATCACGATAGGGATACAGGCGCAGATCCTCGGGAGGTGGGCCCGCGTTGTAGCTGGGCTGTTCGACCCCCTGGCCGGCGTAGTACGTTTCTGGAAGATGTTCGTGACTCATGACGGATGGATCTCCTTGGTTGTGTAAACGGATGCGGGCGGGCTATCTTGCAGGGCCGGTCTTTGCTTTCTTGCCGGATTCCTTTGGTTCCTCGGCCTCTTCCACATCGGCGGCAGGCAGTTCCTTGCGCGTGCTTCTGCCGGCCAGGGCCTTGTCCGCCAAGTGTTTTGTCCCGGCGGTGACCAGGACGATGCCGGCGAGGGAGAGCAGACCCGTGAACCCCAGGGCGCTGACCAGTGCGGTGGCCGTGGCCGTGGCCAGGCCCGTGGTACCGGTCTCCTTGAGCACGTCCTTGACGGCCGTCTCGCGGCTGAGTTCCTTGGCCTTCACCTTGTCGTAGTTTTTGGCGGCGGCCACCGCGCCTCCGACGATGGCGCCCACGGCGCCCATGGCCACGGTGGCCCGTGTGGAAGTTACGTAGAGAGGTGTCCTGGTCATGATTATTGCTCCTTGGCCGCGCTTTTTTCGGCCTTGCGGTCTTCTTCGGCTTCCTTGTCCTCGGCGCTCTTGCCCAGCAGTCCCCAGACTCCGGCAAAACCCCTGGCAATCGCGGATTTGACGGCATCGTTGGTCAGCAGCAAGGTCAGGCCCGTACCTACCAGGGCGCCTTTCCAGAAATCCGAGCTGGTGCTCTGGAAAAAGCGAAGAAAGCCGGAAACGTCGGCATTGCCGTTGGCGGCCTCTTGGATCAGGCCATAAAGCTCACCGTAGCGGTTCTCCTGCCCTCTGCCGGGTGAGGGCGCTGCAGTGCTCGCGGGATGCACCTGCGGACCCGGATTTTGGTATACTGGAGTGAAGGGTCGTGGCGGCTGCGGGAACTGCGTCACGGGATGCGGATACCCTGCCTGGTCGGTGTTCTGTTGCGGAAAGCCTTGGGTTTGCGGATAGTCCTGATGCGGTCCCTGCCAGCCGTACACCGGGGCCTGAACGCCGTTGCCGCCGGCCATGGGTGCTCCCTGGTAGGGGGCGGCGCCGGGAAACTGGGACGAGAAGTGGGGCTGCCCCATGTCCGGTCCAGGTTGATATGCCATGCCCGGCTGCTGTGGGTAGCCGGCCCGCATCATGCCTCCCTGGGAGGAGGCACCGTTGCCTTGGCCCAGGGAGTAGGCCTGACTCTGCGGATTTCCGTACATGCCGGCCTGTGCTCCTGATTGGGGCGCAAAGGCTTGTCCTTGTCCCATAGTGTTCTTGGGTGGCTGCGCCTGCCCCGTGTCGTGGGCAGTACCGTGTGCGTCGCTTGCGCCTGTGGAGCACGCATGGTCCGCATCCGCCGCGGGGTTCTGCCCCTGTGAAGGGTGGGCCGTGGCGTACACAGGCTGCTGTTGGTCGTGCATCAATGTACCTCCTTCGAGTTGATGGTTTTCAAGATGGCGTGGAGTTCGCGCAACAGTTGCTCGGCCCTGGCGTCTTCCCGTGTGGCGATCAGCTCCTCCAACAGCTCGGGGGGAATGCTGCGGTGGGAGTACTCGATGACCACGGAACGGGCCAGGGCGTTGAGCCGCAGCCCGCTGACTCCGGGCGGCAGCGACGTGCTGTTGTGCACGAGTTCCCGGGCCTGGGGATGTTTCGCTATGGCCTGGTCAAATTTGATCCTGATCCTGCCCGGAATATGGTGTTTGATGGTCAGGTATTGCCGTAGTTTTGCCAGTGTGCTGAAGTCCATGTGAGGCTCCGTTTCTTGGTGTTGGGAGGAGGTGTGTTTCTGGCAGTCGCAGAAGCCGCGACGAGTTGGCCAGGACGCCGAGGGAGTGGGCGATGTGCACGAGCCCGGCCGTGACCGGAGAAAGCAGGCCAACGGCGCCGAGAATCACGCCCAGGATATTGGAACCCGTGGCGATCCAGAAATTCTCGTGGGCCACGCGCAGGGTCTTGTGGCTCAGGGCGTAGACGTTCACCAGACCCTCCAGGTCTTCCCTGACCAGGGCGATGTCCGCCGCTTCAATGGCCACTTCGGAACCACCAGTGCCAAAGGCCACACCCACGTCGGCCTTGGTCAGGGCCAGGGCGTCGTTGATACCGTCCCCCACCATGAGCACCGGGCCGTGCCGCTTTGCAGCCACGACCACGATATCCCCCTTTTCCTCGGGCATGACCGAGGCGTAACAGACCTCCAGCCCCAGGCGCCGGCTCAGCTGGCGGGCGGAGGCAGCCTCGTCCCCGGTGATCAGGAACACGCGCTCCACGCCCAGTCGACGCAGGCGCTGGATGGCTGCGCCGGCCTCGGGCCGTTCCTGGGCCGCGAAGCCCAACAGGCCCTGGAGCTGCCGGTTCCTGTGCACGTAGAGCACGGTGAGGCCCTTGTCCTGAAAGGCCTTGGCCTCGGATGCCAGGGGCGCGAGCGGGGTGTCGTAGATCCTGGACAGCTTGGCGTTACCCACCAGTACCTCGTCACCGTTGAGCCGGGCGCGCATGCCCATGCCCATGTGGTAGTCGCATTCGCCGTGGGGCGTGGGTTCGAGGCCGCGCCTGGCGGCCTCGGCCAGGATGGCCTGGGCCAGGGGGTGGTGGTTGTGGGTTTCGGCCGAGGCCGCCAGCTGCAGCAAGGTGTCCACGTCCACGCCGTTGACGCCGGCACTGCACTCCAGGCGTGGCGTGGTGCCGGTGAGGGTGCCGGTCTTGTCGAAAAATACGGTCTTGCACTTGCCGATCTCTTCGAGATAACGCCCCCCCTTGATCAGTATCCGGTTGCGGGCCGCGGCGTTCATGGCCGCGCTGACGGCCGTGGAGGCGGCAAGCACCGTGGCGCAGGGGCAGGCCATGATCAGCAGAACGGTGTAGGCGCGCTGGATGCTGCCCGTGAGCAACAGGGTGGCCAGGGTGGCGCCGAAGCCCAGGCGTACCATCCGGGACGCCAGTTTGTCGGCCACGCCCTCGATGGGGGCGCGGGTTTCCATGGCCTCCTGCACCTTGTGCATCACGCGGGCCAGGTAGGTATCGTCGCCCACGCGCTTGGCCTTGACCCGGATGATGCCTTCCTGGACAAAGGTGCCGGCAAAGACCTCGTCGCCAGATTTTTTGTAGATGCTTTCCTGCCTGCCGCTGATGGGCGACTCGTCGAGCAGGGCCTCGCCATGCACGATGACGCCGTCCACCGAGATCTTCTCGCCCGTGTGCAGCACCACCACGTCGCCAAGGCGCACTTGGGAGACCTCGCGCTCCACCTCCACGCCGTTGACCAGGACAAAGGTGTGGTGCGAGGTGATCTCCAGGATTTCGGAGATGTGCTTTCTCGAGCGTTCGGCGATCCAGGTGGAAAGCAGATCGGCGCCCGTGTTGATCCAGAGGATCTCCAGGGCGGTGAGCGCCTGCCCCCCGACGACGGAGGCGAGCACGCCGCCGGCGAGAAAGCTGTCCAGGCTGGGGCGCCGGCGCTTGAGATCACGCAGCCCCCTGCGCGCCAAGGGCAGGCTGAAGGCCAGGACCGCCAGCCCCAGGGGGCTGAACATGGCCTGGGAAATGGTCGCGCCCATGATGGTGGTGCGCACGAACACCGCTCCCACCACTCCGGAGATGGCTGCAAAGCGTTTGAGTTCCCGGGCCGTGGATCCTCGTTCGTCGGGACGGCAGGCACAGGTCGGCCCTGTGTCGCACGTTCCGGGGGTGTTCTTGCTCCGTGCACTGGGGAATGCGTCGCGCAGCCGATCGAACAGCAGCTTCCTGGGCAGGGTCGCGGGGTCGTAGCGGAGCACCAGGGCCGCGCATTTGGGATTCACCCGCACCAGAATCATGCCCTCGAGTCCGCGCAATTGTGCAACGGCGGCGGCATGGGCGTTCGCGTTGTTCAGGCCCCGTACGCGCAGACGCAGACGTCCGGGGATGTCCTGGCGGATGGAGATGGGTCGTGTTTTCACGTGCCGGGGGTTCCTTGTGTGATGTTTTCGTCATGTTCATGATGGTGCCGGGAGCACTGGCAACAGTGCCCCAATGGGCCGCGGCAGCAGGAGCCGCCTCCTTGGTGGGTGCACTCGTCGTGATCCTTTTCGTCCTTGCCCGTGGCGCAGGTGATTTTGAACTTCTCCAAAAAAGCCCTGGGACGTGGCGTGCTACAGATGCTCGATCGGGAAACCATCATGACCTCCTCTGTGTCCCGGCCTGGGCCGAGAGTTCTTCCAGGCTGCGCACCAGGCTGGAGAGCCCGGAGCTGCGCAGCATCTTGCAGGGCTTCATGGTGTGCTTGCAGACTTCCTTTACACACTGACAGGCGTCGTGGCTGACGCAATCCACGGGGCAGAGCACGGCGTCCACCCCGTGCAGAAGGCGGGGCAGGGCGTGGCGGGCGTGTTCAACGCCACCGTCGTGATGCAGGAATTCACCGCCGCGGCGCTCCACCACCTGGCGGTAATGTTGCACAAGATTGGCGCGCCCCCCGACGTAGAGGATGCGTTTGCCGCAGAGCGCGGGGCCGGGGCAATCCTCGGTGCCGGCGTCCTCGCATCCCCCGAGGCATCTCCCGGTATACGCCACCGGGCACTGCTGCCGTGCGCCTTCCAAAAGCCCTTGTAATTCCTTCTCAAGAAAGGAAATTTCGGCATGTTTTTCGTGCAGATCGTCCTGGAATTGTTCCTGGAGATGCTCCAGCCGGCGTTCAAATGCCTCCAGCTTGCGCGCCAGGGCGTCGCCTCTGGCCTGCTCCTCTGCCAGGAGCAGTGATTGGGTCGCGAGGGAGCGCCGCAGACCCTGGTTTTCGAGGTGCACCACCTCGGTGCAGTGGTCCTTGGCCCTGGTACGCAGGGTCTCGGCCTCCTTGGCCTGCTCTCCAAGGCGGCGGGCTAGGGTCCTGTTCTCCCGAACCAAGTCCTTGAACCGTGTGCGGTAGATGTTCCTGACCTTGGCGTGGCGCTGCTGGACGACTTCCAGGTCCCGCTCCAGCTCGCCCAGACGGCGGATATCGGCGCGGTTGGAGGCACCCACTAGATGGGAGAGCATGTGTACGTCTCCGAAGACCGTACGTCGCAGTTCATGGGAAGCGGCCGGGTGGGTCATGAGCGCCCAATAGGGGCCGGGAATGTCACCAGTGGCCTGCGCCTCGCGCCAGAGCACGAGGAGTTCGGCGTCGTCCACGGCCCTGGAGAACTTGCGCAGGGCTCCGGCGTACTTGCGGTCCAGGGTCTTGTTCACGGCCTTGGCCACGGGTCCGCACTTGTAGCAGAGTCTGACGAAGGTCACGTGCACGTCGAACTCACCGGCATCGGCGGCAAGATTCAGGTTAGTCTGCCTGGCGATCTTTTCCAGTTCCTTGAGGCTCAGGCAGGTGCCGATGATCGAGCATTGGATGTCAGTGTCTTCCCAGATTTTTCTCCGCATGGTCATATCCTCACGAACGGCGTTGGGTTAGGCCGCCTGTCTGGCGGGGTCCTTGTCTCGATGCAGGGTCTCGGCCAGATTCGCCTGCAGCAGCCTGTAGAACTGGTTGTCCGCTCCCACTCGGAGAGCCACCAAGCCCATGGCCCTGATGAACTGTCTTCTGGCCAAGTACGGTCTTGCGGCCATGTGCAGGACAAGACCCATGTTGTTCCTGATCCTTGCTTCGTACATAACGGCCTTTTGGCGCAGGGCCAGGCGCAGGGCCTGGGCCAGGAGCGTGAGACCGGCCCGGTGCTGTCCCTGACCGGCCAGGCGCATGCCCAGTTTGTTGAGCAGCGTGATCTGCATGGCGTTACACATGGCGAAGTCCTCCCGAGGTAATGCCGCCCACAAGGAAGCGACGGTCAAGGTCAGTGAGGAGGAAGCATCACTCCCTTGGGGCGGCGTTTGTGAGGGAAGAGGAGACCCTGAGCACAAACTATTTATGGCCGTGCGGGCGAACAGAAGCGGATGGCGGTGCTTCGGTGAAGAGGAAGAAGGCCGGAGTGTCGCCATTCGCCCTTGGTGTGCTTCTGTTCCAAGAAGCACGGTTTTATTGGCAATCATGAGTTTGATAATCATTTTCATTTGTAGTGTGGTGTGTTATTGTCGTTTTGCGTACTGAAATGTCTTTTCTCGTTATGTAGGGTAGTTGTATGTGGTTGTGGGAGATTTTCAGGGAGCGGTGACAGATCACCGCTCCCCTGCGTTGGCGTGAGGCGTTATTTCATGTCCACGGCCTTGACCCAGATTACGGCGTCCTGGGAGAGATCCTTACCTTCGTGCTTGTCCTGGGGCCCGGCGCCCAGGGCACAGAAGCCCCACCAGCCAGCCCTGGGGATGCCGAAGACGAACTGGCCGTTGGCGTCGGCCTTGATGGTCATGGTCACGAAGGCGTCCTGGGGTGCCTCCACCAGGGCCTCCTTCTGGAACGCGTTCTTGCCCGGCACGGGCGGGTGATTGAGGTACTCCACCTCGATCTCGGCGTTGGGCACGGGATTGCCCTCGGAGACCACCACACCGCGGAACACGTTGCCGGTCCACAGGGCGTAGGGTTTGTCCAGGGGGAGGATCTCGGTGACCAGGCCCGTGGGCGCGTCCCAATCCGTGGGCAGGCCGGCGTTGTTCACGATGACCTTGGTCAGCTGCTGGATGTAGGCGCCTTCCTTTTCTTCCAGGTACGGTTCGGGCACCAGGCAGAAGACATGGTCGCCCATCTTGCGGATCTTGACTTGTGTCTCGTAGGCATTGCCGGAGTTCTCGGCACCGGCCCAGGTGATCTCCTTGAGCGCGCCCAGGAGGTCGGTCTTTTCTTCCTTGTGGATCATGTAGAATTGCTGCGGTTTGCCCATGTCCATGGTGTGGCCGGCCTCGAAGGGATGGGTGAAGACCAGCTTGAGGTCCAGGGTACCGCCCTTTTCTAGGGCTGCATCCGGCGTGTAGATCATTTGGAAATGGGCCAGGGCCGGGGCGCTCAGGCCCAGGACGAACAAAGCGGCTAACAGGATGCGGAACATGATGCTCTCCTCGAGGATAGGGTTGCGGGGTTTGGACATGTGGTTTTGGATGATTTCAACACTCATTCTCAATGACAGGGCACGGGAGTCTATTGCGCGATATCCTTGCCGGCCACGTTGATCTGGTGGCCTTCGCCGGCGTCGAACTGCACGCTGTAGTCGCCATCCGGCTTGGTGAAGGTGATCTCGCTGAACTCGTCCAGTTTGGTGTCCTGCACCACGGTGCCCGAGCCGTCGAAGATGTGGATGGCGACTCCGGCTGCCGAGGAGCCGTCGGAAAAACCGCCTTCGCAAGTCACGCTGCCGTCCCCGTTGTCGTAGCAGGAAAAGAGCGGCGTGTGCGCCAGGGCATGGTTGCCCAGAGTCATGAGCCCAAAGAGCAGGGCTGTGGCGATGATCAAACGCATGTTTCCTCCTTAGGTGTCGGTTGGTTGGGGTTTGATGCAGCCGACGACGACTGTCGCCGTCAGCGCCAGACCGTAGAACCAGGCCATGGCCTCCGCTCCGGTGAGTCCAAGTGCGGAGCCGCCGGAGTAAACCAGCGTGGCCACGGTGGCTCCCAGGCCCATCATGTAGACCAGGGAAAAGGCCATCCACTTCCAGGAGCCGGATTGCACCTTGACCACCATGGTCGTGGCCATGCACGGGGGATAGAGCGCCATGAACAGCATGAGAGACAGGGCATGCAGGGGTGTGAAGCCCGCCTCCTGCTCGGCCATGCGGCTCTCCAGAGCCTTGGCGCCCCCTTGTACCGGGGCCTTTGTGCCGGTTTCGGTTCTATCCGTTTCCTGGGCGGTCGGTTCCACGTCCGAGGGTTGGTACAGGGCGCCCAGGGTGGCCACGGTGTTTTCCTTGGCAGCCAGGGCAGAGAGCAGGGCCACGTTGACCCGCCAGTTGAAGCCGGCGTACTGGGTCACGGGCTCCATCCAGTGCCCCAGGCTGCCCAGAAAGCTGTTGTCGATGGTCTCGTCTCTTGCTTGTTTGCGCAGGCTCAGGCGCTCGCGCCGCAGTTTCTGGAAGGCGCGCCCCAGTTCCTTGGCCGCGGGGTCGTCACCGTCGGGCTTGAGCACCCTGAAGAAGGCAGGGTTGTCGGCCTGGAATCGTGCGTCGATGGCGTCGGCCTTGGCCTGGACCGTGATGCCCATGCGCGCGTTCTTGTAACGCTCCGCAAAGTCGAACAGGGCGTCCACCTTGTCCGGATCGCCCAATTCATCCACCAGCCCGGCCTTGTCCACGGCCTGGAAGAATTGTGTCCGTGCTGTCCGTGATATGGTTTCAAGCTCGGCCATGCGCTCGTCCGAGACACCGGGAAACTGCATGAGCACGAAGAGGATCACCGAGACGGCGGCCACCACGGTGGTGATCTTCTTCACGTAGAGCCAGGTGCGCTCCACGGCGCGGCGCACGATGTTCCCCGCGGTGGGTGTGTGATAGGGCGGCATCTCCATGATGAAGGGCGCGGTCTCCTTTTCCCTGAGCACGGTGAGGTTGAGCAGCTTGGACGTGGTCAGGGCCATGAGCACGGTGATGGTGGCGATGAAAAACATGGCCTGCCCCTTGTATGCCGCGAAGTAGATACCGATGAGCAGCACGTAGAGGGGGACCTTGGCCAGGCAGTTCATCATGGGCACCACCAGGATGGTGGCCAGGCGCGCGCGTTCGTCGGGGACGGCGCGGCAGGCCATGACCCCCGGGACCGCGCAGCCTCCGACATAGACGCCTCCGAGCACCAGGGGCAGGGTGGACTGGCCGTGCAAGCCGAAGCGCCGGAAAAAGGCATCGAGCAGGAAGGCCATGCGCGGCATGTAGCCCAGGTCTTCCAGAAAAGCGATGTAGGCGAAGAGAATCAGGAAGATGGGGATGTAGTTCAGCAGGGCGTTGATGCTGTCCACCAGCCAGAGCACCAGGGAACGCAGCAAGGGATCCGTGATGAATCCCTCGGCCGGCAGGATGACCGCCATTGTTTCCCGCACCCAGGCCAGGGCCGGCCAGGTGTAGTTGGTCAGTGAATAGCCCCATTCGATGGAGAGATAATACATCATGTACATCACGCCGAAGAGGATGGGGTAACCCCAGATACGGTGACAGATGATCCTATCCACCTGATCGGAACGGGTGCTCTTGCCGGCGTCAGGGGCATTGACGCATGCCGCCACGATGTCCGAGGCTAGTTCGTAACGGCGTTTTTCCAGGAACTGGTCAGGGAGAATGCCGTGCGTGTCATGGAACCTGCGGCGCCATGAGTTGGCCTCATGCAGCAGTTTCTGGGCATCCGGGTGCATGGCCTCGATCTGCTCCTGGATCAGGGCGTCGCCTTCCAACAGCTTCACCGCATACCAGCGGGGCGGTACGGAGCCGCGGACCTGGCCGTGGAGTTTCTGCTCCAGGGCGCTCAGGGCGGGCTCCAGCGGACCGTAGTCTATGCGCAGGGGGCTTGTTGCGGCACTTTGCTCGGCCTGGCTGAACAGCTCGTCCCTGAGAGGTTTCTTGCCCAGGCCCTTGCGCCCCACGGTAGGAATCACAGGCGCTCCGAGCTGCTGGGCCAGGAGGCGGTGATCGATCTTCTGGTTTCTGGCCTCTGCCACGTCCATCATGTTCAGGGCCACCACCACGGGGACACCCATTTCCAGGAGCTGGAAGGTGAGGAAGAGGTGGCGCTTGAGGTTGGAGGCATCGGCGACGTTGATCACCACGGCGGGGCTGTCCCTGAGGATGAAGTCCCGCGCCACGCGTTCCTCCATGGAGTAGGAAGTGAGGCTGTAGGTGCCGGGCAGGTCCACGAGTTCGACGGAATTGCCGTTGGAAGAGAAGAATCCGATTTTTTTTTCAACGGTGACGCCGGGATAGTTGGCCACATGCTGGCGCGCGCCGGTGAGCATGTTGAAGATGGTGGATTTTCCCGAATTGGGCTGCCCGGCGAGGGCCACGAGGATTTTATCTGACATTTTTGCTATCCGGTGTGCGGCAGTGCTTAGAATTTGAAAATCATTATCATTTGCCGAAGGTAAAAAAGACGCCCGGAGGTAATCCCGGACGTCCGATAGTAATTAAATCAACTGCACCAGGACCTTGGCGGCGATGCCCCGCTCCACCATGAGTCGACTCTCGTCCACCGAGAGCAACAGGGGACCGATACCGGGATTGGCCACCACGTGCAACCTGGAGCCGGGGATCAGGCCCAGGGAAGCGAGACGGCAGCGTGCCTTGCAACCGGCGTGTATGCCGCTGACTTCTGCGATGGTGCCTGGGCGCAAAGAATTGAGAGGGGCGCCGTTGCTGCCGGGGGCAGAGACGTCCATAGTCTGAACCGCGACAGTGTCTGATTTTCTGCCTCTGTGTCTCCAGCGCATGCCTTGCTCCTTGGATACGCATCCCCTCGGCGTCAGGCAGGGATGTGTCTTGATTTCGGTGATGAGAATCATTTTCAGAGCGCACACTAAATACCCTGCCCATAGCTGTCAAGCGGAAAATTAAATTTGTTCGTTTCAAGGTGGTTTCGACATGATATGAAGGTATCGCTTTTTGAGCACTGGCGAGGTTTCTCCCGCCCCGCTGCGCCGGGCCGCGTTGCGATCGCTCCTTCACGGACTTCCACAGCCAGGCGACACGAAAGAGTTCTGCTTTGAATTGGTATGAAAATATAAATAACAATACTACAGCATGTTACCTTGAAATGGACAATGGAGCCATTGACATATCCGCATAAGCGAATATGATATGCGGCAAATGACCACCACACACAACCAAAACGAGGTACACATGCAGGATAACGACATTCGCGACAACGTCTCGGAGGCCTACGCGGCGTCTCTGCGCAACTCCCTGGCCGGGCAGGGCGGCTGCTGTTCCTCGGGGTGCGGCTGCGGCGTGACCCAGCTGGCCGGCTACGATGCCGAAACACAGCGTTTTGCCGAGGCGGCGCAGAGTTCCTTCGGCTGCGGCAACCCCCTGGCCTTCAGCGCGGTACAGCCCGGCGAGACCGTGCTCGACCTCGGCTCCGGCGCCGGCTTCGATCTGCTCATCGCCTCGGACAAGGTCGGCCCCCAGGGGGGGGTCATCGGCGTGGACATGACCGACGAAATGCTCGACGCGGCCCGCGCCAACGTAGCCCGCGCCGGCAAGCACAACGTGGAACTGCGCAAGGGCTACATCGAGGCCCTGCCCGTGGACTCCGGTAGCGTGGACTGGGTCATCTCCAACTGCGTGATCAACCTCTCGCCGAACAAGTCGACCGTGTTCCGGGAGATCGCCAGGGTGCTCAAAACCGGGGGGCGCATCGCCATCTCCGACATCGTGGCCGAGGACCTGCCCCCCCTGGTGCGCGAGGACCCCGCGGCCTACTACGCCTGCATCGGCGGCGCCATCTCAGAGGCCGACTATCTCGCCGGGCTCGGGAGCGCCGGCTTCGTGGACCTGTGCGTCACCGAACGTATCGTCTACACGGCGGAGCAGTTGGAAGGCATGCTGCGTGCGGAGCGAACCGACGGTGTGGATCTGTCCCGGGTGCGGCAAGAGACCGCAAAGGCCGCTGGGTCGATCTGGAGCGCCCGTTTCGAGGGGCGCAAGGCCTAGCGCGGAGGAGACCCCCATGGATACCCTTGCCGCCGTGTTCAAGGCCCTCGCCGACCCCACCCGCCTGCGCATCCTCTGCTGCCTGCGCAACGGGGAGCGCTGTGTCTGCGACCTCATGGCCGCGCTGGACATGCCCCAGTCCACCATTTCGCGCCATCTGGCCACCCTCAGGCATGCCGGGCTGGTGTCGGGGCGGCGCGGCGGCAAGTGGATGTATTACCAATTGAACCCGCCGGCGTCCCCCTTGGCTGCCGAAGTGCAACGGATACTCACGACTTCGGAGGAACACTTGCAGGAGTTTCCTGAATTCAGGGAGGACGAGGCCCGGCTGCGTCATCATCTCGACATGAAGTGCGGTGCAGAATGCAAATGACACAAACGGAGGCGGACCATGGCTGAACAGGTGGTTAGGAAACTCTCGTTCCTGGACAGGTTCCTCACCCTGTGGATCTTCCTGGCCATGATCGTGGGTGTGAGCGCGGGGCACTTCTTTCCCACGATCAAAGACGGCATCGACTTCTTCCAGGTGGGCACCACCAACATCCCCATCGCCCTGGGATTGATCTTGATGATGTACCCGCCCCTGGCCAAGGTGCGCTACGAGGAGCTGGCTCACGTCTTCCGCAACGGCAAGGTCCTGGCCCTGTCCCTGGTGCAGAACTGGATCATCGGCCCCATCCTGATGTTTTTGCTGGCCATCGCCTTTCTCTCGGGGCACCACGAATACATGGTGGGGCTGATACTCATCGGTCTGGCGCGTTGCATCGCCATGGTCATCATCTGGAATGACCTGGCCAAGGGCGACACCGAGTATTGCGCCGGGCTGGTGGCTTTCAACTCCATCTTCCAGGTGCTGTTCTTCTCCCTCTACGCCTGGCTGTTCATCAGCGTGCTTCCCGGCTGGTTCGGACTCAAGGGCATGGAGGTGGACATCTCCATGGGCGAGATCGCCGAGAGCGTGTTCATCTACCTGGGCATCCCGTTCATCGCCGGCATGCTTTCGCGTTTCATCGGGCTGAAGACCAAGGGGCGAGAGTGGTACGAGACGGTGTTCATCCCGCGCATCAGCCCCCTGGCCCTGGTGTTCCTGCTGTTCACCATCCTGGTGATGTTCAGCCTCAAGGGCGAGTACATCGTGCAGCTGCCCTTTGACGTGGTGCGCGTGGCCATTCCGCTGTGCATTTACTTCCTGGTGATGTTCCTGGTGTCCTTTTTTCTCTCGGCCAAGGCTGGCGCCACCTACGAGCAGTCCACCACTCTCAGCTTCACGGCGGCCTCCAACAACTTCGAGCTGGCCATCGCCGTGGCCATTGCGGTCTTCGGCATCAACTCGGGGCAGGCCTTTGCCGCGGTCATCGGCCCCCTGGTGGAGGTGCCGGTGCTCATCGGCTTGGTGCACGTGGCCCTGTATTTCAAGCGCAGGTTCTTCCCCCACGAGGTGCGGACGCCCACGGGCGTGTGCCACGTGACCTGCAAGGCGGGGCATGACGTGTGATGTCCACACTGCCGAAATATGACGCGGCGTTATACCCCGCGTTTTCTCCCGCGCCTGTACCTGCTCCCGCCCCCGTGCCTGGGCTGTTGCAGGTGGAAGTAACCACGCGCTGCAACATGCGCTGCGCCATGTGCGTGAAAAGCGCGCCGGGCTGCCGCATCCCAGAGACGCACATGCCCCTGGAGACGTTCAAACGGCTGGGTTCCGCCCTGCCCCATTGCCGGGGGCTGGTGCTCAATGGCGTGGGCGAGCCCCTGCTGCATCCGCTACTGCCGGAAATGGCGGCCTTCGCCCGGGAGCGGTTATCCCCAGACGCTTGGCTGGGATTCCAGACCAACGGCCTGCTCCTGCAGCCCGAGCTGGCCTCGCGCCTCGTCAAGGCGGGTGTGGACACCCTCTGCCTGTCCGTGGATGCCGTTGAATCGGCGCCAGATGGCAGGGAGTTGCACGGCCAGGTGCATCTCCCCCACCTGGAGCAGGGCTTCGCCATGCTGCGCCGGGCAACGGAAGACGCGGGGCTACGGCTGCGCTTGGGCGTGGAGTTCGTGCTCATGGCCGACACCTGGCGTCAGTTGCCCGCGGTGCTGCGTTGGGCAGGGAGCAGGGGCGCGGATTTCGCCGTGGTCTCCCATGTCCTGCCCTATGACGCGGCTATGCAGGGACAGACGTTGTTCAACCCGAACACGCCCAAGGCCACGGCCATCTTCGACGCCTGGCAGGCCAGGGCCAGGAGCGAGGGCCTGGACTTCCACGACTACTTGGGCATTCTCTGGAAATACCGCAAGACGCCCCGTGAGCAGCGCCTCGTGGACCTGGTCCAGGCCATGCAGGACGAGGCGCTGCGACGCGGCGTCTGGATACACTTGCAGCATCTGCTCGAGTGGGACGGGCGCGACCTGGACGAGTTGCGCCGGGTATGTGAGCAAGCCGGGGACATCGCCCGAGAGTATGGATTGGAGCTGCGCATGCCTCCGCTCATGGCGGCGGATCAGCGGCACTGTCACTTCGTGGAGCAGGGCGCGGCCTTCGTGACCGTGCGGGGTGACGTGGCACCCTGCCAGTTCCTCTGGCACGAGGTGGCCTGCCACATGGACGGACAGCGGAAGTACATCCAGCCTTGGCACTTCGGCAATATCAACAACACGCCTCTGGAAGAAATCTGGAACAGCGAGGCATATGTAGCATTCCGCGACGATGTGCTGGAGTACGCCTATCCATATTGTTCCAACTGTACATTCGTGCCCTGCGACGACATCATCGGTGAATCCTATCCTTTTGCCAACGACTGCCTGGGACACGCCATCCCCTGTGGTCACTGTATGTGGTGCATGGGAGGCTTGCAGTGCCTGTTGTGATCGTGCATCGAGACGCATAGAAAATACCCTTGAGGAGTGAAAAATGTACAGAATCTTGTTTATTTGCGTGCACAATACCGCGCGCAGCCAGATGGCCGAGGAGTTCGTGCGCCAGATCGGTGGCGAGGAGTTTCAGGTGGAGAGCGCCGGTTTCGAACCCGGCGTGCTCAACCCCCTGGTGGTGGAGGCCATGGCCGAGGTGGGCGTGGACATCTCCGGCAAAAAGACCCAGAGTGTGTTCGACCTTTTCAAAAAGGGACGCATTTTCGACTACGTCGTCACGGTATGCCACGAATCCGAAGGTGGCCAGTGCCCCATCTTCCCGGGCATGACCCACCGCCTGCACATGCCCTTTCCCGACCCCTCCAAGCTCGAAGGTAGCCACGAGGAGAAGATGATCAAGGTTCGCGAGATCAGGGAACAAATCAAGGGAATGGCCTCGGACTTCGTCGACTGGGTCATGTCCGGCGGCAAGAAGTCTTTGGGCGCGGTGTGGGAGCACAAGGACATCCGCAAGGGCCAGTAATGTTGTGTAAAAGTATGTAGTTACATGCCAGGCCCTTTGACTGTAATCAAGTGAGGTATGGTGTGCGGCGTTTGTATTGCATTTTTGTAATGACACTCCTTGCCGCACTGCTTCCAGCCTGTGATTTCGACTCTCAGAGGGAGCGCGTGGTCGTGGACTTTTCCGGCCCCACCCTGCCCCAGGAAACACCACCGCAAGCGGATGACCTGCCGGTGCTGCGGGCAGCGGTGGGCGCCATGATCTCGCCCAAGGAAACGTACGCTCTGTACCACGAGCTGTTCCAGTTCCTCAGTGAGCGAGCGGGGCGCAGACTCGTCTTTGTTCAACGCAAGACCTACGAGGAAGTCAACGCACTTTTCGGCAGCAGGGAACTCGACGTGGGTTTTGTCTGCTCCGGCCCCTATGCCTCTGGCGGCGTGGCCTACGACTTCGAACTCCTGGCAACGCCCGAGGTGGATGGCAGTCACTTCTACCGCTCCTATCTCATTGTGGGGCGTGAAAGCCCTTTCCACAGCCTCGAGGACCTGTACGGCCGGAGCTTCGCTTTCACGGATCCGCACTCCAACACCGGCTACACCGTGCCCCTGTATTGGCTGCAACAGCAAGGATGCTCGATCAAGGAGTGCTTCTCGAGCACCATGTTCACTTACAGCCATGACAACTCCATTCTGGCCGTGGCGCGTGGGTTGGTGGACGGGGCCTGCGTGGACAGCCTGATCTGGGAGTATCTGGCCGTAACCAACCCCGAGATCACGGACAAGACACGGATCATCAAGGTTTCCGAGCCGTTCGGCATCCCACCCATCGTGGCTTCCAAACACTTACCCCAAGAGATTCGACAGGAACTGCGCAACACACTGCTGGAGATGCACCACACTCCACAGGGGCAGTATATCCTGAAGAAGTTGATGATCGAGAGGTTTATCCCGCCCGAGGATTCATGGTATAATTCCATTCGAAACATGGTGGAATCGCTGGACAAGGACAAGGTGCTCGATGCGGTTTCGAAGCCTTAGAAGCGGCATGCTGCTCGGCCTCGCCGGCTTGGTACTGGTGAGTTGCCTGCTTCTGGCGGTGCTGGTTTCGCAGCGTTATGTGGCCAGCCTGCGCTCCGGGCTCCAGGCCGGGGCCGAGAATTTGGCAAACAGTTTGGCCTCACAGTCCGCGGACATGATCCTGATCAACGACTTGGTCTCCTTGCAGAAGCTCATCACCCTGGAGCAGCACAGCCACCCGGAAGTGGTCTACGTCTTCGTGCTTCAGGAGCGCAGGGTACTGGCCAGCACCTTTGCCGAGGGCGTACCCGAGGATCTCGTCCGGGCCAACATGCCCCTCGCGCTGGATCGGCACGCCGCTGTGCTCATTCGTTCCAGCAGCGGCGAGGAGTATCTGGACGTGGCCTGGCCCATCTTCGAGGGCAAGGCCGGTATCCTGCGTATGGGGTTTTCGGAGTCGGAACTCTTCGCAAAGGTCCGCGCGCTGTGGCGGGAGGTCGCCGTGGTCACGGGGGCGATTCTCGGAGCCGCCTTGTTGGGCGGGGTGTTTTTTACCAGGCGTATCACCCGCCCCCTGACCGAACTCCTGCACGCCACCGGCGAGATCGATCGCAGCAACTTCGAAACCAGGGTGACGGTCTCGGGCAACGACGAACTCGCGGTGCTTGGCGACTCCTTCAACCGCATGGCCCAGCGGCTGCAAATCTACATCTCGCGTATCGAGGAGCAGGCCGCGGATATCGAGCGACTCTACAGCCAGCTGTCCATGGCCTACGAGGTCATCCACGGCGTTTCCACACTGCGCAGCCTCCACGACATGGGCGCCTACATCATGGGCAAGGTCCAGGAGCGCATCACCTGCTCCAGGATGAGCATCCTCGTCTTCGATTCCACCCGCAGCAGTCTGTTCATCGTCACTCCCGGCGATTGCACCCGGCGTTACTCGCAGGAACTTGCCGCGGAACTGGAGCAGACCCTCGACGGTCTGCCTCCCTTTGCCGTGGCCTTCGATCGAATGCTTCCAGTGCAACTGGTACCGGAGTTAGGAGCCACGGCACCCAGACACGGCATCATTCCCCTGCACTGCGAGAGGCGGTTGTGCGGCTGTCTGGTCATCTTCTGTCCGGATAATTGCGGTTGCGGCCTGCTGGATGCCGACTTCGTGGGGATGATCCTAGCGCACACCTCGGCCAGCCTGATCCGCGCGGCCCTGCACGAGGAGGAAATCCGGCGTCTGACCTCGCGGCTGGACAATGCGCCCGAGTTCTGCGGCATCGTGGGGCGCGACGCATCAATGCAGGTGGTCTTCAAGCTCATCGAGGACGTGGCGCCCACGGACGCCACGGTACTCATCCAGGGGGAGAGCGGCACGGGCAAGGAGCTGGTGGCCAAGGCCATCCACGAACAGAGCGCGCGACGGGACAAACCCTTCGTGGTCATCAACTGCTCAGCCTACCCCGAGACACTGCTGGAGAGCGAACTCTTCGGCCACGAGAAGGGCGCCTTCACCGGCGCCGTGAAGCATCGCGCCGGCCGCTTCGAGCAGGCCGACGGCGGCACGGTGTTCCTGGACGAGATCGGGGAGGTGCCGCCCCAGGCGCAGGTCAAGCTGCTGCGGGTGCTCCAGACACGCCAGCTGGAACGCCTGGGCAGCGACAAGACCATCCCGGTGGACGTGCGGATCATCGCGGCCACGAACAAGGACCTGCTGCGAGAGGTCAGGAGCGGCGCCTTCCGTGAGGACCTCTTCTACCGCCTGGACGTGGTCTCCATCAATCTCCCTCCCTTGCGGGAGCGAGGCAACGACGTGGCCCTGCTGGCCCTGCACTTCCTCCGGCTCTACGCCGCGGAGCAGGGCAAGGCGGTCACTGCTTTGAGCCCCAAGGCCATGCGCCTGCTCCTGGATTACGACTGGCCCGGCAACGTGCGGGAGCTGGAGAACGTCATGGAGCAGAGCGTGGTGGTGGCCAGGACCACCAGCATCCATCACGAGGATCTCCCCGCCCGTCTGCAGCAAGGTGTGCCGCAACAATCCTCCACCATGCACGAGCACGAACGGTCCCTACTGCTCCAGACCCTGGAGGAGTGCAATTGGAACAAGACCCACGCCGCCGAGCGGTTGGGCATCGGCCGCAGCACCCTCTACGCCAAGTTACGAAAATTTCGCATCCACCAGTCCTGATGGCGCGCGGTTTGCTGTCCGGAAGCCGTACACCTCTGGACATCCCTTCCAACCGTACTGTTTTTGCACACAGATAACTACTCGAGTTTAAAGTACTTCGCGTCTGGTTCTTCGCATCTGTCCAGAATCAGGACAGCGATTGCCGTGCCCCTGGCTGTGCCCGGAGTGGTTGTCTGAACGGTGATATTCCAGGATCTCTCACAAATTCAGCAACATGGCAGCGCATGTAGCCTGCCGCAGACTGCCTCCACGCGTTTGGTCTGCTGTTTGCTTTATTCTGGGAGCAGTGCGGTATGGATCATTGTGCCAGTTGGCGCGCACATCCTCCAGCAGAGGCGGCAACCATGGCGGAACCCAGGATCGCGGTATCGATAAAAGACGACGCAGTGGCCGAGCGGGTCTGTACCCTGGTCAATCTGGCTGGTGCGCGATGCGTCCGGATGCTCCCACGGCAGGTTCTGGAAGATGACTGCGGAGAGGGAGCCGAATTGCTGGCCCTGGTGGTGAATGTGGAAGACTGGGACTTGAACAAACACTATTTCAAGCAGTTGGAGACGATGCGGCTCGAACTCAAGGCAATTGTCCTCTCTCGCAGCGGTACTCATCCTGATCTGAAAGACGCCGTCCGCTCGAACATCTTCTCCTTTCTGCACATGCCTTTGAAAGAAGAGGAACTGGCATTTTGCCTGCGCAGCGTCATCAGGGCGGCGACATCCTGATGTTCCAAGCATCGTCATTGAGGATACGGGGAGAAAAGGCATGCACAAAATTTTGATTATCGGCGCCGGGGCAGGTGGCACCATCATGGCCAACATGCTCCGCAAGGAGCTCGGCGAGGAAAAGGCGTCCATCACCATCATCGACAGGGACGACAAGCACCACTACCAACCAGGATACCTGTTCATTCCCTTCGGCATCTACGGGGAGCATGACATCATCAAGCCAAGGCGGGAATTCATTCCCAAAGGGGTGGATTTCGTGGTCGACACGGTTGTCAAGGTGGATCCTTCCACGCGCGTGGTGGAGGGGGTGGTCAACAGGTACGACTATGACTGGCTGATCATCGCCACGGGCTGCCGTATCTCGCCCGAAGAGGTGGACGGCATGCTGGACGGGTGGGGCGAGAGCATTCTCGACTTCTACACCCTGCAGGGAGCGCTGCGGCTGCGCGAGGCAATGCGCTACTTCGACAAGGGCAAGGTGGTGCTGAACATCGCCGACGTGCCCTACAAATGTCCCATCGCACCCCTTGAATTCCTGTTCATGGCCGACTGGTTCTTTCAGAAAAATGGCGTGCGTGATCAGGTGGAAATCGAGCTGGTCACTCCCCTGGCAGGAGTGTTCACCAAACCCATCGCCACGCAAATACTGAGCAAGATCGCCACGCAAAAGGGAATCAAGGTCACGAACAACTTCACCTTGGACGGCGTCAACGCCAAGGAGCGTTTCATCCAGGCCGGTGACGGCCGTCGTGTGGACTACGATCTGCTTGTCTCCATCCCTCCCAATCAGGGCGACAAGTGCATCTCCGAGTCCGGGTTGGGCGATCCCCTGGGTTTCATGCAGACCAACAACAACACCCTCCAGGCCGAGGGGCTGGAACGTGTCTACGTCATCGGCGACGCGACCAACGTCCCGGCGTCCAAGGCCGGTTCCACGGCACACTATGAAGCCTCCACCGTATTGGAGAACGTGGTCCGCGAGATCGATGGCCATGCACCGAAACCCACCTTTGATGGCCATGCCACCTGTTTTCTGGCCTCGGGATTCGAGAAGGCCATCCTCCTCGACTTCAATTACACAGTCGAACCACTGCCGGGCATGTTCCCCTTCCCGGGCCTGGGACCCTTCAGTCTGCTCAAGGAAAGCCTCCCCAATTACTGGGGCAAGATGATGTTTCGCTGGGTCTATTGGAATCTGATGATGCGGGGCGAGGAACTGCCGTTGGAACCGCAGATGAACCTCGCCGGCAAGATCCGCCAGACCGCTTCGGCAACGTCGTAGGAGGAGAAAGCCATGACACGCGAAGACGAAATACTCCAACGACTGGACCGGCTGGAAGACATGCTGCGGCCCCTGTCGGCCTCGGCCGCCAGCATGCAGGAGCTGCGCGCCGAGCTGACTCCCCGCGTCAACGAGGGCGTCAAGGCCCTGATCATGGAACTGGCGGAGATCGAAGGAGATGTGCAATTGGAAGACCTGCTCGCCATGTTGAAGAAACTGGCGCGAGCTACGAGTAGCATCTCCAAGTCACTTGAATACCTCAACAGCGCCCTGGATTTCATCGCCACGGCCGAACCCCTGATGCGCATCACCGTGCCTCATGCCGTGGAGCAGTTCGACCAATTGGAACGCGATAATGTCTTCAGGCTTTTGTGGGCATTGATCAACGTCATGCAGGCCGTGGGCAGGGGATATACCGAAGAGCGTATCGAAAAACTCGAGCAAGGACTGCCGCGCATGGTCGCCATAACGGAAAAGCTGTTGGACCCAGCAGCGTTGCGGTTTTTGGAATGCACCGCCGCGGCGCCCTTGTGCGTGGACTATGAACAAGCCAAGGCCGCGAGCCTGGGAACCTTGTTCAAGGCCATGCGCGACAAGCGTACCCAGCAGGGTATGGCCGTATTGTTGCAAATGGCCAGGGCCATGGCTCCGGAGAGCCAGGAAAAAGCTCAATGAAGTCGTGCGAACCAAGAGCCCAAGGCGGTTGTGCGACGCCATAATCGAAAAGCGAGGGAGAACAATGGTAAAAACATCGACACGAGAAGGGACCCCAGAGGTCGGACAAGGGGTAAGCCGCCGTTTCTTTCTCAAGACCTCCATGGCGGCGGGCGCGGGAGTGGGACTGACCGGGCTCACGGCCTTCGTGCCCGCGGCACGGGCCAGGACAATGGACTCCAATGCCGGCAAAATGGGTCAGTGGGTGCCTGGTGCCTGTCAGGGCTGCACCTCCTGGTGTTCCCTGCAAATCTATGTCGTCAACGGCCGGGCCGTGAAGGTGCGCGGCAATCCCAACTCCAAGGTCAACATGGGCGCCTGCTGCCCCAAGTCGCATCTTTCCTTGCAGCAGGTCTACGATCCCGACCGCATCAAGGTGCCCATGAAGCGCACCAACCCCAACAAGGGGCGCGATCAGGACCCCGGCTTCGTGCCCATCACCTGGGACGAGGCCCTGAACACCATCGCCGACAAGATCATGGAACTACGCCACAACAACGAGACGCAGAAGTTCATGCTCATGCGCGGCCGCTACTCCTACATGCGCGACATCCTGTATGATTCGCTTCCCAAGATCATCGGCTCCCCCAACAATATATCCCACAGCGCCATCTGCGCGGAAGCCGAGAAGTTCGGCCCCTATTACACCGAAGGGTACTGGGACTACCGGCAGTACGACGTGGAAAACACTCGCTACATCCTGCTCTGGGGCGCGGACCCCCTGGCCACCAACAGGCAAATCTCCTACTACATCAAGGCCTGGGGCAAGGCCCTGGACCGTGCCCAGGTTGCGGTGGTGGAGCCAAGGCTCTCGGCCACGGCGGCCAAGGCCGACGAGTGGCTGCCCATCGAGCCGGGGCACGACGGCGCTCTGGCCAGTGCCATAGCCCACGTCATCCTCACCGAGGGGCTCTGGTACCGCGAATTCGTGGGCGACTTCACCGACGGCGTGAACCGCTTCAGCCCCAGCGCCTGGGTGGACGAATCCTGGTTCGAGGAGAAGTACACCCACGGTCTGGTGAAGTGGTGGAACCTGGAGCTGCGCGACAAGACCCCGGAATGGGCCGCCGAGCGTTGCGGTCTTTCGGCCGAGCAGATTCGGCGCGTGGCCGTGGGCTTCGGCAAGGCCGCGCCCAACGCCATGTCCTGGGTCGGCGGCGGGCCCTGCATGCAGGTACGCGGTGCGTACGCCAGCATGGCGGCCCACGCCCTCAACGGTCTGGTGGGTTCCTGCGACAACGTGGGCGGCACCCTGGTCTCCAACAAGGAGTATACCACCGGCTTTCCCAAGTTCGAGGAATATATTGACGAGATCGCGGCCAAGGGGATCAAGCACGGCAAGATCGACCACCGCGGCCGACTGGAGTTCCCGGCCCTGAACGGCGGCAAGTCAGGCGGCGGAGTGGTCACCAACAACGCTGCGGAAGGGATTATCAACAAGGATCCCAACGAGATCAAGGTGGCCATCGCCTACATGAACAACTTCAACTTCTCGGCACCACAGGCCCAGCGCTGGGACCAGGCCCTGGCCATGATCCCCTTCCTGGTGCACATCACCACCAATGCCTCGGAGTTCAGCTGGTTCGCGGACATCGTGCTACCGGACACCCACCACCTCTACGAAAAATGGGGATGGGTGAAGTCCATCGGGCATGGCTACCGGCACGTGCCCCTGATGCAGCCGATCATCGACATGCCCTTTGACTACAAGATCGACGAGACCGAAATACCCTTCCTCCTGGGTAAGAAGCTGGCCGAGCGCGGCTTTGACATGCTGCATCGTTATCATGTGGAACAGTTCAAGGACCCCGAAACCGGCAAGGCCCCCGAGAACGAGAAGGAGTTCGCGGAATTCGCCGTGAAGATGACCACACAGGCGCTCTGGGATCCGGCACAGTACCAAGGAGGCGACAAGATCAACGGCTGGGAGGAGTTCAAGCGTCTGGGGGTCTGGAACTCGGCTCCCTATCCCTACCGCGCCCGTTGGGGCAAGATGAAGACCAAGACCGGCATGTTCGAGTTCTACAGCGAGACCCTCAAGGAAGCCCTGGAAAAGCATGCAGAGAAGCACGGCGTCAGCGTGGACCAGGTCCTGGAGGCCACCAAGTACCAGGCCCGCGGCGAACAGGCCTTCGTGCCCCACTACGAAGAACCGTATATCCTGGGGGATGTCGCTGAATACCCCTTCCTCTTCGTGGACCACAAGTCCAAGCTCAACCGCGAGGGACGCTCGGCGAACTGCCCCTGGTACATGGAGCTGAAGAGCCTCGACCCCGGCGAGTTGAACTACAAGGACGTGGCCAAGATCAATCCCCTGGACGCCAGGAAGCTGGGCATCGAGACCGGCGACGAGATCAGGCTGACCACGTCGGTGGGCGAAATCACCTGCACCGCCGCGCTGTGGGAAGGCGTGAGGCCCGGCACCGTGGCCAAATGCTACGGCCAGGGGCACTGGGTCTACGGCCGCGTGGCGTCCAAGGTCTTCGGCAAGTTGCCCCGAGGCGGCAACAACAACTACATCATCCCCGTGGAATATGACCGTCTGAGTGGGGCATCCGCCTTCTACGGCGTCACACGGGTCAAGGTGGAAAAGGTCCAAGGAGGGAACAGGTCATGACAAAATGGGCCATGGTAATCGACCAGCAGAAATGCGTGGGCTGCGGCGCCTGCATCATCGCCTGCAAGTCCGAAAACAACCTCGACGAAGGCATCAACTGGTCGTACAAGCTGACAGAGACCGTGGGAGTGTTTCCCAACGTGCGCTATCACTACACGCCGACCCTGTGCAACCACTGCCAGAACGCTCCCTGCGTGCGCGGCTGCCCCACGAAGGCCATGTACAAGATGGACAACGGCATCACCATGCACGACCCGGACAAGTGTATCGGCTGCCGGTACTGCATCGCCAACTGCCCCTACGGGGTTATCTTCTACAACTGGCGTAAGCCCAACGCCGCGTGGGCGGAAAAAAACGCGGTCATTCCCAACTGCACTAGTTCTCCCGCGGAGATGGTGGAAAAGGTAGGGGGCAAGGGCATGCCCTATTACAATCCAGAGCGTGACGACACCTTGCCGGCGCTGCGACCCGTGGGCGTGGTGGAGAAGTGCACCTTCTGCGATCACCGCATCCGGCAAGGGCTGCTGCCCAACTGCGTGGAGGCTTGCCCGGCCGATGCCCGCATCTTCGGCGACCTCGACGATCCCAACAGCACGGTGTCGCAACTGCTGGGTAAGTACAAGCCCATGCGCCTGCGCGAGCACCTGGGCACCGAGCCCCACGTGTACTACATCCGCAGCTTCAACCCCGGATCTTACCCCCAGACCAAAGGAGAGGTGGAATGAGCGAGAACAAGACCTTTTCGGCAATCTGGACGGTGCTGCTGATCATCGGCCTGAGCCTGGGGCTCTACACGGTCGTGAAGATCGTCATCGCAGGGTTGGGAATCTACAACACCAACAACGCGGTCTTCTGGGGTCTGCCCATGTCCGGGTACCTGTTCTTCGGGCTCACGGCCGCTGGGCTGACCCTGCTCTCCTCGCTGCCCACGGTTTTCGGGCAGAAGCACCTCTACCCCGTGGCCAAGCGGGCGGCGATCCTGGCACTGGCCACGTTGCTAACCGGCCTGATGTGCAAGGGGCTGGACCTCGGCCCCTTCAGCACCCTGTTGAACACCCTGGCCCTGATCTACTCCCCCAACTTCACCTCGCCCATCTGGTGGATGGCCATTCTCTACATGTTCTATTTCGCCTTCGTGACCTTCAAGTTCATCTCCATGCACAGGGGCAACTGGCACGACCGCGGCGGCGTGGCCACGGCCCTGGGCGCCCTGATGCTCTCGGCCTTCTCCTACGGTTCCCTGACCATCGTCTTCGGTACCGTGGAGGCTAGGCTCGGCTACTTCGGCTTCACCATGGGCGTCTATTTCCTGGTCACGGCCCTGGCCTCGGGCGTGGCCGCACTGCTGCTGGCCTCGGTGGTGGACACCCTGCTCAAGAAGCGCTCCACTGACGTTGAAGCCCGCGTGCGTGCCGACTTGGCCAAGTACTTGGGCATCGCTCTGGGCGCCTCCTTCGTGGTCTTCATGCTGCGCATCATCCGCGCTTATGCCTCGGATGTGGACCAGATGGCCGGCTTCAAGCACATGACCGGCTCCTTGTCCTTCAACCTCGAACTCTGGATCGGGCTGGTTATCCCCCTTGCCCTGCTGTTCCTGCCCCAGGTACGTAGGGGCGTGGGAGGTCAGTTCCTCGTCTCCCTCATGGCCCTGGTGGGCATGTTCGCGGGGCGTTTCGAGCAGCTGCTCTCGGGCAACGTCCAGCCCATGGGCGTGCAGGTCGAGTACCTCGGCACGAGCTTTGTCCACTATATGCCCAGCATCTACGAGTGGGGCGTGATCTTGCTGGCCTTCGCCGTCACCCTGACAATCTACTCCTTTGGCGCACGCTATTTGCGTCTGGACGCCATGCCCGAGTAACGCATAACCGGCAACCACGGACAACAAGAGCAGGGCCGGAATCCCCTGGCCCTGCACAACCGCACAAGGGAAGAGCAGCATGGACACCGCATTCACGACATACCGCACCACAGCCGCCACAGCCGCCTTCAAGGTGCTCGCGGCATGCTACAGTGTACCCACGGCGGATGTGCCGGCGCTCCTGCGTGACACTCTCGAACGCTTCGCCCCCCTGGGGGTGGAGGTGGCTTCGCTCGCCAACGAACTATACGCCGTCGCCGAACGCAGCGACCCGGAGGAACTGCTCAAGGATTACGCCAGGCTGTTCGTCGGACCCTTCCAGCTCCTGGCCCCGCCCTTCGGGTCCGTCTACCTCGATGAGGAGGGCCGGCTCATGGGCGATTCCACCATGGACGCCATGCGCTTCTACCAACTGGCCGGGCTGGACATGGCTCAAGACTTCAAGATGCCCCCGGATCATGTAGTCGCGGAGCTGGAGTTCCTCTACTGCTTGTACGCGGCGGAAATGCAGCAGGCAGAAGACAATCCCGAGCAGGCCGAGACCTTTGCCGGGCTACGCCGGGAGTTCTTCCGGCAGCACATCGGCCGCTGGGGGCGTGACTTCGCCGCCAAGGTGGAAGGCAGCGCATCCACGGACTTCTATCGGCTCCTGGGCCGGCTCACCGCACGGCTTCTGGAGCTGGAAGAAGAGCGGGAAACCGCAACCGCCTGCTGAGCCCACCGCGAATGATGACTGACTCATGGAGACCCGAGAGGCAAGACCGTTGCGCCTGGGTACTTGCCCCTCGGGTTCCTCTTTTCCAACACCGTGCATGCCGCCCGATTTCCCTTGATCATTGCCCCTGCTCCGGGTAGAGGATAAGAGTACAACTCTCATGTATTGCAGGGAAAGGAGCAGTCCAATCGTGATGCCGGATCGTCCCGGCATCGATGCATAGCCAAGGAGCAGCCATGGGCCGTGAAACCGTGCTCTTCAAGAGCGAGGAAAAGAAAAGCCGTTCCGAAATCGCTGCATTCCTGCGCACCCTGGCCGACAAGGTCGAGCAGGGGCGCGTGTCGCTCATCCAGGCAAGCGAGGAACTCGCACTGGACCTGCCCGAGACCCTGACCCTGGAGGTCAAGGCCGAAGAAGAAACCAAGGGGCAGGGTACCTCGCTGTCCCTGGAGGTGGAGCTGGAATGGCGCCCCGGCGGCACGGAGGACAAACCAGGCGGCCTCACCCTGGGGTAGGTCTGGATATCAGGCTTGGACGGCCCTGAGGAAGCGCTCGGCCACGCAGGCCGGCGCGATGATCCTTTTCGTCGTTCCCGAGGTCTCCAACCGCCCCTTCATATCCATGGGCACGCTGTTTGCGGAAGCCGCCAAAACACGCTCGAAGGCGTCGCGCAGGGCCGTGAACGACTCTTCTACCTCGGGGTAGGAATTGTCCTCGCGCCAGGGCAGTTTGATGCGCTCCGTGACCGTGCCTGTCTTGTGCGAGGGGGTCATGAGCAGGTAGTACTCCGTGGGTGTCCATGGGCCGCGCTCGTTCTGCCCCGGCCAGCAGTGGGTCCAACTGGAGTCCGGTGGCTTGGGTATCGTGCTTTCGATCCGCACCGCGGGCATGCCCAGCTCCAGTTCGAATTCGCCGAGGCTGATGGTGAACGTGCAGACCGGGCGCAGATTGCCGCGTTTCTTGGTGATGCTCCATTCGATGTTCACGTGGTTTCCTCCATGACGATGATCTCCCCGAAAGGTGGGGCGGAATGGGCGGGATTGGGCGTGACCCAGAGCACCGGATAGGCCGGCTCCTCGGGGTATCGGTCGCATTCCATGTCCGTGAAATAGATCAGACAGGCGGGAGCCGCTTCCTCGGTGGCGAGGCTGGAGAATGGGGGGCGAAAGTCGGTACCGCCACCTCCCTTGGCCTGAAAGTCCAGAGGCAGATCCCATTTGTTGCGCCGCTCCTGAGTGGTGAGCGCCGCATCGCAGGTGAAGACGATCAGCGAGGCGTCGAATTCCTCGAGCAGGGCGGAAAGTTCACTGGCAATGGAATCCAGCTCGGCCTGGGTGATGCTGCCCGAAACATCCACCGCCACCGCGACTTCGGCCAGCTCTTCGTTGTACAGGCTCGGCAGGTACAGCCCGGCGTGCAGATGGCGGCGATCCGGGCGCACCCAGGAGAAGTCGCTTTTCGCGGCGTTGCACATGAATCTGCGCAACAGCTCCCGCCAGTTCAGGGCAGGGGAGAGCATGCCGCGGACAAGCCGCTCCAGGCCGCCGGGCAGCTTCCCCGACTCACGGGCCTTACGCAGCGCCTGTGCCAGGGCCATGCGCAGGGATTCCTCCTCTTGCAAGGTGAGGTCCTGACCGCCGGGACTCTCGATATCCAAGGGGGCGTCGCGTACTTCACCGCTCATACCGGGATCGTC
This sequence comes from uncultured Desulfovibrionaceae bacterium, assembly GCA_964609625.1. GTDB lineage: Bacteria > Desulfobacterota > Desulfovibrionia > Desulfovibrionales > Desulfovibrionaceae. The sequence goes on from CAZSRS010000013.1 coordinate 76,651, forward strand.
GTTACCCTCCCCGATGCCTTCCGCGTCGTCCGCCCCGTCACTGGGGGCGGAGCGTTGCTCGCCGTCCCGGTTCTCCGAACCCTGGATGTCACGTGCCTCCTCCGTTGCGTCGAGTTCCTGCTCCGGGCCTTTGTCCGCGCCTCCCTTGATTTCCGCGTCCTTGTCCAGAAGCGCCCTGTAGATGGCTTCCGCGCATTTGCCGTGGTGCTTGGGATCGTCGAGGTAGCTGCCTGGCAACTCCACCCCGGCATCCATGAGGATGGGATTTATGGCCAGATCGCAGGCCACATTCCATGCCCGCGGATCCCTGCGGCCTCGGCGGAGGTGGTGGCCGCAGGCCAGATGAAGGACCTCGTGGCACTGCACACCCATGACTTTCGGGAGAGGCAGGGCCTCGATGTATGTCGGATTGTAGGCCAGGACCCGGCCATCGGACCAGGCGCTTCGGCATGCGTGGTCCTCGCGCAGCTCCAATCGCAGGGCCAGGTGCGCGAAAAAGGGGTGCTCGAGCACCAGTTCGCTCCTGGCCATGATCATCTTGTTCCGGGCAGTGGTGTTCATCCCCGCACCAGAACGTCGCTGTTCGCGCAGGCCCAGTGGCCGAAGGCCTCGGTCTCCACGATTGACGGCTCCACGGCCGCGGCGTCACGCATCAACAGCACGCCGAACTCCACAGGCAGGCGCGAGGCCAGGGTGGCCAAGCTGGGCATGACCGCGTCGGAGGCCTTCCGCGCCACGGACTCGCACATGGCGTAGATCACGGCAGGATCATCCGGGATGGCAACGCCCCCAGGATCGGCGAGCACGACGCCAGGGTCGGGCAGGTCGTCGTAGATGGTCAGGAAAGCCATGCATTCGGCCGCGGCGCCATCGCCCACGGCGCCCTTGAGCAGGGCGTGCAGGGTCTGCCTTCCCGCTCCGGCAGTGAGAATACGCGAGACAAACTCCCACGAACGGGGCGAGGGGAAGGCCTTTTCGCTCCTCTTGGGATCGAAGTCGTGCAGTAGTTTTGGGCGGAAGCGCAGGAACGCCCGCAGTCTGGGCTCTATTCCAGCGTCCGCGGCCCATTGCAGCCAGTCATCCAGATCGGGCTCGAAATCCAGGTGCACCATTCTGTTGGCCAGGGCCGAGGGCATCCTGTGCGTCACGGCTCTGTCGGATTCGCGGTTGCCCGCGGCAATAACGGTCCACCCCGCAGGCAAGGTGTATTCTCCCAATCTGCGGTCCAGGATGAGCTGATAGCACGCGGCCTGGACCAAAGGGGGCGCGGTGTTGAGTTCGTCCAGAAACAGGATTCCCTGTCCCTTGCGGGGGAGGAACGCCGGCTGGCACCAGACAGCGGCTCCGGAAGCGTCGATGCGCGGAATGCCGCGCAGATCCACGGGATCGAGCAGCACGGCGCGTACGTCGATGAGTTCCAGCCGTCGCCGGGCAGCCACCTGGGCCACGACCTGGCTTTTACCAACGCCAGGCGCGCCCCAGAGAAAGGCCGGTTGCCTGATGGAGAGGAGTGTTTCCAGGGCGGTTGCGATCTCCGAAGGTTTCATTGTGTCTCCTTGAAACGTTTTGATGACAATAATGAAAGTCATTATCAATGTCAACACGGGAAGATGGATTTCAGCGCAGCAGGCTGGAAGCTGCTTGGATTGGATGCGATTCGGCTTGGATTGCACATGAGCGGGAGAATGAAAGATGGTGCTTCTTGGTTGCCTTCCTTACGTACCGAGGGCATAGTGAGGCTGTCGTATCGTCTGTGCACTTTCCTTTTCCTGCCAAGGAGCGGGAGGAAGGGCGCGTTCATCGGGTCTGCGATGCGGCGTTGCATTCAGGGGTTGTACACCTGGACAGGGGGCGGGACACGAACACTGCGCGAGCATCGGAGGTCGCCATGTTCAAGGAACCGCATCGCCGCTTTCTCGAATTCCTGCAGTCGAAAAGTCTCAAATGCACGGCACAGCGTCTTCTGGTGCTGGATGTCATGCTCTCCGGCAAGGAGCATCGCAGCGTGGAGGACATCCACGGTGTGTCACGCCGCTCCGACCCGTCCATCGGTCTGGCCACGGTCTACCGAACCCTCAAGCTGTTGGAAGAAGCAGGGCTGATTCTCTCCCACACCTATGATGCGGGCGTGGTCTACTACGAAGCGGTAGACATGCAAGGGCACCACGACCACCTTATCTGCCAGCAGTGTGGCGCGGTGGTGGACGTCCTGGACGAGGACATCGAATGTTTGCAGAAAGGCTTGGCCGAGCGGCACGGCTACGTGCTCTGCGCTCACCGTATGTATCTCTACGGCCTCTGCCCCGCGTGTCAGGAGGGCGGAGAGTCCGGAGACCCTTCCAAATATCTTGACCAAAACGGGGGCGGCGTCTGAATCCACTGCGACGAGTCAGGCAAAGAACTCAGGGAGCCGCTTTCGGCTCAGGCTCCCTTCCTTGGGCTTGGCGTATCCGTTGGCGGATGTCCCCCAGCAACTCCACGCCCTGCTGCACGGCCCGGGCATCGATACCGGGCAACAGCTGTTCGATGATCCTTGCTTCCTGCCGCTTGGTCCGGTGCAGGGTATCGCGTCCCGTTGCGGTGAGCCGCGCCAATTTGGAGCGCCGGTGCCGTGGATTGTCCACGAACTCCAGGATACCCTGGGCCTGTAGTTCGTTGCACACGGTCTGCACGAACTGACGCGAGACCTGAAGCGCGGCGGCCACATCCGGCACCGTCCCCCCCCCTCCCATGTCAGACAGGACCGTGGCTACGCGGACCTGGGGCGTGCGCATGCCGGCCCGTTCGTGTACGGCATCCATTTCCTCGTTCAGAGCCGCGTGCAATGCAAAAACCTCCCTGAACAGCGCATGCAGCCGCTCCCCGTCCGCGGGTCTTGCGGGATTCAGAGCCATCTCTAAAGCCACCTGCGCACGGCGCGGCAGTAGGCGGCGTACTCGTCGCCAAAGGCCCGCAGGAGGTAGGCCTCTTCGCGGGGCACCACATACACGACCAGGTAGACGAAATACACCAGCGCAGCGAGCAGGACCCAGAGGCTGCCGACCGCCAACCCCCCTCCGATGAGGAAGGCGACCATGCCCACGTACATGGGGTTGCGGCTCAGGCGGAAAGCGCCCTCCCTGACCAACAGGGCCGCGGGTTTGTTGGTGCGCTTGCTCACGCCCAGGGTCTTGAAGCGGTTGTGCCCCTGCATCATGAACCAGAAACCGCCCCCTGCCAGCATGAGGCCGAGAACGAGGCGCACGGCAGAAGGCAGCGGAACACGGACATTGGTGAACAGCTCGAGTACCATGGCGGCGATCAGGCACAGGAAGAAGATCAGGGGAGGCATGAGGACGACATTGGGGGAGTCTTCGGGGCAAGACACGGCAACAGGCTTTGTAACCATGACGATTTCCTTTGTCGCGGGTGTTTGGTGTTGGCATGGAATCATATGACAACAGAGTTGTCAAGTAGACAATTCAGTTGTCATAAATGCGGAATGCTGCCAGTTGCGAGAGCACACGCCGGTGGATGTTTCACGAACGGCTGCGGGAAAATACAGGGGATATGGGGGATACGGGGGCTACTGGCTCCCCCTCCCGCGCTCAGCGTGAGCGGGCCAGGGCGGTGTGTCAGGCGAATATTTCCACTGTACAATCAGCGGAGTTGCCTCCCGATAAGGTCCAAACAATACGTCCAGGTCTGAGAAGTGACCTGCAAACCAGCACTTGACATCGCGGAAGGAGGCGCATAAAAAACCTTCCACGAATGAGATCGATAATCACTTTCAATATTGTGGAACATTCAACGATCTCAAAGGAGAGAGCGGCGTGTTGAACAAGACCGACGCATGTGATGCCGGCTGTCGCACGGGCGACGCCGTCGTCGTGACCACGGTGCTGCACGAGTTCGCCGAGTCACTGGGGGCCGCGGTGGACGCCAAGGATCACTATACGAGGCAACACTCGGAGGAGGTGGCCGTGGTGGCGCACGCCCTGGCCCTGCGCCTCGGAGTACCCCCCGCGCGGGCGGATATCATTCATGTCGCGGCCCATCTCCACGATGTCGGCAAGATCGGCGTGCCGGACGCGGTGCTGCGAAAGCCGGGCACGCTGACCGTGGCCGAATGGCAGATGATCAGGCGCCATCCCATCATGGGGGCGGAAATCGTACGCCCCGTGCGCGCCTTGCGCGAGTGCGGTGTGCTGGAGATGATCCTGCATCACCACGAGCGCATTGACGGACGAGGCTATCCACAAGGGCTTTCAGGCAAGTCCATACCGCTGGGGGCGCGCATCATCGCCGTTGCCGACAGCCTCTCGGCCATGCTGCAACAACGTCCCTACAGACCGGAAAAGACATTTGCACTGGCCAGCGCCGAGATAATCAGGAACGCAGGCACGCAATTCGATCCGAATGTTGTCCAGGCCTTCTGCGACATACAGGATTCGATCCGGGAGACCGTGATGTGCTTTCGCGGCGAAGCGTTCCCTCAGGTGCCGGGTGAGCGGACCGTAGCTTGCTGCAGGGCAAGCGTAGGGAAAAGGGATGGGTTGTAGTACCGGAAAAATGGGACGAGGGGACGGCCTCGGGCGATGAGCAACAAGGCGAGCCCCGAGGAAAAGGACGGGAGGATGCGGTAATGCAGGGAAACACAAGCCAGATGGTCATGGCGGGCGGAACGAAAGCATCGCCTCTGCGCAGGATGCTGGACACCATTTCCAGCCTGAGCATCGGGATCAAGATCAACATGTTTCTGTTGGGAGTGGGGTTGTTGCCCCCCCTGGCCGGGCTGCTCATCCTCCATCACGCGGGGAGCGAGGCCCTGTTGAATTCATTGGCATTGTACATCGCTGCCTTCATGCTGCTCTATTACCCCCTGGGCAGGGCCATGGAGGAGTTCATCGTGCTGCGGCAGACCAGGCGGATCAACGCCTATGTCGAGGAGGTCAAGATCGGGCGCCGTACACCACACTTCGAATTGCCCAAAGAAAAGGGCGGGGAACACGACTTCCTGCGGTTGCAACGCAACATCTTCTGGATGGTGCAGGGGCTCAGGAACCGCGAGGCCAGGCTCCAGGACACCCTGACCAGCCTGGAAACCGCGCAACGTCAGGTGCTGGAGTCCATCGAGTACGCCAGCCGCATCCAGCGGTCGTTCCTGCCTGCTGCGAACGACCTCCGCCAGGCATTGGGAGAGCACTTCCTGCTGTGGATGCCCCGCGACGGTGTGGGGGGCGATGCCTATTGGGTCAGGCAGGAAGGGAGGCACACCTGGTTGGCAGTGTTCGATTGCACGGGGCACGGCGTGCCAGGGGCCTTTCTGACTCTGATCGTCAACTCCCTGTTCGAGCAGAATCTCGATGCCAGCTGCTATGGCGACCCGGCCCGGTTGCTGGCCAAGATGAACAGGGGGCTGAAGACCGCCCTTTCGCAGCACGGCCAGGACACCCTTTCGGACGATGGGCTGGAAGGGGGCGTCTGTTGCATTGACCGCGCCGACAAGACCCTGCTCTTTGCCGGGGCCAGAAGCGTGCTCTATCTGGCGGGAAAAAACGGTATACAAGAGGTCAGGGGTGATCGCAGTGGCGTCGGATTCGTCCACGTGCCCCTGGACCAGAAGTTCCTCAACCACAGGATTTCATTGCAAGGGGTCAGGGCCTGCTATTTTTTCACCGACGGCATCACCGATCAAATCGGGGGAGTCAAGGGGCTGCCCTTTGGGCGGCGAAGACTGCGGCAATGGCTCGGGGAGCATTCGAACCTGCCCATGGAAACGCAGCACAAGACCTTGGAAAAAGAATTTCATGCATACAAAGGACGAAACGCCCAGCGTGACGACGTGACGGTGCTGGGATTCTCGACCGAGGAGATCGCATGCTGACACATCTGCACACCTTTTACGAGGAGCTTAAACGCGATGGTGTGATGTTCTGCTTCAGCGGCCCGACTTCCCAGAGTGTGGTGGAAGGCATAGGGCAGGCGCTGAAGCGCAAGATGGAGTTGGAAGAGACGGGCATGACCACCATTCAGCGTGTTTTTTCCATATTTGTGGAACAGATGCAAAATATCGTGAACTACTCTGTGGAGCAGACTCCACCAGAGACCGAAGACGGCAGCGAACTCAGGCACGGTGTCGTGGTTGTGGGCCGTTGCGACGGCAAATTCTACGTCATCTGCGGCAACAAGGTGCGTACGGCGCAAAGCAGCAAGATGTTGGAGAACATCAAGCAATTGCGGCAGATGGATAGGCATGAGCTCAAGCAACATTATAAACGCATGCGCCGACAGGAACCGGAACAGGGCAGCAAGGGGGCCGGCCTGGGCTTTATCGAGATGTTCCGACGGGCCACTGAACCACTGGAGTGCCATGTTGCGCCCATAGACGAAGATACGGTGTTCTTTTCCGTCAAGGCCATAGGATGATCAGAATGGATCGCCTGTATATTAAAAAAACTGAATCGACATTGGAAGTGGACTTCAATCCCGCTGCGGCGATTTTGCTGATGCGTGGTGAATCCTATCCTGAAAACGCGCTCAAGTTCTTTGCGCCGGTACTCGAATGGCTCGGCGTGTATCTTTCCGGACTGGAAGCTGGAAGCAGGCTCATGGTGGATTTCGACATCGTCTACTTCAATTCTTCCAGTTCCAAAGTGCTCATGAACATCTTCGAGCTGTTCGATACCATTGCCAAACAAGGGGTGGAGGTCTCCATCCTCTGGCGGCATCACGCGGAGAACGAGATTTCCCAAGAATGTGGGGAAGAATTCGGAGAAGATCTCGAATTCGCCAATTTTGCTTTGCTCCCCTATGAGGAGAGCAGATGAAAAAAGTCGGCTCCCTGTTCCGCGATGAGGAATGCGTCATCGCCACGGCCGAAAAACTGCTGGACGAGAGCGCCCATGTCCTGCCCGTACAGGAGTTCGAGGCACTTCTTGGGCATTACAAGAAACTCCACCGCCAGAGCATGCGGCTGGTCAAGATGGGCGACCGCATGCAGGGGCAGCTCAACCGCCTCAACGAGCAGCTTGCCAAAAGCGAGGAAAAGTACAGGCGCATTTTCGAGACCAGCATTCAGGGGATTTACCGCTCCACACCGGAGGGCAGGTTTCAGGAGCTCAACCCAGCCATGGCCGCCATCTTCGGCTATGACAGCGCCGAGGCCATGGTGCGTCAGGTCAGGGACATCGGCAGCGACATTTTTCACTCCATGCAGCAGCGCAGAACTTTTGTACAGACACTGCAACGTGAAGGCATGGTCAAGGATCACCTCTTGCAATTACGCCGTCGTGACGGTGTGTCCATCTGGGTGGAGGTCTGTGCCAGGGGGATATTCAACGCCTCGGGCAACCTCGTGGAAATGGAGGGCCTGGTGGCGGATGTCACGGAAAAGATGCGCATGCTGGGTGAGTTGGAGAAACTTGCCCGCTGCGACGAACTCACGGGGCTGTGGAACAGACGGTACTTCTTGGAGTTGGGGCAACGGGAGATGGTCCGGGCACAACGGGAGCGAACGCCCCTCGCGTTGGTGTATTTCGATGCGGATGATTTCAAGGCGATCAATGACACCCATGGTCATGAGGCCGGAGATCGGGTGCTGCGGCACATCACTGCCCTGGGTCGGGAATTGATGCGTGAGTTGGACATCTTCGGCCGCATGGGCGGGGAGGAGTTCGCCGTGCTGCTTCCTGGGGCGGCGGCGGCAGGAGGAGTGCGCGTGGCGGAAAAAATGCGTGAGCGGTTTGCGGAATGCGCCCTGAGTCTACCGTCCGGTTGTATCCGATGCACGGCGAGTTTTGGTGTCGCTGTCTGTGAAACAGGGAGCGACAGTCTGGACGGACTGCTCCAGGCCGCGGACACGGCCATGTACGCGGCCAAGCGCGGCGGCAAGAACCGAGTTTGCTGCAAGAGCCTGAAATGAGCACGCGACGGACGAAGGGGATGCTCGTTTTCGAAGGGAGATGGCAAGGCTGGCAAGGCGCGTGGACAGCATGCAGTCCCTGCCTGCGGGGATCGTTCAGCAGGTGTCTTGATGGCTCCGTATACCGGACGTAAAATAATACTTGACGCGTGCGATTTTAACGGAGTAAAAGACGCAACCTTGAAAATGAGAATCAAATACAATTTTGTTGGCGCCTTTAGGAGGGTGAACGTTTTTGTGAATGCTACGGTGACTCTTGCCACTGTAAATTCGCGGTCGCCGCAGGGAGCAGATTCCCTGGTTGCACGCGAGACGCGGATCAGGGGCAAGGGATGACATATTTGCCCGCTCGGGCAAGGGAAGTGTTGGTTTTCATACAGCAAAAGGAGGATGTAGCATGAGACAATCGATGACTCTGGTTTTCGCTCTATGCCTGGTTCTGGGCATCGCGGCGAATGCCTCCGCACTCGAAATCGACGTCAAGGGAAGTTTCGACTTCACCTGGGGCTGGGTTGACAACATCGCGCCCGCGCCCTTGCAGTCCACTGGCCAGGCCATCGCGCAAGGAGGTGGCACCGAGGACAAGTTCCGCGCCCTGCAGCGTGAGCGCATCCAGGTGGACTTCGTGGCCAGCGAAAATGTGAAAGGTACGTTGTACTTTGAAATCGGCGACACCGTTTGGGGCTGGAGCAACGCCGCCAACACGGGTCGCGGCACGGGCGGCCGCCTCGGCACCGACGGCGTTTCCATCGAGGTTCGCCGTGCCTTCATCACCTTCAACGTGCCCAACACCGACCTGATCATCCAGCCTGGTATCCAGGGCATGGCTCTGCCCGCGGCGGTCATGGGCACCCCCATCTTTGACGACGACGTGGCCGGTATCGTCACCACCTACCAGTTCAACGACATGGTGGGAGTGGGGGCTTTCTGGGCCCGCCCCTACAACAACGACAACAACTACTTTGACGCGCAGTTCGTTTCTGGTGGTAACACCTGGAACTCCCTCAACGACGAGATCGATCTGTTCGGCGTGTACGTGCCCATCACCATGGATGGCGTGTTCAGCCTGACCCCGTTCTTCACCTTCGGCATGGCCGGCACGGATGCGCTGTACGCCGCCAACTACGCCACCACCAACCAGATCCCCTTCACCCCCTGGGGCAACTTCCCGGGCGGCATCGGTTCCGACACCAACTTCGCCGGTTTGACTTCCAACGCTGTGGGAACAGGGTTCTCCAGCGTGGGCCGTCCCATCCCGCCGATTCTTGGTGGACAGCCCAGCCCCGCCGGCACAACCGGTCCCTACATCAACAACGATTACCAGTATCTGTACTGGGCCGGTGCCGCGTTCGAGTTCACCATGCTCGATCCCCTGGTCTTTGCCTTTGACGTGAACTGGGGCCTGTCCGACGATCCCACGGACAAGGCCTTCCGTCGCTCCGGTTGGTATTTCGCCGGTAAGGCCGCCTATCAGACCCCCTGGGTCACCCCGGCGATCATCGGCTGGTACAGTACTGGTGACGACAATGATATGTATAACGGATCCGAACGCATGCCTGTCCTCTCCGGCGGCTTGGCCGGCACCTCCTTCGGCATGGACGGCGCCGACCTCGTGGGCATGTCGGCCCTGCTCAGCGCGGACAACGAGTACATGGGCACCTGGGGTGTGGGCTTGCAGTTCGGCGACATCTCCTTCATCGAGGACCTGACGCATCAACTGCGTGTGGTCTTCTTCGGCGGCACCAGCTCTCCCCGCGCCATGCGTGACTACCGCACCATCGGCGATGGCATCAACTTCAACTTCAACAACCCCGCCGGGATTATCGTGACCACCAAGGACTGGGGCTGGGAGTTGAACTTCGACAACAAGTACCAGATCTACGAAAACCTGGCCGTCTATCTCGAATCCGGTCTGATCGACGTCTATCGCACGAAGAGCGCCTGGATCGACGGCGTGAACAACGTCAACAACCCCCAGGTCAAGCTCTGGAATACGTCCACTGCCTGGAAACTTGGCTTCGGCCTGAAGTACACCTTCTAATCCCCCCACTCGGATGAACTGACACTTCCCCTATGGCCGGGACTCCCCGTAGAGTCCCGGCCTTTCCTGCTTCCGAGCACAGCCCGAGAGGGGCGCAAGGTGTGCCGCCCTCCTGTTCGGCGTGGGCTGCATGCGACCACTCGGCATGCGTACGCCACAATTATTTCGCCCTGGTGGCTGGACCGAAAAGCTCCCTGATTACAGGAGTGGTGCCGACGGAGCTGTGCACGTTGAAGTGCGGATACACGTTCCTGCTTGACAGGCGGATGCCGAGTGGCTACCCCTGAAGTGCTTGTGGAAAGTATATAGCAAAGGTTGAAAGGATTCGCTAATATAGTTCGTTATATGATCTTCAACTCTAGCGCATCAACAGTTATAGCCCACGCCGCGAAGAGCCGCCGAGGTGTTGCACTTATTCAATCGCAACTGCGCCTTGGTGTAAGCGCGTTGTGTTCCTTCTGTACGGAGAGCATTTTCAATTCTCGGCCATTGTACACCAGCGCTAGTCACAATGGTTTTCTTCACTTCATGCCAGTGCTCGCCACCGGGCTCGATTGTGCTGACCCGGATCAGGCCCGTGGCCGTGTTATTCCAAGACATTTCCCGGGATATGGGAATACCGTGGTTCCATCATGAACATCCGCAAGATCATCATCAGTGTTTCCATGTTCATTATCGTCGTAGTGACAGGCTCTCTGGGGGGATTTTGGATCTACGAGGTGTATCGCAATTTCGAGGCGCAGACTGCGGAGCTGGAGCAGGAGGTCCTGAGGTCGCGTCGCTCCCTGATGACGTGGCAGGTGGGTGAGATTGTCAATTATATTGAATTTATGCGCCAGATGCAGGAAGGCGAGGTTCGCAAACTGCTGCGCCAACGCGTGCTCGAGGCAACATCACTGGCCAGGTCGATCCTGGAGGAACAGGATGCGGGACTCGGTGTCGACGCCGTGGAGGAGTTGGTCTTGTCGCGGCTGGCTTCCATCAGGTTCGACAACGGTCGTGGGTACTATTTCGCCACCCGAGGCAAGGATGGCGAGGAACTGCTCGCCGCTGGACCGGAGGTCACGGGGCGTGACCTTGTCCGTCTGCCTGCAGTGGCCACCGAGACCCTTGTCCGGGGCATGATCGGCATCCTGGGGGAGAACGAGGAGGCTTTCTACATCTATGAAGGGCCGGTGCGTCCCGGATCGGAACAAACGAAGAAGAAGCTCTGCTTTGTTCAGTACTTCAAGCCATTGGAAATGTATATCGGCACTTCCGTGTTCCTCGAAGAGCTGGAAAAGGAAGTGCAGAAGAACGTATTGCAGAGAATCTACAAACTGCGCTACGACAAAGATCGTTATATCTACGTGTTCCGTTACGATGGAACCACGCTTTACCACAAACGTACGCACAATATCGGTAGAAATATTCTGCTGCTCAGGGATGCGGACGACATCCCCATCCATGACACCATGCGTGCTGTTTGCCTTGCCAAAGGGAGCGGTTACTTCAGCTATCAATGGGTGCATCCGGAAACGAATGCGGTTCTCCCAAAGATAGCCTACGCACGGGCATACCCTGACTGGCAATGGATCATCGCCACGGACATGTACGTAGATGACATAGAAAAGGTACTTGCCGACAAGCATGCGGCATTGAAGGGGCAAGTCAACCGTAATCTGAGACACATCCTGTTGCTTTTCACCGTGGCCATGGTCATCGTGCTGGGAGCCACGCATTATCTTTCCCGCAGGTTGTCACGGGAGTTTCGTGTTTTTTCCAACTTTTTTGAAAAAAGCGCGCGTACCTATCATGTGGTGGATCACCAGGACTTGCGCCTGGACGAGTTCCGCGTCCTGGCCCATGGTGCCAACGCCATGGTCGAGGCCCGTCGCGAGGCGGATTTGGCCTTGTACCAGGAAAAGGAACGCCTGGCCGTGACCTTGCGCTCCATCGGCGATGCCGTGGTGACCACCGACAAGGACGGCCGCATCGACATGTTCAACCGCAGCGCGGAATTTTTAACCGGATGGACCGCGGGTGAAGCCAAGGGGCGACTGTTTACCGAAGTGGTGCTGCTGGATACCGCCGCGACAAACTCCCAACCCAAGGACATGGTAGTACACCTTCAAACGCCCGAAGAGCGCGTCGAGGATCTGGAGGCGGCCTTGGCATGCAAGAACGGGGAGCGGCGTATCGTCAATTTGAGTCGGTCACCGATCCGCGAGCAGGGAGGCGAGGTGGTGGGTACCGTGGCCGTGTTCCGCGATATCACCGAAAAACGTCGCTTTCAGGAGCGACTCGAAGAGCTGGTGGAGCAACGCACCAGGGACCTGGCCAAGAAAGCCGCGGACCTTGAGGACGCCAACGTCAGGCTCACGGAGCTGGACCGCCTCAAGACCGCATTCCTTTCATCCGTGTCCCACGAGCTGCGCACGCCTCTCACGTCGATCATGGGTTTTGCCAAGCTCATCCGCAAGAATTTCAATAAAATATTCGTGCATCTTGCCCAGGGGAACGCCAAGGCAGAGCAGTTGACCGACAACATCGTCCAGAACCTGGACATCATTTGTGTGGAATCCGAGCGCCTGACACGCTTGATCAACGACGTGCTGGACCTTTCCAAGATCGAATCCGGCAGGGCAAGGTGGGCGGACGCGTCACACAGCGTCGCATCCCTGATTGCACAGGCCGTGGCGGCTGTCGAAGGGCGCATCGTGGAGCGGGAAAAATTGCGGCTGGGGATCGATCTGCATGGGTTGCCCCCCGAGACGGACAAGGTCTTCGTGGACCGTGACCGGATCATCCAGGTGCTGCTCAATCTGTTGGACAACGCCTGCAAGCACACCCTGGAGGGAGAGATACTGGTCAAGGCCCGCGGCTCGGAACCCGGCTGGGTGGAGATCGAGGTCTCCGACACCGGTATCGGCATTCCCCGTCGCGAGCAGGAGTTGATCTTCGACACGTTCTATCAGGCGCACCATGGTGACACCCTGACCGACAGACCCAGCGGCACGGGTCTGGGCTTGGCCATCTCGCAGCAGATCGTGGGGCATTACGGCGGCAGGATGTGGGTCGAGTCGGAACCCGGCCAGGGCAGCCGCTTTTTCTTCGAACTGCCGGTTGCCGGTGGCCAAGGGGCGGAAGACACGACTCACACCTGAGCGTAGAGTTGTGACAGCTTTTTTTCCGCAGCCAGGAGCGCGGCCTTAGGCGTCCGCTCCCCGGTACAAACGCCACGAAACATGTCCACCACGACGTACTCTCTCATGGCCCCTGCCGAGGCAGGGCCAAGGGGGCCGGCGTAGCCGTTCCAGAGCATGCGCTCCAGGCAGTCGCCAAAGGTGGACAAGGCCGGGTCCTGGTCCCAGAACGGCAGGGCGCGGTAGGCCCGCAGGGTCTGGCTGTTGTAGCCGTGGGTGCCCGTGACCCACTCGCCATACTGCTCCCGCTCGAACATGAAGGTCAGGTAGCTCTTGGCCGCGTTGGGCACGGGAGTATGTCTGAAGACAAAGGCCGAGCTGAAATAGTGAAGCTCGGTAGGGCGCCCCACCGGCCCTATTGGACTGCTGGCGATGGCAATGTCACGCGCCAGCTCGGGATTGTTGGCGCGCGCCGCGGCCAGGATGCTGATGCCGTTGCTGGTCACGGATATTGCTCCGTCGAGAAATTCCTGGTTGTTGTTGGCGTCAGTCCAGGTCTCGACGCCGGGGATCATGGTCTCGTGGAGTTCCCTGGCCGTTTCAAGGCTCAGCAGGCTCTCCTGGCTGTTGATGGCCACGGTCTTGCCGTCGGCCTCCACCGCTTTGCCGCCAAAGGCCCAAAGCCACCAGTGGGTCCAGCAATTGGCGTCGCCCACGGCATCGCCCAGTGCGAACCCCGTTGGGTGTCCCCTGGCCTTGAGCGCCTTGCAGCAAGCCAGGAATTGCTCGATGGTCGAGGGCATGGTGTCGAAACCCACCTCGTGCACCAAGCTGGCGCGATAATACATGCATAAACCCGGGCAGCAGATGGGCAGGGCGATCCACTGATCGCTGCCCGCCTTGCGACCGTAAACCTCACAGATCGGGTACCAGCCGCCGTACTTGGCCCCCAGGTACCCGGCAACGTCGCTGAGGTCGAGCAGACTGTCCCAGTACAGGTGTGGGTCGTCGAACCAGCCGAGCACCACGTCGTGCCCCGCCCCCACCGCGGCCTCCATGGCGGCCTGGGTCCTGATGTCGTTCCAGTTGATGAAGTCGGTATGCACCGTGCCGCCTGTCAAGAATTCCCAGCGGCGTGTGTTGGCGATCCAGATCTCCTCGTCGGTCTTTACGAAGCCGATCCAGCGCAGGATCTTGAGTTGGGGGGAGGGCTCGAGATCCCAGGCCGGAGCCACAGGTTCCGGAAACGTTGTGGATGCCCCTGTTGTAGGCCAGGGTCCGGCCAGCATGGTGCCGGCGCCCAGCACGGCGGTCGCCGCGCCCTTGAGGAACTGTCTGCGTGAGAAGAGGTTGGCGTCCATGACATCTGGCTCCTGCTTGCAAATCTCATGCGTACAACCGCGTGAGGCGCTCCTCGGCCCTGAGCGCGGCCGCGCGGGGTGATCTGGCTCCGGAGCAGACCTCGGCGAACATGTCCACGATGATGTACTCACTCATGGCGGCCGCCGAAGCCATACCCAACGGCCCGGCATGGCCGTTGGACAGCATGCGCTGCGGCACGTCGCGGAACGGCGTGATCGCGGGGTCATCGGTCCACACGGCGAGATCATGGAAGGCTCGCAGGCTCTGGGTGACATACCCCCGCGCTCCCGTGATCCATTTGGTGTATTGTTCGCTTTCGAACAAGAAGGTCAAGAAATGTCGCGCGGCTTTGGGCACCGTTGTGAAATTGAAGATGAAGGCCTGGCTGATCATGCCAAGTTCCGTTGGTCGACCTACCGGGCCTATGGGAAAGTTGGCCACGCCCAGGTCGGCGTCCACTTCGGGATAGGAGAGCCTGGCGGCGTAAGCGATGCTGGCGCCGTTGTTGGTCATGGACAGGGCGCCGTCCAGAAACAGTTGGTTGTTGTCCGGGTCCTGCCATTTTTCAACGCCCGGGAGCATGGTCGCGTAGAGCTCTCGGGCGGTTTCCAGGCCTAGGCGGGTCTCGGGGCTGTTGATGGCCACGCTCTTGCCGTCTCCCTCCACGGCCTTGCCGCCAAAGGCCCACAGCCACCAGTGGGTCCAGGTGTTGGCATCGCCCACCGCGTGCCCCAGGGCGAAACCCGTGGGGTGGCCTTTGGCCTTGAGCGCCCTGCAGCAGGCAATGAACTGTTCGAGCGCAGCGGGAAAGGTTTCGTAGCCCGCCTCGCGTAGCCAGCTGCTACGGTAGTTGATGCACGCCGAGAGAATACCCAGGGGTAGGGCGATCCACTTCTTCGTGCCCCAGGTTTGCCCGTA
Source organism: uncultured Desulfovibrionaceae bacterium (assembly GCA_964609625.1). GTDB lineage: Bacteria > Desulfobacterota > Desulfovibrionia > Desulfovibrionales > Desulfovibrionaceae. Next base: position 92,000 of record CAZSRS010000013.1, read on the forward strand.
TTCCTCGCAGATCGGGTACCAGCCCCCGTACTTGCTCCCCAGGTAGGTGGCGATGTCGCTGAGGTCCAGGAGCTTGTCCGGAAAAAGGTGGGGATCGTCGAACCAGCCGAACACGATGTCGTGCCCGGCGCCAAGGGTGGCCTCCATGATCGCCTTGGGGCGCACGTCGGGCCAGGGCAGCCAGTCAGTCTCCACCCGCCCCCCCGTGAGTTTTTCCCAGGCACAGGTGTTGGCCAGCCAGACTTCCTCGTCGCTCTGCACAAAAGCGCCCCAGCGCAATACCTTGACCACGGGATCCGGCTCGATTTCCTGGACCGGTGGCTTGGTCTCCTGGGCTCGGCCCAGGAATGGGAGCAAGGTGGAGGCCGCAAGCCCCGCCCCTCCAACGGCCGATCGGCACAGGAACTCCCGGCGGGTCCACTGTCTGTCGAACATTCCTGCCATGCACACCCCCCCCGTGGTGCATTGGTGGTTTCGGAAAGGGACATCTTACGGCTTCCCCGGTGTGGAGAAGGAAAACAGATCTCCCAGAAACAATACTCGTACTGACCGGAATCAGCAAGGCAAACCACACATCGAGGGGCACGTTCCGATAGGCATGGGACTGCGTACACGCCATGTCAGGGCAAGGGCACAGCGCGGAAGAATTCCATGAGTTCAGCCACGGCTGGTTCGCGAAGGTCAACCTCACGGCGCAGACGGTGCCGCGTGGTCCAAGGGAGCACGGCCTGCACATCCTCGGGCAGCACGTGGTCGTGTTGATGCAGAAAAGCGTGGCTGCGAGCGGCGCGGAGCAGTCCCAGACCGGCGCGTGGCGAGAGCCCCAGCAGAAACTCGCCGGATTCACGCGTGGCTCGCAGCAGGTCCAGGATGTACTCCAGGATTGCGGGGGCGGCATGCACCGTTTCAACGCGGCGTTGGATATCCAATACCTCCAGAGGAGAAAGCTCGGGTGTGAGTTCCGGGATCAGACCCTTGGTGTCGCCCTGAAGCAGCAGGCGCTGCTCGGCCTCGCGGCCGGGGTAGCCAAGTTCGATGCGCATGAGGAAGCGGTCCAGCTGCGAATCCGGCAAGGGGTACGTGCCCGAATGCTCCATGGGGTTCTGGGTGGCGAGGACGAAAAAGGGTTGCTGTAGGGGGCGGGTATTGCCCTCGATGGTCACCTGCCCCTCCTCCATGGCCTCCAGCAGGGCGCTCTGGGTGCGCGGAGTGGCGCGGTTGATCTCGTCCGCCAGGAGCACCTGGGTGAAGATGGGGCCGGAGTGGAAGACAAAGCGCTCCTGCTCTCGCTGGTATACGGATACACCCAGGATGTCGCCTGGCAGGAGGTCGGAGGTGAACTGCACGCGACGGAACTCCAACCCCAGGCAGCGGGCCAGGCCCTGGGCCATGGTGGTCTTGCCGATGCCGGGCAGGTCCTCGATGAGCAGGTGACCCCCGGCGAACAGGCAGGTCAGGGCAAGGGCGAGCTGCTCGTGTTTGCCAAGGACCACCCGCTCAAGCTGCCGCAGCACGTTCCGGATACGCTCGGGGTGATCCATTGTCTTCATCGCGGTCCTTTGCTGCACAAGATTCCGATTCTTCCCGTGGTGTTCCGTTTGCAGCCAGGCTGCCTGGCTTTTCCATGCCGATGAAGAACAGCAGCATGGCCGGGATCACGAAGATGGTGAACACGGTGGACAAGGCCAGGCCGCCGAGCACCACGCTGCCCAGGCCGCGGTAGAGCTCCGAGCCCGGGCCGGGCGCCACGGCCAGCGGCAGCATGCCGAAGATGGACGTGCAAGCGCTCATGAAGATGGGGCGCAGGCGGGTGCGCACCGACTCCCGTACGCCTTCCCTGGCCTCCATGCCGTGGATGCGGATATTGTTCAGGGACTGGTGCACGATGAGGATGGCGTTGTTCACCACCACGCCGATGAGGATGACGAAACCCAGCATGGTCAGGATGTCCATGGGCTGGGGCGCGATGAACATGTTCTCCAGTCTGAGCCCCAGGATACCCCCAGCCGCGGCCAGGGGCACGGTGAACAGGATCACGAAGGGGTAGATGAAGTTGCCGAAAAGCGCGCTCATGAGCAAATAGGTGATGGCCACGGCCAGCAGGAAGTTCCACTGCAGGGCCTCGGCGGTTTGGGTGAGCTTGTCGGCCGCGCCGCTCATACGGAAGGCGATGTCTTTGAGCGGGCCCATCTTGAGTTTGGGGACCAGGTCGGATTCGATGAGTTCCATGGCCTGTTGCAGGGGCATGTCCGCGGGCGGAGTGACCTGCAGGGTGATGGTGCGCTGGCGCTCCAGGTGGCGTATCTGGGTGATGCCAGTGGTGCGCTCCAGGTCGGCCAGGGAGGATACGGGCACGAAGGTGCCGCCCTGGGTCACCAGCAGGGCCTGGTACAGTTCTTCCGGGGTCTTGATGCTCTCGTCCGTGGATTTGAGCACCAGGTCGATGGTCTTGGCGCCCTCGCGCTTGAATTCATCTATCTTGCGCCCCTCCATGAGCACGTCCAGGGCAATGCCCAGGGAATTGGAGGTCAACCCCGCGGCTTTGAGACGCTCGCGGTCCGGCTTGATGTTCACCTCCGGAAAGATCAACTCGATGGAGGGCACTGGCCGAATCTGGGCAGTGGGGATGGCCTGCCTGAGAGCCCCGAACATGGCTCCCGCACCGCCCACGAGCATGTTCATGTCGCCAGACGAGAGGTCCACGTCGATGGTGCGCCCCCCGCCGAGACGGTTCTGGAAGATGCCGGCCTGGAGGCTGATGCCGAGCATGCCCGGTATGGAGTTGATCACGCGGTTGAGCGTGGGGATCAACTCGCCGGCGCGTTGTTCGTGGGTGGTGATGATGCCGAAGAGCATGATGCGGTCCGCGCCAACGTAGAACATGCTGTCGATGCCGGGAACGCCTTCGTATTCGTCCTTGTCGAAGCGGGGTTCCAGGCTCCCGTAGATGTATTTTCCGATGTCCAGACGCTCCTCGTAGGAAAGGCCGGGGGGTGGAATGAGGATGTTCAGGATCAGGTTGCGGTTGCCTTGGGGCAGATACTCCAGCTTGGGAAACAGAGACCAGGCCGTGTACACGGCCATGCCCGTGAGCAGCGCAATGGTCGCCAGCCTGGTGAACCAGTTGGCGGTGACCAGCCTGACCAGGGCCATGATCCCGGAGACGAGCAGATGCCCCACGCCCCGGGAGGGGGCATGGGCGTCGCGCTTTCTTTTGGAAATGCCGAAGAGCTGCTTGGCCAGCATGGGGATCACGGTGATGGACACGAAAAGGCTGAGCACGATGGCACAAGTCACGGCTATGGCGATGTCCTTGAACAGCTGGCCGGCTTCTTCCTCCATGAAGATGACGGGAAGGAACACGGCCACGGTGGTGGCAGAGGAGGCCATGATGGCGCCCCAGACTTCCCGCGTGGCGTCATAGGCCGCGATAAAGGGCTTTTTGCCCATGGAGCGGTGCCGGTCGATGTTTTCCAGGACCACGATGGCGTTGTCCACCAGCATGCCCACGGCAAAGGAAATGCCGGCCAGGCTGACGACGTTGAGATTGCGGCCCAAGAGGCTCATGAAGATGAAGGTGCCGATGATGCTGATGGGAATGGCCACGGCCACGATGAACGTGGAGGAGAAGCTGCGCAGGAAGGTCAACAGCACGATGATGGCCAGCACGCCGCCGATGAGAATGTTCTGTTTGACCAGTTCGATGGCACCCTTGATATAGGGGCGTTGGTCATAGGTCCACTCGAAGAAGAGGCCGGAGTTCTTGAGTTGTCCTTGGTTGAGGCTGTTGACCACCGCTTCCATGGCGTCCGTGAGTTCGAGCACGTTGACCCCGGGTTCGGGCTTGACACCGCAGACAATGCCCGGCTCCCCGTTGAGCAGCATGGCCACGGTCTCCTTCTCGAATCCGTATTCCACCCTGGCCACGTCGGCGATAAACACCCTGCGCTCACCGGTGCTGCTGACCACAACGGCCTCGATCTCCTCCGGGCTCTGGAATTCGCCCACCGTGCGGATGCGGTACTGCCTGCGCCCCACGTCCATGGTGCCGGAGGAGACGTTGACGTTTTCGGTTTGGAGCACACGGATGATGTCGTCGATGGTCAGCTGATGCGCGGCGAGGCGGTATTCGTCCACGATGACGTGCATCTCGCTCTCCGTGCCGCCAAAGACGAAGAGATCCGCCACGCCACGCACGCGCTCCAGATGCTGGCGTATCTCGTCCTCGAAATAGGTGCGGTAGTGGGCGATGGGCGTGGGGTTGTCCTGCAAGGTCCTGAGTACCATCCAGATGATGGGCGAGGTGGCCGCGCCCGTGGCGCTGATCACGGGCCTGTCCACGTTCTGCGGATATGAGCGCACCTCGTTGAGTTTGTTGGAGACGCGCAGCAGTGCGTTGTCCACGTCGGTGCCGATGGCGAACTTGAGGGTCACCGAGGCGTAGCCGGAGAAGGACTCGCTCTCCAGGCTGATGAGTCCTGGGATGCCCTTGAGCACCTCTTCCTGCTTGTCGATGATCTCGCGCTCCACGTCGTAGGGCGTGGCGCCGATCCAGGTGGTGGTGACGGAAATCTCCGGCTCGGTGACGTCGGGGCTGAGCTGGTAGGGAAGTCGATACAGTCCGATGCCGCCGAAGAGTACGACGAGGATCACGCCCACCAGTACGGGCACGGGGTTGTTGATGCAGAATTTGAGGAAATTCATGACCCATCAACCTTCAGGATTTCGGTCGATGCTGCGCTGCGTTTCAGGCGACGCGGCCCGTTCCTGTTGCCCGGGTTCGTTCACCAGCAGCACGGGCTGCCCCGGCCGCAAGCGTTCATTGCCCTTGATCACTACGTCCATGCCCGAGACAAGTTGCAGTTCGGGCGAAAGGGACTGCACGGCCGCGTCCAACCCCGGATAGGCCGCCACGCGGATTGGGATGTTCACGGCCTTGCCTTCCAGGGCGACCCAGACCGAGGTCTGGCCCTGCGCCTGAAGCACTGCGTCTCTGGGGATCAGGATGGCCTCGATCTTCTCGCCCGAGGGGATGCGTACCCGTGCGTCCATGCCCTGCGCCAGGTGACCGGGGTTGGGCAGGCGGATCCTGACCGGGAAGGTGCGCGTGGAGACGTCGCCCTTGGGGATGACGGCCTCCAGCGTGCCCGTGTGGTTTTGGGTGCCGACGCGCACGTCCAGGGTCTGGCCTTTTTCCAGGTAGGACAGCACGCTCTGGGGCAGGTGCACGTGCGCGTCCACCACGTCGTTGCGGGCAAGGGAGGCGACCGCGGAGCCGGTGTTGAGCCATTCGCCGCGCTGCGTCAAGCGCTCCAGGACCACGCCGTCGAAGGGGGCGCGGGTCACGGATTTCTCCAACTGGATCTTGAGTTTTTTGGATTGCGCTTCCAGGGCGGTGGCCTTGTTGCGCAGTCCCGCGGCGAGGAAGAACGCGGTATCGTAGTCCTGTTGCGGCACGGTACGATTCTTCAACAGTTCTTCCATGCGGGCGAGTTCCTTTTCCGCGTTCTCCAGACTGCTGAGCACCTGTTTGTGCTCGTGGATCGCGGCTTCCAGATCCGTGCGCGTGATCTCGGTGTCCAGGACCACGAGTTCGAATCCCTTCGCGATCTGGTCGCCTGCCTCGAAGTTGACCGTGTCCACCCGGCCGGAGACCTCCGCGGCCACGTCGGCCACCTCGGGAAAGTGGAGAGTGGCCACATACTCCTGCGTCGGATTGACCATACCGCTTCTGGTCTTGGCCGCGACCACACGGGCCGGGGGCGGTCCCTGTGGCTGGCCCTGGGGCGAGCCTTGGGATTTTTCCCCTGTGGGCGCGGCCGGTTTACCGCCGCTTTCCTGAGCGACGCAGGGGGGGGAGGTTATAATCGTTATAATAATAAGCAGGACCAATGGCAGCAGGAGTCCACGGCGATACATGGTTGTACTCTCCAGGGAAAAGGCGCGAAAAGGGTCGGTGTTGCAGTGTGAACAATAATCATAGACACAATTTGATCGGATGACAATCGGTATGGGTTTTTACGGAAATCTACGGCTTTGCTCTTGCCCACCGTCGCCATTCATCCTGCAGGACCGCCTGCGCCAGGCTGGGCATGTCCAGGATCAGGCCCAAGGAGCCGGATTCCGTGACCGTGGCGCCAAGGATCCCCTCCACCTTGCCCACGGCCGGACCCAAGTGCCGCAGCACGGCCTGGTTCTGCCCCACCACGTGGTCCACCACCACGCCGAAACGCCCCTGGTTGGTGCGCACCACAACGATGTGCATGGTCTTGGGGCGCTCTTCCTGAAGCTGGAAAAAGCCTCGTAGGCAGATCAGGGGCAGATGCTCGCCGCGCAGGGCGAAGTAGCGGGTGCCCTGCGCGCGCTGCTCCTCGGTGAGGGAAAGCTCGATGCACTCCTCCACGTAGTCCAGGTGCATGAAGTAGTCGTCGCCGGCCACGG
>CAZSRS010000014.1:0-97314 GCA_964609625.1 uncultured Desulfovibrionaceae bacterium
CATGATCCCGGACCTGGAAGAGACCAGCATCTTCTACCGGCCGGACAACGTGTTCGGGATTTGACGTGTGGCAGATGGGGGGTGGTGGCCCCGCCTCGCGGCACTCGCCAAGTCATTCACCAAGTCACTCTCCGGGCGAGCGGCTGACCGGCTTCACTCCGCCGCGACGACCGAGGCCGAACCCCACGCGGTAGAGGTCGGGCATGTTCACGCGCCCGTCCTTCATCCGCTCCAAGACCCCAAGTGTTTCCAGGTCCAGGCGCACGCCGTCCCACCCCTGTTCAAGGTGCTCCGGAGGCAGACGTTCAGAGGTCTTCATGGCGACTGGGTCCTTTCCCAGCTCCTTTGTCCAGCGTTCGAGCACGGCGCTGAACGCGCAGGGCACGGTCAGACCTTGCAAGGGCTCCATGAGTTTCTCCACCCAGGGATAGTCTTCGGCCAGCTCGGATATGCGAATCTGGGAAGCCTGTTGCACGCCGCGCTTGATGCTCTCGTAGTGCAGGGGAGTGGGGAACTCGGGATAACGATCCAGGGAATCTTCCGCGGCGCCGCGGATGGCGGCCAGAAAGGAACGGGGCGATGTACGGCCCCGTCCGTCCGCGAGATGTCCCACGGTCCAGGTATACGGATAGCCGCGACGCCTGTCCTTGCCCATCCACTGGCCCGCGAGGGCGATGAACAAGGCGCGTTGCGTGGCTTCATCCCGCTTGGCCGCAGCGGTCACGGCCCAGCCGCCGTCCGCGAGTTTTTCCGGCGATGTTTCCACCTCGCGTTGGTACAGCCGACGCAACAATGCTCCGTGTTCGCCGGGCGCGTTGCACAGGTATTGCCAGAGCAGGCCGTGCAGGTCGCGTGGCGCCCAGGTCAGCTCCACACTCGTGGCGAGTAGCTTGGATGCATCGGTAAAAGCCGCGACTTGGCGCCCCTCGAATTGGTCCTCGCGCAGAAAGACCTTGCCGTGCAGGCGGGGGAACCGTTTCAGGGACAAGACGAGCTGGAGCAGGTCACGCACGATGACGTCCAAGGTTTTCCATTCATCATGCGCGCGGTCCAGGGCGTCGAAGACCATTACCCCGATCGTGTCTTCCTGGGTGAACCGCTTGTCCGCGTCTTCGAGCATGCGGCCAAAGGGTTCCGGGTTGTCGCTCACCCAGCGGACGGTCTCGGTCCAGGCACCGCGGGGAATGTCCTTTCCATGAATCGCGGCCAGCCACCGCACCACTACCGCCTGCCAGACCCGACGTGGCTCCGCGCCTTTCGCGAGCAGGTCCTGGAACACCCCGGCGTCGGGATAGGCGTCGAGATTGGAGCGCTCCCCGTATCCTGTCCAGACCTCGGCCCTGGCAAGCCCGGCGATGTCCTCGCCGAGTAGATCGCGTATCTCTCGCGACTGGAGCGCTGCGCTCCAGAAGGTCTTGCCCACGCCGCGCGCTCCGATCACGAGGTTGCACTCCAGGCGCAGGGCCTTGAGATGCGAGGGCGGAGTGTAGACCTCGGGCTTTTTTGGGGGGGCTCCGTGTTTCGAGGTTTCGGCGGGCAGGGCCGCGATGATGGCCTGCCTGATGCTTTGACTACTGGTGCTGGTCATGCCGCTCCCTGTTCACGCTCGATGACGGGCACGAGGCCGTCGATCACGGGGCCGAAGACCGAGCGTACCTCTTCGGAGTCGATGCCCCGCAGCCGACCATGCAGATTCTCCAGGGCGGCGAAGCCCCGATGCCAACGCACCGCCCAGGGATAATGGGGGGCGCCTCTCTCGGCTTCGTCGAAACTCCAGATTCCATCTTCGTCGGCAATGGCGCCGGGCGGCACTTCGTCGTACAGTTCCTCGGAGAAGGCGTCCCATGCCCGCTCCCGCAGTCCGGTGAAATATTCCTCGGCGTTGACGTCCGGAATCATGGCGCCCACCAGTTGAAGGCGTTCCCGTATCTCGCGGACCACGCCGGAGCGATTCCAGTGCCGGAATAGTATCCGGTAACCGGACCAAGTCTGGTCGCCGTCAATGGCGAAAAGAAGGATGGTCGAAGCGGCGAGATCGGTCAAGCAGGCCGAGGCGACTTCGTCTATCCCGGCGCGGGAGTCAATTAGGGTCACGTCGGGAGTCCATCGCTCTTCAAGGGTTTCGAGCAGCCGCGCCAATCGTCTGGACCAGGGCTCCCGCCCCCCTGTGGCGTCCACCTTTGGCATCCAGACCCGGCCCAGCTTGGCGACGTACTCTTCGGTATCCGCGCCATGCGCCGGAACAACGTAGATTTCGCCGTTGTGGGACAAGGCGCTCGTGGCAGTCATGTCCTTGAATATCACATCCGCGTTGTCCACCAGGTCCTCGACCAGCCAGTCGGCAATGCCGTATTTCGGGCGGCGGTCCGCAGGCAGCAGGGAGGAGGAAAGTCCCGGCGATTCAAGATCGACATCGAGCACAAGCACGCGGTTGCCCCTTTCCGCCAGGGCCCAGGCTGCTGCTGCAAGGGCCGTGGAGCGTCCCACGCCACCTTTGATCGAAAAGAACACGACGCGCGGGACAGTCGTGCTGGGGGGCGCGATGGAGGACCAGTTTCCCTCTGTCGCCAAGCGATCGACCACGAGAACGCCACTACCATCATCAAGGGCAAACGTACTTTCTTGCTGCAACCGGTCCTCGAAGGCCGGTTCGAAGAGCAAGGCCTGATCCGCGGGATAGGCATGCGGCCCGAGGGCTTTTTGCATCTCCTGGGCGATGTGTTGCAACGGGCCCCTGGCATCCGCGTCTTCTTCCCATTTCGCGTTCACGATGAGCCGGACTCTTCCGTTGAGGTCGCGGTTGACGAGAACCGGCTGGATACGGTCCATCGTCGCAGTATGGTGTTGGAAGACAATGGTAAGCTTGGGAAGGATTTCATCGAAGGTTGTCACAGCAATCCCTCCCTTTGGGCTTCGTCGAGAAGCTTTCTGACGACTGCCGCCCCGCGCCTGTGGGGTTCCACCAAGTTCTTATCAAAATGACGCTGATGGGAATAACGTTGGTTGACATTCCAGTTCGCAAACGGGTTTGGCGGCAGGGTGTACTGGGGACGCCCCGAGTTGTAGGATTCGTATCGGATCCATACGTTGTCGGCGTGGACCTTGTCATGTATTGGCGTCCCGCTGCGGTCGCAGGGCATCCCAAAGGCGAGCATCAGGCGCTTCAGCCCGCATTCCGCGGCCATGCCGTACAGATGGTCGGCGTTGGCCAGCCGCGAATTCTGGAAGAGCAGTTCAGCATCCTGCCAGTGACGTTCGTGGGCATCCAGGAAATCGCTGTCCATGCAGGCTGTTCTCTCATCCAATCTTGCGCGGCAGCGCTGAGTTCTTGCCATGAATCATGGAGGAGGAATAGGAACAGAAGAAGCTCTTTTCGTTGAGCATGGCCAATCCTCGCGCTCCCTCAACCCATCAGATAGAGCCCGATGTCCGGGTCGCGTTCCATGCGCATGACGTACTGCGAGCCTATACGGAGCTTGTCCACGCGCAGGACTCTGACCTTCTTGCTCACGGTGCGCGGTGGCGAGGTGTCCAGGGTGAAGGTGAGTTCTAGAAGGTCTCCTCCCTTGATGTCGTGGCGCTTGACCGTGCTGAAGCCGATGCCCCCCATGGAGATGTCCTCCACCACGATCTTGCCCCAGTCTTCAGTATCGAGATTTACGTACTCCCCTGGCAACTGCACCAGTTTGCGAAATTTCTTGCGGTATTCGATGTTGGCGACAAAGATCTTGGCGCATTTGCATCTGACGCGCAGCTTGCGCTTTTCAGGAGGCAGTTTGCAGACCTCCAGGTCCTTTGCCTTGCCGCAATGGGGGCAGACAATGGTCACCCAACCGTGCTCCCCCACATAGAACGACTTTTCCACCATGTCGGGGGGCAGGGGCTGTCCGGGAGGCTGGGTTTCACCTTGCATCGTATCACCTGCGGAACCGCCTTCGAAGAGTGGTCTTCCAGAAACACTGGGCATCCTGGATAGATTGCCGAAGCGGTGATAACTCGTAGACATTGCCCCCTTCCTAATACTGTTGGTCTGCGCCAGAAGGGTACCAGGAGATCAAACAGGGAGCAAGGGACTGAAAGGAAAAATAGGGGGATTGACAGGATTATGTCTAAATGCACGCTCACTGTTCGAGGCGCGGCTCACGAGTCCTCCGCAAGGCCAGCCCGTCGCTCCTCCAGGTCCTGGATTTCGGCTTCCAGTTCGGCCAGGCGTTCGAACAGGACTTCGCTTGTTTCCTTGTTCCTGGTATAGACGCCCAATAGTTCGGTGGCGCGGGCGGCATCGGCATAAACCTGGGGATCGGCCAGGGACTGCTCCGCAGCCGTCATGGCAGCCAGGACTTCCTCCAGCTCCTTCTCCACCGTGGCGTAGGTCGCCTTCAGTGGCTTGAGTACCCGGTAGATTTCGTTGCGCAGGGCGGCCTGGCGGCGCTTCAGCTCCTTGGCCTCCTCCCGGTTCAGGCTCCGCCCCACAGTCTGTTCCGCCACGGGGGCCGCCTGCGGCACGGCCTGCTGCCGTGAGCGGCGGGAGGCGTCGTACTCCTCGAAGGAGTCAAAGGCCGTGATTCCCGTGGGCGAAAGCTCCCAGATCTGTTCGGCCACCCGCTGCATGAGCAGGCGGTCGTGGGCCACGAAGAGCATGGTGCCGGTATAGTCCTCCAGTGCCTGCATCAGGGCCTCCCGGCTCTCCAAGTCCAGGTGGTTGGTAGGTTCGTCCAGGAGCAGGAAGTTGGCCCGGGCCAGGAACATGCTCGCCAGCAGCAGCCGGCTCTTCTCCCCGCCCGAGAGGGTCCGCACCAAGCGGTCGAAATACTGCTGCCCGAGCATGAACAGCCCGAGTACGCTCATCAGCTCCTCCTCGGTGGTGCGCGGGTCGCCGAGCCGGCGTATCTCGCCCAGCACAGAGGCTTCGGGATTCAGGATCTCCAGTTGGTGCTGGCTGAAGTAGGCAGGCTCCGTGGCGGAGCTGATCTCCACATACCCCTGCGTGGGGGGCAGCAGCCGGCCCACGAGCTTGAGCAGCGTGGACTTGCCGCAGCCGTTGGGCCCGGCCAGGGCGATCTTCTGCCCCCGGTAGAGACTGAAAGTCAAAGGTCGCCACAAGGGGGCGTCGGCATAGGCCAGGCTCAGGCCGGCCACGGCCACGGGCACCTTGTCGCCGCGCTTGGGCTCTGGCCAGGCAAAGCGCAGGGTCTTGCGCTTGGGCTCCGGGGTGTAGTTGCCCAGTTCCTTTTCCATGCGCGCGGCCTGCTTCTTCTTGCTGCCGGCCTGCCTGGCCTTGCTGGCCTTGGCCTTGAAGCGGCGCACGAAATCCATCTTGCGCTCGATCTCGTCGGCCAGGCGCTTGGCCTCGCGCTGGCGCTGCTCCTCCTGCTCTTCCTGCCAGGAAAGCAGCTCGGCAAAGCTGCCCTTGCGGAACAGGGGCTTGCTCCCCCCGAGCAGGAGCACGTGGGTGCCCACGCGGTCGATGAACACCCTGTCGTGGGCCACGAACACCAGCACGCCTTCGTACCCCAGTAGGAAGGACTCCAACCACTCCACGGCTTCGAGGTCGAGGTGGTTGGTGGGTTCGTCCAGGAGCAGCACGTCGGCGCCGGCCACCAGCACCCGCGCCAGCTTGGCCCGTTCGCGCCATCCGCCGGACAGCGCCTGCAGGGGGCGGTGGTGCTCGTCCACTGGAAAGCCCAGGCCCGTGAGCACGGCGTGGGCGCGCTGCTCCGGGTTGTAGCCGTAGACCGCCTCCAGCTCGGCCTGCTTCTTGGCCAGGCGCTCTAGGCCGGCCTGGTCGTCGGAGTTCTGCGCCTGCTCCCACTCCTGCCAGAATTCGGCCCAGGAGGGCAGCACCTCGAGCACGAAATCCAGCAAGGGGCGTTGCAGGTCCACGTCCTCCAGTTCCTGGGCCACGTAGCCCAGTCGGGCGCCTTTGGGCAGCAGCACGCGCCCCCCTTCGGGGTGCGTCACCCCGGCCAGGATCCTGAGCAGGGTGGACTTGCCCGCGCCGTTGGGCCCCACCACGGCCAGCCGGGTGCCCGCGTGCAGCTCCAGGCTGAAGGAGTCGAAGAGGTCGTGCCCCCCGTAACTTTTTGTCAGTTCTTGTATGGTCACTTTCATGGTTGTTCTCGCCGAAGCGGCATAGCAAATCCGGCCTGCAAAGGCCAGGGAAAGGATTGGGGAAAGGGCCAGGGGAAAACGGTGTCAGTCCGATGGGTTGGAAAAACCCGGCGGCAGATCGTTTGGAAGAAGTGGCGGTGCGGGGGAGGCGCTCTCTCCCGCGTTCGGAGCAGCGGCAGCCCCTGGCCCTGGCTCGGAAAAGCTGGGCAGCAGGCCGCGTTCCTGGCTGTCGTGCCCCCCGCTCCACGTAGCGCCCTTGCCGTGGCCTTCGAGGGTCAGCCGCAGCCCGCGCGCCTGGGCTTCCTCCACATAGGAGCCTCTGGCCAGCCGGACGGCGCCCATGGGCTCCACGATGATGGCCCGCTGCTCCCGCACGGGGCAGTGGTGTTCGCAGAAACCGCAGCCGGCGCAGCGCTCCTCGTGCACAATGGGCACGGGCGCCGGGTTCCCCGGTATCCTGCGCAGCTCGATGGCGTCAAAGGGGCAGACCTCGTCGCAGACCAGGCACTCCCGCTGGTGCTCCCAGGCCAGACACTTCCAGGGCAGCACCCTGGCCGTGCCGAGCTTGCAATGGGTCTTCTCCGCCAAGGTTGGCAGGGGGCGCAACGCCTCTGTGGGGCAGACCGCGCCACAGGCCGTGCAGGTGGGTTCGCAAGGGCCGCGCGCCGGCCGCAGGGTGGGGCTGAACAGCCCGGAGACGCCGTACTCCAGGCCGATGGGTTGCAAGGTATTGTTGGGGCAGGCCCGCATGCACTCCCCGCAACGCAGGCAACGCGCCAGGAAATCGTGCTCGGGCAAAGCGCCTGGGGGGCGCAGCAGCAATTCCGGCGCCAGGGCCCCTTTGCCTTCGGGGCTGTGCGGGCTGGTCAGACCGGTCATGGCCGTCAACGCCCCGCCAATTCCGGCCACGCCGGCAACCAGAAAGGCCCGCCGCCCCGGCAGTGTCTCGTGCAGGGGCGCGGCCTGCTCCACTCCTTTTCCGAAGCCGAAGCTCACGGCCGAGACCGGGCAGACAGCCACGCAGGTCTGACAGATGACGCACTCGCCGTGCAGAGTGGTGCGGGGGTCCTCGGGGATGGCGCCCATGGGGCAGCGCTTCTGGCACCGGCCGCAGTCGATGCACTCCTGGGAGACGCGCCGCCGCAGCAATGGTTTGTGGCCGAACAGCGCGAACAAGGCCCCGGCGGGGCAGAGATGGCGGCACCAGAAGCGCGGCGCCAGCAGCCCCAGCCCGAAGACCACGGCGAAAAAGCCCAGCACGAAGAGTTGCGTGGCGAAGCGCGGCTGGGCGATCTCCAGGTAGGACAGCCCCGGCAGGCTCAGGCTTGCGGCCAGGGGGCGCAGCGGTGTCAGGACCTTATCCCCCAGGGCCTGGAGCATGGGGAACAGCAGCAGGCCGTAGAGCCGGGTGATCAGTGCCAGGGGGGAGAACAGGAACACGTAGGACACGCCCAGGGCCCCGGCGGCCAGGGTGAAGGCCAGGAGCCAGTGCTTCAGCCGCCTGAGCCCAGGGGCCCGTGACGTTGGCAGGGATTGCGCGGAGCGCCTCCTTCCGGCGGCCGGGCCGCGCAAGAGGCGGTCGGCCACGTCGATGCTCGTGCCCATGGGGCAGACCAGGCCGCAGAAGAAGCGGCCGATGCAGGCCGTGGCGGCCAGGCTCAGGAGCACGGCCACGCCCCCCGCGAGCCAGGAGCGGGTCGCCAGGCTCGAGCCCAGCACGGCCAGGGGGTCCAGCCTCAGGAACATGTCCGGCGGCAGCAACCGCACCAGCCACCCCGCGAAGGGGTGCACGGCCTGCCAGAGCAGCAGCAGGAAGAGTCCCAAGCACAAGGTCTGGATCACCCGTTGCAGACGCATGAGCCGCTAGACCGTTGTTTCCTTGACCGTGAGGTTTTCCACGTCCATGCGCCCCAGCCCGCGGCCGTGGGCCACGCGGATGTGCTTGACCTGGTCGGGGCGCATGCGGCGTCCCCACCATTCAAAGGCGCCCACGGTGTAGGCGTCGGCCGCCACGCAGTCGCGCGAGGCGATGACCGTGTCTGGCGTGAGCACGGCGCCGGGGCCGGCCGGTCCGTTGGTGGAGAGCACGCGCGTGGCGTCGATGACCGCCAGGTCTGCCTTGAGCAGGGTGTTCAGGTCCACGATGGCCTCGCTGAGGTCGAAGCGCGAGTGCATGACGCCCCGGTTCCAGATCAGCCCCATCATGCCCTTCATGGCCAGGCTCACGCCGGTGGAGCCGTGGGATTTGGCCACGGGCGCGGCGATGAGCACGTCGGCCTCAAGAGCCTCCTTCATGAAGCCGTTCTCGCGCATTTGCTCCCCCTGGGGAATGGAGGCCTCGACAAAGGAGGAGGGGCTTTCCAGGGCGTAGACGATGCCGCTGCCCAGGGGGGCGCATGCGGCGGCGATGCCCGAGCGCTCCAGGCAGAGTTCCCCGGGGCGCAGTGGGTTGTCCAGCACGCGCACGCTGGCGGCGCCGGCCTCCATGCACAGGGCCACCAGGGTGGCCACCACCTCGGGGTGGGTGGTGGTGGCCCAGTCGGGCGGATTGGCGAAGCTCATGTTGGGCTTGATCACTACCTTGTCGCCGCGCTTGACCACCGTGGCCATGCCGCCGAGGAGTTCGACGGCGGCGCGAGTGGCCGCGGCTGGGGCGCCCTTGGCCACGGCAATGTCGGGAGGAGAGGAAGCGGCCGAGGGGGTCGGCGCCAGCAATCCGCCCCCGCCCGCGGCCAGCAGCAGCGTGCCCTGCATGTTTTTCTTGAGGAATTCACGTCTTTTCATGTCCAGGTCCTTGGTCTTCTGGTTCGCGTCGCGGAAATAGTCTACCAGTCATGTCACCATAAGGACGGATGGGGCAAAGGGCAAGGCAAACAAATCGGAGCACACTTGATTTTCCTCGCCCGTTGCAGCACAAAGACATCTCTTTGGGGGCGCGTTCCCAATCTTCCGACCAAAGGAGTATCGTGTGAGCTTGCAATCAGGCACCCTCGACGGTTTCAAGGACCCAGGCCTCGCTAGAAAGCTGCTGGAGCGCATCCACAGGGAGCTCGACGGCCCCCTTCGGTTCATGGAGGTCTGCGGCACCCACACCGTGGCTATCTTCCAGAGCGGCCTGCACTCGGTGCTGCCCAAGGCCATGGTCCATGTCTCGGGGCCGGGCTGCCCGGTCTGCGTGACCCACGAGAGCGAGGTGGCCGCCTATCTGGAAGTGGCGGGACGCGACGACACCATCGTGGTCACCTTTGGCGACCTGATGCGCGTGCCCGGCCCCAAGGGCGCCACCCTCAAGGCGGCCAAGGCCGACGGCGCCCGCGTGGAGGTGGCCTACTCGGCCTTCGACGCCCTGAAGATCGCCAAGGCCAACCCCGGCGACAAGGTCGTGTTCCTGGGCATCGGCTTCGAGACCACGGCGCCCACCATCGCCGCCACGGTACAGATGGCCGCCGCCCAGGGCCTGGACAACTTCTTCGTGCTCTCCTGCCACAAGCTCGTGCCCCCGGCCTTGGAGGCACTGTTGCAGGATCCGGAAGCGGCAGTGGACGCCTTTCTCCTGCCCGGCCACGTCTCCACCATCATCGGCCTGGAGCCCTACTGCTTCCTGGCCGAGAAGCACGGGCTGCCCGGCGTGGTGGCCGGCTTCGAGCCCATCGACATCATCACCGGGCTGCTGGAGATCGTGGAGCAGCGGAAGAAGGGCGAGGCCAGGATCGCCAACGCCTACCCTCGCGCCGTGGCTCCGGACGGCAACCCCAAGGCCAGGGAGGTGATGTACACGGTCTTCGCGCCCACCAGCGCCTTGTGGCGCGGCATCGGCGAGATTCCTGGCAGCGGCCTGGGCTTCGCGCCGGCCTATGAGCGCTTCGACGCCCTGAAGGCCCTGGGCCTGAGCCTGCCCGAGAGCAAGCCCCTGCCGGGGTGCCGCTGCGGCGACGTGCTCAAGGGCAAGATGCGCCCCGACAAGTGCCCTTTGTTCAAGAAGGCCTGTACCCCGGCAACGCCCGTGGGACCTTGCATGGTCTCCACCGAGGGCAGCTGCGCCGCCTACTTCAAATACAGCCTGGAGGCTTGATCCATGCACAAGGGGAAACTGCTCCTGGACTACGGCAGCGGCGGTCAGGCCTCGCACCGGCTGATCAACGAACTCTTCTTCCGCCACTTCGACAACCCCCTGCTCACGGCAATGAACGACGCCGCGGCCCTGGAGATCCAGGGTCCCATCGCCATGAGCACCGACACCTTCACCGTGGACCCCATCTTCTTTCCGGGCGGGAACATCGGCTCCCTGGCGGTGCACGGCACGGTGAACGACGTGTCCATGCTCGGCGCCATCCCCAAGTATCTGAGCTGCGGTTTCCTGCTTGAGGAGGGGCTGGACATGGAGATTCTGGAGCAGGTCGTTGCCTCCATGGCCGAGGCCGCGCGGGAGGCCGGGGTCTGCGTCGTCACCGGGGACACCAAGGTCGTGCCCAAGGGCGCGGCGGACAAGATCTTCATCAACACCACCGGGGTGGGGGAGATCGTGGCCAGCCCGCCCCCTGCAGGCGACCGCGCCGCACCCGGTGACGCCATCATCGTCAGCGGCACCCTGGGCGACCACGGCCTCACGGTGCTGGCCCAGCGCGAGGGCCTGGCCTTCGCCTCCCAGACCCGTAGCGACTCGGCCAACCTGAACCACATGGTCAAGGCCCTGCTCGACGGCATCGGCACGAGGGGCGAGTTGCACGTGCTGCGCGACCCCACGCGAGGCGGTCTGGCCACCACCCTCAACGAGATCGCCGGGCAGTCCGGCGTGGTCTGCCACGTGAACGAGGAGGCCATCCCGGTGAACCCGGCCGTGGCCGACGGCTGCTCCTTCCTGGGGCTGGACCCGCTCTACCTGGCCAATGAGGGTAAGCTGCTCTGCTTCCTGCCAGGGGAACTGGCGCCCAAGGCCCTGGAGATCATCCGGAATTCCCCACTGGGGGGCAACGCGGCGCTCATCGGCCGGGTCGAACGCGCCGAAGGCCCCACCCGCACCGGTCAGGTGGTGCTGGAGACCAGACTCGGGGGGCGCAGGCTGTTACACATGCTCGAAGGTGAGCAACTGCCCAGGATTTGTTGAGACGGACAGGTCAGTCTCACTCCGGCCCGAGGATCAGGTAGTCGGCGTCGGCCAGACTGAGCAGCCCCTCTTCCAGCCGGCCCGGCACGCGCGGTAAAAGCACCTTCTGGCGCAGGGTCGGGGTACGGTGTCTGACCTGGGTCGGCACGGCCATCTTCCACACGTGCACGGTCCCGGCCAGGAGCACCATGACACTGTCCGGCCGGCTTTCTAGGTATTCCAGGGCATGAACCGCCAGGGCCGTGTCCCAGACCAACTGGGCCTCGCAGAAATTGGTGAAGGATTGGCCGTGGTCGTGCTGTCCCAGGGATTGCCGCAGGAAGGCCTCGTAGGCCGGGCTCACGTTACAGGAGAGCATGGGCAGCTTGCCCAGTTCCTCGCGGCTCAGGGAGAGGAATCCTTCCCGCGCCACCTTGCGGGTGATTTCTCTGGGCACGTTCAGGCCGACCATGGGGATGGAGCGCTCCCGGCAATAGAGGAAGATGTCCCGGTAGAGCCGCCAGTCCTCGCCCCAGTCGCGGGTAAAAACTCTGGCCATCTGTTGTTCGGCGAGATCGCCCCTTACCCAAAGGTCCAGAAACTCCTGGCTGCCGCGTTCCAGCATCTCCAGGCCCACGGCCAGGTGCGCGCGGGGCGCCAGCCCCTTGATCACGGCCAGTTGGGCGTCGTGATGGGCCTGTACGTCGTGTGTCTCGCCCACGAGCACGAGCCTGGACGCGGCCAGCTCGGGCAGGACCTGGGCCAGGGTGGTCTCGTAGCGTCCTTGAAGGTCCCAGAGCAGATAGGCCTCGGGTTGGGGCAAGGGGGTGTCGCGCCCCCGCATGAGCCACCACCAACCCGCCGCCAGGGTGACGGCGATGAGCAGCAGCAAGAGAAGACATCCAACACGATGCATCGCTCCCCCCTGAGAGACGTGCCATGGCTATACTCGGTTGCTGTGAAGCGCGCCTATTCCTCGAAACGCACCTCCAGGGGCGATTCGGCCGGTGGCCAGACGCCCTTGGCCAAGTTGTCGCCGTTCCTGAAGGCTAGGTAGCTGTATTTGCCGTAATGGGTGATCTTGCGTACCGCGGCAGCCACGGCGTCGTCGCCGGTTTCGGGGCGGGGCAGGAGCATGGCCGCGGCTGGCGCGCCGCCTCCGCCGAGGGTGACGAAGAGGGTGTCGGCCCTGCCCGTGGCGTCGGCGTGCTTGGGCAGGTCAAAGCCCTTGGCCGAGAGCGTCACGCCGGACCCTGGCTGTGGCAAGAGCTTGCGCAGCTTTTTGCTTTTTGGGTAGCCGAAAAAGACCAGACTCTTGTCTGCAAGGCCGGCCAGGGTCTTGCGGTCCAGAGCTGCCTCCTCCACGATGGGGGCCTGGGGCTGGTTCAACCCGGCCAGCAGCCGGACCAGCTGCTCCCTGAGCTGCTCCTGCCCCGCGCAGAGAATCCCGGCCACATTCGTGGCCCCTTTCAGGGTGTTTACGGTGGCGGGAATCTCCTCCAGATGAAGCAGCCGGAAGATCTCGGCACCTGGATCGGCCTGCAGGAACAAGGGGCGGCCGACGCATTCCAGGGAAAAGGCCATACTCTCGCCGTGCAGAAAGACGTGGTGCTCCAGACTGCGCTCCGCCGTGGTCAACCGCAGTGGGACCTGGAGGTCGTAGAATGGGGGAGGCTGCCGGAGTAATCCCGAGACCTTCCACCCCGAGCCGGAGCGCTCGGTCTTGACCTCTTCCAGCCTGAGGACCGGGGCGCCTGGGCGATCCACCCACTGGGCGAGGAAGGAGTCCATGGCGTCCTGGTCCAGGCGCGTCTTCCTGGCAAAGGTCCGGCCGATGTCCTGCCAGGAGGTCTCCAGGAACAGGCGTTCGGCGTGGAGTGTGCGCAGAGCGCTCCAGAAGGGTTCGTCTCCTACCAGGCGGCGTAGCATGTGGAACACGAACATGGCCTTGCCGTAGCCCACGGCCCGGCCGGCCGGGCTGGAGCGGGAGGTGAACCGGCGCAGGGGGAAGTCCCGGTCGCCAGAGGCGAGCAGGGCGAAGTCGCGCAGCACCTGGAGCCGGTATTCCCTCGCCTCCAGGCTGTCTTCCTGTTCCTTGGCCAGGTAGTCGGCCACGTAGGTGGTCAGCCCCTCGCACCAGTTGCCCTGTTCGTAGTCCACCAGCACGCCGTTCCCCCACCAGCAGTGGGCCACCTCGTGACGCAGGCTGGTTTCCGGGATGAAGGGCAGCCTGAGCACATCGCCCCCGAGCAGGGTGAAGCCGGGGAAGCCGTAGCCCGTGGGGAAGAAGTTCTCCACCACGGCGAAGGAAGAAAAGGGATAGGGGCCATGCAGTTTGGTGTAGAACGCCAGATGCCTTGCGGCGGCCTGCAGGTATCTGGCTGCGAGGTCGGCGTTGGCGGCATGGAAGAAGGTCATCACGGCCGGGCCGTCCTGCCCGGGAAGCTCCTCCTCCAGGGTCTCCACCACGAAGGGCCCCACGCAGAGGGGCAGGGGCTCGCGCGCATGCTCCGCGCGCCAGATGGACACGCTTTGGCCGTCGGAGTCCTCCATGCTGTCGAGGTCGCCGGAGGTTACGGCATACAGGCCCTTGGGTGCGGTGACGCGCAGGGTGACGTGCTGCTCCACGGCATCGAGCCAGGGGTGCCAGCCGCTGCCTGCCATGATGAAGGCGCCCTGGGGACCAATGACACCGGTGACGCCGAAGCCGGGGTTGTCGAAGTTGGCCGGAGATTCGGGCAGGGGGTCGTCGAAGCGGCAGGTGTACTCGATCTCCAGCACGTGGGGCACGTCGACCGGTTCGTCTGGTGACGATTCTGGTGACTCGTCGGGTGATTCGTGTGGCGATTCAGCTGGAGGCGCTTTCGAAGGCTCCTCGGGTGCCGCTTGAGCGGAATCTTTGGGAGGCATCTCCGCCACGGGCAGGTGCACGAGCAGAAACGTTCCCTTGCGCTGGGGTTCCAGGGGGCGGCCGTCCAGGCGCAGAGTGCGGATCACCGCGCGGGGCGAAAGCCCGATGGTGACGGCGTTGCCGGGGGTGTCGGAGACCAGGCGGATGGCGTCGCGCGCCTCCAGGGACTGCGCGGCGAGGTCCAGGCGGACGTGCAGGTCGTGCGAGGCCTCCAGCACGGCCGCTGCCGTGGTACAGGGCAACAGCGGACACAGGGCGAGGAGCGGAAGCCACAGGAACAAGAACAGGGGGCGTTCGTTCATTCTCGTGATATAGCCCATCTTCTCCAACGGGAAAAGGATTTTCCACAAAGGAATGTCCCGCACAGGTTCCGGAGCCCCCTCGGCCCGGTCCTTGCCTCCATGACCAAGGATCAGCCGTCGCTGACTCCGGCCTCGGCAAAGGTGGCCATGTCGTTGAACACGTTGGCCGAGGCGCGGAGCAAAGGCAGGGCCAGGGCCGCGCCCGTGCCTTCGCCCAGGCGCATGCCCAGATCCAACAAGGGGGCGGCGCCCATTGCTTGCAGCGCGGTATTGTGTCCGGGCTCGGCGGAGGCATGGGCGAAAAAGGCGTAGTCCGCCACCGCGGGGCAAAGTCGCCAGGCCACGGCATAGGCGGCCGAGGCGATGAAACCGTCCACCAGCAGCAGCATCCTGCGTCGCGCCGCACCGATGGACAGGCCGGTCAGGGTCCCTATCTCGTAACCACCGAGGGCTGCCAGGATTTCCAGGCCGTCTCCCGAAGCAATCGCGGGGGCGTGACGCTGCAAGGCCTGGTTGATGATCGCGGCTTTGTGGCGCACGCCTTCGGGGGGCAGGCCGGTACCGGGGCCGGCGGCCTGCTCCGGCGTCATACCGAACAGAGCGCAGTACAAGGCCGCGGCCGGGGTGGTGTTGCCGATGCCCATCTCGCCCAGCCCCACGCAGCGCACGCCGTCTTCAGCGGCGGTATCTGCCAGGTCCAGCCCCAGTTCCACGGCCGCGCGGCACTGCTCCGCGCTCATGGCCGGGGCCTCCAGGAAGTTGTTGGTGCCGGGCGCGATCTTGCGCTGCATCAGGCCGGCGGTCTCAGGATATTCCGGACCGCAACTGCCGGCGTCCACGGCCTGGAGCTGGGCTCCGACCGTGCGGCAGAGTACGTTGACCGCCGCGCCGCCGGCGGTGAAGTTCAGGACCATCTGCCGGGTGACCTCCTGGGGAAAGAGGCTGACCCCGGCCGCGACAATGCCGTGATCGCCGGCGATGGTGTGAATGCGCGCGGGATCCACGTAGAGCAGGCGGCGGTCGCGGGTCTGGTCCAGCAGACCGCCCTCCTGGATGCAGTAGATGCGCGCGGCCAGGTCTTCGAGCCGCCCCAGGCTGCCGCGCGGCTTGGTCAGGTTGTCGAGATGGGCGCGGGCCTCGGCTTCGAGTTCCCGACGCACGGGGCGTACCGCTCTGACGGCATCGTGAAT
Source organism: uncultured Desulfovibrionaceae bacterium (assembly GCA_964609625.1). Taxonomy (GTDB): domain Bacteria; phylum Desulfobacterota; class Desulfovibrionia; order Desulfovibrionales; family Desulfovibrionaceae. Next base: position 15,598 of record CAZSRS010000014.1, read on the forward strand.
GCGCTCGGACATGTGGATTTCTCCCTGTGTGATTTTGTATGTGACGCCGGACAGATACCTTTTTACGGGAAGAGGGTAAAGCCGTCAGGGAGAGGGTTCGGAAAGCGTGGGTGTGTTCCAACCTGCCGTGGATTTTACACAACCTTTACACGTCGCGGCGCCCCACGCCTGGACAGTGACGTCCCGAGGCGGTAATGCTGCGGGCCGAGGCGGAGATTCCGCGCTCCATCCAAGACTGAAGGTACAAGGGAGTTGCATGTCGCAAGCCATACGGATCGAACGCTACCATAACCTGGCCTGGGCGATTATCCTCGCTAGTACGCTGGTGCGGCTGTGGTTCGTGGGCACCGGACAGCTGGACCTGGTGCAGGACGAGGCCCAGTACTGGGACTGGTCCAGGCGTCTGCAACTCAGCTACTATTCCAAGGGACCGCTCATCGCCTGGATCAACGCCCTGGGCGTGCAACTGCTGGGCGACACAGAATTTGGCGTGCGCATCGGCGCGGTATTCTTTTCCATGGCCAGCCAGGTGGTGCTCTGGCTCGGTCTGGCGCGGCTGATGGGGCGCCCCAGACTGGGGTTCTGGACCCTGGTGGTGCTCAATACCACACCGCTGTTCATGGCCTCGGCCGTGCTCATGACAACGGACTCGCCGTTGTTGTTCTGCTGGCTTGGGGCCATGTTCAGCCTCTACCAGGCCGGCCGTGGGCAGCGCCTCTTTCTGCCGTTGGCGCTGTTTGCCGGCTGCATGGCCGTGGGTATCCTGGCCAAGTACATGATGCTGGCCGCGGCACCCATGGCCCTGGCCTACGCCCTGATGCTGCGACGCAAGGGCCTTGCACCGGCAGGTTTCGTTCGTGGCGTGTGCCTGGCCGTGCTCGTGGGCGTGCTGCTGGGCATGGCGCCCATCGTGGGCTGGAACATGCAGCACGACTGGGTGGGGTTCCGGCATGTGGGGGCACTGGCCGGTGTGGCCGGGAGCAAACCCGCCCCCGTGATTCGATTCGACCGTTTTCCCGAGTTCTTCGGCAGCCAGGTGGGGCTGCTGACGCCCTGGTGGTTCTGCTACGTGCTGTTCGGCGGCGTGCTGGCCCTGCGAATACTGCGCGGCAGGGTCGTGGTGCGCCAGGAGGAAACAGACGGTCTGGGGGTGCGGGAACTGTGGCTGCTGGTGATCTTTTTCTGGCCCATGTGGCTGTTTTTCCTGCTCTGGAGCCTTCATTCCAAGATTTACCCCAACTGGCCAGCCATGTGCTACGTTGGCGGCATCATGCTCGGGGGGTGGGCATTGGCCCGGCACCTGCGTTTGGCGCGGGGGCACTGGGCGCGCCTCTGGCCGGCGCTCGGCCTGCTGACCTTCGTGCTGCTCAGCGCCCAGAACTGGATTCCCCTGCCCGGAGACGTGAACCCCACGCAGCGGCTCAAGGGGTGGCGGGACCTGGGCGCGGAACTGGGGCGTTTGCGGCAGGAGGAATTTGCCAACCCCGAACAGGTGTTTTATTTTGCTTCCAGCTACGATATAACGGCGGCGCTGGCCTTTTACGTCCCAGGGCAACCACGGACCTATTGCGGTTTCTGGGACCGACGCATGAGCCAGTACGACCTTTGGCCGGGCCCCGAGGACAAGGCCGGCTGGGACGCCATCTACGTGGACAAGGATTTCAAGGTCCGCCTGCCCCAGGAGCTGGGGGAGGTGTGCGAATCCGTGGAGCCGCGACACTACCAGACCATGCACCGGGGCAGGCCGGCGCGGAAGTTCACCTTGGTGCTTTGCCGGGGCTTCACCGGCGCCTGGCCCAGGACAGGGCAAGAGAGATTCTGAGATGTCTCCGACAAGAAAGCCATCGAACGTCGGTTCCCAGGACCCGCACGTGTGCAAGCGCTGCACCGAGCGCGGTCCCACCTGTTGCCGGCTGGAGCCCGGAGAAGAGAAGGTCTGCTTTCCCATCTCGGAGATGGAGCGGGACCGGATTCTGGACGTGGCGGCGGACAAGGGCGCCTTTGTGCAGGAAAGCAACAACGAACCTTTCGTGGACAACGTGAAGCGGTTGTTTCCCAAGGAAAAGGAGCAGGCGGACCAGCTCTTCCCCAGGCACAAGTTTCATTTGCGGCTGGCCACCCGCGCCGACGGCAGTTGCGTGTTTCTCGGTCCCAGGGGTTGCACACTGCCACGGGAAGTGCGCCCCCATTATTGTTTGGTCTTCCCCTTCTGGATCGTTGGGGGGCGCCTGACGATCTTCACACCGCCGAACTGCCTGGCCGTTGAAGAGTGCAGGGATATAGGGAGCATGCTCCAAGTCATGGAGATGACCGAGGCCGAGGTCCGGCTCTTGCATGGCAGGTTGCGTCTGGCCTGGGGGCTGCCGCCCCAGGAAGGCATGCCGCTCCTGGAACAGGCCTTTAGCCGATACAAGATGACAAAATGAAGAAATTTGCAGTGATAAGTGTGTTGTTCGTGGTCATGTTGGTGATGATGACCGCGGCATCGGGCATGGCCCTATATATGTGGGCATCCAAGGACCTGCCGGGGTTCAAGAAGATCGCCGACTACAGGCCCGCCCTGGTGACCACGGTCTATGCCCGCAACGGGGACGTGCTGGGCTATCTCTACAAGGAACAGCGTTTTCTGGTCCGGCTGGACGACATGCCCCGACACCTGCCCAAGGCCTTTCTCGCGGCCGAGGACAAGACGTTTTTCAAGCACGAGGGCATCGACCTCTCGGCCATTGTCCGTGCCTTCGTTGTCAACCTCAGGTCCGGGGAGACCAAGCAGGGGGGCAGCACCATCACCCAACAAATCATCAAACGCCTGCTGCTGACCTCGGAAAAACGCTACGACCGCAAGCTCAAGGAGGCCATCCTCGCCTACCGGCTGGAGCGCTATCTGACCAAGGACGAGATCCTGACCATCTACCTCAACGAGATTTATCTCGGAGCCAGGGCCTACGGTGTGGAGGCCGCGGCGCGGGTTTATTTCGGCAAGCACGTGCAGGACTTGACCCTGGCCGAGTGCGCGGTGCTGGCCGGCCTGCCCCAGGCACCGTCGCGTTACAATCCCTACCGCTTTCCCGAACGCGCCAAGGCCCGGCAGAAATACGTGCTGGAACGTCTGCGCGAGGAGAACTGGATCAGTCAGGAGGAGTACGATCAGGCCCTTGCCCAGCCCCTGGAATACAAGAACATGACCGACGTCTCCTGGCAGTTGGGCGCCTACTACCTCGAGGAAGTCCGGCGCTGGCTGGTGGATTACCTGAGCAAGGAGAATATGGATTCCCTGGGCATAACACTGGACCGCTACGGTGAGGAGGCGGCCTACACCGCCGGGCTGCACGTCTTCACGGCTGCGGACCTGGAGCACCAGAAGACGGCCGAGGAGGCCCTGCGCTGGGGGCTGGAAGAATCCTCCAAACGTCGGGGCTGGTTGGGACCGGTGCGTCAACTTCAGGCCGGGGAGTTCGAGAGCTTTCTCGAGCAGAACGACTATCTGCCCGAGGACCTGCATGCCGGTGCCTGGGTCCTGGCACTGGTGACCAAGGTGGAGAAAAAGGGTGCCCGCGTCAGGGTGGGGAGCAGGGAAGGCTTCATCGACGTCGCGACCATGGCCTGGGCGCGGACGCCCAACCCCGCGGTGGCGCCGGAGAACGCCCCCAAGATCACCGATGCGTCGAGGCTGCTCAAGCCCGGCGACGTAGTCTGGGCATCGGTGCAGGCGCCTGGGGGGGACAAGAACGGTGGCGAGCCCAAGGCCGTGGATTCCAAGGCTCCGCTGCAATTGGGGCTGCAGCAACGCCCCAAGGTCCAGGGCGCGTTGGTGTCCCTGGAGCCCCCGACCGGCGAAGTGCGCGCCCTGGTGGGTGGCTATTCCTTCCAGCAGAGCCAGTTCAACCGCGCCACCCAGGCCAGGCGGCAGCCCGGTTCGGCCTTCAAGCCCGTGGTCTACTCCGCGGCACTGGACCATGGTTTTACCCCGGCGTCCATCGTCATGGACGCCCCCCTGGTCATCGAGATCGGCAACAAGGTCTGGAAGCCCCAAAACTTCACGCAGAAATTCCACGGCCCCACCACGTTGCGCGTGGCCCTGGCCAAGTCGTACAACTTGGTGACCATCCGCATCGCCCAGCGCACGGGCATCCGCAACGTGATCAAGCGCGCCAAGGACCTTGGTCTCAAGTCCGAGTTCCCGCCCTATTTGCCCATTAGCTTGGGCGCGGTGGCGGTCACGCCCATCAACCTCTGCGAGGCGTACACCACCTTCGCCCGCGGCGGAACCAGGGTGGAGCCGCGCATGGTGCTGACGGTCAAGGGACCCTGGGGGGACAACTTCTACCAGTCCAAGCCCGAACCCAAGGAAGCCATCTCGCCGCAGAACGCCTATGTCATGAACTACCTCATGCAGCAGGTGGTGCAGATAGGCACGGCCACCAGGGCCAAGAAGCTGGGCCGCCCCTTGGCTGGCAAGACCGGCACCACCAACGAGGAGCGCGACGCCTGGTTCATGGGCTACACCCCCTACCTGCTCACGGGTGTCTACGTGGGCTTTGACCAGCTCCAGCCCATGGGCAAGTTCGAGACCGGATCCCGGGCCGCGCTGCCCATCTGGTTGAAGTACCGCGAGGCCGTGGAGGAAAACTACCCCGTGACGCCCTTCCCGGAACCCGTGAACGTGGTGAACGTGCGTGTGAACTCCGATTCTGGGCAACTGGCCTCGCCGGGCTGCGAGGAGTGCGTGCCCATGCCCTTCATCGCCGGCACCGAACCCATACGTTTCGCCGACTTCGGCTGGGGAGTGGATACAAGTGGGCAGTCCATGGAAGGGGACGCTCCGGGCAATGGACAGTATCCTGCTCAGGGACCGGTCCAGAGACAGCGGCAGTCCCAGGGCGAGGACCTGCTCAAGCAGATCTATTGAACGTGCGAGCAGACCCCTCCCTTGTCGGGCAGCGTTGCGGCCAGTCCGTGATCAGGCCGTTGGCGCCGGCGGCACTGTAGTCCCGCATGGCCGTCACTTCGTTGACGGTCCAGACGTTCACCAGGAATCCAGCCTTGCGCATGGCGCGCACCACGCTGGGTTCCAGCCCCTGGACGCAGGGGTGCAGGGCCTGGACCCCGAGATCGCGTAGCAGCCACACCGCGTCGTGGGGCATGGTCTCCACGATGAGTCCGAGCAGGACCTCGGGACATGCGGCCCGCGCCTGGCGCAGGTAGTCGGGGTTGAAGGAGGAGACCAGGGCTGCCTCCAGCATGCCGGTCTCGCGCAGCAACTCCAGGCAGGGTCCCACCAGGACCGCTCCGTTGTCCCGCCCGTTTTCCGCATCCATATCCTTGATCTCCACGTTGATGCCCAGGCCAAGGCCTTGGGAGTGCTCCAGAGCCTGACGCAGGGTGGGGATCCGCTCACCAGTGTATCCGGTCAGGATCTCGGCGGGGAGCGCACTCCGGCTGATCTCACCGAATGGATCCCGCTCCAGGAACCAGGAGCCGGCGTCCAGACGCTGCACTTCTGACAGGTTGAAATCGTTGACGTTCCAGGGGCGCCTGCCGGCGTATTCCTGTCGCCGAGCCACGTCCGTGGTGCGCTCCAGGGACTGGTCATGCATGAGCACGAGTTGGCCTTCGGCACAGAGCCGGACGTCGCACTCCCAGGCCTGGGCGCCGCAACGGGCGGCCATGGAAGCTGCCGCCAGGGTGTTCTCAGGGGCCAGGGAACGGGCGCCCCTGTGGGCGATGCACAAGGGGGCGTGGGAGCGGAAGAGGTTGGGCATGGGAAATTGGATCAGAGCGTCCTTGCAACCGGTCTGCCGAGTCTTATACTCAGTTTTTGGGCAACATCCGTATTGACAGGTGGCTGTATGAGCTGGGGAATCAGTCTGTACCTGTTTTGGTTCTGGAGTCGGAATTCCTCGAATTCAGCATGGTACCCGGCGTGCCGGTCGTGCAGTGGCCTTGAACCTCGCCGTGCGGTGATGATGAACCGCGGTGCGACAAAGAAAGGATACAGCGGCTTGATGTTCACGGGGAATTTCAGGACGATTTTTGGGGCGTCGCTGTCCACGCCGGGGGGTGGGAGTTCGAGGGTGTACATTTCATTGATCTTGTCCAAAAAGCCGAGGTCGGCGCCAAAGGTCAGGGGATAGATATCCTGGGGCTCGAAGCCGATGAAATCCAGCATTTCCGCAAAGCTGTGCACAGTGTACCAGCGGATGTGAGTGGAGTCGAAATGCGCCCCAGAGGTGTACGGAAACTCGCCCACTGCGATTCTGTAGAGGCTCTCCCAGCACTGGATGTTGGGTGTTTCCACGATCAGCAGTCCGTCCGGGGTCATATAGCGGCGCAGTTTTGACAGAACGCGCCATGGGTCGTAGACGTGCTCCATGGTGTTCGAGGAGAAGATGCAATCGAAGAAGCCGTGATAGGCTTCGCCGATGGTGTTTTCTTCCACGCTGAGATCAGAATGCCAGGCTGCATCAAAGAACTGTGCTGCTTCGGATTCCCTGATGTCGATGCCGCAGATGTGCTCGAGGTTTTTGAACAGTTTTGCGGCCAGGAGCAATGTACCGTCACCGTATCCGAATTCGAGAACTTTTTTGCTGCTGTCCGGAATGAGGTCGAGCAGCTCCTTGCGGAAATTGCCCTGGGCTATTCTGTGGTCAATGAGCCTTTTGAAATTATCAACTGAGTTCATCGGTACACCTTAGGTTAAGCAAGATTGTTGCCAGGTTATCTGCCATTGCCGAAAGCGCATTATGCCTGCCGTGAACACTTTGAAAATTGGATGGCGTTGCGTTGAAAATGGCGCTAGGTCTTTATCAGTTTGTTCATGGCGGCAAGAGTATCGCGTAGCTGCCTCTTGAACCGATGCGTTGTCTGGTGCAACACTTGCGTGTTCTGCTGCAGTTGGTCCCAAAGGTATGTCACCAAAATGGCCAGGTTTTCCTTGGTCGTTTCTGGATCGTAGCTGTCCGTTTGTTGGGAGTTGCGAGGTGGCTGCTCGGCGAACAGAACACCGTCCTCCCTGCCAAGATACGTGTAGGCCACAATTTTGTTCGATTCTGAAAAATACTCCCTGATGTACTCGATATCCGCGCAGTTGAGTCCTGGCTTGGCGTCACTGTAGGAATTCACCAGGGCATCGCTGTCGCTGAGGTTGGAAAGAACGTCGATAAACTCTTCTTTATGGCTTAGGTCTGTAGTGCGATTGATGGAGCACAACACATCGAGGGCATTTTGGGGCAAGCTGACATTCTTTGGCTTACTGTCCATGAGGAAGTCGCTGGTCAGGGAAGTGCCGATCGCATCGAGGAATACCGAGAAGAGCCGGTTATTCCGGTTGAGTGACATATGATAGACGTGTACATTGATGTTCTCTGTGGAGAAGGTCGCTTTCCAGGGCAGCAGCATGCCATGATAATTGTAGAAGTTGGGATTGTCGAGGATATCCTGTCTGCAAAATTCGTGTAATGTCCGATATTCTCTTCCAATTTTTACCTTCAGGTTATAGAATGAAGGAATGAAGGAAGTCTGCGAACGCAGAAACACGATGACTTTGACGTTGTAGTCGCTAAACGCTTTTTTGAGTATTGATAGATTGCCAATGAGTGACGGCATGCCGGCATAGCTGGAAAACGTCTCGCTTGAAAGCAGCACAGAGGGAGCATCTGTTCTTTCTATCTCGAGCCGCAAGGCATCCATCAAGTGTGGTTTTTTACCAAGCATCCAGGAGAGTTCCATATGCCTGGGTGAAGGTTCTCCATCGAGGGTGCGCCGCCCCGTAAGTGGGTATAGAATGCCTTTAGACAGCAGGACAGCGCTGTTTTTGGAGAAGAAGTCCTGGAGGCTGGATGTACCCGTCTTGTAGGTGCCGATATGCAGATAAATGGTACGTTTCATGGCGATGTTCGCATTTGGATGCATGACTTGATGGAGCCGTTGTGTTTATTCGAGGACAAGCCAACTGGGCCGCAGCATGAGCATTGCGGGGTGATGCATGCGTGCCGCTTCCCGCAGTGCTTGTGTGAATGAAATGCAAGTCATGGTCCAAAAGGCAATGTGGGCGGCTGTCCGCAGGCAAAGTAAATGCAATGCGCTTATTTTATGCACTTTCTTCTGCCGCGGGAGAGAAGGCGTGATCATGCTTTTCAGGAGGGGTTGTTGAGCGGTGACGTTTTTTTGAGCTAGGCACCCTGCTTTGGACGCAGTGGCACAGTTGTCATGGCTCGGGGCAGTGCACGGGAGTGCAGCGATTAACCGGGGAGAGCGGTTGCCGATGTTTCCCGTCCGTCAGCGAGCGCAAGGGTGATGGTGATTGTCTTCCGACATCTTCCAAGGGCGGAACCCTCGTCCGTTCCGCCCCCGGAAGGTGGAGTTGTCAGCGGTTTTCGCGCTGCATGCGTTCGATGAGTGATTGCAGTTCACCGGCCTGCTGGCTGAGGTCCTGCAGGGCGATGGCCGACTGCCCCATGCTTTCGGCGGTTGCGGCGGCAATGGAGTTGATTTCCTCGATGGTGCGGTTGATCTGTTCGCTGGCCGCGCTCTGTTCCTCGGAAGCGGTGGCGATGGAGCGCACCTTGTCGGCGGTGGAGTCCGAGAGCGCCACAATCTGTCTCAATGAATCACCCGAGGCGTTGGCCAGGTCCGTGGCTTCCTGAACCGCGGTCACGGCCTTGTCCATGCCCTGGGTATTGCTGCGCGCGGCTTGTTGGATGGCAACGATGGAGGCACCCACGTCCTTGGTGGCGGACATGGTCTTCTCCGCCAGTTTGCGTACCTCGTCGGCCACCACGGCGAAACCGCGCCCAGCCTCGCCGGCCCGGGCGGCCTCAATGGCCGCGTTCAGGGCCAGGAGGTTGGTCTGGTCGGCGATGTCGTTGATCACGTTCATGATCTGTCCGATGGCCTCGGCCTGCTGTCCGAGCTGATCCATGTCGCGCTTCAGCTGCAAGGCCAGCTCGTGGACCGTGTTGATGGCCTTGATGGAGCGTTCGACGACTTCCGCCCCCTTGAGGGCATCCTGCCGAGCCTGGTCCGCGTTTTCTGCGGAATCCGCGGCGTTGCGCGCCACTTCGAGGACCGTGGCGGTCATCTGCTCCATGGCAGTGGCGGTCTCGCTGATGCGGCGTTTCTGGTTGTCGGTGCCCTTGTTGATCTCCTCTGCCTGGATGGAGAGTTCTTCCGAGGAGGAGGAGAGCCTGTGCACGATGTTGTTCAATTGGCCGGCGGCCTCGAGCATGCCCTCGCGCTTGGCGTGCTCGGCGCGCTCCCTTGCTTGCTCTGCCTCGGCCTTGGCTTGGCGTGCCGCTTCGGCCTCGATCGCGGCCTCCTCGCTCTTGCGCTGGGCTTCCAGCATCTTGGCCTTGAGTCCGGTGACCATGGTTTCCAGGGACTGCTTGAGCCGGTTGATCTCACCCTTGAAGCGTCCCGCGACCGTGGCGTCCAGATCGCCCGCGGCCACACTGCATGAATAATCCACCAGGGCGCCCAGGGGCTTGTTCAGGTCGCGTCGGATGAGCAACGCCAGACCGACCACGAGGAGCAGCACGAAGATTCCACAATAGAGAATGGCACGCTTGAGCAGGGCGCTGATGGAGTTCATGAACTCTTCCTGATTACGGTCCACCGTGGCGTCGACCTCGTCCATGTAGACACCCATGCCGATGATCCAGCCCCAGGGCTCGAAGAGTTTCACATAGGAGCGTTTCGGGAAGTCGCCCTGTTGGTTGGGCTTGCCCCAAAAATAGTCCACCACTCCTTCGCCCTTTTCCTTGACCACCTGGACCATTTCCACGAACAACCGCTTGCCGCGGGTGTCCTTGTAATCACTGAGGTCCTGCCCGTCGAGCTGCGGGTTGGTGGGGTGCATGACCATGGCGGGTTTGGCGTCGTTGATCCAGAAATAGTTGCCGTCGGCCAGGCGCATCTGGGCCACCTGTTCCAGGGCGCGTTGCTTCATCTCGCCGGTGATGTCCGCCACCCAGGCGCCGGTGCCGATGATCCACCCCAACTCAGGGAGCAGCTTGACATAGGAGACCTTGGGAGTGGGCTTTTCCGCGCCCGGCTTTGGCCAGAGGTAGTCCACCATGCCTTCGCCCTTTGCCTCGCAGACCTTGACCATGTTCACGAAAAGTCTGGTGCCCGCTGGGTCGGCATAGTCCGAGAGGTCCTGGCCGTCGAGCTTTGGATTGATGGGGTGCATGATCATTGCGGGCTTGGTGTCGTTGATCCAGATGTAGTTGTCGCCGTCATAGCGCACGGCGGCCACCAGCTGCATGATGTTTGCGTGCAGTTCCTCCTGGGAGAGATAGTCCTTGTGCCGGTTGTAATAGTCGGTGATCAGGCTGCCCGCGGAGTCCACGATGCGCTTCAGCTCCTGGGCCTTTATGGCCTGGAGGCGTTGGATGTCCAGGGACTGGCGGTGATAGGCTTCCACGGTGGTGTAGGCCATTTCCACCAGGTTGCGCAGGCTGTATTGTTCTTCCTGATAGATGAACTCCTTTCTTTCATAAGCCTGCTTTCTTGAAAATGCGCTGAGGTCGAGATTGATGTAGAGGTAGAAGAACAGTCCTTCGAGGACCAGGCCGGTGATGACCAGGACAAGGAGTTTGACAAGTACAGATTTCGTAAGTCCGATAGGTGGGTTCGAGGTAGTGGTGTTGGAGTGCTGTTCGCCGCCCTTGCGTTGTGTGTCCATGACCCCCTCCTCTTGTGTCTCACACGCGGGTGTGTGGCCTTGTCCTGTGCTTGTTGCGCACGGCTCGGGACTGCCGAAGTCGCAATTCCAAGCATACTCAGTACATTAATTAACACTTCTCCCGGATTTTGCAAGTAGCAAATCGGCATGTTCATGAATCTATCGTTCAAAGGACAGAGCGTTATGCTTGCAGAGACGCAGTGGTAACACACGAGGTTAATATTTGTCCTTCTGTTCTCGCCAGTTGAAGATATGCCTGAATGTGCAGTGAGTGGCACACAGTGTGTGTTACGCATGAGCAAAGCCACCAGTGTTGATATTTCCATGTGGCATGTATTTTTACTATTTATGCAGAGAGAAAGTACAAAGCCGCTCGGTTCAGTTGAACCGAGCGACTATTTGCGGGTAATCAAGAGAAGGGTATTATTTCACGGCCTGGCCGGCCAAGGCATCCACAGGGAGTTCTCGCGCCAGCTCCACCAGGGTCTGGAGGTCGATGTTCTCGTACCCCATGAGCAGGAGTTTGACATCGGAGCTGACGTCCAGCCCAAGGGAGGGTCTGGAGGTGTCGTCACCGTACCAAGTGCGGCCCTTTATCTCGAACTCTCGTACAGTACCGGCACACCCCACGGCGATCATTTCCTTGGCTGAGCGCGCGATACCGTACTGACTCATGCGCTGGTTGTCGATGTAGGAAAGATACAATGTACGCTTTCCTTTGCCATAACGGGCCACGAGGCTGCCGTCGTCGGGGTGGAATTCGCTGTAGATGCTGATCTGCCGGAAGCCGGGGAACTTCACCCGCTTGAACCAGCCGCGCACCGCGGCTTCATAGATCACAGGGGCGCCCTTGTGTACAGCGCGTTTGGACTTGTACACAGGTTTGGATTGCACCGCTGGTTTTGGGGGCGGGGGTGTGTAAGTGTGCTCCTTTTCGGCAACACACCCCCAACACAGGGCCAGAGAGAGCGAGAGGACGATCATGAGACGGAGCGGCATGGGCATTCCTCAATGTTTACGTGAATGGATCGGGCGGTCACTTGCGGTCGCATCGCCCAACAAGGCTGTGGCAGGGGAGTAACGTACTCTGCCCCGGAGGACAAGAGGGGAAACAAAGGAAATTGGATAATGCTGCATTGTCATGACAAGTGGAACAACATGCAGTGTGCATACCCGTGCTGGTACCCATGGCAGGCGATAATAGTACGTGGAGTGTATTGTGGTCAGACTCTGTAGGAAAGAACCCAGTCGATGAATTCGTTGACGCGTTTCTGCAACGCTGGCTCCATTTCCAAGAAGCTCAAACCGATTACGAGCTTGATACCCTGTCTGCGGATATTCATGATCCTGCACTGGACCGAGAATTCCTTCATATTTTTAACAAGAAAGAAGCGCATGGAGGCCATGGCGCCTTTTTGGATGTCCTCGGAAAGATCAGGATGCGGAGCCAGGACGCATATTCCGCATCCAGAAGCGCTGATGTTCAACATCATTCCGGAGAAATGCATGTCTCCAACGCTGAGTTTCGTGGGTAAGTGACAGTCGGTGCGTGGGGATTTGCGCAGATTGCAAATCTCTGCGTCCGTGGGGTAGGTGAAGTAGATGTGCCGGAAAGGCGAAGTTGTGTACAGTAATATCTTGGCAATGAATCCGTTGATGACTCCATCGCAGGTATAGAATATTTTCGTCCGGTTGCCTTTGTAGAGAAAGTCGTAGACTCGTTTTTCCACTCCCACCACAGGAGCCAGGGAGACGATGAAATAGCTCTTGCGCTCCATGCCGATGAAGAAAGTTCTGATCTTGGCGTCCATCCCGCTTGGCTCGATGATGACCCGTGACCCGATGGGTATGGAGAAGGTGTCGACGTCAACCTGCTGTATCTGCTGTTCTTCAACACTCATGGAGTCTGTTCTCGGAGTAGCCGCTGTACCTGAAGTTTGGGGACACATACCGGGCTTGTCGGGTTGCGTTGCCGTATCCGTGTTTCAGGTAGGGATTGCCAGGGTCGACACATATCCATTGTGCCACTGTCGACACGTAGCTGCTTGACCCTTTACGCCTTACAAGTATTGCTCGCTTCATACCTGAACAACAACAGATGTGCAATGCTTTACCGCAGGAATGTATTGATTTGCGAAGAAATTTTGAGGGTTTTTATCTTTGAAAATGGTGAAATGCTCGCGGGCAAGGGACGTGCGCGCCCCCTGAATTTCAAAACGCGTTTCAAGAGCGGCATGTCTTGAACCGGGTGTAGCCAAACCAAGGGGTGACAATGGGGAGGTCAAGGGGAGTAGACCCCATGAACGACCCGATGTACGCAAGGTATGGACCGAGGAATGCGGCGTCCGGTTATGGGGAGGCTTCTCCCTGTCGCCATGACGAGGGGGGCGCGCTTCGAACCAGTGAGGTTTGCAAACGCTCCAAATGGCGGGACACCACCGCGAGCAATTCACTTTTTTCGCCGATCTCGGAGACATCCAGGCCCGACGCCAAGTACTCGGACGGGGCGTCACCCCTCTGCAACAGTCTGTGCAGCCAGAGGTGGCGGCGTCTCTGGCCGTCGGGAGTGATGATGCAATGCTGGAGTAAAAGCCGCGGTGTCAGCTCGGAGAGCCGCGTCAGTTCCCTGCTGACGTGGGGCAGTTCATCGAGGGGCACGCGGTGGATGAAGTTCGTTCCCAGGAGTTGTTCGGGCTGCAAGCGCAGGTATTTGCAGTAGGATGGATTCACATAGGTGATGTTGCCGTTGCTGTTGTACCGGATTACGAAAGGATCGCGGATCAACTGTTGCGTGAGTCCGGGCATCCGCTGCCCATCGAACCCAAAGGCAGGGCCTGATACGACGTGCGTAAAGGTGTTGGCGGACATGAGCACCTCGCTTGTATTCCCCCCCGTTTGCCGATGTCACCTGCATTGCGTTTTCTATGGAGCTTCCACGAATCATCTCTCGGATATGTTGCTTCTCAAAAAGAAGCTATCAGCGGAGAACTCGTTGTTTTGTAGGACGACTCCTTGATAAAAAGTAGGACTATTCCTACAAAAAGGGGATACGCAGGCAATGAGCAAGCATTGCCGGTGTCTGGGCGCCCCCGGGAGTGTCAATCCTTGGCCACCTGGACGCTGTCGCCGCCCTGCGTCTTGCACACGTACATGGCCTGGTCGGCACGTCTGAGGGCCTGATCCAGGTCGTCGTCCCCGCGGCATTGGGTCACGCCACAGCAGATGGTGATCGTGCGGCGGGGGTCGTTTTGCGCGGCATCCGGGCCGACCAGGTCCGCGTCGTGGATGGCCTGGCGCAGGCGCTCCGCCAGCATGACGGCCTGGTCCAGGAGGTTCTCGGTGAGCACGACGAACTCGTCGCCTCCCCAACGCGCGAAAACATCGGAGGGGCGGATGGTCGCGTGGATACGCCTGGTCACCGCCAAGAGCACCTGATCGCCGGCCAGATGGCCAAGCTGGTCGTTGACGGCCTTGAAGCCGTCGAGATCGAGGATGATCAGGCTGCACGGGCGCTCGTAGCGCCTGCCTGCATAGAGGGCCCTCTCGAACTCCTTTTCCAGGCCGCGACGGTTTAAGGCGCCTGTAAGTTCGTCGCTGACGGCCATGAGTTCCACCTTGCGCTGGTACCGGTTGATGGCCATGAGGGTCATGCCGATGATGCACGCCGAGGCCAGGAGGCCGATGAGCACGGTGCGCAGGAAGTTGTTCCTGGCCATGGCCAGGGCCGTTGTCTCGTCTTGTTCCACGAAGATGATCCACTTCAGCTCGGGCACGTAACGCACGGTGAGCAGGATGTCGCGACCGTCGCGCTCGAACTGGAAGTTCTCGGGCTCCTTGCGCGTGCGCAGCAAGTCTTCAAGAGGAGGGCCCAGGGGGCCGATCTGGCGCGTGAGCACGCTCATGAGCATGCCCTGGTCCGGGTGCACCTGGATGACGCCGTTGGTGTCCACCAGAAAGATGGAGCGGTCGTACTTTTCCTGGTAGTTGGTGATCATCGAGGCCACGGCGTCCATCCGCAAGCCAACGCCGGTAACGCCGAGTAGTTCACCGTCCGGCGCGGAGACGCGGAAGTTGATGAAGATGGTCAGGATACTGTTTGCGGCCTCGTCCGTGTCCACGACCAGTTCATACTCCTCGCCGGATTGCACGAACTTGTAGAACCAGACGTCGTGGTCGTCCTCCTCGTCGATGACCTTGTGCAGCCCCTTGTAATGGTAGTAGTTGTTCGTTTTCGCGGAGACAAAGAACGTGGAGAAGAAGCCGTATTTGCCGTGGATTTCGTACAGGTAGCGGGTGATCCGGTCCAGGTCGCGCTCCCCTTCCTCTGCCCAGTCCTGGAGAAAGGTGTCGTTGGCCATGCTCGAGGACACCAGGAGAGGGCGCATGAGTTCGCCGCTCAGCTCTGAATAGATGTTGTCACGGGTGAGGGGCAGGCCCTGGAGGATGATCTCCTGGTGGATGGCCTCGCGGGTGGCCATGTAGTTGAAGGTGCTCACGCCCACGAAGGAGGCCGCCAGGATGAGCCCCAGGCCGAGCATGAGCCTGTTTCTGTCGTTGCGCAGCCACCAGCGAGCGAACATGAAAATCCCCCCATAGAAGCGGAACAGGTTTCCTTCCTTCATGGGAAGCTTGTATCATGAAACCCGGCGCAGGCAAGAGGGTCTGCCTGGGCATGCGCCGTTGTCCGTGCCGCGCCCAAGGGGACGGGCGGACGCGGGCTACTGGACCTCCAGCACGTGCATATCCGCGTCGTCGGCCTCGGGCAGTTCGCCGAAGAGCAGGGAGGCCGGAGCGCCCCGGACGCGCAGGTAGTAGGAGTCGTTTTCTCCCAGTTGGTTCTTCACGGCCCAGGCGGTGTATTCGCGCTCCCCGGCCCGCAGGGTGAGTCCCTGCATGGGGTACTCGAGCACGGCGCGTTCGGGCAGCTTGCCGGCCGGTCCCACGCCGTGGGCGTCGATGACGGCCTCCTGTCCTCCGGCCAGGCCGAAAAGCGCTCCGCTCCAGATGCCGGTGGAGGGTCCCACCTCGAACCAGAGACCCAGGCCGGGCAGGGGGTAGAGTCCGAGGCGGTAGTCGGCCTGGATTGTCTTCAGGGGCATGTTGGCCTTGGCCGCCACCTTGGCACCGAGCTGGGTCTTGGCCAGGATTTCCGCACCTTTGAGGGGGGTGGGCAGGTCGTCGGGGTTCAGGCTTCCGTCGTAAGGCACCACGAGAATGGGGAAGCCATGACCCTTGCGGGCGTGCAGCAGCAGGGCGAGCATGGAGAGCCCGAAGCGGTGTTGCGGGGAGCGCAGCTGCTCCAGTCTGCCGCCGATGATCCAAAGCGTGCTCGTGGGCTTGAGCAGTTCGGGCGCGGCGCCAGCCCAGGCCATGTTCTTGAGGTCGTCGATCCAGAAGTGTCCTCCGGTTTCCAGGCCATAGCGGCGGGCGGTATCGAAGAGTTCCTTGGCCGCGGCCTCGTCCTTGTCCAGTGCGGTGATCCAGATGCTTTTCGCGCTCATGCCGTCTCCCGTTCGTCGGTCGGGGTCACTCCCCGAAAACCATGCTGAAGGTTCCGTCCCCGGCCATGTCCAGGTGCACGGACTTGGGCATGTCCCCGGTGCTCAGGCGCTCCAGGATGGTCTGGGAGAGCTGGGGCATGACGTTGCCGTTGATGATGTAGTCGATGTTTCGGGCGCCGGTCTCCACCTCGGTGCAGCGTTGCGTGATCTCGTCGATGACCTTGTCCGACCAGGTGAAGCCCATCTTGTTGTTGTCGTAGAGGGTCTTTTTCAGCTTGTTCAGCTTGAGGACCACTATCTCGCGCATGGCCTCGGGGTTCAGGCTGCGGAAGGGTAGTACGTTCATGCGCGCCAGCAGGGCGGGCTTGAAGTGCTGGGAAAGGATGGGGCGCACCGCGCCGAGGATGGCTTCCAGGGGCACTTCCCCTGCCGCGTCCTGGGCGGTCATCTCCTGGATCACGTCCGTGGCCAGGTTGCTGGTGAGGATGAGCACGGTGTTCTTGAAGTTGATCTCCTTGCCCTCGCCGTCGGTGAGCACGCCCTTGTCAAAGACTTGGTAGAAGAGTTCCATGACGTTGATGTGGGCTTTTTCCACCTCGTCCAGGAGCACCACGGAGTAGGGGTGCTGGCGCACGGCCTCGGTGAGCATGCCGCCCTCGCCGTAGCCCACGTATCCCGGAGGCGAGCCGATGAGTCGGGACACGGTGTGGCTTTCCTGGAATTCACTCATGTTGATGGTGACCATGTGGCGCTCCCCGCCGAAGAGCAGTTCGGCGAGGCTGATGCCGGACTCGGTCTTGCCCACGCCGCTGGGCCCCACGAGCAGGAAAACGCCCATGGGCTGGCCCGGGCTCTTGATACCGGACTTGGCGGCCTTGATGGTCTTGGCCAGGGCGTCCAGGGCCTGATCCTGCCCCTTGATGCGCTCACGGAGCAGCTCTTCGAGGTGCAGCACGGTCTGGGATTCGTCGCGCTGCAACTTGCCCAGGGGCACGCCGGTCCAGTCCGAGACCACCTGGGCCACCACGTCGGGGTTGACCTCGATGCGGATCAGGGGTTCGTCGCCCTGGAGTGCCTTGAGTGCAGCGTCGGCTTCCGTGAGTTGCGCGCGGAGCGCGTCCTTCTGCTCCTTCTGCTCCGGCGGGAGGTCCATGATCTGCTTTCTGAGATCCAGGACCTTTTGCGCGGCCTCCTTCTGGGTCTTCCAGTTCTCTTCGATGCTAGCGGCCTTGGCCTTGAGGGATTCGATGGCGTCCAGGGTTTCCTGGTAGCGCTCGGTGTCGATGTCGATGTTGTTGTCGCGGTCGCGCTCCAGGGCGGCCTTGACGCGTTCCTTGGCCTGGATGGCGCGTTCGGTGTCCTCCAGGGAGGGGGGCTTGGTGGTCAGGTTGATCTTGACCCTGGCGCAGCTGGTGTCGAGGAGGTCGATAGCCTTGTCCGGCAGGAAGCGCCCGGTGATGTAACGGGCCGAGTATTCCGCCGCGGTTTCCACGGCGTCGTTGCGCACGATGACCTTGTGGCTCTTTTCGAAGGCCTCCTTGATGCCCTGGAGGATGAGGATGGCGGTGGGCACGTCGGGCTCGTTGAGGGTGATGAGCTGGAAGCGCCGGGCCAGGGCCGGGTCCTTTTCGAAATACTTCTTGTATTCGCTCCAGGTGGTGGCGGCGCAGGTACGCAACTCGCCGCGGGCCAGGGCGGGCTTGAGCAGGTTGGCTGCGTCGCCGCCTCCGGCGGAGCTGCCGGCGCCCACCAGGGTGTGGGCCTCGTCGATGAACAGGATGATGGGCTTTTCCGAGGCCTTGATCTCGTTGATCACGCCCTTGAGGCGGTTCTCAAACTCGCCCTTCATGCCGGCGCCGGCCTCCAGGGCGCCCATGTCCAGGCCCAAGAGGGTGACGTCCTGTAGCATTTCGGGTACGTCGCCCTGGGTGATGCGCAGGGCCAGGCCCTCAATGGCCGCGGTTTTGCCCACGCCGGGCTCGCCCACGAGGATGGGGTTGTTCTTGCGGCGTCTGGCGAGCACGTCCACCATCTGGCGGGTTTCCTCGTCACGGCCGAAGACCGGGTCGATGAGCCCTTCGCGGGCGCGGGCCGTGAAGTCTTGGCAGAAGCGGGCCAGGAATCCGCCGTCGCCGGCAGCCGGGGCGCCTTCGGCCCGGTCCCTGGCCGCGGCGTCGGCCTGGGCCTGCTCGCTGGAGCTTTTAACGATGCTGAAGAACTCTTTTTGCAGGGTCTGGCTGTTGACGGCCTTGAGCTGGTCCACGTACTGCCCCATGCCGAAAAAGCCGGGCTTGGCCAGGAAGGCCAGGAGCAGAGCTCCGGAGCGGACGCGGCTCTCGCCCAGGTCCACGGAGGCGATGAGCCAGGCGCTCTCGAAGAGTTCGATGAGGATGGGGGAGAATACGGGCTTGCCGGCGTTGCCGGTCTTGGCGTCCTCCAGGGCATCGGTGAGGGAGCGGAGCACGCGGCCGGGGTCGATCTCGAAGCGCCGCAGGATCAGGGAGATGTCGCTGTCCTGGACTTCCAGACACTTGAGCAGGAAGTGCTCGGTGAGGATTTCGTAATTGGTCCTGGAGACGCACAGGCCGGCGGCGTTGTGCAGGGCCGTGGTGCAGAAGCCGTTGAGTTTGGAGAGCAGGGATTTGATGTCCACGTTGATCATGGCGCCGCTCCTTGGATGGGTTGCAGGGTGTATTCCTTGATCGGGAACCAGGCGCAGGCCTTTTCAGGCCGGTCCGAGGAAAAAATCCAGGTGTCGAGCCCCAGGGCCGACCACTTGCCTCCCCCGAGCCGGGCGGTGCGGGCCTGTTCCGGCGCCAGCTTGAGTTCCAGGTCGCAGTCCAGGGGTTGGACCATGTACAGCCTTATGAGTACGGTGATCCAGTGGAACAGGGGCGAGCCCGGCAGGCAGGCGTGGTAGAGCCTGTCGCTGAGGGGGCCGACGTGGATGGCGATCTTGCCGAGGCGGTCGGCGATCTGTTCGCCGCAGACCGCGTCCTCGCCGAGTTGATGGTTCTCCTGCCCCAGTGTGCAACGCTGGTCGCCGGGGATGTTCACTTGGCGCTGGACGCAGGAGGTCACCCGCACGGGTGCCGGACCCGGGGATTCGACCTCTTCCATGCCGATGGCGTCGCCCAGCAGCGTCTTCAGGCCCATGGCCGAGCGCGGCCACTGGGAAAACAGGCCGATGTAGCGCAGCAGCTTCAAGGGGTCGGGCAGGGTGGCGCGCAACTCGGGCAGGCCGAGCCCGGCCAGGCAATAGAGTCGTTCGATGTATTCCTTGGCCTGTTCGTCCACCACCTTGATGGGCAGGCGGTACTTGGTCCAGGCGCGGATGATCAGGGGGTAGAGAGGGGAGTTGACGATGTCGATGAAGTCGCGGGCCACGTCGATGTCGTCGCCCGCGTCGTCCAGCAGTTCTTCGGTGTAGAAGGTGGGCAGGGGCGAGGCCGAGCCGTAGAGACCCAGGAAGGTGGCCGTGATGTGATAGCGGAGTCCGGCGTCCTCGTCGTCGTGCTCCTCGCGCATTTCCACCATGTCGGTGCCGGGGAAACCAAGCGAAAGATGAGGGCGCACACGCAGGTTCTCGGTGAGAAAACGCTCGTCGTCGTGCAGCCCTTGCTGCCCCGCGAAGAGACGCAACAAGCGGATGGCCTGGAAGAACCCAAAGCTCTGGGGGTGTTCCAGGATATCCTGCTTCACTTGGTCTGGGTTCAAAGGAGCAGGCGGTCGCCCACGCGCATCGGCCATCGGTAGACTTCCCCCGTGTATTGATCCTCCAGGGAACAGGAGGTGAAGCTGTTGATGCTGGAATAGGAGGCCAGGAAACGGTCCAGCACGGTGCCGAAGAGGTAGAGGTCGCCGAAGCTGGCGAAGTTGGAACCGTTGGCCTTGATGCTCAACTCGCGGCCGCGCATGACCTGCCCCCGTACGAGACGGTCCAGGGTGCGGGAGCTGAGGTCGGTGAGTCCGTCCACGCGCTTGTTGTTGGCCACAACCGAGGCGCGGTTGCGGGTGCCGGGAAAGATGTACAGCCGGAGCAGGGCCTTGAGGTTCTCGGGATTGCTCATGGGCAGATAGTTGAGGGAAAGATGCGAGAGCAGACGCCAAAGCAATTCCTTGCCGATGGGGGGGCGCACCGCCGCTGTCGGCGGGTGGATGTTCTTGAACCCGAGCAGGCTGGGCGAGGTCTCGGTGGGTTGGGAAATGTCGCCGAGTTGCAGGCTTTCGGGCAGGTGCGCATTGGTGCAGAGCAGGTCGACGGACAGAGTCTCCACCTGGGGCACTTCCATGCTCCTGGGATAGGCCACGGTGAGGAAATGCTCGATGTGTTCGCCAACCGGCGAGATGCGGCGGTCCACGTGGTAGATGGCTTGGTCGTCCTGCTGAGCGCCGAGCATCTCGAAGGGCAGGTACTCGCGCTGGCGAACCGTGCCTTTGACAAAGCCGATGACTTTCTGGACGCTGAAGACTTGGTAGTTCTCACCCTTGAGATCGGCGGGGCGGAGGCGGTATTCGGCGCGGCGATGGTCCAGGAGGATGGGTTCGGCCGCGTGAGGGAAGACGTTGACGGCCGGGGTGGCGCCAAGGATGAAGTGCTGCCGCTTCATTTGGGGCGGTTCATGCGGGGGCGCGGCCATCTGGATCTGGATTTCGAAGGCGTCGCCCGTGCCCCTGTCGGTCCAGAGTTCCCAGCCGAGGATGTCGAAAAATAGAAATTTGTGTGGCAGGATGAAATACTCCTGCAGGAGTCTGTAGCCCGGAAAGGACTGGGAGGGGTAGGGGAGCAGGGCCTCCTGTTCGCCGAACCCCACGGGTCTGAGGTGTTCCCTGCGCAGGGTGACGGGCGTGCCGCCGGTGCCGGGCACGATACGCAGGCTCCGGGCATTGTGCATGATCAGGTGGTAGCGATCCGCGGCGTTCTCGTAACTGCCGGCAATGAGCAGGCGCAGGCGCTCGGGCTTCCAGTCGTGCAGGGTGGGGCCGGTGAGGCGGAAAAAGAGCCTGAGCAGCATTTCGCCGCCCGGAGTTTTCTCCAGTCTGGTGTCCTGGAGTTCGAGGGGGTTGACCTCCACGTCGAAGCAGGTGGTGAAGGTGCAATTGGTGCCGTCCACCGGGATGGAGGCCACGGCCGCTCCCGCGGGTACGCGCATGATCTCCATGAGCCCCGGCTTGGGCGAGAACTGCATGATGGTGGCCGATGGCAGGGGCTGGAGATAGTGCGGCAGAATGAGTTGGAGCAGGCTGTGCAGGATTTCAGGAAACTGGTCGTCGAGTTTTTCTCGGATCAGCCCGGAGAGGAAGGCTGTGCCTTCGAGCAGACGCTCCACGTCGGGGTCCGAGGTGGGACCGCTGAGCATCGGCGCCAGGGCCGGATGGGCCTTGGAGAACTCGACAGCCAGCTCCTTGAGGTGGGCGAGCTCCTGCTGGTAGTAGGTATTGATCATGACAGTCAGCTGCTCACGGTGATTTTTCCGTCGGACTGGACCACGCTTTCAAAGACCACGGGCAGTTCCCCGTTTTCCAGGACCAGCTTGCCCATGATGCGGAATTTGAGGGAGAGAACGTCCTCCTGTTGGGATTCGAATTCCACGCGCGCGTCGCGCAGCCTGGTTTCGTACTTGGCGATGACCGCCGTGAGTCCGCGTTCCATCTCCTGGACGGCGTCCGAGGCGTAGGAGCCCGCGATGTCGGTGAAATCGGGCACTCCGTAGTCCGGGGCGATTGGCACGGCGCCCTGCTTGGTGTTGAGCATCATCTGGACGTGGTGCAGCACCGAGTTGAGCATGGCGTTGGGTTCGGCCCGGCCCCGCTGTTCAGGATGCCTGTCGATGTATCGAATGCGTTCGAGGAGGCGGAATTCGCGCATACTTGTCCGGATACGGCGGCCGGGCCGGCTTCGCGGGCCAGCCCAGTCGCCGTGGGATCCCTTAGCTGTCTTTCCAGGAGTCGGTGTATTCGATGTTGCCGTCGTTGTAGGTCCAGGTGATCTTTGAGTAGGTGAAGCAGACTTCTTCCATGTCGTGGTAGGCCTTGTTCTCCGCCACGAAGGTCATGGGCTTGAACTGCCTCTGATTGACGATGATGGCTTCGGACATCTTGATGGTGTAGTACTTCTCCTCCTCGCCCGTGTCCTTGATGCGATAGTGGTCGATGGTCACGTCACACTGCTCGCCTTTGGTGCAGGCCTGGTAGAGTTTGGGCGAGGCCTGATCAACGTGTTTGACGATACAGAAGGGGTGGTGGATGCGTTGCCCGGTGGGCAGCCCGGTGTGGGTGTCCTTGGGGATCTCCACGTTGTGCTCGATCTGGTAGACCAGGATGGTGTCCTTCTTGTCACCGCCCTGGGTGCAGTCGCCCTTGATCTCCCCTTGGCTCTTGCCTTTGACCTTCATGTAGGAAGTCAGCGCCATGTGCAAAACTCCTTGTCGTTGTCGTTGACCGAAAATAAGTCAGCTGCTGGGTCGTTGCCGCCGACTGTAGCGCAAAACGGAGAGCGTGCATACTTCTTCGACACAATCAAGGCATCGGATCATTCCTTGTCCAGCTTGCCCACCAGGGACAGGGTGAAGGAGGCACCCATGTATTTGAAATGCGGGCGCATCTTCATGGACACGCTGTACCAGCCCGGATCGCCCTCCACGTCGTTGACCTCTATCTGGCACATACGCAGGGGGCGTCTGGAGCGGACGTCCGGGGCCGGGTTGTCCATCTCGGTGACATACTGGCTGACCCACTTGTTCAGCTCGCTCTCCAGGTCCTGGCGCTCCTTCCAGGTGCCGATGTTCTCGCGCTGGATGACCTTGATGTAATGGGCCAAGCGGTCCACGATCATCATATAGGGCATCTGGGTGGAGAGCTTGTAGTTGAGTTCGGCCTCCTTGCCTTCCTTGGAAGTACCGAAGAACTTGGGCTTCTGGCAGGAGTTGGCCGAGAAGAAGGCCGCGTTGTCGCTGCCCTTGCGCATGGTCAGGGCTATGAAGCCCTCTTCGGCGAGTTCGAACTCCCTGCGCTCGGAGATGAGCACCTCGGTGGGGATCTTGGTCTGGATGGCGCCCATGGCCTCGAACTGGTACAGGGGGAGGTCCTCCACGGCGCCCCCGCCCTGGGGACCGATGATGTTGGCGCACCAGCGGTACTTGGCGAAGCTGTCCGAGAGGCGGCTGGCAAAGGCGAATGCCGTGTTGCCCCAGCAGAAGTCCTCGTTGGAGCCGGAGACGTCCTCGTTGTAGTTGAAGGACTTGGCGGGCTGGGTGTCCGGACCGTAGGGCAGGCGCAGGAGGAAACGCGGCAGGGTCAGGCCCACGTTGCGTGCGTCCTCGGACTGCCTGAAGGACTGCCACTTGGTGTACTGAGGCATCTCGAAGATGGCGTGGAGGTCCTTGAGGTTGGGCAGCTGATCCCAGGAGTCGATGCCGAAAAAGTCCTTGCCCGCGGCGGCGATAAAGGGGGCGTGGGCCATGGAGGCGACGCCGGCCGCGTACTGCAGCAGCTTGATGTCCTGCGGGCCGGGGCCGAAATCGTAGTTGGCGATCAGGGCACCGTAGGGTTGGCCGCCGAATTGGCCGTACTCGGCCGTGTACACCCGGCGGTAGAGACCGGATTTTGGCACTTCGGGCGCGTCCTCGAAATCGTCAAGCAGGTCCTGCTTGCTGACGTTGAGCATCTCGACCTTGATGTTCTCGCGGAAGTCGGTGCGGTCCACCAGGAACTTCAGGGAGCGCCAGGAGGATTCCAACCGCTTGAAATCGGCGTTGTGCAGGATGGCGTCCACCTGGGTGGAGAGCTTCTTGTCGATCTCGGAGATCATCTCGTCCACAAGGTTGCCGGAAACCTTGGCTCCCTCGCGCTCTGGCCTGACCATCTCCTGTAGGAAGGCCTGCAGTCCGGCCTTGGTGGTTTCGTAATACTCGTCGGTGGGCTTGAGCTTCGTGGCCTGGACGATGTCATCCAGGAGATTGCCCTCGGCCGCGGTCGTTGTCGCGGCCTGTTGTTGCTGTTGTACCTGTTCGTCAGCCATGCTGCCTTCCTCCCTTAATCTTCCATCCCGAGTTCCTTGAGCAGGCGCTCACGGGCGCCGGGGTCCTTGACCAGTTCCTGCACCTTTTTCCGGAAGTCGGGAACGTTCCCCAACGGCCCCTTGACGGCCTTGAGCGCCTCGCGCAACTCCATGAGCTTCTTGAGTTCCGGAACCTGCTGCACGATGGAGTCAGGTGAAAAGTCCTTCATGCCGCCGATGTTCAGCTTGACGGCCATCTCGCCCGCATCCTCGCCCTGCTTGGGTTGGGCGAGTTTGTTGGGCACGGCGATGTTCAACTCCAGATGCTGGGCCTTGATCACGTCGTCGAAGTTATCCTTGTCGATATTCACCGGGTCACGGTCTTCCACCATGCGTTCGTCTTGTTGCTGGGTAAAGTCGCCCATGATCAGGAGCTTCAGAGGCAGCTCCACCTCTTCCTTGGCGTCGCCGGTGGCAGGCTTGTACGTGATGTTCACACGTTCCTTGGGTGCTACGGATCCTTCCTTGGCCATTGATCCCTCCTCATGCTCAGGTTCACCCTGTGGGATATTCTATGAGTAATTACGCAAGTTCATACGACAGATCGCGGGATTTGTCATCACCGCAGGCCGACTATGCGCAAGGCTTCGCCGGGATCGAGACGAACGATACGCGCAAGGACTTCTTTGCCCAGGGATTTACTCCCCTCGTCGGTGCCGGCCCTGCACGTCTCGTGGACCAGGAGTAGAATCTGCAAGGCCAAGTCCGGATCAAAGGTCTCGAGGTCGTGGGCCTCGATGTCCTCGAGGCTTTTTCCGTTGAGGGGGGCGGCCAGATCGGGCTTGCCCGCGAGCAACAGAAGCCGCCCCAGCGCCAACCGCCAGAAAAGCCGGGCCTTGCCCGTGACCGCGGCCTCCAGCCCCTGCTGCACGAGGTCCACCGCGTCCAAGGGCTTCTTGTCCTTGAGCAGTCCGCGGGCCTGGGTCAGGGCTTGGTTCACGGTCGCGGCAAGGGGGTCGCCGCCGGTTTGGGCGGCGTCGCCGTCTCCCAGGCTCAGGCCCTTGAGCCAGTCCCGTGTTTCGGGGTCGGCAAATGGTGTGCCGTCGGAAAAGTTGAGGTTGTCCAGCCCCTGCAAGCGCTCCACCAGGAGTAGGGTCTCGGCGCACACAGCGGAGCGGGCGGCCTTGTAGGAAGGGCCCAGGTTTTCCAGGGCCGTGGCCGTGAACCTGGAAATGTCCAGCCAGAAGCGGTGCTCCGTGACTCGGGACTCGGCCGCGCGCAGGGCTGCCTCATGGTTGCCTGCCGCGAGAAGCTGCTCGATGGAGGGCTTGACGATGGAGTCTGGAGGCGGAATGCGTGTCAGGCCGATCTCGGCCGGAGGCGGCGCGACAAGCGGCAGCCAAGCCCACAGGCGGCGTAGCCTGTACGACAGCGGATTCGTGGGCGCGTTCTGGAAGTAGAAGTCGGCCATGCCGAGGAGCTGATCCAGCAGTGTGGACAGGGCTTGGGCAGCCTCCTTCTTGTCCCCGGTCTGTATGGGAGCAGGCGGCGTGCGCGTTTCCGGAGTGGCTTGGGAAGTTGGGGCGGGCTGGACCTGAGGAGTGGGCATGGGTGTCGGCCCGGCTGTCGGAGCGGGTGCCGGCGGTGCCTTCTCGGGTTGCGCTGTTTCAGGTCGCGGTGCGACGGGCACGGCTTCGGGCGTGGGTTCGGGCTGCAGTACCGGGAGCAGGTTCACGTAGTTGATGAGTTCGCGCATGCTGGGCGCGTCCTCGACTTTTTCCCGTAACGATCGGTCCAGGGCGTCCAGGGTCTTTTTGGCGTTCTCCACCTGCTCCGCCGGCAGGGGCGGGGACTCGCGAAGGTCCTTGGCAAAGGACTCCATGCGCTCCTGCCACCAGGCGACGGCGTTCAGTCGGCCGCGCATGCGCCGTTTGGGGGGAAACATGGTCTCCCAGAAATTGTTTACCAGGTCGTTGAGAAAGGCCACGGCCGCGCTGAATCCCTCGAAGCCGTGCAGCTTGGCCAGGGCAGTGGCCAAGTATACGGCCACGAGAAGGTCCTTGGACTTTTCGCTGAGAATGGTGACGCTGAGGCTGACCACCTTTTTCCAGTCCGTGCCCTCGCCCGAGGCGTTGGCAATGGAGAGCTTGTCGATCTCCTGCTGCAACTCCTCGAACTCGGGTTCGTAATGGGCGTCGTCGCCAGCCGGTTTGTCCGGACTGATGGGGGTCTGTCCGAGTTCGCGTACTTTCATGCCGGATTCTCCTGGAGTCGGAGCGCTCAGAAAACCCAGGGCTCGACTACGACTTTGGGCACGTCCACGTGACGGCGGTTGAGCAGTTGGATCACCGGGTTGCCTCCGTCAATGGCGTAATTGACGATGATCTCCTTGATACCGAGGAGTTCGAGGTTTGCCGCTTGGTCCGGGAAATCCTCGACCGAGAAGATTCTTGAGCCGAAGCGGAAGTCGCTGAGGAATTTGGCGAAGCCCATGTTTCCCGCATAGCGGCGGGAGAGGGTGAAGTTTTCGAACTTGATGCTGAAGAGGGTGTCGCCGCAGTCGTCCGGGGTCCAGGTGAAGGTCTGGGCCTGCGGGTAGTTGAAGTTTTCGAGGGTCTGGCTGCCCTTGGCACAGTCCAGGGTGAGCACCGTGGCGTAGGGGTCCTGGATGGCGCCGTCATTGACGTCGGTGGGGCGAGCGTTGATTGCCACCTGGTATTGGGGCTCCAGGATTTGGACCTCCGCGCCCCCTTGCTCCAGGAAGCGGAACAGGGTCGCATCGAAGGGAAAGCGCTTGCCATAGATCGAATTGGCGAAGTAGCCGGCCTGGTTGCGCCCCAGAAAGGGTTTGGCCGGGCCGTCGGCGAACTTCCAGGCCGCGCCGGTCTGTTTGTCGAAGAGCAGGGAGGACTGCTTGCTCTCAGGCGCGTCGGACACCGCGGCGAGCACGATGGCCTCCCACTGGTTCTGGATCTCCCGCGCGGCCTCGATGATGGTGAAATCGAGCAGGAAGCGCAGGGGGCCGCCCAGGAGGTCCCAGATGAAGTAGTCCTCCGCGGGTTTGACGCTGAGCAGGTGTTGCACCTGGACCAAGCTGGTGTTGGCGTTTTCAAAGGGCGATTGCCCCTGGCCGGAGTCTGGGCTGGATTTGTAAACGCCCTGGGCCATGCTCAAGGCCTTGTTGCTGTTCATGGTGGCCGGCAGGATGGCCTGCAGGGCATCCTCGTACTTGTGCAGCGGATCCACGGCCTTGAGCAGGGTGTCGTGGGAGAGGTGCGTTGGCGTGGGTTGCTCCGCCGTGGCGTTGATGTCCTTGGCCTGGTCCGCGAGGGACTGGAGCATCTCCTTCCCGGATTGAATATCGCCGAGCAGGCTCTGCCTGGTCTTGGCCGTGGACTGCTGGTCCTGCATGGAGGCCACGCTGTCGATGTCCAGCACGGTCTGCACCCAGACGGGTGCGCCCGGGGTATCCGCGATGGGACGCAACTGCCGAGCCATGGCCTTGAGCAGTTTGAAATAGGGGTTGTTGTCCGAGGACATGGACGCGGCCAGAGTCTTCCAGTCCAGGTAGCTGCGCTCCCAGTTTTCGCCGTCCGGGAACTGGGCCGCGAAAGTGCGCCAGGCGTCGGCGTATTGTTGGTCGTACCAGACCTTGAAGGTCTGGACCCGCTCGTCGATGAGGTTTTCGTTCTGCAGGGCGGATTCCACCTGCTTGAGAAAGTCGAGGATGCGCTCCCTGCCTTCCACGGTGTACGCTGCCGGGACCTTGGCGCTCTGCTCCGGCGACTGGGCGGTGAGGCCCCAGAAGTCCTGCATGGTTACGTCGCTGATGTCCGGGAGGTCGTTGGCCCAGTCCACGAGCCAGTTGAGTTCTGTCCTACGGGACTTGAGCACGTCGCGCAGCAACCCCATCATGTGGCCGCGTTCATAGATCAAGTCTTCAGGATTGGTGTTCAGGTCCAGATACGAGACATAGAGTCTGTCGAAATACTCGGCAACCTCGGGGATGATCTGGTCGTCCACCAGGGAGAAGACGCGTTCGTCGGGCATGGGGCGTTGCAGTAACTGGCCTGGCGTGGCACCCTGGAGTTCCGCGTCCAGGAGGTTGATGCGCCCCACCAAGTGGGCGATGTAACGGGTCAGCTCCTGTTCCGGGCTGTTGGGGTCGAGGGCCGCGATGTTGGTGCGCAGGGCCGTGTCGAGCCGGGCCATGAGCCCCTTGCGGAAGAGATCGCAGAAGACGTTCTCGAGTCGTTCTTGCGCCAGCAGGCTTTGGTGCATGCCCATGCGCGGTAGGATCCAATCCTTGTTGAGCACTTGCATGCGAAACAACTCTTCGCGGAAGCGGTCCATGAGGATGAGGTCCCTGCGCAGGTCGTTGGACATGGCTGGAACGGTCTCGAAATCCTCGATGAACTCGTTCAGAGCTTGGTGGTTTTTGCTGTAGGAGAAGGTGATCAGACCGATGAAGCCGAGGATGATGGCCATGGCCGCGACCATGCCCAGGTTGTGGGTGAGCCTGCGCCAGCGCACGAATTCAAAGAGCGGTGAGTAGAGGCGTCGGTCTCCGGGCAGGATGGTTGAGAAAAAATCGTGTAAAAACAGTCCTTTGTGTGTATCAGGCCGTTTGGGCGCCTGAAGCTTGAAATCCTTGAGCACCTCGGGCAGGTGGGGCAGGGTGTCGCCTTCCTGCCGGCCACTGGAGAAGTAGATACCGCGCAGCAGCGGTGTTTCCTGGAAGGGGTTGCGCTCGAACAGGGCGGCCGTGAAGCGCCGCAGTCCCGGCTTGAGCACCAGCAGTTCCTCGGGAAAGAGCACGAGGGCGGGATCCACATCGGGGTTTTTCGAGGCCAGCCAGAGGCGCAGGTCCTTGAGTCGGTCGGTCACGGTATCCACGGCCTGCTCCCCTGCTTCGTCCGGGGGGGCGGAGGAGGTATTCATCCAGCCCATGGCCTGGTGCAGGTCCCCCTTGTTCAGCAGGGAACAGAAGCTCTTCATGCCCATGAGCCGGTCCAGCTTGGTGACCAGGATATAGATCGGAAAAGAGGCGCCCAGGGTACGCATGAGTTCGTCCACCCTGCGCCGGATGGAGCGAGCCGAGCGCACCAGGCCGTCGGCATCATCCTGAAGCAGGGAGTCGGTGTCCAGCGTGACCACCAAGCCGCTGATGGGCTCCTTTTTGCGGTACTTGGCCAGCAGGATGAGGAATTCCCGCCACTCCTCGCGGTCCAGGGACTGCTCCAGGCTGGTGGCGTAGCGGCCCGCGGTATCCATGATCACGGCGTCGTCCAGAAACCACCAGTCGCAGTTGCGAGTGGCCTGCACGCCGTCCACGGGGGTGACGTCGGTGATGGGCGAATGCAGCCTGGCGCTACGGATGGCCGTGGTCTTGCCGGAACCGGGCGCTCCCAGCATGAGATACCAGGGCAGGGCGTAGAGGGGATTGCCGAAACGACTCAGGCTGGATTCCCTGAGCACGCGGATGGCCTCGCGCCAGCGTTCCTGAAGCTCGACGGCACTGCGCGCGCTCTGGGCCCGTTCGGCGTCGATGCGCTCGCGGTCCTGGTCGATTACCCGTTTGACGAACTGGCGTTCACGTCGGCGTACGTACCAGCGTTTGAGAAACAAAACCATGAGCACCAGGCCGAAAACGCCCCCGAGTATGGCGGCCGCGAGCCACCAGGGCCAGCCCTGGCTGTGCACCATGTAGTAGGCAGCCGCCGCGGCCAGGAGAAGCAGCAGGAGCACGAGGAATATCTTCAGGGCGGTGGCGAGGATGCTTTTCATTGCAACTGGTTCCGATATGCAGGACCGCGGGCGTTCAACGCAGGCCGCCGAAAAATTCCAGGAGTTGGATGTTCAGGCTGTTGCGGTAGAACAGGTACAGTTCCACCGCGATGACCACGCCGACGAGCGGGATGAGCAGGGCGTACCAGTCGAAGGGGCGGAAGCTTTTTTTCCTGAAGGACGTGCCTTTGTGCCAGTAGGCCTGGGGGAAGAGCTTGATTCCGGCGAGGTCTTGCTCCTGTGCCATTTCGCCGACGATCTTGCGGAGGTTTTCGTCCTTCAAGGCCTCCAGGGCCTTGCGCTGGTCCTCGGGAAAAAAACGGCCCCTGAAGCCCAGGGCCAGGCAGAGCCCGAAGAGTTCGATGAGGTCCTGTTTCTTCGGGGACAGGGCGTCCAAGCGTTCGTAGAACTCCACGCCGGCGTTGGTGGTGCCAAAGAACTCACGCTGGAGCTGATTCTTGCGCCACTCGGCCGCGCCGGGCCAGGCGGAGGTCAGGATGGTCTCGTCGATCCAAGCACAGACGGCGAATCTGGCTTCCTGCAAGTCGGTGTCGTCGTGCCCCAGGGCTCGGCCGCAGGTGTCGGCCTGGGCCAGCAGATCCGTCAGGTCCTGACGCACTTTTTCATGGGGGCGCGCGGCTTGGGCCCCCTCCCTGAGCATGTACAGGGTGTAGGCGAAGGCGTCCAGGTGGCAGTCTGTCAGGCGCACGGGCTCAACTCCTGAGTACCACGAGTTCGGCGAACAGATCCTTTGGCGCCGCGTCCCAGTAGAGGGAAATCTGCCGGTTTGCTACCACGTCCCGCCATTGGCCGCTGTCCTTGTCGATCTTGAAATAGTAGGCGTTGGCCCCCCTGGGCAGGCCGGAGGGTGCCTCGGGTGAATACTCCAGGGGGATGCCCGGCACGGCGCGGGCTATGAGCGTGGTCAGGTTCTGGACCGAGCTGAGTTTGACCAGGTGTTTGAGCGAGTCCAGCACCTGGTCCAGGTCCTGGGTGGTGCGCAGGACCAACCAGTAGTTGTTGCCGGAGGCGAAGAAGGTCTCGGGCAACTCGGCCGAGTAGTACTCGCCGTCGTACTCCAGACGGATGAGGAACTCGGGGCCGAGCATGATGCTCTCCAACAGCTTGTTGATCAGGTTCCGGGCCGTGGAAAAGCAGGCCCAGAGGTGTTCGTGGTCATAGGCCGGGAGCACGATGCTGCCGTCGCGGGACTCGCCGAAGGCGTTGACCCGCTCGGAAAAGGTGGAGAGTTCGCCCACCAACTGTCGCAACACGCCGTAGGCAGTCCAGGGGTGGAGGTTGGGGGCCTCGCCCTGGTGCTGCAACAAAGGGACGTATCGGTTCAGGGAGCGCAGGGCCAGGAGGAAGACCATGTAGCGCAGTTCCAGGTCGCCACCCTGGAGGTCACGAGGGCTCTTGTAGTCCTCGAGCTGGCGGCAGCGTGAGCCCACCATGTCGCGGATCTCCTTGATCAGGGAAAAGAGCCGACTGGAGGAGCGGATACTCAGGCTGGGCGGAATGAAGTTCTGGGCCAACTGGATGGTCTCGCCCGCACGCTCGAGTTGGGCCAGGGGGAGCAGGTGGTAGTTGTCCAATTTCGCGATTTCGTTTTCCCAGAAGATACGCAGGACGTAGCGCATGCGATGGACCATGGCCGGTGGGCCGTCGGCCAGGGCGTCGGGTATCTCATCGGGCTTCTCCGCCACCACGTAACGCGTGATGATGGTCTCGGGCTCGTTGAGTTCCGGGACCCGGGTCACGTTGCCTCCGGCGGGATCTTCCTTGTACAGGCCGATGAAAACGTTGAAGGGCTTCTCGCTCTCCACCCAGGCCTGGTCAAAGGAGCGCGCGTGGAGCACGGCGTTGCCCGGAAACACGGCGTAGCTGCCATCCGGAAAGATGAACTCGCCCTGCTGGACTTCGAAAAGCTTGTTGCCGAAACCCGGTTCGTTGATGCGCAGGGAGCCGACTCCCCAGAGATACTGGGTGGCGTATCGCAGCAACGGCTCGTCCCGGAAGCGCTGAAAGGCTTCGGAGAGCTGGAAATGCTGTGGTTGCAGGAACAGGCCCTGATGCCAGAAGATGGGGGATTGCGGCTGCAAGATTAATCACTCCCGACCGATTGGATGCCCACAGGCCCCAGAAAGAGATTCACAAGCAACTTGCCAGGGGTGCGTACCATGTCCGTGGTGAGGATACCTTCGTCGCGTTCAAGTACGGGAATCTGGAACAATCTGGTGCTGCGTTGGGGAGCCAGCTCGTAATAGCCCGCGACAACGGCCACGAAAGTAGCCTTCTCGGCTCTATCCAGGGGCATGATCCGGTCTTCGCCCGGCTGGACGATGAGTTGCTGGTAGTATACCGCCGTGGGATCGAAGTCCTTGCACTCCAGGAGCTTTTTCAGGCCGGGCTCGGTCTTGACCAGGTTGTTGAACCCGTTGGGATCGCTCAATTGATAGACGCAGAGCATGAGGGTATGGCCCTGAGCGTCGTACAGGTTGAGTAATTTGTCCGCTCGGAAACGCAACTCCAGGGAACCAGGAGCATACTTCCACTGGGGATTGGTGCGGGTGGGGTCCGGGCCACCGCCGCACCCCGCGGCCAGGAGGGTGAGCAGCAGGAATCCGATTCCCGCCGCGGCCTGTTTGGCCCTGGGGATGTCGAGGCGTACCCGCAATGGTGGATTCCGGTGATGCATCCGCGCGCTCCATTGCCGCCCCTGCGGCGAAAGTTATCAAACTTCTTGCATCTATGCCAGTGTACTGCCAAGAATCAAGAGAATGTCAAGACTTAATTTCAGGTCCGTCGGCGGAAATGCGCCGGGAGACGCTAAAAGAGAGTGCGGGCGCCTGAATGCATCCGCCATGTCGCGATATGTCCGGCACGTTGCGGCGATGCAGGGAGAAAGCAATGGCAGCCACTTGTTTTTGGAAGCGAAAGTAAATATGGAGAGTTGCAGGCATGGTGGCCGAGAATAACGAGCCGCCTCCTGAATCTCTGCCATAGGAATTCTGATGCGCACATCGCTCTGCATCGTCGCTTTGGTCCTTCTTCTGACGCCCCAACCGTGTCCTGCCCAGGAAAACCAGCAGGATCGTGAGAAAACCAGAATATTCATCTGGCGGGATGAGCACGGTGTCCTGCATATGCAGGACACCAGGCCCGAGCATCTTTCGCCGGAGCAAAGCCGTATGCAGCAGCGGGACGAATTCTTGAAGCGGTATCCCCATGGGGTTGAAATCGAGGGCATCGAGGCCCCAGGTCAGGACGCGGAGCGATTGCAGGGAGAGCAGACCGAGTTCCCGCAAGATGCCGGAGTGGACGCGCTGGGCCGGCCCGTGCAGGATTCCGGGGATTCCCTGGGACAAGGTGGCAGTTCTCCGCTACCCGGAATCTTCGGGAACATGGTTCTCGTGCTGGCCTCAGTGGTC
Source organism: uncultured Desulfovibrionaceae bacterium (assembly GCA_964609625.1). Lineage (GTDB taxonomy): Bacteria > Desulfobacterota > Desulfovibrionia > Desulfovibrionales > Desulfovibrionaceae. The sequence goes on from CAZSRS010000014.1 coordinate 49,000, forward strand.
GTGCTTTACATCGCCGGTGCCTGGGTGCTGTACAGGCTCGGGCGAAAGTTCGGCGTGGGCGCCTTCTGGCGGTATCTGATCCCGATTTACAACATTGTGTTGCTCTGCCGCTGCGCCGGGCTCACTCCCTGGTATACACTGTTCGTCTTCGTGCCTGTCTTCAACATCTTCGTGAGTTTTCTCATCTGGGGCAAGATAGCCGAGCGGCTGGGCAAGAGCATGGTAATTTGGGGGCTTCTGTGCACGCTGCTGGGACTTCCGGTGCTCATCCTGGCGTTGGACGGCTCGAAGCCGCGGGCTGTGAAAAAAGCAGCGGAGTTCGATGAACACATAGCCATTTGATGCTGTTGGAGTCGGCAGTCCCCCAGGACACCGGGCATTATGTGATTCCAAGACGGATACTGTGAATTTCAGGTTCTAGACGGTTGATCCCGTCGGGGCGTGATAAGGTCGGGAGCCTGCTCCCTGGAGGAGTGCCGTGAACCGGGTATTGGTGGTGGACGACGAACACAGCATCCGCGAGACCTTCTCCATCTTTCTGCAGCGCGCCGGCTTCGAGGTGTTGCTCGCCGAGGACATGTCCAGCGCCAGGAGGGTGTTGGCCGAGGGTGGAGTGGATACGGTGGTGACCGACATAGTTTTACCTGGGGGTGACGGTCTTTCCCTGTTGCAGGAGGTCAAGCGGCTGGCTCTGGAATGCCCCGTGGTGCTTATCACCGGACAGCCGACCATAGACAGTGCCACGGAGGCCGTACGCCAAGGGGCCTTTGATTATTTGCTCAAGCCCGTGAAAAAGGAGCCCTTGTTGCGTGTGGTCGCCCGGGCGCTGGAGTACAAGGGACTGATCGAAGGCAAACGCGTGTTGGAGCAGGAAAACGCCCGTTACCGCATGCATCTGGAGGAGCTGGTCTACGAGCGTACGGCCCAGCTCATGAGCCTGGTCGAGGCACGGCTCGAGGCCGAGCAGATTCTGCGTAGCCAGCAGGAGCGCCTTGCTTTGGCCATGGAGATCAGCGGTGCCGCGGAATTCGAGATCCGCCCCCAGGAAAAGAAGATCATCTGCAGCGCCCGTTTGGCCGAACTCACCGGCTACCCTCTCGAAGAAGTCCTGAATTGTTATCTAGATCTGGAAACATGGCACGCCCGGGTCATACCCGAGGACCAGCAGCAGTTTCGCGAGCAGTTGGAAGCATGCCGTTCAGGACAAAGGGACGATGCCGACTTGACGTATAGCCTTCTGCGCAAGGACGGGGTCTGGCGGCATTTCCGCAGCCTGGTACGGGTGATGGAGCGCAATGCGCGAGGTCTTCCCCTGCGTGCCGTGGGCGTTACCACGGATGTCACCGCAAGGAAGAATGCGGAAATCGCCTTGCAGCGGGCCCATGACGAACTCGAGCAGCGCGTGCGGGAGCGCACCACGGCACTGCGCCAGACCAGTGAGCAGCTTCGCCGGTTGGCCGCGCGGCAGGATGATATCCTGGAACGGGAGCACAAGCGTATTTCCAGGGAAATCCACGACGAACTGGGGCAGAATCTCACCGCGCTGAATATCGGGCTCACCATGCTTGACCGTCTCGGGTTGCCTGAAGCGGCCCTGCCCCGTATCCAAGGCCTCACGAAAGTCGTCGAACAAATGCTGTCCACGGTGCAACGCATCAGCCAGGAATTACGGCCAACCCATCTCGACGACCTGGGGCTGACCGCGGCACTGGATTGGCTCATCAGGGAATTCAGGAAGAATACCGGTATCGACGTGCAGTTGCAACTCGCCCCCGAGGAGCCCAGGGTCAATTCGGAGCAGGCCATCGCGATCTACAGGATGGTCCAGGAGGCCCTGACCAACGTGGCCAGACATGCCAAGGCACAACTGGTGCGTGTCCGACTCGGGATACTTGCGGGCCATCTGGTTGTGGCGGTGAAGGACGATGGCTTGGGCATCGCACCCGAGGCGCTGGACTCCTTGGATGCCTTCGGATTGATGGGCATGCGTGAACGGGTGAACGCTCTCGGAGGTGTTTTGGAAGTGAGTGGCACCCCGGGCCATGGCACCGAAGTCGTGGCACGGATCCCATTGGATTATCGCGGTCCATCCTCGGTGTAGGATTTCGGCTACAAATTTGCGTCCTGGATGTAAAGTAGGTACGTTATGCCAGGGGGTACGCCATGCACTTGTTGGTTGTCGACGATCATGCAGTGGTGCGTTCGGGTATCCGGGACATCGTTTCCCTGTCGGCTCCTGAAGCTCGCTTCGCCGAAGCCGCGACAGCGCATGAGGCCATGGAGTGCGTCCTCAGGGAGCACTTCGATTTGGTCGTGCTCGATATTTCACTGCCCGACGAGAGCGGTATCGACCTCCTGGGCAGAATACGCGCCGTCCAGCCGGATATCCCCGTGCTCATTCTGAGCATGCATCCCGAAGAGGGCTACGCCCTGCGCGCCATCCAGGCCGGCGCCAACGGCTACCTGAACAAGGCCTCGGTGCCTGCCGAACTGGTGGGTGCCATCCGGGCGGTCCTTGCCGGGCAGACCTTTGCCGGCGAAGGCGTGATACAGGAACTGGCCAAGGGGATTACCGCATCCAGAAGCCAACGGCATCCCCATGAGCTGCTCTCGGAACGGGAGTGGTACGTACTGCGCATGCTGGCCAGGGGGGACAGACTCACGACCATCGCGGAGAAGCTCTCTGTCAATCCCAAGACTGTAAGCACCTATAAAACACGGATAATGCGTAAGTTGGGAGTTTCGAACAACGTGGATATGATGCGGTACGCCATCAGTATGGGGCTTGTCGAGTATTAAGCGCTTAATGTAACTGCAATATATTGATATAATACGTCAGGGTTCCCCTACACAGTTGGCTTCGAGCACTTTCCTGGGGTAGTGACGACTATCCACATACTCATCACCGCAAGGCCAGGGGGCATCCAGATAGGGGTCGGCGTTCAATATCACGCCGGCCCTGGCCTTACCACCGGACACCGGGTCATGCGTGTTCCGCGGATGTCTCGTGCCGAAACACCACCGAATGTGCCTCGTTTCCCCAGGCGCTGCTTGACGCAAGCGCGCCGGCCGCGTAGTTCCTTGCCCACATTTGCCACCCTCAACAATACACCGCAATGCACAGAGTAGCCATAACAGGAGCAGGCGTCGTCAGCTGCCTGGGCAACGACACTGCCCAGGTGGCCCAGGCCCTTCGACGGGGGCAGAGCGGCGTTGTCGTGGATGAGGAACGCTCGGCACTGGGATTTCGCAGTCCGCTCACCGGCATGGTCCGGGATTTCGACACCCAGGCGCTGCTGCCCAAGAAAAGCCGCAAGACCATGACCGAGTTCGGCCTCTGGTCCTACGCAGCCTGCCTGGAGGCCCTGCGCGAGGCCGGGCTGCGCCCCGAGCACATGCACTCCCCACGCTGCGGGCTGATTTTCGGGTGCGATTCGAGCTGCCTGGCCGCCGTGGAGCAGACCGAAATCCTCCGCGCCCATAAGGACACGGGGCACATCGGTTCGGGCATGATCTTCAAGGCCATGAATTCCACCGTGACCATGAACCTCGGAACCCTGTTCGGGGTGCAAGGCGCCTGCTGGACCCTGTCCTCGGCCTGCTCCAGCGGGGGGCACGCCATTGGCCAGGCAGCCGATCTCATCGCCCAGGGCAGGCAGGACCGCATACTCTGCGGTGGAGCCCAGGAGATCACCTGGCAGTCCATTTGCAGTTTTGACGGTCTGGGTGCCTTTTCCACCCGTGTGCACGCCTCCCATGAGGCCAGCAGGCCCTTCGATGCCGCCCGTGACGGGCTCGTGCCCAGCGGCGGCGCGGCTGCGGTGCTCCTGGAGCGTTGGGATCTGGCCGAGGCCCGTGGCGCGGTGTTGGGGGAGGTCCTCGGGTACTCGTTTTCCGCGGACGGTGGCCACATTTCCGCTCCCAGCGGCGACGGCATGGCGCGGGCCATGCGTCAGGCCCTGGACCTCGCGGGCCTCGAACCCGAAACCGTGGATTGCATCAATGCCCACGCCACATCGACCCCCGTGGGCGACGCGGTGGAGGCCGCGAACATCAAGGATGTCTTCGCCGGATGCTCCCCGGACGTGCTCTGCCTCAAGGCCCTTACCGGCCACGAGTTGTGGATGGCCGGCGCCTCCCAGGTGGTCTACGGCGTGATCATGGCCAGGGAGGGTTTCCTTGCGCCGCACCCGAACTTCCACGCCCCGGACGAGGCCTGCGCGGGCCTACGTATATCCAGGCACCCCCAGCCACGCTCCCCGAGGGTGATGCTCTGCAACGCTGCGGGCTTCGGGGGCACCAACTCCTGTCTGCTGTTGCGCTTTGCACCATGAGTCATGATTTTGCCGTGATCGGCGCGGGCGTTTCGGGCATGGCCACTGCCATCATCCTGGCTCTGGGGGGCAAGCGGGTGATCCTGGTGGAACAGGCCCCCCGCCCCGGACCGGTGCTGCGGGGCTTCACCCGCAGTGGGTGCCGGTTGGAAAGCGGCTTTCACTATGCAGGTGGGCTTGGTCCGGGACAGATTCTCAGCGCCTATTTCCGGCACCTCGGCCTGGAGCCTTGGCTGGAGCTGGACTCCGAGCCGGTGGTGGAGACCCTGCGCGTGGCGGACCCACCGGGAGAATGGCGCGTGCCCTGCGACGGCAGCCTGCCCGAACACCTCGGCGGCCTGTTTCCCGAGGAACGGGACGGCATCGCGGCCTTTTTCGACGCAGTGGGTCATGCGCTGGCCAACACCCCCTTCCTGAACCTGGAGCGGGAGCGAGAGCCGGAGGATCTGCCGTTCCGGCGGCTGTCCCTGGCCCAGGTCCTGGAGTGTTTCATCGCCAACCCTGTCCTGCGGCGCATCCTTGGCATGCACTATTTTTTTTATGGCGTGATGCCGCACAAGGTCGCTTTCAGCGACCACGTCCGCTACGCCGGCTCCTTTTACACCTCCTCGCGCAGGATTCGCGGCGGTGGCGCGGCCCTGGTGCAAGCCTTCGAGAACGCCATGCAACGGGGCGGCGTGGATCTGGCCATGGGCTCCGGCGCCACAAGCCTCGAACTCTCTCCGGCCGGCGCCATCCGGGGCGTGCGACTGAAAAACGGCGTGCTTCTCCCCTGCGCGCGGTGCGTCGTGGCCACGCATCCCAGGTCGGCCTTGGCCCTGGCTCCGAAAAAGGCCTTCAGACCGGCCTATGCGGAGTACATTGCCTCGCTGCCCGAGACGCCCTCGGCCTACATGCTTTTTGGCCTGTCAACTGGGCGTTTGCCCCTGCTGGAGAGCGGCGGATTGCACCTGGCACACAGTGCGGACCACCCCACCCAGGACTATTGGCGTGTCCCGCTGGAAGAGCGGCCGATGTTCGTGGCCCAAGCCGGCGAACCAGGCCCCGACGCTCCGGACAACGCCCAGGTTTTCGGTGCCATCCTCCCTGCGGGGCATGAAGAGACCGAGGCATGGGCCGCGAGCGCCCCCTGCCGCCGCCCCGGAGAATACCTGGAGCACAAGGAACGGATCGCCGGGGCCATGGTTGAACGTCTTGAGGAACACTGCCCGGAGCTGCGCGACGGCTGGACACCGCTGGAGACGGCCACACCCTTGACCTTCAGGCACTATGGAGGCAGCCCCTGGGGTAGTCTATTCGGAGTGCAGCACCAACTTGGCGCCTTGCCGATCATGCCTCAAACCAGGCTTGAGAATCTCTTCCTCACTGGGCAGGGCATCACGGGGCCGGGCGTGCTGGGCGCGGTGATCGCCGCCTACGCCACCTGCGGCAGGATATTCGGCAGGGGGAAGCTGTTGGCGGAGGTGCGGGGATGCGCCTGAGACGGGTGGTGGTCACGGGCCTGGGCGCGGTGTCACCGTGCGGTTATGGCGTGGAGCCGCTCTTCCAAGCCCTCATGGGCGGGGAGAGTGCCGTGCGGCGTGTGCCAGAGTTCGACCGCGTCAAGGGGCTGCGCTGCAAGATCGGGGGCGTGGCACCGGATCCCGATACCATGTTCATACCGCGCAAGCACAGACGCTCCATGTCGCGGATGTCCCAGTTCGCCGTGCTGGCCTGCCGGGAGGCCCTGGCGCAGGGGGGGGTGGACGAGACCTTGTGCGGATCGGGCCGGCTCGGTCTGGCCATCGGCTCCTCCGTGGGCAGTCCAGAGACGTTCCAGGATTTTTTCGGCGGCTATCTGCGCGATTGGTCCATTGAATCGGTCAAGTCCCAACTGTTCTTCAGGGTCATGGGGCACAGCTGCGCGGTGAACGCGGCCCAGGCCTTGGGGATATCGGGCAGGGTCCTGGCACCGTCAGCCGCATGCGCCAGTTCGGGCCAAGCCCTGGGCCTCGGATTCGAGGCCATCGCCCTGGGCCGGCAGGATCTCATGCTCTGTGGCGGCGCCGACGAACTCCATCCCCTGACCACGGGCACCTTCGATATCATCAACGCCGCGTCCACCGGCTACAACGACAGGCCCCAGGCCTCACCGCGCCCCTTTGACCTGGAGCGGGACGGCACGGTGTGCAGTGAGGGCAGCGGTGTGCTGCTGCTGGAGGCCCTGGACTCGGCCCTGCGGCGCGGTGCCCGGCCCCTGGCCGAGATTCTGGGTTTTGCCATGCTCACGGACCCGGCCAACATCTCCAGCCCCGGCTCGGAGAGTCTCGAGGCCTGCATGCGTCAGGCCCTGGAGCATGCGGGGGTCTCTCCGCGGCACGTGGAGTACGTCAATGCCCACGCCACAGGCACTCTGCTGGGAGATCAGGCCGAAGGGCGGGCCATCGAGCGGATCTTCGGCGACCGTCCCCTGGTGAGCAGTTGCAAGGGGCATCTGGGGCACTGTCTGGCGGCCAGCGGCGCGCTGGAGTGCGCGGCAGTGGTGCGGATGCTGCTTGTCCGACGGCTGGCTCCGACCCTGAACCTGGAATATATTGACCTGCGATGCGGAAAGATTCATCATATTACGAAACCGACGCAAACCCCCGTGTCGGTGGTAATCAAGAACAGCTTCGCCCTTGGAGGGGCGAACACAGCAGTGGTCATTGCCTCGATTGACCATGCGGACAGGGCATAATGGATCGAGAAACCATCATACGCAACGTAAACAACGCCATGACCGAGGAGTTCGAACTGGACCCCGCGGCCATGAAGCCCGAGGCACACCTGTACGACGACCTGGGGTTGGACAGCCTGGACGCGGTGGACATGGTCATTGTCCTGGAGAACACCTTCGGCATGCGCATTCGCGACGACCAGGGCATCCGCGACATCCGCACCCTCGGCGACATCTACGGCTTCATCGAGCGCAAGGGTCTCGAAGCGCGCGAGCAGCCCTGAGCTTCCCCTCAACAGAGTGCGGCACGTCATCATCCACACCCTCACGACGCTCTACGGTCTCGCGTCCCTGCTCCTGGTCTCGTTGCTGTTTCTACTGTACGGCCCAGCGCTATTCATCCACGGTCGCCTGGTGCGCGAACTCTCCATGCCCAGGCTCGCACGGCGGTTGATCTGCCGTTACGGCCGAGCTTGGCTGTTCTGCGTCAGGCCCGTGGTGTCCCAGGAAATACGCATGCCCGATGCCGACAGCATGCCTCTGCCTTGCATCGTGGTATGCAACCATCTGTCCGCGCTGGACATCTTCTTCATGAGTCTGCTTCCGGTGGACAACATCGTCGTGGCGGTGCGCTCCTGGCCGTTCAAATTGTTTTGGTACGCCCCCTTCATGCGTCTGGCAGGGTATCTTGACATCGAATCCCAAGACTCCGAAGATATTCGGGCACGGATCACGGCCTGCATGGAAGAAAGAGGAGTGGTGGTTTTTTTTCCCGAAGGGCACCGCAGCCGGGACGGGCGGTTGCAGCGCTTCCACTCCGGTGCGTTCAAGGCGGCGGTGGAACTTGGCGTACCGGTGCTGCCGTTGTGCCTCTGCGGCAGCGATGTGCTGCTTCCTCGTGGCGTTCTGCTCATGCGCCCCGCGGTGGTCCGGCTCCAGGCCCTGCCGCCCCTTCATCCTCGGGACTTCCACGGGGAATTGGCCCACGTGGAAATGCGCAAACGCGCCAAGGCCGACATCGCCGGTGCCCTGGAGCGGTTGCACACAGCTGATACCAAGGATGCAATCAAAATACCTCCCGTGTTTTGATTGCTTCGGCCTGGCGAAAACGTGGTTTCACCAGGCCTTACGCGAGGTTCGCTCGCGGCGTGGCGTCCTGCCACGCGATACCAAGTTGCGCTCTTCGATTGCAACTTGGTATGCAACCCCACGCGGGCTACAGAGAGATGCAGGATATCACGTCCATGACTCCACAGGCAGTGGCAGCGCTGCAAGATCGATTGCTGCGTGAACACTTGGCCTATGTCGCGGAGCGCTCCGCCTATTACCGCAGGCGTTTCCAGGAGACCGGTTTTCGGCCCGATGACGTGCGTGGCGTGGCGGATCTGCACCAGCTGCCCACCACCACCAAGCAGGAACTGGACGCCCACAACGCGGAATTCCTGTGCACCCCGCACCGAGAGGTGGTGGATGTCTGTCTGACCTCGGGCACCACGGCGCGCCCCGTGGCCCTGTTGCAGACCAGGGCCGACTTGGCCCGGCTGGAACGCAACGAGGAGCAGGGTTTTCTCCTGGCAGGTGTCACCGCCACGGATCGGGTCATGGTCTGCGCGGCCATGGACCGCTGCTTCATGGCCGGATTGGCCTATTTCCTGGGGTTGGTGCGCATCGGCGCCACCGTGATCCGCGCCGGCTCCAGCAGCCTGCCCGTGGCCTTGGAACTGGTGCGCACGCAACGCCCCACCGTGCTTGTGGGCGTGCCCACGCTGCTCAAGACCATTGCAGAGCGCCTGTTGCTCGAGGGTGACGCGCCCCGGGACATGGGCGTCTCCGCCCTGGTCTGCATCGGTGAACCCGTGCGCACGCCGGACTTCGACCTTTCCCCGCTGGGGTGCCGGCTCCACGAACTTTGGGGGGCCAGGATCCACGGTACCTACGCCGGCACGGAAATGGCCACGGCCTTTACCGAGTGTTCCGCCGGCAGGGGCGGGCACCTGCCTCCCGAACTCGCGGTGGTGGAAGTGCTCGACGATGCGGGAGTACCGGTCCCTCACGGCGAGCCCGGCGAGGTGGTGGTCACGCCCCTGGGCGTCACGGGCATGCCCCTGCTGCGGTTCCGCACGGGCGACGTGGCCGTGCTGCACCTCGGGCCCTGTCCCTGCGGCCGGAGCACGCCCCGGCTCGGCCCCATCCTGGGGCGCAAGAACCAGGTGCTCAAGTACCGTGGCACAACGGTCTTTCCCAACGCCATATTCACGGTTTTGCAGGAGTTGGAGGGCATTCGTGGCTTCTACCTGGAAGTGCGTGACGAATATGAGCTCTCCGACCACATCCGTGTGGTGGTGGGGGTGGACGAACTGCACGCGCCCCCCATGTCCGGGGTCGAGGTGGCGGAACGCATCGCGGCGCGGGTCCGGGTCAAGCCAGAGGTGGTCCTGGCTCCGGCCGATGACGTCACCCGGAAGGTTCAGCAACCTGACAAGCGCAAGCCAGTGACATTTTTCGATTTTCGTGGCCAAGCACAAGGCGGGGGGCAAGGGTGACCACTTCCTTCAGACCCGTCTGGGGCAGCCATTTCAGTCCGGAAGACATCGCGGCCTGCAAGAGCAGGGACGGTCTGCTCTCCATGGAGTTGGAGTGCAGCCGCGTCTGCAATCTTCGCTGTATCTACTGCTATTCCAGCGCCGGCGCTCCCCTGGAGAACGAGCTGGGTTGGGAGGAGATCCAGTCGGTGTTGGATCAGGCCCAGGCCCTGGGTGCAAAACGGATCATCGTACTCGGCGGGGGTGAGCCACTGGCCTGGGGGCGCATCCGCGAACTGTTGCGCTCCATCCACGAACGCGGCTTGGCCATCGACATCTTTACCAATGCCACCCTGATAACGGCGGACTTGGCCCGGGAGCTGTTCCGGCTTGGTGTCAATCCAGTGATCAAGATGAACAGCCTGGACTCGAGGGTGCAGGACGCCCTGGCCGGACACCAGGGTACGTTCGAGGCCATCCACAGGGGTCTGGGGCATCTCCTGGAGGCGGGATATCCAACACCGAACATGCCCCTGGGCGTGCAGACCGTGGTCTGTCGGCAGAACTTGGCCGAACTGCCCGCGCTCTGGACCTGGATCAGGGAGCGCTCCCTGACGCCCTATTTCGAGATGCTCACCGTGCAGGGCAGGGCCAGGGAGCACCTGGAGTTGCAGGTCAGCCCAGCCGAACTGCGCGGCCTGTTCGAGGAACTTGCGCGCATCGATGCCGAGCGGTATGGTCTGCATTGGCAGCCGCGCCCCCCCATCGCGGGGCTTAGCTGCCGGCGCCACGAGTACACCTGCACGGTGACGGTGCATGGTGACGTCCTGCCTTGCCCCGGCGTCAACATTCCGGTGGGCAACGTCCGGCAGGCGCCTCTGGCCGAGGTGTTGCGGCAGAGTCAGGTGATCCGCGACCTGCGCGACATCCGCCGGACCATCAAGGGTGCCTGCAAGACTTGCGAACTGGCACATGAATGCTATGGTTGCCGTGGTATGGCCTACCAGGCCACGGGCGACTATCTGGCGCCGGATCCCCTGTGCTGGCGCCCCAACGGCAATGCATCCGGAAGGAGTGGTGGACAATGAACTGCGTACAGAACGCACACGAGCTTCAGCTGCCTCTGGAAGCCGCGGACTTGTGGGAGTATCTGCCCCAGCGCCCCCCTTTGTTGCTGCTTTCCAGGCTCTTGAAAGTGGACGTTGATGCCGTCAAGGGAGCTGCCGAGGCCGAATTCGCACCGGGCAGCCCCGTGCTTGACTCCAGGGGGCTGGTGGCGCCCGAGGCCCTGCTGGAATGTATGGCCCAGGCCTTTGCCGCGGTGGAGGGCTACTGTCGTGCCGTTGAGCACGCCGCCCCTCCCGCTGCTCCGGGCATGCTCGCCGCGGTGCGCAAGGCGGTCTTTTCCGGCCGGGCCCAGGCCGGTACGCCCTTGTTGATCCTGGTGGAAGCCACGGGGCGCTTCGAGGCCTTTACCGTGATTCAGGGGGAGGTGCTGCAACAGGGCGAACTCCTGGCTTCGGCCGAACTCAAGCTGTACCAACCCGAGGGGAACGCGTGAGACTCCTGCCGCTCCTCCTTGCCCTGCTGTCGGTCCAGCTGTTCGCACCGGCAGCCGTGGAAGCGCAGGAGGCCCTGGATCCGGCGGAAGCCGGCGCCGTGCTCCAGGCCTTGACTCGAGCGGCTATGGATGTGCGCACCGTACGGAGCGACTTTGTCCAGGAAAAGCGGCTCAAGGCCTTTAGCCGGAGCATGCGGTCAGAAGGCCGCATGTATCTGGAAAAACCCGACAAACTGCGATGGGAGTACCTCTCGCCAGGCCGGTCGGGATTTGCCGTGAACGGGGGCAGTGCGCTCAGGTGGAGCGAGTTCGAACCCGAGACCCAGCCCTTTGCCCTGGAGGACGATCCCCTGGCCAAGGCCGTTTCCCAGCAGTTGTTGGCCTGGGCCGGCGTGGACCTGGATCGCCTGGGCACGCGGTTCGCCATCGAGGTGGTGCGGGCCGAGCCCCCAGTGCTCCGCCTCACGGCCAAGGACGAGCGCCTGGGGGACTATCTCCATGAACTGCGCATCCATTTCGCGGCCGATCTGCGTTCCGTGATCCGCGTGGAGCTGCACGAGCCAGGAGGCGACGCCACCGTACTGGATTTCTTGAACACCAAGTTGAACGAATCCCTGCCCGAGGGTATCTTCGAGTGACACTCGGTGTGCGTCGCGGTTGCGGCAGCACTCCCCAAAACAGAAGGAGATCGATATGTTTCTGCTCAAGCACGTGCCCCCCGAGAAAGCGACGGACGTGGTCGCCGAAGCTTACGGGGTGATGCCTCCCCACCTTCCAGTGCCCGAGCCCCTGCAGATGTTCAGCATCAGCCCGGAGCTGGCCCGGCTCCAGAGCCAGGGCATCCGATATTTCATCGGGCACGAGAAGCTGGACTTCGGCTTTTTCGCCATGCTGCGGCTGGTGGCTGCCGGCGAATTCGACTACCCCTACTGCATCCAGCTCAACACGACGATCCTGGAAAAGGCCGGCGGCCTGAGCCCCGAGGAGGTGTTGGCCATCCGGGAGAATCCGGAACGAGCCCCCCTGGAGGAACCGCAGAAGTCCTTGTTCCTGTTCGTGGTCAAGCTGATCAAGGACCCGGAGTCCATTGCCGAGGCAGACATCGCGCCTTTGCGGGAACTGGGCTGGACCGACAAGGACATCTTCGACGCGTCTTATCACGCGGCCATGATGCGGGGGCCGAGCATGCTGTTCAAGGCCTTTCGGCGGTGATGTCCGGTGGATTGATTTCCGGCGAACCTCTTGCTTTGCCGCGGCCCTTCGGGGTAGTGTCCATGCTCGCCTGGAGGAAGTTCTATGCACTGTAGACGGATGACATGTTTCATTGTTTGCATGGTGCTGCTGTTGGTCACGGCCGTGCCCTGTGTCGCCGACGTCATGGACGACGCCAACGACGCGGTACGCGCCCACGAGGACGGCCGGCTGGGAGAGGCCATGGCCCTCTACACCAGGGCCATCGACTCCGGAGAAATCCCGGATCGCGACAACCTCCTCGCCTACCTCTACAACAACCGGGGCATCCTCTTCGTTCGCCACAAGCAGTACGACCGGGCCATGGCCGATTTCGACCAGGCCCTGCGGCACGAACCGGACTACATGATCTTTTTCAACCGGGCGCGGCTGCACCTGCATCTCGGCGAGAACCAGAAGGCGCTCGAAGACACCACCCAGGCCCTGATGCGTAACCTCGACTTCACCCGCGCCTTCCATATCCGCGGGCTTGCCAAGCTCAACCTGGGCGACATCGAGGGGGGGCACGCCGACCTCAAGAAAGCCAAGGTCCAGTTCCCCTACCTCAAGCTGCGTAACGAATAGGGATTTTTCATGGTTAGAATCCTGCCGCTTTGCCTTGTCATCGTTCTCATGGCGCCCCTTGCGCACGCGCGGGAGGTCCAGGGCCTGCACTTCGGCATGAGCATGCGCGAGGCCAAGAAAATGATCGAGAAGCAGGACAGCAACGTGGTGCCTGTGGAGATCATCTGCTCCATCCCCCTGGGCCTGGACTTTCTCGACGGACTGCCCGTGTTCACCCGCGACACCGGGGTCAAGATGCTCAAGGCTTACGGCTTCGACGCCCTGTTCTTTTACAAGGACAAATGCATGGGCCTGCGCAAGGACTTGCAGTATCTCGATGAGTTCATCGGGCTGAAGAAGCGGCACCCCGAGGGGAATTTCACCACCTACAAGTTCCCCGGCGAAAATGTCGAGGCCACCGTGTTTGTCGCGAACCAGGGCGGAAACCACGGGTTCACCAACCGCTATTTCGATTTCTACCTCTTTGACGACGCGGTGCGGCGCGAGGTCATTTCCAACGTGCGAGGCTCTTTCTGCTGGCACGTCAAGCTGACCAGCCCCAACCTGCCCCGTTATCCCGAGGAGTACGCCCGCTGCGTGCGCGAAGAAAAGCGCATGGACAAGGGGCTGCTCGCCGAGGATCTGGAGCAGTGCAAGCGCTATTGCGCCGAAACACCGGAAATTTTCGCCTCGTCCCAGTGTGTATCGTATTGTGAGGAGGCACACTCCCGGGCCCGCTAGCAGGGTCTCGGGAAGTCGTCCGTCACGCCGGAGGTTGCGGTTGTATTCTCACGCGGGAGGTGGCCATGCCTGATCTTCGCCTGTTGTTCGCGCTGGCCTTGGGATTTTTGGTCTGCATTCCGGCCCCGGCATCCGGTGCAGCCCCGGTGGGCGTGGTGCAGACGCGGAGCGGCGAGGCCACGGCCTATCTGGGAGAGTTCCCCCGTGAACTCGATGTCCGCGATGATCTCCTCGCCGAAGACACACTGGTCACCGGTCCTTTCTCCAGGCTCCAGTGCGTGTTCGCCAACGGTTTGCGCCTGGTCATGGGTGCCGAGAGCGCCGTGACCATCAAGCACATCGCACTGCAAGACGGCACCTCCCTGACGGAACTCTACCTTGGGCCAGGGGTGTTCCGGATCGCGGCGGCCCAGGGTGTGAGCGCCAACGAGATTTCCCTTATCGGCCCCACCGGCGCGGTCAGGGCCACGGGCGGGGAACTCGGCGTCAGCGTGGACCTGGACCAGGATGCGGGGCGTAGCGAACTTTTTGGACAGTTCCCAACCCTGGGCAGCGTGCCGCTGTTCCTGGAGGCGGCAGGGGAGGCCTTCAGCTTTCAGGAGGAGTACGCCATGCTCGGCGGCGAGAAAGGGCAGCATCTTCAATACGCCGGAAACGCCGGCCTGGAAATCGTCGCCATCTACCCTGCGGCCCTACGTATACTCGGGGAGCACGGGGGCGAGACCGGTCCGGCCAGCGAGATGTTGCACCGGCGACTGTCCAAGATCACGCTGGACTCCGACGCGGCCATCCCGCGCGGATACCCGCAACCACCGGCAAAACCCAAGGGATCCCTGGACGTCTTCATCAGGAGCAATTCCACGAAATAGGGCTCGAGCGTGCGTTTCCGTGCGATAACCACTAGGCATGGGGGTAGTGAATCTGCTATACCTCATTAAGTCGGTACATTGCGTGAACATTTTGCCAGACGTTGGTTGAAACCATGACCAGAAATCACGCGCCCTCTTCGAGAAAGGCAATCGCCAAGCAGATCGTGCTCCCCTTTTCCAAGTCCTTGGAGATCAGTTACAAGAGTCTGAAGATCCGCTTCTTCCGTTCCATGATCACCGTCAGCAGCCTGATTCTGGCCGTCTCCTTCCTGTCCTTTGTTCTGGTGAATACCGACGTGGCCAACGGCCTGTTGCGCGGCAACGGCAACGATGTCGTGGAGGCGCTGTTCAAGGCCGGTTTCGACGTGGACACCGCCACGGGGCGGGTGGGCAGCAGTGGCAAGGAGCGCTGGATCGTGGCGCTCTCGCTGCTGGTCTGCGCCGTGGGCATCGTCAACGCCCAGCTCATGGCCGTGACCGAGCGCTTCCGGGAAATTGGCGTGATGAAGTGCCTGGGCGCCCTGGACCGCTTCGTAATGCGACTCTTCCTGTTGGAGGCGGGCATGCAGGGCTTGGCCGGGGCCGGCATCGGAGCGCTGTTCGGCGCCTTGGTGGGGCTGGCCATGGGCGCCCTCCGCTTCGGAACCGCGGCCTTCATGCATCTGTCCGTGGTCGACGTCATCGTCTCGGTCTTGCTGGCGACCTTGGCGGGATTCCTGCTGAGTCTGGCCGGAGTGCTCTATCCGGCAATCCTGGCCGCCAGGATGCGCCCAGTCATGGCCCTGCGGGCGGAGCACTGATACCCTGAATCCTAACACCACGGACGCGCGGAACAAGGAGCGAACGGGCATGGCCCAGCAGGCGGAGAACGGGAATCAGGAGCGGCATACCATCGTGCGCGTCATCGGCGTCACGAAGTCGTTCCGCATGGGCAAGGTGGACGTCCAGGCCCTCAAGGGCATCGATCTGGAGATCTACGCCGGGGAGTACATCTCCATCATGGGGCCCTCGGGCTCGGGCAAGAGCACCCTGTTCAACATGATCGGCGGTCTGGACAAGCCCAGCGACGGCAAGGTCTTCATCGACGAGGTGGACGTCTCGCAGCTCGACGCCTACGAACTCGCCTGGCTGCGCAACCGCAAGATCGGTTACATCTTCCAGACTTTCAACCTCATCCCAGTGATGACCGCTCTGGAGAACGTGACCCTGCCCATGACCTTTGCCGGCATGAACGCCGAGGACGCCACGGAAAAGGGCATCGAACTGCTCAGGCTCGTGGGTCTGGGGGAGCGTTTCCAGCACAAGCCCCTGGAACTTTCCGGCGGGCAGCAGCAGCGTGTGGCCGTGGCCCGCTCCCTGGCCAACGATCCGGCCATCATCCTGGCCGACGAGCCCACCGGCAACCTCGACCTGACCACCGGCGAGGAGATCATCGAACTGCTGCGCACCCTGTCCACGGAGCGCGGGGTGACGATCATCTCGGCCACCCACGACCACAAGATGCTCAACGTCTCGGACCGCGTCATCTGGATTCGCGACGGCAGGGTGGACAAGGTGGAGCGTCGCGAGGAACTGCACATCTCCATCGGCACCATTCAGGAGAAGGATGGACAGGGCGCCAGATCAGGGGGTGCGTAGGCCATGCGGCGCCCGGCCCTGCTTTTCCTGATGCTCTTCTTGGTCCTGGCGCCGCCGACCGCATCAGACGCCAGCACCCAAACTGCCGACACCTCCTCTTTGATTCCGTCACATTCCGTCGGCCTGGAAGAGTGGGTGCGCGCCTTTGCCGCTCTCGGCGATCGCGGCACCGGCTCTCCCGGCAATGCCAGGGCCGCGGAGATGGTGGCCCAATCCTTCAGCGAAATCACCCGTGGGGTGACAGGCGCAGTGGTGGGCCGACACAGCTTCCGGGTCCCGGTGCTCCGGCACGGGCAGAGCTTTTTGCGGCTGGAAGAATCGGGCAGGGAAGTGCCCATATCACCCCTGTTGCTCAACGCCCTTTCCCCGGGCGCCGTGCCCGAGCCCGGCGTGGAAGGACCTGTCATCTACGTGAGGCAAGGTCGGCTGGAGGATTTCAACGGCCATGAGATCCAGGGCGCGGTGGTGCTCATGGACATGGACTCGGGCAAGAACTGGCAGAACGCCCCCCTGCTTGGGGCAAGAGCCCTGATCTTCCTGGACGATGAGGGCAGGGGAGCGGCCAGCCGGGGTATGTTCGAGCAGAAGCTTGAACTCACACCCATAGATTTTCCCCGCTTCTGGATGCGGCGCGGTGAGGCCGAGGCCCTGTTCGGCACGCTCCAGTCCCTGCCTCGAGGGCAGCAGGCCCGCAGGGTTCGCCTCGGCAGCCGTATTGCTTGGCAGAACGCCGTGACGGAGAATGTCTACTGCCTCATTCCTGGCAAGGACGGGGAGCGCGGCCAGGAATTGGTGATCATCGAGGCCTTTTACGACAGCACCGCCTTTGTGGCCGGCAAATCGCCTGGAGCCGACGAGGCCTCTTCCATTGCCGCGCTCTTGGAATTGGCCCGGGCCTTGAGGGACAATCCCCCGGCCCGCGGCGTGCTGCTCCTGGCCAGTAGCGGCCATGCCCAGGATGTGGCCGGCGTGCGGGAGTTCATTTGGATGCTCACGGCAGAGGCCAAGGAGCTGGATAAGCTGCTCGACGTCCAACGGACGCGGCTCTTGCAGGCCAGACAGGCTATCGAACTGCTGCAAATGGGTGATATCCTGGATATGGCCCATGAATTGGGCGATGAGGACGTCGTTCTATTACGCCAGGCCTTTGGTTCGGTGATCAAGGCCGAACTGGAGCACATCAACGCCGAACTCATCCGGCTGCGCTTGCAGCCGGAGCCCGATCAGGCGCGCATCAGGGAGTTCGCCGACCGCAGGCAGGATCTGCGTCATCTCGTCTGGGTCAGGTCCAGCCGCGTGGGCGAGCCTCTGAACCAGGAGGAGAAGGATATCCTCGGCGCCTTGCTGCGGGATGCCCTTGAAGAGCAACAGGCCATCCACCAGGATGCCAGGGAGCAAGTGGATTCCCTGGAAAGCGGGCTCGTACTGCGCGGCTTGATCCAGAATAAACCCCTGGCCGCCATGGTCAGTCTGCATCTCTCCAGCCACGGCGAAGGATTCGGTCCCTTCGAGAAGGGCTGGCTCTACGACCTCGACGACAGCGTCAACCGCACCAGATTCTTCACACCCATCGACGAGTTGCTGCGCGGAGCCGCGGCAGAACTGTCGGAAGATGTGTCTGCACTGCTTCAGGACACCCTGCGCCCCAGCAAACTGCGCAATTGGCAGAGCTACCTGCCGGACCGCCCCTTGCTGGGGGCGGAGCCCGCGGCCCTGGCCGGCATGCCAGGCTTCACCCTGGCCACGGTGCAGGACTCCCGCGCCGATTGGGGAACGCCGGGCGACGTGCCAGAACTCGTGGATTTCCAGCGCCTGAACCGTGAGTACGCGCTGCTGGAACATCTGGTCCTGGCCCTGGCCGAGCGACCGCTCCCTGACGTGGGCAAACGGGACAAGGACAACTTCTGCACCCTGTACGCCAGGGCCAACCTGCTCAGGCACGGCGAGCTTTTCCCGGACAAACCGGCCTGGGATACCGTGGCCCTGACCTATCAAGGGGCCTCGCGCTTCTACGCCATGGCCGACACCACCGGGAAATTCCGGGTCCCTGGCCTGATGAACACCAAGGCCACGGTGCACAAGGCGGTCATCGAGGCCTTCCGTTTCAACGCGGAAGACGGCCTGGCCTTCTGGGCCGTGGACAAGCAGGAGACCGGCAAGGACGATTACCGGGTGAAAATGCGGCGCTCGGTGATGGAAACCGACCTGGTCATGTTCCCCTGCGTGCAGAGCACCATGTTCAACATGTTCGAGCCCAGGACCTTCCGGTACCTGATCTACGCCACCCTGCTGGACGGCCGCACCGAGGCCGAGCCCAGGCGCTATTGGTACAGCCGCCTGGACACGTGGTCGTCCACGCTGTTCACGGTGTTCACCGAGCCGGACGTGCCCATGAAGCTGACCCTCTCGGACACGTTGCTGGAGCGCAAGCTGCTCCTGCTCAACGCCACGACGGAAGACCCCGAGGGCAGGGGGTTCATGGTCAAGAACTGGCCCGTGATTCCGGCCACCGAGTACCAGGCAGCCGCGGACATGTGGCATCTCCTGGAGCCTCGCATCGGGACCCTGGAGGAGCGGGGCATCGTCAACAAGCGCCTCTGGGACTTGGCGCGACGCGGGCAGGATATCCTGGCCCAGGCCGAACGTTTTCGGGACGATCTGGATTGGGCGCGGTTCGTCGAGAGTTCGCGCGAGTCCCTGGCCATCGCCGGTCAGGTCTACAACGAGGTGGAGAAGACACAGAAGGACGTGCTTGCGGGCGTGCTCTTCTACGTGGCCCTCTTCGTTCCCTTCGCCTACTGCCTGGAGCGCCTGGTCTTCGCCTTCACCAGCATCCACAAGCGCATCGTGGCTTTTTCGGCATTCCTGCTGCTGATCATCGGCATCATCTACGTGGTGCATCCGGCCTTCCAGCTCACCTACAGCCCCATGGTGGTGATCCTGGCCTTTTTCATCCTCGGGCTTTCGGTCCTTGTGGCGTCCATCATCTTCCTGCGGTTCGAGCGGGAGATGCAGGCCCTGCAGCAGCGTTCCCGGCATCTCAAGCTCACCAGTATGAGCATGGCCGCGGCCTTCGGCGCAGCCTTCGTGCTGGGCGTGAGCAACCTGCGCCGCCGCCCCGTGCGTACGGCACTGACCTGCGTCACCCTGATCATCCTGACCTTCACCATCATGAACTTCACCTCCGTGAAAAGCGTGCGCCAGAGCGGCTGGAGTTCGTTCAACGACCAGGCCAGCTACCACGGACTGTTCATGAAGGCCTTCAACTGGAAGGACCTGCCCCCGGAGGCCCTGCAGGTGGTCAGCACCATGGTCGGGGAGCAGGGCGTGGTGGCGCCGCGAGTTTGGTTCGAAATCAAGGACAAGACGCGCTCCCCCATCGTGCCCATCGAGTTCGGCGGCAGGGAGAGGCAGGCCAGGGGCGTGGTTGGGCTGAGCGCCGACGAGCCCCGCGTCACCGGACTGGATCGGGCCCTGGTGGCAGGTGAATGGTTCCATCCCAAGGCCCGCAACGAGATCATCATCCCGAAGAACATGGCCGAGTACCTGGACGTGGCGCCGGGGCAGGAGGCCATGCTCTGGGGGCGGAAGCTGCGCGTCGCCGGCATCATCGCGGACAAGGCACTGGAAGAGCGCCCGGACCTGGACGGCGAGGCCATGACGCCGATCATCTACCCCTCCGAGGCCGACACCTCCCTGGGCGACGTGGAGGCCGAAGCCATTGCCGAGGGCCAGGACGTCGTGTCCTACCAGAGCCGCTACCAACACATACCCGCCGACCAAGTGGTGATCGTGCCGGCCGAGACGCTGCTCGCCCTGGGCGGCAGCGGCGGGTGGCTCGCCGGCGGCGGCAGACTCAAGGGCATGGCCTTGAAACTTTCCCCCGAAGAGGAACGCAGCCTGACCCAGGAAGAACTGGGCGCGCGCTTCGGGCTGCTGCTATACCGTGGCGGCGACGACGGCACCAGCGTGTATTACGCGGCCGATGCCTTCCGCTACAGCGGCATGGCCAACATCCTCATTCCGTTGCTGATTTCCGCGCTCATCGTGCTCAACACCATGATCGGCAGCGTGTACGAGCGCAAGGGCGAGATCGCGGTATACACCTCCGTGGGCCTGGCGCCCTCCCACGTATCCTTTCTGTTCGTGGCCGAGACCCTGGCCTTCGGCGTGCTCAGCGTGGTGGCCGGCTATCTGCTGGCCCAGGCCGCCGCCGTGCTTCTCGCAGGCACCCCCCTCTGGTCAGGGATGACCGCCAACTATTCCTCCATGGCCGGTGTGGGGGCCATGCTCCTGGTCCTGGGCGTGACCCTGCTCTCGGCCATCTATCCCTCGCGCGTGGCGGCGAACATCGCCATCCCGGACGTGAACCGCTCCTGGACCATGCCGGCGGCCAAGGGCGATATCATCGACACCACCTTGCCCTTCCTGATCAAGGTCTCGGAGCAGGCCTGCGCCGGCGGTTTCCTGGCCGATTACTACGAGGGGCACCGCGACGTCTCCCACGGCTTGTTCTCCACCGACACCCTGGCCTGCGGCTATCTGCGCGAGGAAGAGGCCGGCCGTGAAAACCCGCCCCCGGGCCATTCCCCTGAGGCGGACTTCAGCGCGGACAGCTGCCTGACCATGGGCATGCGCGTCTGGCTGGCGCCCTTTGACTTCGGCGTGCGGCAGCGCGTGGAACTGATATTCTGCCCCTCGGAACTGTACCAGGGGTTCCGGCAGATCAAGCTGCGCCTCCACCGCGAGGCCGGAGAGCGTACCGTGTGGCACAACCTGAACCGCGCCTTCATCAATGACCTGCGCAAGCAACTGCTGACCTGGCGCTCCCTGGACACCGAGGCCCGGGATCGCTATGAGCGGGAGTTCATGGACATGTACAGGGGCGCGCCCACCGCGTTCCTGCAGGAGGGCGAAGCACAATGAGCACGGGGACATCGACGATTCGCCTGCGCGCCATCCTCGCGGGGCTCGTGCTCGGCCTGCTGCTCTGCGTGGCCGCTCCCTACAATAATGCCTACCTGGACAACACGCCCCTGGGCGGCGGACACTTCCCCCTAGCCCCTTTCTGCATCACGGCTTGGCTCTTCGTCATCTCGGCCCTGACCGCCCGGCTGCTGCGGGGTAAAACCTTGTTCAACGGCCTGGAGATCATGGTCGTCTGGCTGATGATGGTCCTGGGCACGGCCATTGGCTGGAGCGGACTGGTGCAGACGTTCTTCGTCAACATCACCGCGCCGCTGTACTTTGCCAAGGACGCCTATGAATGGACCCAGGAACTGCGCCCCCTGCTGCCCGAGTCCTGGTACCCGCGGGACGCCGCGGCCGTGGAGACCCTGTACTCCGGACTGGACGGGGGGCGGGAGCTTGCCTGGACCGAAGTGTTCGGCCGCATCCCCTGGGGCGTGTGGCTGCCCCCATTGCTGTTGTGGGGCGGATTCATTCTGCTCTGTTACGGTATCATGCTTTGCCTGGTGAATCTCTTCGGCCGGCAGTGGGTGGTCAACGAGCGGGTGAACTTCCCCCTGTTGCAGGTGCCCAAGCTCATGGCCGAGAGTATGGATTCCGGGGATATAGGCAGCCTGCTCAGGGACCGTTACCTGCTTACGGGTATGTTTTTGGCCATGGCCCTGCAAACCGTGAACGGCCTGCACCACCACTACCCCTCCATGCCGCTGATCCCCACGGAAATCCTCGCTGGCGGGTATTTTCCCAAGTTCGGGCTGTTCTCGGGTTTCTACCACTTGAAGATCTACATCGTGCCGGCCTTCATCGGCTTCGCCTTCCTGACCACCAGGCAGATATCCTTCAGCTTCTGGTTTTTCCACCTCGGCGCGTTGTTGCTTTTCGGGATATTGGCAGTGTTCGGCATGCAGTATCCCGAGGCGGCCATGGGCGTGACCTTCGGGCCGCTGTTGGCGCGCCCCGAAGAGGCCCAGGGCATCGGCGCCTACTTGGTGTTCTTCGTCTTCCTGCTCTGGCTGGCGCGTTTTCATCTGGCCGAGGCCGTGCGCCGTGCCTTTGGCGGTAAAACGGCCAGGGCACTCAACGACGCCACCGAGAGCCACGCCGAATGGGTTCCGGCTTCCTGGGCCTTCTGGGGGCTGGTGATGGGCTTCGCGGCCATGATCTGGTTCTGCCTGCATTTCGGCATGCCGTTCTGGGGCGCGCTCCTGGTGCCGCTGCTCTTCTTCATGGTCCTGCTGGTGGTCAGCCGCATCGTCTGCCAGGGCGGACTGCCGTACTTCACCATCACAGCCGCGCCCACGGACGGGCTCACGGGCCTGTTCGGCTCGCGTTTTCTGGGGCAGACCGGCCTGCTTGCCGCGGTGGTGCTGCAGAAGGTGATGTTCCTGGACGTGCGTGAAGCGGTCATGCCCTCGCTGTTCCACGGGGCCAAGATCGGGGAGCGGGCGCGCAACCAGCGATTGCTGCTGCTGGCCCTGGCCTTGATCCTGGTGACGGCACTGGCCGCGGCCTTCGTGACCATGCTCTACATGGGGCACAAGTACGGACTGCGGCAGTTCAAGATGGACTGGGCCACCCAGTCCACCCTGGCGGTGTACGAGAACGCCCAGAGGATGCTGGACGCGCCCACCGGCCCCAATGCCTGGGTCATCGGCTTCGCCGGCATGGGCGCGGTGGTCATGCTCGTGTTGGTCTTCCTCTACTACCGCTACAGCTGGTGGCCCATCCACCCCATCGGCTATCTCGCGGCATACGGCTTTGGCATGCGCATTCTCTGGTTCAGCTTTCTGGTGGGGTGGCTCTGCAACCACCTGAGCCTGCATTACGGCGGCACCGCGCTTTTCCGCAGGATGCGGCTGTTGTTCATCGGCCTGATCGTGGGCGACTTTCTCATGGGCGGCATCTGGGGATTGGCGGGGCTGTTCGAGGGTTCGAGCTACCGCATTTTTCCGATTTAACCGGCACTCAAGCACACCGCGCGGGTCAGCATGTACGACGACAAGGAACTCAACGAATATAGAAACCTCCTCAAGCCGCCTGAGCGGTTCGAGGAGGGCTTCGACTGGAAGACCATCATCGGCGCCATATTCATCGGGTTCCTGATGATGCCGGGCAGCATGTACCTGCAGCTGGTCATCGGCCAGGGCATCGGCCCGGCAGCGCGCTGGGTCACCATCATCCTCTTCGCCGAGATCGCCAAGCGCTCCTATACGGAACTGAAGCAGCAGGAGATCTTCCTGCTGTATTACATGGCGGGCGCGGCCCTGGCCTCGCCGTTCCAGGGGCTGCTCTGGAATCAATACCTGGTGCAGTCCGATGCGGCCAGGATGCTGGGGCTGGCCGAGTACATCCCCTACTGGGTGGCTCCGGCCGCGGGCACGGAATCCATGCTCGAACGCACTTTCCTGCACCGCGACTGGCTGATCCCCATCCTGCTGATCTTCGGCGCCCAGCTCATCCAACGGGTGGACCACTTCGGCCTGGGCTACACGCTCTACAGGCTGACCTCGGACGTGGAAAAACTGCCCTTTCCCATGGCACCCGTGGGCGCCCTGGGCACCATGGCCCTGGCCGAGAGCACCGAGGACAAGAAGACCGGCTGGAAATGGCGGGTGTTTTCCATCGGCGGGGTCATCGGCATCGTCTTCGGCGGCATCTACGTGGTGCTCCCGGCCTTGTCCGGGCTATTGCTCACCGAGCCCATCCGGCTGATCCCCATCCCCTGGATCGAACTGACCCGGCACACCGAGGACCTCCTGCCGGCCGTGGCCACCGGCCTCCAACTGGACCTGGGCCTGATCTTCATCGGCATGGTCCTGCCGTTCTGGGCCGTCATCGGCGGTCTCGTGGGCCTGATCATCACCTTTGCCGCCAACCCCGTGCTCTACGAGTACGGCATCCTGCACCGCTGGCACAGGGGCATGGAGACCGTGGAAACGGTCTTCGCCAACAACTTCGACTTCTACATGAGCTTCGGCATCGGCCTGGGCCTGTCCATCGCGGTCATCGGCATCTGGCAGGTGGTGCGTTCCTTCCGCAGGGCCGGCGGCGGGCACAAGCTCGATTTCAGCCTGCTGTTCAACCCACCCAAGGGGCGCGGCGACATCAATCTTTGGATATCCATCTCCATATATTTCTTCTCCACCATCGCCTACATCCTTTTTTGCGTGTGGCTGGTGCCGAACTTCCCCTGGCTGTTCTTCGCGGCCTACGGCTTCCTCTACACCCCGCTGATCTCCTACGTCTCGGCACGCATGGAGGGCGTGGCCGGCCAGTTCGTGAGCCTGCCGCTGGTGCGCGAGGCCAGCTTTATCGCCGGGGCCAAGTACTTCGGCTACAACGGCATCGAGATCTGGTACGCACCCATCCCGATACACAACTACGGCGAGGCCACTGTGCAGTTCCGGCAGATCGAACTCACGGGCACGAGCCTGCGCGGGATCATCAAGGCAGAGATCGTGGTCTTTCCCGTGGTGGTCATCGCCTCGCTGCTCTTCTCACAGTTCCTCTGGCGACTCGCCCCCATACCCTCGTCGGCCTACCCCTATGCGCAGAAGCTCTGGCATCTCCAGGCGCTGAACACACTGCTGATGCAGACCTCCACCCTGGAGGGCAACTCGCTGTTCTACCAGGCGCTCAACGGCATCTACGTCGGCGCGGGCATGTTCTTTGGCCTGGGCGCCTACGCCGTCCTGGCCATGTTCGGCCTGCCGGTGCTGTTGATCTACGGTGTGGTGCGCGGCCTGGGGCAGAGCACGCCCCACGGCATGATCCTGGAGGTCTTCGGTGCCCTGCTGGGGCGGTTCTACTTCCACAAGAAGTACGGCGCCATGTGGCGGCAATACGCGCCGGTGCTGCTGGCGGGCTTTTCCTGCGGCATGGGCCTGGCCGGTATGTTCGCCATGGGCTGCACCCTGATCATGAAATCCCTGGGGCGGCTGGCGTATTGAGATCTACGTCAAAGGCCGTATCGGTCTGGCGGGAGGGGAAGATGGAGTGAGGTGGAGATCGAGCAACCTGCTTTGATAAGAACATGCCAGTTGTAAGGTTTCCTCACTTCCCCACCTGCCCCACCTCGAATCCCTTTTGCCGCAGCAGAGTCGGGATGCCCGTTGGCCCCACCAGGTGGCCGGCGCCCACCACCACGAACACCGGCCTGCTCCCACGCAGATAGCCCGCGATCACCTCCGCCATATTGGCGTTGCGCTCGTCGAAAAGCTTGACGCCGAACTCCTTGAACTCGGGGCGGCGGTTGATTTCCTCGAAGATCAGCTCGTGCATGGCCTTGGCGTCCCCGCGCTGCCAGATGGCGCTGATCTGTCCCAGCAGGTCGTCCTGGCGCTCCAGCTCCAGCAGGGAGTAGTAGAGGAACAGGTCCGGGTCCTTGGCCGAGGCGTCGGCCAGGATCTGCAGGGTGTCCTCCATGCGCTCCAGTTCCAGGACCTCAAGACCAGCGCTCCGAGCCTTGAGCAGGAAATGGCGGTCGATGCCCTGGTTCTGGTTGTAACCCAGCTTTTGGAACTGCAAGCTCTGCAACTGCATGGCCACGAGCCAGGGTTGCATGCGCATGAACAGGGGATTGGCACCCCCGAGCTTGCGCAGGAGGTCCATGGTGCGTGGGGAGATGTGGTTTTCCAGGGAGTCGTTCTCGGGATACATGCCCAACCGCGTGACCAAGGCCTGCAACTGCGCCTCCTTGCCGTCCACGTCAGATTCCACGGCCAGGGCCTTGCTCCGGGCAAAGGCGTCCTGAAAGCGTTGGTCTAGAGGGTAGAGGCCCTCCCTGGCGTAGTGCAACGAGCCCAGGATGTGTACCTCGGAGCTTGAGGAAGAAGCTTTCCACATGAATATTGGTCCCTTGCCCGATGGGCCGGAGTCAGACTTTATCTCCGCGGGTGCGCGTTTCTTGCGGGGCGCGTCGGGCTCTTCCGTTGCGCCTGGTGGCGGTTTGCTGGAAAAGTGCAGTACGCCCTTGTCGTCCTTCCAGCTGTGTACCTTGGCCACCGTGGGCGCGTGCAGGGCGAGGACCGCCGAACAGAGGAGGCCAAGGGCGAGGAGCAACAGCGTGAAACGTCGCATGGGGAATGACTCCTGGACAACAGGTTCATGCCGGCGGCGGTTTTCTCCTGTAGGCTCGGATCAGGAAACCCGCTCCCAGCAGGATCATGGGCAGGCAGAGCACCTGCCCCATGGTCAGCCAGTCGAATGCCAAGTAGCCGAGCTGGGCGTCGGGTTCCCGAACGAATTCCACGGTGAAGCGGAACGCACCGTAGAGTAGCAGGAACAGGCCGATGACCGCCAGCTTGGGCCGGGGTTTGGAGGAGTATATCCAAAGTACCGCGAAGAGCACCAGGCCTTCGAGTGCGGCCTCGTACAGCTGCGACGGGTGGCGCGGCAACAGGCCGGCATCCGGCGCGGGAAAGACCATGCCCAGGGGCGAGTCCGTGACCTTGCCCCAGAGTTCGGCGTTGGTGAAGTTGCCGAGGCGGCCGAAGAACAGGCCCGGCGGCGCCAGGGGCGCAACGAAGTCCGCCACCTCTCCCACGCTCTTGCCGTGCCGGCGCATGAACCACCAGGCAGCGGCCAGCAATCCCAGCAGCCCGCCGTGGAAGGACATGCCTCCTTCGTTGATCATGAAGATCGACAAGGGGTGGGAGAGGAAGTAGTCGAGGTTGTAGAACAGGACGTAGCCGATGCGCGCCCCGAGGATCAACCCCACCACGCAGTAAGTGATCAGGTCGTCCACCTGGGTGCTGGACCAGTTCGGATAGGGGGCTCCAGGGAGGTGCGAGCGTGCGGCGCGCCGGCGCGCCAGCAGCCAGCCGGCCAGGAAGCCCAGCAGGTACATCATGCCATACCAGCGGACCTTGACCACGCCCAGGTCCAGGAGCACGGGGTCGATGTTCGGATAGGCGAGCATGGCTCAGGACTGGTCCTTTTTCCGGCGCCAGGGGTTTTCCTCGCCACGGGCCAGGCGCTGGATGTTCTCCCGATGCCGCCAGAAGATCAGGAGCATGACCGCCAGGCCAAGGGGTGCGTAGGCGGCCTGCCCCCCGACGAGCAGCAGCAGGAACATGGCCGTGACCAGGCCCATGGAGGCCACGGACATGAATCCCGTGCCCAGCATCAAGCCCAGATGCACCAGCAGGGCCAGTATCACCATGCCCCAGGCGATGGGCAGGTATACGCCGATGGTCGTGGCCACGCCCTTGCCACCCTTGAATTTCAGGTACACGGGGTAGCAGTGCCCCAGGAGCACGGCAAAGGCCACCAGGCTGACCTGCAGCGGAGAGCCGCCGTACTGCAGGGCGATGCTCACGGGCACGACGCCCTTGAGTACGTCCAGGACAAGGGTCAGAATGCCCAGGGACATGCCGCATTCGCGCCCCACGTTGGTAGCGCCCAGGTTACCGCTGCCGCATGTCCGGGGGTCCTTGCCAGCCAGGGTCCTGCCCACGATCAGGCCGAAGGGCACGGCCCCCAGCAAGTAGCCGAAGGCGATCATTAGCACGGTCATCCAGGAACCTCCTTCACCCTAGGTGTTATCAGCTCGATGCGGCCGCACCGCTGTCAGGGGGCGGGCAACTCTCTTCTTCCAGGGCCTCGAGCACATGCACGTCGTTGTTCAGGGGGTCGATCTTGCCCAAACGAACGCATAGCCGCTGCCCCGGTATGAGCTTTTCGCTGAACAGCCCCCTGGGGCCGCGGACAAAGAGTTGCTCGCGCGGCAATGAGAGAAACACATACTGGGGGCCTTCGTCCACCACTATGGCTTGGTGGCGCGCTTCCTTGCCCAGGTGCTTGAAATACAGCAGCTTCCAGTACCTGGGGCGGAA
The DNA here is from genome assembly GCA_964609625.1 of uncultured Desulfovibrionaceae bacterium. Classification (GTDB taxonomy): domain Bacteria; phylum Desulfobacterota; class Desulfovibrionia; order Desulfovibrionales; family Desulfovibrionaceae. The sequence continues at coordinate 76,958 of CAZSRS010000014.1, forward strand.
GCGTTGGATCCTGCCCACCAGTTCCAGCCGTGCGGAGAGGAAGGGCAGCAGTGATTCCAGAGTCGATTGGTCGAACCGCGGCTCCCGCCCCTCGAGTAGATGCTGCACCTGGAGTATGTTCAGGAAGTCGGGGTAGCGTCGGAGCGGGGAAGAGATAGGGCTGTAGGCCGGCACTCCGAGACTGGCGTGGGGGCGCGGCGAGGGTTCGAGCACGGCGCTGCTGAGGTTCTTGACCACCTGATGCACCTCGTGGGGCGCGCTCCAGACTCCCGAGGCGCTCTTGGGCAGGGCGATGTCCTGGGTGCGGTGCAGCAGGGGCAGGCCCTGCTCCTTGGCCCAGAGGGCCACGGCGTTGTTGGCCAGGATCATGAATTCGCTGACCAGTAACTGCGAGCGGGGCGTCTCGGGTTTGAGGTCGAAGTCCACTCGGGTCTCTTCGCCCTGCCCCGTGAGCACGATCTCGGGTTCCTGGCGCTCGATGATCACCGCGCCTCGATCCAGACGGGTCTGTCTGAGTCTCTCGGCCAGTTGCCAAGCCTGGGCGAGCATGGCGCCGTGTTCTGCCTCCCCGCCGTCAAGGAACGCCTGGATGGCTGCCTCGGCCGCGTTGTAGCTCACGTTCTCCCGCACCCGGACCCAGGCCGACTTCGGGGTGCGATGGCGCAGGGCCACATGCGCGGACTCGTCCTCGGCCAGGGTCATTTCGAGCACCAGGGCGGGGCGGTCGCGCCCCTGTAGAAGACTGAACAACTCCAGCCCCAACGCCTCGGGCAGCATGTGACTGTCGCCTTCGGGAAGGTAGACGCTGGAAGCGCGCTGGGCCACGGCCTTGCCCAAGGGGCTGTCCAGGTCCCAGCCCAGAGTGGGGCGCGCCAGGGCAAGACGCAGGAGCCAGCCGCCCTGGGGCAGAAGCTCCAGATGGAAGGCGTCGTCCACGTCGCGGGTGGTCTCGGAGTCCACCGAGATGAAGGGCACGGGCTCCGGTTCCTGCCGCGCCTCCTGGACGCGTTGCTCCAGGGCCTGGATCTCGGCCTGGTGCGCGACGCTCCAGGTGTCGCCGGGGGCATAGTCGGCCTGATCGTAGAGGTAGTTGTGGTGGGGGGGGAGAATACCCCAGAGCTGGGCAAGTTGCAGCTCGAGGTTGGGGACTTCGGGCAGCCCCTTGCGCACCAGTTTCCAGACTTGTTCGCTGTCCTGATCCTCGGGGTTGGCGATGCGGGAGAGCAGCAGTTGCTTGAGCTTTTCCGCCAAGAGGGGGTCGCCCAGAGCGGGCGGTGGTGCGCCGGAGTTTCTGGTTTGCCAGAGTGTGTCGAAGAAGTCGCGGCCCATGCCGCTGAGGCGCTCGCGTTCGAGCAGTGCCTCGCGCTCTCTGAGGCGGATTTCGACCTTTTCCCTGGGGTGGATGATGAAGTCCGGGGGCTGGAACTTGAAGTGGGTCTTGCATTCGAGCATGACCCTGCCCATGGCCGCGAGGGCCTCGATGTCCCGGGCCTGCTCCCTGTCCCAGATGAGTTCGGCGAACCAGCGCAGGCTGGCCTTTTCCACCTCGCCCTGGGCCAGTTCCCAGATTTCCATGGGATCGATCATCCGCTCCAGGGCTTGTCGGCGCTCCTGATGGGCGTGGAGGGTCTCGATGATCCGCTCCCTGCTGTGCTCCCCACGGTAGAGAGGGCCGGTCCAGGCGAGAATGCGCGCGGCGGGCAGCTTGATCTCGCGGCGGTTGATGGTCAGCAGCCTGAGTCGACTGTTCTGCTCCTCCAGGACCCAGGCCAGTTGCGGCCTGTCGCCCTGCATAAACTCCACCACGCAGCCGGGCAAGGCCGGCGCCATATTCTGATTGTCTGATTTCAGGGGCATGCGGGGCTCAGTGTCTGAAGGAGCGTTGACCGGTGAAGACCATGGCCACCTGCGGCACGGTCTGGTTCACGGCCTGGATGACCTCGAGGTCGCGGATGGAGCCTCCGGGCTGGGCAATGGCCGTAACGCCCTGGGCAATAGCGGCGTCCACGCCGTCGCGGAAGGGGAAGAAGCCGTCGGACACGAGCACGGTGCCGCTTAGTCCGCCCTTGGCCTGGGCGGTGCGTGCCTCGATGTCCTGGAGGATGTCGCGATAGTTCGGGTCGCTGCCGGCCTTGGCCTTGAGTTCGTACAGGGAGAGCTTGTGCTCGGTGAAGGCCAGTCTGTCGGCATACTTGGTGTAGGCCTTGTGCACGGCGATCTCCACGCAGCCCACGCGGTCCTGCTCGCCGGTGCCGATGCTCACGGTGGCGCCGTCCCTGGCGAAGATCACCGAGTTGGAGGTCACGCCGGCCTCCACGGCCCAGGCAAAGAGCAGGTCCTCGGCCTCCCTGGGCGTGGGAGTGCGCGCGCAGACCGTGACGCCGTCCTTTTCCGCGCAGGCGGGCAGGAAGTCCTCGCTGGAGAGGATGAGGTTACGGAAGGAGAACTGGGCGATGATGCCGCCGTCCAGCAGGGATTTGAGTTCCAGGAAGGGCTCGCCCACCAGGGAGGACAGGTCGGCCAGGCCCGGCAGCTGGAGGATGCGCAGGTTCCTGCTCTTCTGGCGTAGCAGGTCCAGGGCGCCGGCCTCGTAGTCGGGCGCCGCCACCACCTCGAAATAGGCCTGGGTCAGGAGCCTAGCCGCTTCTGCGTTAAGTGTGCGGTTGAGCACCACGGTGCCGCCGAACGCGGCGATGCGGTCCCCCCAAAAGGCCTTGTCTATGGCTTGGGCCGGGGAATCGCCCCAGGCCGCGCCGCAGGGATTGTTGTGCTTGAGAATCACGCAGGCGGGTTTTACCGCGAGGTACTGCAGGATGTTGGCGCCGTTGTCCACGTCGGTGAGGTTGATCTTGCCCGGATGTTTGCCGGCCTGGAGCATCTGCGCCTCGGTCATGGCCGCGGTGAGCCCCGAGGTGGGGGGGCGCAGTCGCACGCCGTCGATCTCCAGGTCTCCCCGCACCAGGGTGTAGAGCGCGGCGGGTTGGTCCGGGTTCTCGCCGTAGCGCAGGCCACGACGTTCTCCGTCGATGGTCCAGGTACGCTTTTCGAAGCGCAGTTCCTGGTCGCCCAGGATGATGCGCATGTCTTCGGGAAAGGGGTCCTTTTGCAGGGTCTTGTAAATTTTCTTCAAATCGCTCATGTTCGTCTCCGGAAGAACAAATTGTCCGCACCCTTCAGGTAAGCGCGGGCCGCACGGCAACAGCCCGTGCCCAGGCGTGTCTGGGCGTGTCGGGGCGTGCCACCGCAAACGATAAGAGTAGGCCCGTTTCGCCCTTTTTTCAAGGGCTGGTCCGGGCCATGCCAAAGACGGCCGCAGCGAAAAGGCCGACCCTCAGGAGGCGCACCGCTATGGAAAAAGTCTTGCACAAGCTGGCGCGCCAGCTCAACGCCTTTGACGAGGCGTCCCTTATGTCTCTGTGGGAGAAGTACGCCCAGCAGGTGCAGCAGTTCGAACCCACCAAGCGCTGGGAGGAGTCCGTGCTCATCTTCGGGCTCATTCAGTCGCTTCACCTGAAGAATCAGCTGTTCAACTACAACTGGGCACAGACGGCCCGGCCGCAGGGGAATCGCCCCCGTCTGGGCATTCCGGAAAGCATGTTCGAAGACGACCTCCTGCAACTCTCAGGAAATCGGTCTGGGAGCGGGGACAATGGCCCCGCCGGCGAAGGAGTTGCCGCTGAGGGAGTCAAACAGCGGGCCAAGGTGCTCCGCTTCCGGCCGCGCGAGCCGGACGATTCCATATAGGATGTAATAGTAATAGCGTACCCGGTCCACGAACTGCACCGCCTCGCTCCCCCGGCAGGTGCCGTGCACGGCCAGCTTGCCGTTGCGTTTCTGTTCCAGCAGCGGAAAGACCTGCTTCAGTTCCCGCCATGTCTTGCCTTCCAGGCCCAGACGATTGGCCAGGGCGATGGCGTCGCTCAGGTGCCCCGGCCCCTGGTTGTAGGCCGCCAAGGTGAGGAAGAGTCTGTCCCAGGGCGTCATGTCCAGTGGCTCGAGACGCTTGTGGACCATGCCCAGGTAGTCGCACGCGGCGCGGATGCTGTCGTCGGGATCGAACGGGTCGTTGAGATTGAAATACTTGGCCGCCGCCGAGGTGAACTGCATCAGCCCCTTGGCGCCGGTGCGGCTCCTGGCGTCGGGGTCGAAGCGCGACTCCTGATAGATCAGGGCGCTGAGGAACAGGGGGTCGATTCCCTTTTTCGAGGTGTGCTCCGCTATGAGATGGCTGAATTTGGGCAGCTCGTCGGTGATGATCTGGTACAAGGCGCGCAGCTCGGAATAGGGGGTCTCGGCCGGCAGGAAGCCGTAGTAGCGTTCCGTGAGTTCGGCCAATCGCGTCTCCGTGGAGTGGTAGTTCCAGAAGGTCTGCATGGCCTCGGCGAAATGCTCCCTGTCAGTGCGCCAGAACCAGCGGTAGGGGATCTCCTCGGGCAGGGTACGCGCCGGGGTGAGGTCGAGGTGGAAGGGGTTGAAGAGCCGGAAGCGGCTGTCCGGCAGCAGCGCGAGGGGCGCGGTGTTGGCGTCCAGGCTGTTGAGCATCGCCGAGACGCCGAAGTGCGGCGAGACCCTGGTCAGGGACGCGGGCTGGATGTCGGGCAGCAGGCTGGGCAGGTGCCGCTCCAGCACGGGATTCCGGGGCAGCAGCACGTGCCCGGTCCCGGCGCCCCTGCCGTTCCCCGACGGCGCCTGCACCAGAACGGGGCGGTAATGGGCATAGGCCGGACCGGCCTTGATCACGCCGTGGGGCTCGTCGAAACAGCCCTGGCCGATGAGCAGGTCCGCCTCCCCGCGCTCCAGAGATTGCCAGGCCGCTGCCAAGTCACTGGGGGCGAGCCACTGCAACCGATACCCAGCGCCCTTGGCAAAGGTCTCCAGCAGTTCCTGCTCCAGGCCCGGACCGTAGGGCGAAAGGCTGCTCTGCACGGCGTCGAACCCCGGCGCCAGGACCCGTACCACGCGGTCGGTTTCCTGGGTCGGCGTGGTGTCCAGGGCCTGGAGCGCCCTGTGCTGGCGCAGCAGGTGCTCGCCGCCGACGAAAACGCCGAGCAGTAAAAGAACGAGGATGATTCCTCGTGGATCGCGATAAAATGACATCCGTTCATTCCTTCAGTTCCGGCGCCCCGTGGGGGGGCACCTGTTCCGGAGGAGGCGCGCATGGGCGCCCTGGAGGCCGGCAATACGTGCGGCGGTTATAAGTGACGTTCAGAATGGTTGACTTGATGCGTGTCCGTATCTTACGACACACTGCCTTTTGCCGAGCAGGAACAGCGCGGCGGGCAACAAGACGAAGATAACCTTCGCAGAAGGAGAGCACGATGTCAAACATTGTTGTCATGGGCGCGCAGTGGGGCGACGAGGGAAAGGGCAAGATCGTGGACCTGCTCACGGCCACGGCCGACGTGGTTGTAAGGTTCCAGGGCGGCAACAACGCCGGCCACACCCTGGTTGTCGGGGGCGAGAAGTGCATCCTCCACCTCATCCCCTCGGGCATCCTGCACAAGGACAAGCTCAATCTCATCGGCAACGGCGTGGTCCTGGACCCCTTCGTCTTCTGCCGGGAGATCGACGGCCTCGCCTCCCGCGGCGTGAACGCCGGGCCGGGGCGGCTCATGATCAGCAAGAAGACCCATCTGATCATGCCCTACCACAAGGAGCTGGACGCGGCGCGCGAGGCCTTCATGTGCAAGGACAAGAAGATCGGCACCACGGGCCGGGGCATCGGCCCCTGCTACGAGGACAAGGTCGTTCGCGTGGGCGTGCGCGCCGGCGACCTTGCCAACCCAGGCCTGCTGCGCGAGAAGATCGAACACGCCCTGCTGGAGAAGAACGCCCTGTTGCAGGGGCTGTACAACCGCCCCCCCTTGGATGCCGGCGAGGTCTTCGAGAGCGTGCGGGCCCTGACACCTCGCCTGCTGCCCTACCTGGGGGATGTGTCCCAGGCCCTGCAGGACGCCTGGGAGCAGGGCAAGATCGTGCTCTTCGAGGGCGCCCAGGGCACCCTGCTGGACATTGACCACGGCACATACCCCTTCGTGACCTCCTCCAACACGGTCTCCGGCAATGCGGCCGCGGGCTCGGGCTGCGGCGCGAAAAAACTCGACCGCATCGTGGCAGTGGTCAAGGCCTACACCACACGCGTGGGCAGCGGCCCCTTTCCCACGGAGCTGGACGACGCCGTGGGCTGCCACATGCAGGCCACGGGGGCGGAATTCGGCGCCACCACCGGCCGAAAGCGCCGCTGCGGCTGGCTCGACGTCGTGCTCCTGCGCGAGGCCGTGCGCCTGAACACTCCCACGGAGATAGCCCTGACCAAGCTGGACGTGCTCAGCGGGCTGGACACCATCAAGATTTGCGTGGGCTACGATTACCACGGCGAGCACGTGGACTACCCGCCCCAGGAGGAAAATTCCCTGGCCCAGGTCACGCCCGTGTACGAGTCCGTGCCCGGCTGGCAGGAGGACATCTCCCAGGCCAGGGAGTGGGACGACCTGCCCGAGGCCGCTCGACGCTACGTGGAGCGCATCGAACTGCTCACCGGCGTGCCCGTGGGGATCATCTCCGTGGGACCCGACAGGGAGCAGAACTGCATCAGGGAGTAGTGCGTGAGCACCACCATGTCTGCCAGCCAAGCGCCTGACGGGGCAGCCGCCCTCGACCACGGCGACACGCGCGTACGCGCCATCCTGCAACGCCTGGCCCACAATCAGGAGCACGAACCGCCCCAGGTGCTGCTCTTCGAGGGTGGGAGCGCGGCGTCCCGGCTGGAGACGGCGCGCTACTGGGCCGCGGTGCTCAACTGCACGTCGGCGTCGCGGGACGCCTGCGGCGAATGCCGCCCCTGCCGACAGATCTTCAGCCAGGCGCACCGGGACCTGTTCCTGCTCGATGGCGCGGAAGAGAGCATCAAGATCGACGAGGTCCGGGAATTGCGGCGGATTCTGGGCGAGCCCCCCAGGGAGGCGCGGGTCAGGGTGGTGATCCTGCACGAGGCGCAGGCCCTGGGCATCGAGGCGGCCAACGCCCTGCTCAAGTCCCTGGAGGAACCGCGCCCCTATACGAAGTTCGTGCTCTGCGCGCCCCAGCGGGAGCGGCTGCTGCCCACGCTGGTCTCGCGGGGCTGGGTGCTGACGCTGTCCTGGGGCGATCCGTTGCAACACGACGAGGACGAGGCGGTACGGGAGTGGCTGGACGCCCTGGCCGGCATGGCGCGTGACGGCCGGGGCTGGATGTCGCGCACATCGTCCAAGGGCGCGCTGGACCGCAACCTGGCGCTACGTGTCTGCCTGGGCTGCCAGCGTGAGCTGCTGCGGGCGCTGCTGGGGCGCGCGGAATCAGCCCTTGGCGCGCTGCTCCGCGACATCCTGAACCCGGAGCGCCGCAGGCAGCTGGACGAGGCGCTGTTCGAGACGATTTCGGCCCTGGACAGCAACGTCTCGCCCCCCCTGGCCTTGGACTGGCTGGCCGTGACCCTGCACCGCCTGGCGCGGGGGTAGACAATCTTCACATTCCCGCCCCATGAGGTTTGATCATCATGGGGCGCTATATTCATGGGGCGTCGCCCCATGCTTATTCAGCCCCCGCCCTTTCAGGGCTGGTGTACGGGAAGCGTCCGTCAACACATCCAAAGCTCCGGAGGGGCGTCCCCGATTAGAGCCAGGCCCACCGGGCCGGGGGGAAGGTGCTGTGGACACGGGGCGTCACATTCATGGGGCGTGAGCATCATGGGGCGTTGCCCCATGCTCTATTCAGCCCCCGCCCTTTCAGGGCTGAATGAGGGGAATTGTCATTGTTCGGTTGTCAGTCCCGAATGAACCTCTATTTTGCTGTGCCCATTGTGCAGCTTCCATTCAGCTCGGTTACCCCCCCCTTAATGTATACTGCTTTGTGGATTGTATAAATCATTGCAGTTACTGCCGCAAAAACCTGATAATACATAGGATGTCTTTCGGCATCAGGACTACTCCTGGCCGCGAACGCATAAAGCTCTTTTAGCTCTGGCACATTATCAAAGATTTTGGAACCGATTTTCTTGAATGCTTCATCTATGTCTTTTTCCAACGATTTTGGCAAATCATTATCAAAGCAAAACCCTAAATACTTTATGTTGTGGGTCAACCTGTTACGCAACTTACCGAATACAATAAAAAAATCTAAAAGATTTTTGTCAATGTATTTATACATTTTGACAATTTTGACAAGGCCATTCAGTGGTACAAATTGGTCTTTATTTTCCTTTTTCGCAACTTCACACATAGCAGTATTATCGCCATAGTGCTCAATGAGGTAACGAATGAATGTCTCTATCAACGCATTAATTTTTATGACAAATGACCAATCATCATCATTATACAACGACACCAACACATTATTTTTCAGCTTCATCTTATGTTCAAGCGTTCTAAGAGTAAGCTCAATTGACTTGTCCACAATCACTTCCAATTTATTTTTCTGTTCATAAAGAGGACCTTTAAAGTTCAAATGTAACATTTTATTGCTTGTGTGTATAATATACAAGAACAGCTAGGCTCAGCATTCGTGCCCGCCCATTCTTACTTCTAGTGGGAAGGGCTGCCCAACAAGCCTGGGATTGTGCGGCGTCATGTGGCGTGATTATTCATGGGGCGTCGCCCGGGAGGAACTGCGATGATTAAAGCCCGGCCCATCGGTCCGAGAAGAGGTCTCACCTCCCCCCAAGGCGCGCCAGCATCTTCTGCACCAGTTGCTGCGAGTTCCATTCGGCCTTCTGGTACTCCTCCTCGCTGAGACCGGCGCCCAGGGCCACGTTGCGCCGCAGTTCCCGGCCCACGAAGTCGCCGGGTTCGTGGGCGTCGTTGTCGATGACCAGCCTCGCCCCGTGCCTGCGCGCCAGCATCGCCACGTGCCCGTTGCTCAGGCTGTGCCCCTTGCGGGTGGTGATCTCGATATGCACGCCGCGCTCCGCCGCCAGGGCCGCGTCCTCGTCGCGCAGCAGGCCGGGGTGGGCCAGGATGTCCGCGCCCCCAGTGATGGCGGCCAGGTTCGTGCCCGGTTCCACCGGCTCCACCAGGGTCTCGCCGTGCACCACCACCAGTTGCGCGCCCCTCTCCCTGGCGCGGGCGATGAGGTCCGGGATCAACGGCGGGGGCACGTGGGTGATCTCCACGCCGCAGAAGATCTCCATTCCCACGTAAGGGGCGCATTCGCGCACCATGCGGCCCACGTTCTCGAGGATGAAGTCGAGGTTGCTATGGTCGGCGTGGTCGGTGAAGCAGATGGCCTTGTAGCCGGCCACGCGCGCCCGGCGGGCCGTCTCCGCCGGGATCAGGACTCCGTCGCTGAAGGTGGTGTGGGTGTGCAGGTCGATCATGGCTCTCCGGCGCAACACCGCCAGGGGTGGGCGCTTTCTGGGTGGGATGCGCGAAGGGGCGCCTGGGATGTTTAAAAGCCGGGCGCCGGCGCTACATCTTGTATTTCACGTCCACGTTGAGCTTTTCCAGCAGCTCGTTCCACTGCTTGGCGTCGTCGGTCTGGAGCACCGCCTTGTGCTCCGGCTTGCGCTCGGCCTCGGCCGAGGCCAGCACGGACTCGTCCACCGTGATGGGCGCCTCGGCCCGCAGGGCCAGGGCGATCCCATCGGAGGGGCGGCAGTCGATGCGCTTGCGCTCCCCTTTCTGGTCAACTTCCACCTCGGCGTAGTAGGTGCCGTCCTTGATGGAGACCACGTTGACCGAGAGGACCTTGGCGTCCAGGGCATTGATGGTGGAGAGCAGCAGGTCGTGGGTCATGGGCCGCGGCAGCTTGACGCCGTTGAGCGCCAGGGAGATGGCCATGGCCTCCATGGCGCCGATCCAGATGGGCAGCACGGATTTCTCGTCCTTGTCCTTGAGCACCAGCACCGGAACTTGCGATTCCTCGTCCAGGGCCACGCCGTATACGATCATTTCTACCATGGCTCACCTATCGCTTCTCCGAAAAGGGAGTGTTTCTTGGCTTCCAGGATGGAGGCCGTGATCATTGCACCCTCCAGGCCGTCCGCAGGGGGCTCAAGCCCCAGGGGAGTGACCAAGTTCACCGTGCGGCCGTAGGCGTCGTGTCCTCTCCAGCTTTCGCGGCCGTCAGGGGTCTGGTTCCTGCTCGCCCCTTCCAGGAGCACTGTCTGGCGAGTGCCCACCGCGGCTTTCAGGTCCCGCCTTGTCAGTTCCTCCTGCACCTGGAGCATGCGCTCCAGCCGGTGCGTCTTGACCTCGGGCTCGACCTTGGGCTGCATGTCCACGCTGCGCACACCCGGCCGGTCCGAGTAGATGAAGCAGAAGCTGGAGGCGAACCCTACCTCGCGCATGATGTCCAGGGTGGCCTGGAAGTCCTCCTCGGTTTCTCCGGGGAACCCCACGATGAGGTCCGTGGTCAGGGCGATGTCCGGACGCGCGGCGCGGAGGTTGCGCACGATGCCCAAATAGCGCTCGACGCCGTACTTGCGCCCCATGGCGCGTAGCATCCTGTCCGAGCCGGACTGCAAGGGCAGGTGCAGGTGCGGGCAGAGGTTTCTCAGCTCGCCGAAAGCCAGGACCACCTCCCGGGCGATGTCCTTGGGGTGGGACGTGGTGAAGCGGAGCCTGTCCACCCCGGGGATCGCGGCCACCTGCCTGAGCAGCGCGGCGAAATTCGTGCCCTGGGCCCGGTTGTTTCCGTGGGCGTCCTTGTCCAGGCCGTAGCTGTTGACGTTCTGCCCCAACAGGGTGATCTCGCGCACCCCACGCCGGACCAGTTCCCGGCATTCCTCAAGCACGGCGCCAGGGGTTCTGGACTTCTGCCGCCCCCGCACGTGGGGCACGATGCAGTAAGCGCAGAAGTTGTCACAGCCCTGCATGATGCTGACAAAGGCGCGGCTCTGGCGCTCGGGGCCGTGCTCCACGTGCAGGGGGCGCTCCACGGGCTCCTGGCTGAAGTCCAGCAGGCTCAGCCTGAGTCCGGGCTCCTGGAGCAGCCGCCGCACGGCCTGGGGCGCCATGGGTAGGCCGTCGGTGCCGAAGATCATGCGCACGAAGGGAAAGCGTTGGAAGAACCCCAGCCCGATCTGCTGGGCCACGCATCCGCCCACGGCCGCGAAGGCGTGGGGGTTGCGGCGCATGTGCCGCTGCCAGCGGCCCAGGAGGCTGTAGACCTTCTGTTCCGGCTTGTCCCGCACGCTGCACGTCATGACAATGAGCACCTGGGCCCGCTCCTCGGGCGCCTTTTCCAGGCCAAGGGCCAGGAGCGCTCGCTCCAGCCACTCGGCCTCGTTCACGTTCATCTGGCAGCCGAAGACGCTGACGTGGAAGGTCATGTCCATGGGCCGCCGAAGATGCCGTGGTCTGCTGCCGTTGCCGCCTGTCGGAGGATCGAGAGGCTGCCGAGTTCAGGATCACACATAGCATGGCGCACGGGCAGCATCAAGCGCGCTGTTCCGCCTGACGGAAACGCTTCGGCATGAGTCCGTGAATGGTATCGTCGTCTCATTGTGAGAGTATTGGATCGATAGCAGGCAAAGTCAAGGGCTTACGTAGCCGTGAAACGGTTGATCCCTGCCTGACGGATGCCGTGGCCGAAGGAGGTGTTCATTATTCCGATTGCAAATCCTTGACCAGCCGCGCCAGGGCCTGGGCCAGGGACGCGAGATCGGATACCGCCAGGGCGGCCTGGGCCATGGCCTCGGCCGTGTCCTGGGAGACGGCGTCCACTTCCTCGATGGAGCGGCGAATCTGCTCGCTGGCCGTGGCCTGTTCCCGTGATGTGGTCACGATGGCCCGCACCTGTTCCGAAGCGCTGTCAACAAGGGAGACGATCTCGTCCAAGGAGGCACCGGACTTACCGGCCAGGGTCGTGATGTCCTGGATGGTCGCGACGGAGTGCTCAACATTGCGTACGTTCAGGCGGACACCTTCCTGAATGCCCTTGATGGCCTCGCTTACTTCCCGTGTGGCCAGCATGGTCTTTTCCGCGAGTTTGCGGACCTCGTCGGCCACCACGGCGAAGCCGCGTCCGGCCTCGCCGGCCCTGGCCGCCTCGATGGCGGCGTTCAGGGCCAGGAGATTGGTCTGGTCGGCGATATCGGAGATCACGTCGAGAACCCTGCTTATGCCCTCGGCCTTGGCGCCGAGCCCCCCCATTTCGGCCTTGAGGGTATCCGACTGCGAGCGGAGCGTCTCCACGCTGCGGACGACCTCGGCAACGACCCCCGCGCCTTCCAGGGCCTTGCCGCGGGCGGCTTCTGTCGTATCGGATGCCCGGCCGGCGCTCTGGGCCACCTCGGCGACACTGCCGCTCACACGTCCGGCCGCGGACACGATTTCGCCGATCCGCCGCGTCTGGACATCCGAGCCCGATGCGGATCGGGATACCTGTCTGTCCAATTCCGTGGAACTCTGGGTGATCACGGTCACAGAGCTTTCCAGCCTGTTGGCCGCGGCGAGCATGCCGTCGCGTTTGGCGGATTCGGCCTGCTCCTTGGCAAGACGGGCCTGCTCCGTGGCGTTTCTGGCCCGCTCGGCCTCCTGCTGGGCGTCGACCACCCGCTCTTCCAGGCTGTGGTTCAATTCCGTTATCGCAGCAGTTGCATCAGCTATTTGCATTTTCAGGTTGTTCTTGTCCTGCAAGGCAAACCTGCGCAAGGCGAAGAGCAACGGACAAAGGAAAAGAACGAAAACCGCGCTGGTGAGCAGTGAGCGGATGAGGCTGTTGTACGCGATATCGTCGAGAAAGGTGACGGACATGTCCGCGCCCACAACAAGCAGGGAACCGTCTTTGGTTATTACGGGAATAAAGACCGATTTGAACGTTCCCCATTGATCTGTATATATCTCATGCCCAGGCTTCAGGGTACGAAACACTTCCCGCAACCCTTCGCTGGCGTCGTCATAAGGATCCATGAACGCGGAATAGGAGTTGTCGCGCAACTCCTCTGCAGTGGCGCTGCAGCTCGTGAAATGAATTGTATCGTCGCGTTTGACCATGCTGTAGATGTAGTCCACACCGGAGCTTTCCGCCACATGGCTGAGGTCCAGTACAAGCTCCCTGTAGGCTTGTTCATCAGGAGGGGCGCCGAAATGCATGGCCTCTCCAGTGATCGCGGACACGGACATCGCGGCCGCGGTGAGACGTTGATCGAGAACACTCAAGGCTTGCTGGGTTTCATGGCGATAGTTGATGATCGCGAATCCCGCGACACCAAGCAGGTAGAAACAGATGCAGGCGGATATCCATCTGGCGCGTGCGCTCACGGGCAAGATCCTGGTTTAGAAGTGTTTTGGAGCGGAGAGGCGGTATACATCTCATATCCTCTTCATGCCGCGTCGGCAAGAGTCGGAAGCGGATCCATGCGTTTGCGGCGGGGGAGCGGGCTCGACAGCCGTCCCAGCCTGGGCTACAAGGCCGGGAGTTGTTGTCCGAGATCAGTACCCGGGAGGAAACCGGCATCGAGGCTTTTCTGGAAATCCGCAACGTGAGCAAGCACTTCGCCGTGCGCGGCAGGGCCCTGGACACCGAGGCCCCCCGTGTACTGCGCGCCGTGGACGGGGTCAACCTGATGTTGCACAAGGGTGAGACCCTGGGCTTGGTTGGCGAGAGCGGCTGCGGCAAGAGCACACTGGCCAGGATGGTGGTGCGGCTGCTCCGCCCCACCGGGGGGGCGATCCTGCTCCAGGGCGGCGACGTCTGGTCGCCGGCCCTGGGCAAGGAACTGCCCCGCCGCGTGCAGATGATCTTCCAGGACCCCTTTTCCTCGCTCAACCCCAGGCAGAAGGTGGGCAACGCCATCGCGGAGGGGCTGCTCATCCACAAAACCCCTCCCACGGCACGCGGCCGCAGGGAGCGGGTGCTCGATCTCCTGGAGAACGTCGGCCTGAGCATGGAGCATGTGGGCCGCTATCCCCACGAATTCTCCGGGGGGCAACGCCAGCGCATCGCCATAGCCCGGGCCCTGGCCCTGAACCCGGAGCTGCTGGTCTGCGACGAGCCTGTCTCGGCCCTGGACGTCTCCATCCAGGCCCAGGTGCTCAACCTTCTGGTCTCGCTGCAACAACGGCTGGGCCTGACGTATCTGTTCATCTCCCACGACCTTTCGGTGGTCAGCCACATGGCCGACCGCGTGGCCGTCATGTACCTGGGGCGAGTGGTGGAACTCGCCCCCAGCACCGCACTTTACAAAACGCCGCTGCACCCTTACACCAAGGCGCTCCTGGCGGCCGTGCCCGTGCCAGATCCCATTGCGGCGCGGAAACGGAACGCCGCCCGCCTGCACGGCGACCTGCCCGCTCCGGACAGCTTGGCAGCCGCGGGGGCGATGTGCCCCTTTGCTCCCCGCTGTCCCGAAGTGATGTCGGTGTGCAGGGAGCGGGATCCCCGCTTGAAGGAGCTGGCGCCCGGACATTCCACGGCCTGCTTTCTGTACACGGACGGGGGGTGATCGCCGCTTTCCGCCCCTTGACGTGGGCCTGTTCCATACGCATTTTTTCCTTTTGCGTGACATTTGAAAGCCGAATCCATAAGGAGTCATCGATGCCCAAGACCTTTCACGACGCACTCAGGGACGTGGCCGAGATCATGCAGTTCGAGAACTGGCTGCGTTTCTATTTTATCCAAGACGAGGGCGACGACCTGGTGTTGCGCGTTCCTGAACCGGCCAGGGAGAAGATCACGAGCCAATACGCGCATCTGGTTCCGCTCCTGGAAGGCATGAACGATGCAGCCATGAGCTACGAGAAATCCTTGAGCACGGTCTGCCAGTTCGTGGTCACCACCCTGGAGGGCAAACAGTATCCCAGCGGTGTCGTCGGCAGTGTCTTCGACAGCCCCGAATTCCAGAAGGAAATGCAGTTGTTTCAGATTTGGGTCCAGGTCCATGAGGAACAGCTGGAGCAGGCGCCCATGGAGTTCGGCACCTGGAAGAACCTGTTCACCGACTGGAAGAATTCCGAACAGGTGCGGCAGCGGGTAAAGGCCATCGACAAGGACATGCAGCGCGTGGCGCAGTGCGGCACCAAGACGGTGCAATGAGCGAAGCGACAAACACCCCCCTGCCTCCGCGACCGTCCAGCGAGACCCGCGTGGTGCTGGCGCAGCTCATGCTGCCGCAGGACACCAACCCGGCCGGACACATCCACGGCGGCGTGATCCTCAAGTACATCGACACCGCCGCGGCCATGGTGGCCATGCGCCATGCCCGGGGCAACGCCGTGACCGCATCCATCGACCGCCTGGACTTTCTCAAGCCGGTCTATGTCGGTGAGTTGGTGCATTTCAAGGCCAGCCTGAACTGGGTGGGCCGCTCGTCCATGATCGTGGGCGTGCGCGTGGAAGGGGAGAACCTGTTCACCGGCGAGATCAGGCACACGGCCTCGGCCTATCTGACCTTCGTGGCCCTGAATCCCCGGGGCAAACCCATGCCGGTCCCCCCCCTGCTGCTGGAGGACGAGACCGACAAACGCCGCTTCCAAGAAGCTGCCGTGCGTCAGGAAATCTGCAAACTGCACCGGGAGCATGCCTGATCGAGTCGGTCCGGGCCTGACCGCCCCTTGACGTGGTGACCTTTTCGTCGGATACTGTATCAATGTTGACCTTCGATCAGATAAAGGCCATCGAGAACGCCCTGGGCACGGACAAGGCCGGGCCTGTGATCCAGGCCCTGGAGACCGTGGAGGAGCGCGTCAAGGCCTCCATGGTCCAGGAACTGGTGACCAAAGACCATCTCGACCTGCGAATGGCGGAACTCGAAACCAGGATCAAGGCCCTGGAAGTCACGCTCACCCTGCGCATGGGTGCCATGCTCGCCGTGGTGCTGGCCGTTGTCGCTGCCCTGAAGGTGTTGTAGCGAGCCCTCTGCGTCCCTCTTTGTTCAGCAAGAAACACCGAGGACAGTCCTTGTCGGGCCTGGCCGCCCCTTGACGTGGTGACCTTTTCGCCGGATACTGTATCAATGTTGACCTTCGATCAGATAAAGGCCATCGAGAACGCCCTGGGCACGGACAAGGCCGGGCCTGTGATCCAGGCCCTGGAGACCGTGGAGGAGCGCGTCAAGGCCTCCATGGTCCAGGAACTGGTGACCAAAGACCATCTCGACCTGCGAATGGCGGAACTCGACATCAAATTTGCGGAAATCGAAGCCAGGATCAAGGCCCTGGAAGTCACGCTCACCCTGCGCATGGGTGCCATGCTCGCCGTGGTGCTGGCCGTTGTCGCTGCCCTGAAGCTGCTTTAGCCTTTCCCTCCCGTCGCTCCATTCCTGCTTCTCGTCTACTGGGGACAGTGCCTCAAACTGTCGCGGCCTGGGGATACGCCCGCCCATCGGGCATTGCCACCTTGAGCTTTTCGAGGGCAATCTGGGAGCAACCAAGCCCCGGGGATCAGGAATGAGGCACCGCATCGAGGGGCGCTTCCCGCTCCCTGCCGATAGCGTACTGCTTGAGCAGGGCGTAGAGCCGCTGGCGGGAGAGTCCGGAAATGTCACATGCCTTGGGAATGTCCCATTTCGTCTCGTGCATGAGCAGCTCCAGGTACTCCCGCTCCACCTGGGCGATGGCGGTGTTGCGGTGATCCTTGAGGGTGGGCAGGGTGAGCAGTGTGGCATCGGCAAGAAGTCCACTCCCTGCCGGGGTGGGCCGCGGTTTTGAGACATGCCGGAGTTCAGGCCCGTCCGTTTTGCGTTCCAGGGAGTCGCGGGCCAGTTGGGCGCGGATCTCCACGGGCAGGTGCCTGGGGTAGAGAATGGTGTCGCTCCCTGCCGCGGCAAGGGCGTGCTCGATGGCGTGCAGCAGTTCCCGTACGTTGCCTGGCCAGGAGTATTCCTGGAGTACGTCAAAGAACTCGGATGAGAAGCCTTTTCTGGCAATGCTTCGGTTCTGGGTGGTCTGGTGGATGAAGTGGTGGGCCAGGATCTGGACATCCCCTACGCGTTCGCGCAGCGGGGGCACGCTGATGGTGATGGTGCGCAGCCTGAAGAGCAGATCCTGCCTGAATTTCCAGGTGCTGACCATGGCCTCGAGGTCACGGTTGGTGGCAGCCACCAAACGGAAGTTGCTGTACACTTCGTTCAGACCACCGACGGGGCGGAAGCGGCGATTCTGCAGGACCCTGAGGAAGGATTTTTGGATGGACATGGGCAGTTCGCCTACCTCGTCCAGGAAGAGGGTGCCTTCGTGGGCCTGGCGCAGGAGCCCCATGGTGGAGCGATCCGCGCCGGTGAACGAGCCTTTTTCGTGTCCGAAAAGGATGCTTTCCACCAGGTTTTCGGGCAGTGCGCCGCAGTCCACCACAATGAAGGGTTTGCCCGCGCGGGGGCTGTTGGCGTGGATGGCTCGGGCGAAGAGTTCCTTGCCGGTACCGGTCTCCCCGGTGATGAGCACGTTGCAGTCGCTGCCCGAGGCCTGGGCCATGAGTTCCAGGCAGTTCAGAAGCCGTCTGCTCTCACCCACGATCCCTTCGCGTTTGAGTATCTTTGGGTGTCGCGTGTTCTTTTTCTTTTCATAGTACTCTATGGCCCGCTGCACCGGGAGCTGGATCTTGTTCAAGGTCGGCGGCTTGGGGATATAGTTCCAGGCGCCGCTGCGGATGGCCAGCTCGGCTCCGTCCGGATCGCTGGAACCGGAGAGGATGATCACCTCCGGGTAGCACTCGCTTTCCCGGATGCGGGGGAGCGCTTCCAGGCCGTTGCCGTCGGGCAGGCGGATATCCAGGATGGCGACCTCGTAGACGTTGCGCTCCAACAGCGAAAAGGCCTGTGCCAGGGTGTGGGCGCAATCGCATTCGTGGCCCATCCTCTGTATCACGAGGGACAGCGCCTTGCAGAGCTGCACGTCGTCATCGATGATCAACAACCTGGACATGGTCGTGGGACTCCCTTCATCCACCGATGTTCAGGGTTTCCAGCAGGAGGCGCAGTTCGTCCATGCGGAAGGGCTTGCAGATCACTGCTCTTGCGCCGCAGGCCTTGGCTCGCTCCTGCAGGGAGTTTTCAGAATAGTGGGTGCTCAAGAACACGGGCATTTCTGGCCGGTTGAGCAGGATCTCTCTGGTGAGGTCCATGCCACCCATTTCGGCCAGGTTCAGCTCGACGATCACCAGGTCGAAACTGTCCGGGTATTGGCGGAACAGGGCCAGAGCTTCGAAGGCATTGCTGGAGATGGTGACCTTGTGCCCAAGTTCGAGCAGGGTTGCCCGGGCGTCCTGGATCGTGAGGGCGTTGTCGTCCACCAGCATGATGCTCAGGCCTGAGTCGCGTCCGTTGCCGGAGAGCATGCCAGCGGCGTCCGACTGGTCCTCGAGTTCGTCGCTTTTGGGTAGCAACACGGTGAAGCAGCTGCCCTTGCCGGGAGTACTGGCCACATCTATGGCCCCTTGGAGGGAGGTGATGATGTTCTGCACCACGGCCAAGCCCAGGCCGGTGCCTTTTCCGTCGTGCCTGGTGGTGAAGAACGGGTCGAAGATGCGGTTCAGATCCTTGGGAGGAATGCCGCACCCCGTATCGCTCACCTCCAAGCATATGTAATCGCCTGGGTTAATTGATTGATAGTCATTGAGTTGGAGTTCAACGTGCTTGTCATACAGCCTGACGCACAGCTCCCCGCCCTGGGGCTCCATGGCATGGGCCGCGTTGGTGAAGAGGTTCATGATCACCTGATGGACCATGCCGGGATCGGCCAGCAGGATGTCTGATTCGGCCTCGTTGTGATAGAACACCGTGATGTTCGGCGGCAGGGATGGCTTGAGGAGTTTGAGACATTCCTTGACGATGCTGCCCAGGGAAAAGGGAATGGGTTTGTCCTGCTCGCGCTCCCTGCCGAGGCCGAGGATTTGCTCCACCAGGCCCTTGGCCCGGTTGGCCGCGTCGAGAATCTCGCACATGGAGGCGTGCATGGGGTCCGCGACGTCCAATCCTTGCATACACAGCTCGGCATGCAGGATGATGGGGCCGAGGATGTTGTTGAAGTCGTGGGCCAGACCACCGGCCAGGGTGGCTATGGCCTCCATTTTCTGGGCCTGCCTGAGTTGGCGTTCCAGGATGGATAAATCCGTGACGTCCCTCCAGACACTGACGTACCCCAGAGCCTTGCTGCGCTTGTAGCGGATGCGGGAGACGGTCTTGTCGCATTCGAAGACGCTGCCGTCCTTGCGGGTGTTGCGTGTCCTGCCGGCCCAGATGTCGGAGTGCTCCAGGAAACTCACGATGCTGCGCAGCAACTTGGCCTGATCCTCTCCCTTGTAGAGCATCTCGATGTTTTTTCCAGTCACCTCGTGTTGCGGGTACCCGGTCATGGCCTCGAAGGACTGGTTTACGTATTGGATGTTGAAGTCGTTATCGAGCAGGATGATGGCCTCATAGGCCTGCTCTATGGCGTTGGCGAGCCGGAAGCGCTGCTCCTCCGCGTGCTTTGGCTGGGAGATATCGCGTACAGCCACCACCACCAAGAGTACAACCCCTGCATCGTCGCGCACGGGTTCCACTACGGCCGTGAAGGTGGCTCCGCTGGAAGTCTCGTCCTGGCAACACACGCTTTTTCCGGATTGAAAGACCTGCAGCATGAAGGTCCGCCGGCGTTCGGATACTTCCTGCGGAAAGAGGGAGAAGAAGTCGCTCCCCGTGAGTTTGGTCGTGGGAATCCCCAACCTGGTGGCCAGGGCCTCGTTTGCCTGGATCACACAACCGGTTGGGTCAAGGATCACGCAAGGTTCGGCTGTCACGGCCAGAAGCGCTGTGTGCAAGGCGTCCATGGCTGCTTCCTTGTCTGCCTTCCTACCGGATACTGTCATCGGAAGCGGGGGACACAACAGCCCCGCATGCGTGAGAGAGCCGGCACGAATGATCAGACTGCATGTCGGGCTTGCTGTCTCGGGGTACAAGACTGTCTTGCCGCGCAAGACAGTTGTTGTCCTTTCTCGTGAGACTTTCACCGCAGCATACACGTTTTTTTTTCTTGTGCAAAGAGAAAACCCGCCAATAATAAGCCTTTTTACACACGGCGTCTTCGGCACGATTCTTGTTCAAAGGAGGGCAGACAAGGGCATACCCGAGCCCAGGGCTACGCACATTCACAATTCAACAGGAGCAGCAGCCATGGCGAATCGAATCGGCGTCTATGTCTGCCACTGCGGCACCAACATCCACCCAAAGGTGAAGACCGACCAAGTGGCGGCATTCGCCAAGCACCTGCACAACGTGATCGTGGCCAAGGACTACAAATTCATGTGCTCTGAACCAGGGCAGAACATGATCATCCGGGACATCAGGAGCTGGGGACTGAACCGGGTGGTGGTAGCTTCCTGCTCCCCACGCATTCACGAGAAGACCTTCCAGAACGCCTGCCTGCGCGCCGGACTCAACCCCTTCATGTTCCAGATGACCTGCA
>CAZSRS010000015.1:0-90195 GCA_964609625.1 uncultured Desulfovibrionaceae bacterium
TAGGCTTTTTCTAGATTATGCCAGAAGTGCGGAGCGAAGGCAATAGCCACGTAATGTCAAGTCTTTTCTTTGTTATTTATACATGATCGCCTATTCTGGCATGCCTCTTGAACTAACAAGGCCCGGACACTGCATCCGGGCCTTGCGCATCACGGTCAATGGAGCGGGGTACGCTCAGAAGCCAGCCAGGGTGTTCTTGGGAGTGGGTTTCAGATAGAGTATGGACATGGCACTCATTTTCTTGTCGATTTCACGCCCCATGTCCAGGGCGCGCTGTTTGAGCAGTGCCTTTTCGCCGAAGGTGATGGCGTCGGTCATGCAGACCTCCGCACACACCGGAAGTTCGCCGGTCACGACCCTGTCGTAACAGAGATTACACTTGTGCGCGACTTTCCTGGTCTGGTCGAACTGGATCACGCCCCAGGGACAGGCCTCGATGCAGGCCTTGGCGCCGTTGCATTTGTGCGGATCGATGCGCACGATGCCGGTCTGCGGGTCCTTGGAGATGGCTTCGGACTTGCACGCCTTGATGCAGGGGGCGTTCTTGCAGTGCTGACAGGGGACGACCCAGGAGGCGACCTTGACGTTGGGATACTCTCCTTCGCGCAGCGACTCCACACGTAAGTAGTAGGGGATCTGGTTGGGCATGGCCCTGGCATGGTCCACGAGGTCATAGTGGTTGCGGCAGGCCACGACGCATGTTTTGCATCCGATGCAACGGTCCAGGTCTATCATCAAGCTCAACGGGCTCATATTCGCCTCCTTTTACCCGATGCTCACGCGGGTGGAAACGTGGGACTCGCCACCCACGAGATCTTGCCAATCCAGGGTCATGCCGGAGTCCGGGATCAGGATGTTGTCGCTGACACCCGGGCCGGTGGCGGACACTCTACCGACGCTGGCGCCGAAGCCGTGGTGCAGGCCGATACAGTCGGGCCTTATGCGTTCGGTGAGTTTGGCCCGGACCTTGAGTGATCCCGTGCGTGAACGCAAAGTGACCGTATCACCATCGGCGATGCCGTGCTTCTCCGCGGTTTTGGAGTTGATCAGCGCCGGATTTTCGTGCAGACCGCTGACCGAATCCCTCAGTTGCGGGTTGTTGTGGCTCCATTGTCCACTGCCTTGGTGGAAGATGGTGCGGTAGGAGATCAGGATAAAAGGATATTCATCCACATCGGCGTCGTATTCCGGGGCCAGAATGGGCCTGGGCATGGCCTGGTCCACGTCCTCCAGGTCCTCCCAATAAAGGTGTACCTTTTTGGACGGGGTGCCGAAACCGCCGTCCTTGTACTTGCGGAAGCCCATGGTGCCAGGAGACCAGAGCCCGCCCATCTCCTGAAGCTTCTTCACCGAGAGTCCCAAGCCGGCGAGCTGTATGTCGTAGTATTCCACGTCGTCCTTGAAGGCAAAGTACTCCGGCGTCAGGCGCTTGCCCAGTTCGATGAACACAGCGTTGGCGTGGCGGCATTCTCCGGGCGCCTCGACCAGGGGCTGGCGCAGGGCCACGCCATGACCGAAGTTGTACCACCAGGGCATGTACAGCAGTTCCCAGCGCTCGAAGTAGGACTTGTCCGGCAGGACCAGATCGGCGAAGCGGGAGGTCTCCGAGAGCATGATCTCGTAGCTGACCAGCATTTCCAGCTTGTACTCCTGCCCCTTGTCGCCGGGCATGGTCACGGCTTTACGCCACTCCTCCTGCCCCATCTCCGTGAGCGCGGGGTTGGCCTCGGAGACGATGAGCACCTTGAGTCCGTCGTCCTTGATGGCCTGGGCCTCATACCAGGTGGGTTCCATGATGAAGCTGTACTTGGCGAACTTGTCCTTGTTCGGGCCGGTGTTGTGCCAGCCCATGGCCAAGTCCGTGGGAGCGGGAGCGGGTTCCACCGGCGTCAGGGGCGTCAATCCCGGCAGGGGCTGTCCGCCGGGGTTGTCGTAGTTGCCGGTCAGGGCCAGGAAGATGTTCCAGGCATGGCCGAAATCCAGGGCCTGTCCCAGCATGATGCCCTTGAAGCTGTCCACGCAGGCAGCCGGGGCCTGTGCGCACATTTCGGCGAGTTTGACGATGTCTGCCGCGGGCACGTCGCAGATTTTGCTCATGGCTTCCGGTGTCTTGTCCGCCACAAAGGCCTTGAGTTTGTCGAAGTCACCCTCCCGGACCCAGTTGGCCACGAAGTCCTTGTCGTAGAGTTCCTTGGCGATGAGGTGATGGATCATTCCCAGGAAAAAGGCGGTGTCGCCCGAGGGTTTGATGGGAATCCACCAGTCTGCCTTGGCCGCGTCCGCGGTGAAGATGGGATCGAGCACCACGAGTTTGGCGCCCCTGGCCTGGGCGTCCAGGATGTCGCGGGGTACGGCTGCATCATCCAGACAGCCCAAAGCGTGGCGGCCTGCCAGGATGATCACGCCTCCCTTGGGTACAGTGAAGAAGGCCGGTGGGATGTGGTGATTGGGCACGCCCCCAACGGATTTGATGAAGGCCACGATCTTGGCCGAGTCGCAGTGGGGTAGGGCGGTGTTGATGAACCCGCCATACGCGTTGAGGAAGCGCCATTTGGGATCGGTGATGGAGTGGGGGAAGAAGCTCGCAGTGAGCTTGTGCGCCTCGCCACGATCCTTGAGGTCTTTGAGCTTGGCCGTAAGTATGTCCAGGGCCTCGTCCCAGGTGATGCGCTCGAATTTGCCCTCGCCGCGCTTGCCCACGCGTTTCAGAGGATGGGTGAGTCTGTCCGCGTTGTACTGCAGGGAGACGCCGGCCATGCCCTTGACGCAGGCCTTGCCGCGCCCCCGTGGATTGCCGCGGATCTCCTTGACGCGGCCGTTTTCAATGCGCGCCAGGATGGCGCATTCCGCTTTGCACTGGTAGCACATTGTGGGATGCCAACCGTCTTGAACCATGGAAGCCTCCTTGCGTTGCCTCGCGCTGGGTTGTTGCGGCATGAGCGAGGTATGCCGGGTGTTGTCAGTCGACCTTTTCCGGTAGTGTGCCTGGATAGCCAGGATTTCTGACGAAAAAGACGCGTACGATGATCCAGGTAGCCAGGACGAAACCAAGAAACAGTCCCCAGACCATGGGATTGAATGGTGAATACTCCATACCTTGCTCCAGTTCAGAGTTTGTTGGTGAACGTCTGTTTGTCCTTGTAAAGGTCTTGCACCCGCCGGGGATTGGAGACCAACTGGAAGGGTATGCCCACGAAGAGCACGCCGCCGATGATGTTGCCCAGGACCGTGTAGAGTTGGTTGTGTGTCCAGCCGTATTGCCCGAAGCCCCAATGCAGCAGAGTCTGCTCCCCCAGGCCCATCTTGGCGGCGGTCTCCAGGAACAGTTCCTGTTGGAACAGGGGCAGGGCCAGGAAGCCTATGTTGGCGATGCAGTGTTCGGTCATGCCAGCCACAAAGGCCAGGGGACCGTATGCGGCCATGGCGATCTTGGCGATGTCGCCCTCGGCCTTGACATAAAGGATGGCAGCCGTCTGGAGCATCCAGGTGCAGACCACGCCCATGACGAAGATCTCCGTGGCGGTATAGCCCATTTTGGCCACGCCAATGGCATGTGATTTGGCCAGCCAGGGCCAAGCCGCGTAGGCGCCGCTCTTGCCGATGCACCACATGAAGAACATGCTGCCCAGGAAGTTGCCCACGTAGCCCAGCGTGATGCCCCAGGCGAACCACCCCCAGCCGATGCGGCGGTGGAACACGCCGATGATGCCGATGTACATGTCGGCCGTGACCAAGGTCATGCCAGAGACCATGATGATCACCAGGGAGAACATGAAGACCAATCCCATGAGCAGGTTGGCTAGGCCAGGGGCCAAGTTCTCGCCCACCCCGGCCGAGACGGAGAGCGCCAGGGTGGCGCCGAAGACCACCATGGCGCCTCCAGCAAAGGAAGAAATCAGGTAGGCCAGGGGTCTGTTGCGCACCATGTCCCACTTGTAGCTGCAGATGTCCGCCACACGGATGACGAGTTCGTCGATGGTCGCAGGCACGGCATCCTCCTTCTGTTCCGGTCGGTGACGGGACAGGGGCCCCGATATTGGGTTTTTCCCTGATTTAAAGAAAGAGACGCGACAGTGGAAAAAGGTTCGGGGGATGGCGAAAAAAAATCAGATACCCATGAAGGCGCGCAGGTCGCAGGGCTGCCGCAAAACCAGCGTCTCCAAGGCCAGATGCATGAGCTTGCCGGTCCTGTTCAGGTCGGGGCGCAGGTCGGTGAAGGTGATGTGGTGGTTGCAGAGAACGTGTTCGGCTATGTCCCGCTCCACTCCGGTGTATTGGGTCAGGATGCGGGCTCCTTCGCGCGGGTGCATGGTCATGTATTTTCCGGCTTCCTCGAGCAGTGAGAGAAACGATTCGAGTTGTGCCCCTGCGCTCTGGACGAAAGATTCGCGTACCACGAGGATACAGCAACTGTGCCCTGGACTGAGGTCCTTGGAGCGGGCCATGATTTTGCCCACGCCCTGGGCCACCGACTTGGTGCTCCATGGTTCGGAACAAAAAAATCCGTCGATCTTGTGCTGCACAAGAGAGCCAATGACATAGGAGGGGCTGATGTACTGTGGAGTGAAGTCTTCTCGCAAGGGCAGGTCGGTTTGGGGGGCGCGTAGCTGTCTGTCATACAAGTGCAGGAGCATGCGGTGTGTGGAAATCTCATGGGGAAAGGCCATGACAGGGGTGTTGGTCCAGGGCTGGTGTGCGCCTTCGCGCATCGTCAGGGCACTACCTTCGTGATGGCAGTCCAGGACGTAGCGAATGGGCATGCCGCTGGTACGCAGGGCCATGGCCAGGGGCGCCATGACCAGCGCCGCGTCCAGCATGCGGGTGTTCAGGGCTTGGAGCAAACTGCTCCAGGTGAGGTACTTGCGCAGAATGATCTGGAAGACCCTGCCGTTGTACAGATGGTGCGCGGCCATGAGCAGCAGGTGGTCGGAGATGGGCAGACAGCCGATACGGATGCCGCGCACCTCTCCTGGATCAAGATTATTGAGGATTCTGTCCCGCACATCGTGCAGCCGGCGCTTGAGTGTGCCCAGAGGGAGCCCGAGGGTTGCAGCGATATCCTTGTAGGAGCGCCCCAGGACATAGCGTTGGAGGCAGGCCTCCCTGTAAGGTTCACTCAGTCCTTTGAGAATGGAGCGCACCTGTTGCTGGTCGAGATAACGGGTGACCACGGTGTACGGGTCCGTGGACTGGAAGTCGGCGGCAAGGACGTCGGTATTCGGCAGTGTTTGGGTGTCGTGGGTTTGTTGCCTGATACGCAAACAACAGCGGTGCAGGATGGTGCGGAACCAGCCGGGAAAAGCGTCCAGCTCCTGGAGCAGTCCGAGCTTGAACCAAGACTGGGCAAAAGCTTCCTGGACCGCCTCTTCGGCTAGGGCGCGGTTGTTCAGGCGGCGCATGGCCACGGCCATGGCCATGTCCTGGAATAACACGACCACCTCCGCAAAGGCATTTTTATTGCCAGCGAGGGTCCGTTCAAGATTCACGCGCAAGGAGTGCATGGCTGTGACACCCTTTTCCAGAGGCTTAGACAGTTCAAGGGCAGACGCCCCACTGGAACGAAAGAAGACAGGGCTGTGTACTTACTATCAACAAATGGTCACATTGTGTATCTAAATCACACAGGCTGAGCATATAAATTGCATATCGGACAAAAGTCGTTGAGGGATTGACACTTTCTTCCGGCATGTCGTGGAAATAGCAGATTCACGGGGTAAAGCCGACACCGTGGGGAAATAGCTGCTGGGGCTGCTTTTAGAGAGCACCATGGACATCATCGTCATACTCCTGACCGCCTGGATTCTGAAAACCCTAATGTTTTGTAAACAGCGCCCATGAAGAAGGCAACCAAGACAACGTCCCGCGTCTCCGCCATCGTCTGCATCCTTTGGGTGGTGGCTAGCCTGCTGTGCATCGCTCCGTTCATGGGATTGGAACTTGCGGTTCGCGAGCGCATCGCTTCTCTGTTGGTCTTCCCGGTGCTTCTCGGAGCCTTCCATTATGGTCGGGTCTGGGGACTGGTCATCGCGTTTTTTGCCAGCATTGCTTGGGGTTCCTTTGTCGTCGGTGAACGGTTGGACCTGAGCGATCACCTGACGCAGCACGTGGTTTTCAACATCGGCCTGGTGAACGTCCTGGCCCTGGTAATCAGCTGGCTATCGGTGCGAGAAAAGCGCAGGCACTCCAGCTTCAGAAAGCTCTACCACGACATGCCCGTGGGGATATACCAGGCTACACTTCGCGGGGAACTCATCGGAGCCAATGACACTTTTTACGACATCCTAGGCCGTAGCAGAGAAAACAACGGCATAATCCTGAACATTCAGGACCTGCTCGTGGAGCCCGAAGAGTTCCGCAAATGGTCTGACAGTTGGTCTGACACGAAAAAAAACGATGCCATGCACGAATTCGAGATTCAGGTGCGGCGCGAGGACGGCTCCGTGCTTTGGACCAGGAACACCATGCGCCTGGCGCCACACCCCGCAGGGCAGGGTCTGTGTCTCGAGGGTATCATCCAAGACGTCACCGAGGCCAGGGAAGCGCGAATGCAGGTGGAGGAGGCTCATCTGCTGACCCAGAACATTCTGGAATCCCTGCCAGACGCTACATTTGTGGTGGATGCCGAAAAAAGGGTGTTGGCCTGGAATCGGGCCATCGAAGAAATGAGCGGTGTACCCAAGGAGCAAATGCTGGGAAAGGGGGGACATGCCTATGCCCAGCCCTTCTACGGCGAATGTCGGCCGGTCCTGGTTGATCTGATCTGGGAAGACGACACGTTGGTACGCGCCAAGTATAATTTCGTAGAAAAAAGGGGGAACACCTTGTACGCGGAAGTCTTTGTGCCTACCTTGAACAACGGAGCCGGCGCCTATGTCTGGGCCACGGCTTCACCCCTTTGCGACAGGCAGGGCAGGATCGCGGGCGCCATCGAGTCCATCCGCGACATCAACTCGCTCAAGGAACAGCAATACGAGCTGAAACTGCTGAACACCGAACTGGAGCAGATAGTCGAGGAGCGTACCCACGATCTTATCCAACAGGCCAACAAACTGGAGGTAGCCAATGCCAGACTTCGGGAACTCGACGAGCTGAAAACGGCGTTTCTGAACACCGTTTCCCACGACATCCGCACACCGCTGACATCTATTCTCGGGTACGCCAAAATCATCGCCAAGGATTTCGACAGAAACTTCATGCCCTTGCTGGAAGACGAAAAAATCACCAACCGCGCCAAACGCGTGCAGTCCAACCTGGAGGTCATCGTCTCAGAGGGACAGCGCCTGACACGATTGATCAATGATTTCCTCGATCTGTCCAGGATCGAGTCCGGAAAAATGAAGTGGAACGATCAACGCACCGATGTGGGGCGATGTGTGCACAAGGCAGCCGCGGCGGTGAGCGGATTGTTCGAGGACAAACCGGACTTGACCCTGGAGGTGGCTGTGACAGAAGGGCTGCCCATAATCGTCGCTGATCCGGACAGGCTGGAGCAGGTGATCCTCAACCTGCTCACCAATGCCGTGAAATTCACGGCCAGGGGCAAGGTCTCGGTTTCGGTGCGCCAGCTGGCTTCCGGTCGTTTGGAGATCTGCGTCGCCGACACTGGGATCGGTATTTCGCCGGACCATCAGGAGAACATCTTTGACAAGTTCCACCAGGTGGATACGGCCGACACCCTGCGGGGGCAGCCCAAGGGAACGGGCCTGGGACTGGCCATTTGCAAGGAAATCGTCGAATACTACCAGGGGAGCATCAGGGTGGAATCCACACCAGGGCAGGGCAGTGCCTTCATCGTGGAACTCCAGGTGGGCGAGGCCTCCGACAGTTGATCATTTCCTTCAGCCGCGGGAGAAGTTCTCCTCCGCGGCTTTCTTGCCTTTGATCCAGGCCAAGACGATGTAGGCGGCGCATCCGACGCCCGGAGTGACCGACAGTGCTCCACCAGGACAGTTCAGGGCACAGGCGCCGCACTCCATGCAGCCGTCCCGATCAACGACGCAGGCCTTGCGTTCCTCCATGGCCAGGACCCCATGGGGGCAGACGTCGGTACACAGCCCACAGCCTACACACTTGTCCTGGTTCAGCAGCAATGTCGTCACGTCATCCAGGTGCCTGAAGATCCGCATCACGCCTCCACGAAGCCGGCCGCGACCCAGAAGACCAGAGCCAGGGCCACGGCTGCGAGTTGTATGGGTATGAAGCGCCGCATCTCCTTCTCCACGCCGGACGGGGAGGTGAAGGGCGTGGAGCCGGTGAAGTTCATGCACAAATAGGAGGAGAGGGCCGTGCACCAGAGCAGCAAGGCCAGACCCGAGAGCAGGCCGGTGGAGAGGAAGAATGCCGCGGCGAGACCTGCAATCGCTCCAGTGAGCATGCCCTTGAGACTGAAGGTACGCCCCGGCAGCCAAGGGAGTAGGATCGGGCCGAGCACGGCCCCGGCCAGAACCCCCAGCAGTGTCGTCCCGGTCGCGGCCACACCTCGCTGCCAGGCGGCGGTCAGGGAAAACACGTCCGCCCCGATACCTGAGAGCGCGAACAGAGCCAGGATGGTGAACACCAATGGCTTGGCTAGCAGAAAGAGTTCCACGGGAGCCAGTACGGCGCGCTCCACAAGGGTGAAGGTCACCCGGCGCATGGCCTCGTCGGCCTTGCAGCCACCGTCCAGGTAGGCTTTGATGTCTTGGGCGCGGATGGGGCCGAAGCGTACCGTGCGCCCCGTTCCTTTGCTCAATTCATGGGCGTTCACGCCGGTGGCGCCCAGTTGCGGCAGAATGAGTCCGGCCTTGGGCGCGAGCGAGTCCAACCCGCAGGAGTGTACACGTGCCACTGCCTCGGCCGTACTGAACAGCCCTTTGCCCGCTGAGCACCAGACGTTGACACCGTGGGTGTCCAGGACCACGAGCCAGGCATCCACTCCTCCCAGACGGGTACGCAGGTGGTCGAAGGTCAACTTGTAGTTGGCGGTGAGCAGGGCGGGGGAGTCGGGTCCGGGGCGCCCTACGCAGTATAGACCGGGCACGACCTTGTAGTCGGTGCGCAGACCGCAACGGGCTTTGATCGTGCCGCGCAAAGAGCCGCAGTCGTGGCTTGTTCGTAGGCGGGGTACGGGACCAGCCGCCGTAGGTACGAATTCTTCCACAAAGGGCTCGATCCGGTAGCCCGGCTTGTCGTGGAGTCCGAACCCGGACTCGGTCTTGGGGCCTCAGCAGGGGGCCTCGGCGTCAGGACAGGATGCCCCATCGTTCAAGAGGGTGGGAGCAGGGCAACCACGGAGTTCCGCCGTTGCGAGTGACGGTGGCGTTTCGTTCAGGTCCTTCACGTCTCCTCCAGGGTGCGGGATGGTCTGGAGCAGAGATAACCACACCGTCACGGTGTGTAAAGTACGGAAAACAGCCCTTGCCGCGGGCTGCGCGACAAGGGATTGTCCACGGGAGGCGAAAGGGAGTGTCAGGCCTGCATGGCCATGTCGCCCGAGGTCGGCAGCATGACGGTGTTACGGCCACTGGCCTTGGCCAGATAAAGGGCCTGGTCGACATTGCGCAAGAGCATGCTGGTTGGCGTGAGCAGGCCGGGCTTCATGCCCGCGATGCCGATGCTGGTCGTGACCTTGATGGTTCTTCTGTCATGGAGGAAACGATGATTGGCGATCTTGAGCCTGATGCGTTCGGCAATGATCCAGGCGTGTTCTTCGTCGGTCTCGGGGAGGATCACGGCAAATTCCTCACCGCCATAACGCGCGGCATAGTCCGATGAGCGCAGGGCCTGATCCAGCAGGCGGCCAACTTCCTTGAGCACCAAGTCTCCGGCGGCGTGGCCGTAAGTGTCGTTGATATTTTTGAAATGATCCAGGTCCATGAGCAGGATACTCATCTCACGGCCATACCGTTGATGCCGGTTGTGCTCCTCTTCGAGCCGGGAGTCGAAATGGCCGCGGTTGTGCAATTTAGTCAGGCCGTCATACTGGGCCTTGATACGCAGTTCGTCAAAGAGTTTGGCATTGCGCAAGGCCAATGAGAGATGCTGCATCGCGGAGTGCAACAGTTCGACTTGATCGCGCCCCAGATGGAAGGGTTTCTGGGAGAGCAGGATGATGCAGCCGAAGGTCTTGGTCCCGCTGCGCAGGGGCATGACCACAACACGCCCTGCCTGGGGAAGGAGTTCGGTATCCTGCGTGTTTGCCGGAGAGGAGGGCAGTACAACGGCGTGGTAACTGTCCACGGGTTTATCCAGGATCTTCTTGACGCTCTGTGTCATGAACTCGAGCCACTGCTCCCTACAGTGGTTGATGCAGCCTTCGTCGAGATACAGGGCCGCCTCGACCAGTCCGGCGGTGTTTTCCTGCCACATGGCTGCCTGGAGCAGGCTCACGGGGAAGAGCAGGTCCAGGTCTTCTCTGGCTCTGGTCAAGATATCGACAGGTTCCAGGGATGCGGCGCTCCTGGAAAGGAATCTGTTGATGAAACTCAACTGTTCGTTCTTTCGGGTCAGGAGTTCCCGCTCCAAGTATATTTCCTGCGTCATGCGGTAGATGTCCGCGTAGAGGTTTCTGACATCCAGGGCGCGTTCGAGAACTCGGCGCACAGCTTGGGCCTCAAGGGGAGTCTTGAGAATATCCATGAACCCCGCGCCCATGGCTTGATCCAACTGATCGTGATTGTATTCTCCATCCAGGAGCAGAATGCGCTGGACCGTGTCATTGTTTTGAAAAGCCTGTTTGATCGGGTCGTTAAGCGTGTTCCAGATGCGCAGGGGTATCCACACCGCCAAAGGCTCCCTGCTCTCATGCCCACTGATCACGGGGATACTCGAGGCGGAATGGTTGAGCAGCCGGAAATCCTTGCCGGCCAAATGCCCAAGTCGCCGTTCGTCTTCCTCGCGCAGTCCGATGCCCCAGAGCACTGGTGTGGCGTTGTGTTTCTTCACGCTGCAACTCCTGTATCACGAGCCCGCGGTCCAGCTCGGTCCATGTTTTTTCACTGCATGCAAAAGTGACACCATGGGAATAGATGCTCGAGTATTCAGCATGTTACGAGTTCACTTCAGCCTGGTGAGGATGTTTTTTCCTCACGGCGTCAGGATCGCGACGATGGAGAGGCCTGCAGCCACGAGGTGTCCGAGGGCAGCACGGGACGTTTGCAGATCCCGCTCATGAAAGTGCCTCGGCTGTAGAGAATGTGTTCCAAGGGGCGGCAGCGAGCGGCAGGTAACCCTTTTTCCTCGCGATGATGGCCAGGTGTATCAGTCCGAGGGGAGTTACCGTGGGGTCTGGATCAAAGGAATTCTCCCTGTGGTCTATACATGGAGACAAGGCCTTGCATTTGGTGCAAGCCTCGATGCGTTCATGCTTGGTTTTGGTCACATGGATCATCAGGATACAATCCATCGATTAATTTTGCAGCTAAACACTAGGAAGTCTGTTGCCTGCGCCACACCACCGGAGCCATGTACGATTGACATGTAACAGGTTCTGTGGCTTGAACACCCCATGCAGGCTAAAAGAATCTGGGGCAGTCTGGACCCTTTTGTGGAGTCCGGCGACATACTGGGGCGGGGCGTGGCCAATCAGGGATTCCTGGACGCGCTCCTCAGTCTGGACTCCTTTGACTGCTACGACTTTTTCCTGGGCCATACGGTCCAGGCCAAGCAGCTCGGTGATTTCGTCCGGCAACGCCACCCCAAACTTTTTAAGAGCGGCAGACTGCGCATCCTGGGCAGGCCCGACCTGTTGCAGGCGCTGCGGCAGGAGCCCTATCACTGTTTCCATCTCTCAGACTGCATCGGCCACCCCGCGCATCTGGCCAGGCTGCGCAACGCCGTGGCCCCGAGCATTTTTCCCATCACATCCTTGACCCACTCCCTGAGCTATCCGCGCTACGGCAAGGAGTTCCTGGCCCATGTCTGGCCGGGCTGCTCCCCCAGAGACGCCGTGGTGGCCACCAGCGAGACCGCTTGCCAGGCCGTGCGGGCCTATCATGCCCACGCGCTCCAGGCCTACGGGCTGGACCCAGGGATCTGGAAGGCGCCACGGGTCGCGCTGCTGCCCCTGGGCATCGAGCCGGCGGACTTCACCCCTCCGGACTCCGCGACCAAGCAGCAACTGCGGCAGGAGCGCGGCATCGCGCCGCGACGGATCGTGCTGCTGGCCTTCGCCAGGCTGACGCACACGAGCAAGCTCGACGCCCTGTGTCTGTTGCGCGCCTTGCGCCGGGCCATGACCCCCCCCCTGTCCGCGGAGTCCTTGACCCTGATCCTGGCCGGCGGGTTCGACCAACGCGAAGGGGGCGACTACATGGAGCAAATTCTGCGTCTCGGTGGCAATCTGGGCTTGGAAATCATGGCCGTGCGCAATCCGGACGACACCGAGCGTCACGCCCTGTTCAGCGTGGCCGACATTTTTGTCTCGCCGGTGGACAACTACCAGGAGACCTTCGGCCTCTCCCTGCTCGAGGCCGGCGCCATGGAACTGCCCGTGGTGGCCTCGGATTTCGACGGCTACCGCTCCCTGGTGCTACACGAGCGGACGGGATTGCTGGTCCCCACCGTGGGACTAGTCGAGAGCACCCTGCTGGACAGCCTGGGGCATGTGCTCCTGGACAACCAGCACCATCTGTTGGCGGCGCAGGGCTTGGCCGTGGACGTCCCTGCCCTGGCCCAGGCCATCCGCATGCTGGCCATGTCGCCGAAGCTGCGCGCCGTCATGGGCCGCGCCGGCCGCAAAAGGGTAACCGAGGAATTCACATGGGAGTCCATTGTCCGGCGTTACGTGGACCTGTGGGACGAGCTTTGGCGGGAACCGCTTCCGGAACAGGAGGTGGAGCGGCTCAGGACCGTGGCGCACCCCATGCATGCACCCCTGGCCAAGCTCTTTTCCGGCTACCCCTCGGCGAAGCTGGAGCCGGGATTACGGTTGAGTTGGAGCGCTGCCGGAAAGGCCTACTACCGCGGCCAGGAGGGGCTGATCGATTACGGCGGCCTACAAGGATTTCTCGAACCGGACAGGGTGCGGCGTCTGGTCTTTGCGGCCCGCGCCCCCCGTAGTGCCGGAGAACTGGTGCAGCTCCTGATGGAGGAGGGAGACATCACGACCGAGCTGGCGCAATGGTGCCTGCTCTGGGCATTGAAGCACGACCTGTTGGAGCGGGAGACGGACTGACGGCAGCGGCTTATCGGTCCAAACCGTATGTTCGATCCCCTGTCCCGGCCCGATGAGCCGGGCTCCCCTTCAGGCTCCAAGGAACGGATCAAGGCACTGGGCAACGCCCTTGGCTTGCACCTGGGCGTGTCCGATATTCTACCTTATCATATCTCGATGCAAAGGCCTTCGACGGCCATGTGCACTTCCGGCGGCGCGGGGTACTTGCGCCGCAGGTCCTCCAGGATGGCGTCCAGGGCGTCGTCCGTGCGGGTGGGGTCGTGATGGGTGAGGTAGACCGCCCCCACCTGGGCCTCGCGCGCCAGGCGCAGACTCTGGGTGTAGGACGAGTGCCCCCAGCCGATCTTGGTGGCATATTCCTCGTCTGTGTACTGGGCGTCGACGATGAGTATATCCACGCCGCGGACCGCCTCCAGGATGGCCGCGCGTTTCTCCTGCACGTGCTGCTCGTAGGCCGCGTAGTCCGGCTCCTCGGGGCTGTAGATATTCGTGATGTCCTCGTGGTCGCCGCTGAAGAACAGGGCCTTGCCGTCGGCCTCGATCTTGTAGCCGAAGGTCAGCACGGGGTGGTTCATCAGCAATGGCGTGACCAAGGCGTCGCCAACCACGGTGGGGCGTCTTTCGGTGATGGTCACGGAGCGCACTTCGGACTTCAGTTCCGCCCCGCGCACAGGAAAGAAGCGGTAGTCCATTTGCACGTTGAGCGCGTCGCTCACGTCTCGCAGGCTCACCGGATCGAACACGCCGTGGAGGGTGATCCTGTTGCCCGGCACGAACAGGGGCACGAAAAAAGGCAAACCCTGGATATGGTCCCAATGGGTGTGGCTAAGGAACATGGCGCAATCCACGGGCATGTCCCTGGCCAGCTCCAGGCCCAGGCAACGAATGCCGGAGCCAGCGTCCAGGATGATCAGGGTGCCTGAGTCGGTGCGCACCTCCAGACAGGTGGTGTTGCCGCCGTAGCGCACGGTGTCCGGGCCCGGCGTGGGGATGGAGCCCCGCACACCCCAGAATCTGCATTGCATGGCCGCTTCCCTCTTGCTGTGCATTCAGGCGTTGATGAAGACGCGCGCCTTTTGCAATTCATCTTCCATATCCGGTAGGGAGCGGATCAGGTCCGGCAATTCCCTGTCAAAGCGCTGCTCCACCCATGGGGGCAGGGGCTGGATGTACTCCTCGCCGCTGTCGCCGTAACGCAGGGTCTTGCAGATCTGGTCCGCCAGAAACACGCACATGACAACGTCCGCCGCGTCATCGAACAGGGGTGCGTCCAGGGCCTCGACTTCATGATGCATGGCGATGCCCAGGAGCAGAGATTCCGGGAAGCCCCAGCGTTGGGCCAGCAGGGCGCCCGTGTCCGCATGATTGACCTCGAATTCTTCTCGCTCGACAACATACAAGGGGCGTGACTGCTCCTTGGCCCTGGCCAGGGAGCGCCGGAACCCATCGGGCATGGTCAGGGCCAGCACGGCCTTGCCGATGTCGTGCAGCAGACCGGCGGAGAAGTAATCCGAGCTTTCTTGCTGCGAGACCCTGAGCATCAGCGCCAGCCTGCGGGAGATCAGAGCCACGGCCAGGGAGTGCAGCCAGAAATGGTTCATGTCGAAGCCGGCCTTGTTGCTTCCGGGCAGCATGCCCACGCTGGCCAGACTCAAGGCCAGGTTTTTCAGGGTGTTCACCCCCAGATAGACGCATGCCTGGTGGATGGAGGTAATACGGTTGGCCAGGCCCATGAACGGTGAGTTGACCACCTTGAGGATTTTCAGGGTGAAGATGGGGTCGTTCTTGAGCACGTCCACGAGCGCACGCGGGGAGCAGTTGGGTTCGGAGGCCAAGGTCAGGACCTGCTGCACGCTCTTGGGAAACGCGGGCATCCTCTCCACCGCGGCCACTACGTGTTCCGGCATCTCGTGCATGATTTGTCCGGTGGTTATCAGCTGCCAGGGGCGGTCTGGGGCTGGCTTGCGACGAAGGGGACGACGTTGGCTTGATGCATGAACGCTTCCACGGCAGCGGCGGCTTGGTCGGCCGAATCGGGCTCCCTGCCGAGGAGTGTGATCTGCTCCTGCAAGAGCGGTTTGAGTGGATCATCGCCTCTATATGTCGCCCAGGCCTTCAAGGCTTTGTCCACCTTGTTCTTTCGCAGCAGGGAGAGCCCCAGGTACAGGGTGACGTGGTCGTCGGACTTCTTGATCCTGAGCACGCGCTCGAACTCCACCCTGGCTTGGTTGTATTGCTTCAGGGCGTAGAGGCAGATGCCAAGTTCGGTGCGAGCCGTCATATCTTCGGAGCTGGAACCAAGGTATTCCCGGTACAGGGGCACCGCGGCGGCAGGGTCGCTCGCATCCACGGCCATGCGTGCCCGATGCAGGATTTCCTGAAGCGCGCTTCGCGAGTCGTTGCCCGTAGTCTGCTGTGGCGGAGACTCCTGTTCCGGGGCATCTTCCTGCCAGACCCGTTCTTTCCAGACCGTTCCGAGGCCGAAAAGCAACTGGCGTCGTGTGAGTCCCGTGTCGGATTTACCCATGCCTTATCCTTGTCATCAGTATTATGATTGTAGCGGTAATTGTAACGCATTCCCATGACCCTGCCAATGGGCGGGGTCATGTCCCATGGCGATACTGGCATGCTTTCTGCTTATTAACAGCAAGGGGGAGCGGTATGGGCACACTCTGCCCACAGACTTCGGTTTTAGGAAGGTTACCAGGAGGTTACCAGAGAGAACCGGCCAAGGAGTGTGGATGAGTAACCAGTTGACTCCGGAAGAAATGGAGCTTCTGCTCAAAGATATGGCGGAAATCTGCCTGCGCCCCCCGGAAGGATACCCAGGAGGGCACGGCCCAGAGGAATCGGGCGGATTGTCGCCCATGTCCGAGAGTGGTCTGGAATGGCCCGGAACGGGGTTGGGTCCCGGGGCATTGGTGCGGCTGTTCAACCGTCTGGACAGGAGCAGGCTTGTGTTCCTGGGCGTGGTGCTGTGCATCGCCCTGTTGCCCCTGACCGGCATCTGTCTGTTGGTGGCTCTGGTCGGACCGGTCCTGGCGGTGGGCATCATGGCCTGTGGCGCCTCCCTGGGGGGTGTGATCCTGCTCACGCAACGCCGGGGCACCTTTGGCCGCCTGGGACAGTTCGTGGAGGGACTGGTATTGGGCCGTGACGTCCCCCGCATCGCCATCGATCGCGGCCTCGTACTCCTTGGCGGCATGCTGCTGTTACTGCCTGACCCGGTTTCTGACGTTCTGGGGCTGGCCTTGCTGGTACCGTCGCTACGAAAAATGCTGGGAGCTAAAATCCGCCGTCGGCTGCTCGAGATCCAATTCCGAACCTGAGTGTCTTTTTCCTGACAATATTCCTTCATCCGCCTTCGGGGCTTGTTTTTCCGGAGCTTCGTGCTAGGCTTGCGACCATACGCCACGAGGAGCCGGACACATGAGCCGAATGTTTCAGATCGTCAGCGAATTCCAGCCCACGGGTGACCAGCCCGAGGCCATCGCCGTCCTGAGCGCCAACATCGAGGCCGGCGTCAAGGATCAGGTGCTGCTCGGCGTAACTGGCTCGGGCAAGACCTTCACCATGGCCTGGACCATCGCCACTTGCCAGCGCCCCGCCTTGATTCTGGCGCCGAACAAGACTCTGGCCGCCCAACTGTACAACGAGTTCCGCGACCTGCTGCCGCACAGTGCCGTGGAATATTTTGTCAGTTATTACGACTATTACCAGCCAGAGGCCTATGTCCCACAGTCCGACACCTACATCGAGAAGGACTCCTCCATCAACGACAATATCGACAAGCTGCGCCACGCCGCGACGCATGCCCTGCTTACCAGACGCGACGTGGTCATCGTGGCCTCGGTTTCCTGCATCTACGGCTTGGGCTCCCCCGAGTACTACGCCAAGATGGTCATCCCCGTGGAAACCGGGCAGCATTTGCAGATGGAGAAGCTCATCCAGCGCCTCATCGAGGTGCAATACGAGCGCAACGAGTATGACTTCCACCGCGGCACCTTCCGGGTGCGCGGCGATGCGCTGGAGATCATCCCGGCCTACCACCACGAGCGCGCCCTGCGCCTGGAGTTCTTCGGCGACGAGTTGGAGAGCATCCGGGAAGTGGACCCCCTCACCGGCGAGGTCCTCGGCAGCGTGCACAAGACCGTGATTTATCCGGCCAGCCACTACGTCTCGGACCAGGACAACCTCAAGCGCGCCATGAGCGATATCCGCGACGAACTGGGGGAGCGCTTGCGCCAGCTTCGCGCCGCCAACAAGCTGGTGGAGGCCCAACGCCTTGAGCAGCGCACCCTGCTCGACCTGGAGATGATCGAGGAAATGGGCTACTGCAACGGCATCGAGAACTACTCCCGCCACCTGGACGGCCGCAAGGCCGGGCAGCCTCCGGCCTGCTTGTTGGACTATTTTCCCAAGGATTTCTTGCTGTTCGTGGACGAGTCCCATATCACCGTGCCCCAGGTCAATGGTATGTACAACGGCGACATCTCGCGCAAGGGCACTCTGGTGGAATACGGCTTCCGCATGCCCTCGGCCCTGGACAACAGGCCCCTGAGTTTCGAGGAGTTCCTCCAACGCATCAACCAGACGGTCTACGTCTCGGCCACCCCCGGCCCTTGGGAACTGGAGCGCGCCCAAGGACTGGTGGTGGAGCAGATCATTCGCCCCACGGGCCTGGTGGATCCGGAACTGGAAGTGCGCCCCACCAAGGGGCAGGTGGAGGACCTGCTGGCCGAGTGCAAGGCCAGGGCCGCGCGTAACGAGCGGGTGCTGGTCACCACTCTGACCAAGCGCATGGCCGAGGACCTCACGGAGTACTTCACCAACATGGGGCACGCCGCACGCTACCTGCATTCGGACATCGACACCCTGGAGCGGGTGGCCGTGATCCAGGCCCTGCGCTCAGGCGAGTTCCACACCCTGGTGGGCATCAACCTGCTGCGCGAGGGGTTGGACATCCCCGAGGTCTCCCTGGTGGCAATCCTGGACGCGGACAAGGAGGGGTTCCTGCGCTCGACTCGCTCCCTGATCCAGACTTTTGGCAGAGCGGCCCGCAACACCGAGGGCAGGGTGATCATGTATGCCGACAACGTGACCCGCTCCATGCGCGAGGCCATGGACGAGACCGGACGCCGCCGCGTCCGGCAGATGGAGTACAACCAGGAGCACGGCATCACGCCGCGGACCATCCGCAAGAAGCTGGACAACGTGCTCGATGCCATCTACTCCCAGGCCAAGGCCGGCGAGGCCAAGGCCTTTGCCCTGGCCGAGGAGGCCGCGTCATATGGTCAGGATCCCAAGGCCCTGGCCAGGGAGATCAAGACCCTGGAGCGCCAGATGCGCGAAGCGGCCAAGGAGCTGGAGTTTGAACGCGCCGCGGCCTTGCGCGACCGCATCGCGGCCCTGCGCGAACGGCTGTTGACCGCAGCCTGAGTCGCTCGGGAAAACGCAGCAACCCGGACAGACGAAGAATCATAACCAGGGAGGTCCGCCCATGCATCCCTTGGCATTCCTTGTCGTTGTCGTGGTGGCCGCCTGTGTGGCCTGGATGATCTGGAACAGACACAGGCACGACCGCAGCCACGCCGCCTTTGCCGCCGCGCGGGGCTGGAGCTTTTCTCCCCACCATCCGCACGGCCGCGAGGATGGCGAGCAGTACTACACCGTGGGGCGCAAGAAGGGCAGACCTTCTTGGCGCATGTGGTACGGCTTGGCGGAAGACCCGGCTTGGTACTGCATCTACTGGGAGGCCCTGGATACACCCTGCGACGATGCCCGGCGTTTCCGGCTGTGCTCCAGGGCTATGCCACCCCATGTCCCGGCCCCCCTGGCCCATGTGCCACCTGATGAATTGGAGGAGATCAGTGCCACGGATTCCCAGGTCCGCGTCCTGCTGGAGCGCGAAGAAGCCATGCACCCGGTGCCTCTGGAGGACCCTGCCCTGGCCGACCGCTTCCAGCTCAAGGCCGCGGACCCGGAGTTCGCCCTGCGGCTGTTGACACCACAGGTCCGCGCCCTGCTGGCCGATCCGGCCATCGCGCCCGAGTTTTTCTCCATGTACATGGGGCGTGAGGAGAGTTGGACCGGCTGCCTCACGATGCGCTACGTGGTGCCGTGCGAGGAAGTCCACCCCACGTTGCTACGCCTGGCCGGGCTGGGCGAAGCCTTGCTGGAGCGGGGGTGACTGAGCTCTGACGGATAGCGGCGTTTTGTGGATCAATTCATCCAGAGGCAGGCATGATATCGCATTTACCCTGTAAAAAGCCTTCCCCTGGAGGATGGTCATGCTGATCGATTTCACGGTGGAGAACATCCGCTCCATCCGGGAGCCGCAGACCTTTATGTAACACAATACCAGGCCGATGGGTACGATTATGACCGACCAAAAGATTCTCTTTGTGGACGATGACCCCAACATCCTGACGCACCACAGCTGGAGGTTCGGCAAGCGGTATGCAATTTCCCTGGCTTCCAACGGCCAGGAAGCTCTCGATACTCTCCAAAGTCAAGGTCCGTTCGCCGTGGTCGTCGCCGATCTCAAGATGCCTGGCATGGATGGAATCGAATTGCTCAAACGCATCAAGGAACTCTCGCCCGATACGGTCCGGGTATTGTTCACCGGTTATGGGGATATTGATAATGCTGTAGAGGCGGTCAACCAAGGGAACATTTTTCGTTTTCTCAGGAAACCCTGTTCGCCCATGGACATGGAACGAACGGTGTCTGCCGCTTTGGAACAGCATGCGCTTGTTCAAACCAGGTATGAAGTCCATAGCCTCAGGCGGCTACAACAGGCCATGGAGGGGATGGTGCTGGGATTTTGCAGGCTGGTCGAAGCCAGGGATCCCTATACTGCAGGCCATCAAAAGCGTGTGGCTGACCTTTCTGTAAGCATTGCGCAGCAACTTGGCCTGGCTGCGGATAGCATCACGGGCTTGAGACTGGCAGCCACAGTCCACGATATCGGCAAGATGTACGTTCCAGCTGAATTTCTTAACAAGCCGGGGAAACTCACCTCGGGAGAATACGCAATTATCAAGGCGCATCCACAAGTAGGGAGCGACATCCTCGCCCCAATTGGATTTGATTGGCCCATCAGCGAGATCGTGCTCCAGCATCACGAACGTCTGGACGGATCAGGCTACCCCAGGGGGCTTGTTGGGGAGGCAATCCTGATGGAAGCGCGTATTTTGGCCGTGGCGGATGTGGTCGACGCCATGGAGTCACATAGACCGTATCGCCCCAGCCTGGGCCGGAAGGCCACGTTGACGGAAATTACCAGTCAGAGGGGCGTGCTCTTTGACAGCGATGTGGTGGATGCCTGTCTGCATTGTGTGGATGATGCCGAATGACCCTGTCCCGGCGGAGCAATCTTACGACTCTATAGCGATCATGCAGTTCCGGATCGCTGTCCCGCACTGCTGGCGTGCGGGGAGTTCGACGCTCTCTGTCCTTGAGTGGCGCTACTCCCTCCCTGTCAGCGACACCAACCTCCCCGCATGTTCGTCGGCCCGTTCCCTGGCCACGGATGGGGCGATTGCCCTGATCCTGGCGCGCAGGTCGTTAGTGATACGCACGGTGGCCGTCTCGCGGAGGGCGCGGCGCTCCCGGGGGGAGTACTTGGCGTCCAGTTTGTCCTTGTTAGCCCTGGCATTGGCCGAGGCGGCAGTGTCGCGCACCTGGGTGCCCCCCGTGCGTCTCTGGTGCTCTACCCGCAAGTGCCCCTGGTAGACGGCGAAACCGCCGGCCAGGGTGAGCCGCAGATCGCAGTCGAAGTCGTCGAACTGCGAGGGCGAGAAGCGGATATCGAAGCCGCCCGTCGCCAGCAGGGCCTGCGTCCTGAACAGGTGACAGCAGCCCGTCACCGAAAGACAGGGCCGCAGATAGTCGAACTGCCCGAGATCAGGGACCTGGAGATGCAGGTCCGACGGTTCCGGTGCCGGACCGCGCTCCGGTTTTCCGGCTCCCTGCTTCGTTGCGTAATCGGGCCTGGGGTGCAGGTCCGCGCTTTGCAGACGCGCCCCGCCCAGGTCC
Organism: uncultured Desulfovibrionaceae bacterium; assembly: GCA_964609625.1. Classification (GTDB taxonomy): domain Bacteria; phylum Desulfobacterota; class Desulfovibrionia; order Desulfovibrionales; family Desulfovibrionaceae. The sequence continues at coordinate 21,194 of CAZSRS010000015.1, forward strand.
CGGATCGCACAGCCATGGACCGAGGCCTCGGGGTAGCGGGCCATGGCCCAAGCGAACTTGCCCAGCCAGTCAGCGGGGAGCAGGATGTCGTCGTCCAGATAGGCGAGCCAGTTGCTCTGTTGCACTGAAGGCAGGGACAGCAGCCAGTTCCGGGCCGCGGGTGCGCCGATGTTCACGGGCAGGGTGAGGGTCTCGCAGCGCTCCCCGAGACGTTGAGCCCAGGCCCTGGCCACTTCCGGCGTGTTGTCCGTACTGCCGTTGTCCAGGATAACGATCCGCGCGCCAGCGGTGTCGCTGGCGGCCAGGCTCGCCAGGGTGGCGTCCAGGGCCGTGGCCTTGTTCCAGGTATAGAAGAGCAGGGCGCCTTGCCCTTCCGGATGCTGGGGCGCGGCCGGCGTATTGTCTTCGAGGTCGGATAATGTCAGTATGGCGGAGGTATGCCAGGGGCGTGCGCGCAGCGTCTGCCGCAGCTGGGCGGCCGCGCTCTCGGCATTTCCCAAGCGCAGGTGGCAGGCGGCCAGGCGTGCCGCAACGCCTGGCAAGGGCAGGCCGTTCAGGCAGAGGGCACAGGCCGTGGCCGCTTTCTCGTAGTTGCCGGCCAGGAACAACAGATCGGCCTCGAGGATTTTGCCCAAATCCGGTGGCATTGCCGTGGCCAGCCGCTGTACCTGCTCCAGGGCCCAGGGGGCGGCGTTGTCCTGCCAAGCCAGCTCCAGTAGCGTATGGCAGATGCCTGGAGAAAAGGGAGTGCCCGAAGGGACGTCTTGCAGCAGTTGCCTGGCCCGATTGTAGTCCCCCTGGGCCATCCTGTTGCGCAGGCGGTGTAGGAACGCTGTATCGCCCGATACTGCCGGACATGGTGACGCCACCGCCTCGAGGCAACGCAGCACCGGCTCTGGCAGAATGTTCAAGGGTTGGTTGAAGGAAAGGGCCTGCTGAGCGAGGTCCTGGGCAAAAGGGAACAGTTCCCAGGCAGCCAGCAAGGCGTCCGCGGCCAAGCGCGTCAGGATGCCGCATCCGTGTCCCTCTCCCGCCTGGGCGAGGGACCGCCGGGCGATGGCCAGCAGGTGCAGCGTGCCCGTGGCGCCGATGCACAGCGGTTCTTCAACCTCTGCTGGAAGGGATGACCAGAAGTGCTGCATTGGTTGATCAGGGGCTTGAATGTTCGTTTGAATTCCGGCAAGTCCTGCCCTTCTTGTAGGGGCTTCCCGGAAAGAGTGCAACAACCGACCTGACGATCCTACCGACAATGACCACACGACCAGCCGTCGTCATCCTGCATTACGGCGCCCCTGAATTGACGGGCAGGTTGCACCGACAATTGCTGGAGAGCGACCCGACCTGGAAGGACGTCGTCTTTGTTCTGGATAACGCCGCGCCCCAGCCCTATGCGGACGCTTGGCAGCGTCTGGAGCGTAACCTGCACTGGGGCGGCGCCTTTGCCTGGGCTTTGGAGCACTGCGGTGCACAGGGCTTCCAACGGATTTGGTTCCTGAACAACGACATCCTGTTTTGCTCGGGCCAGCCTCATCTGGAGCGCGCCTGGCAGCGGCTTCTGCTGCTGGAGCGGAGTCTGGGGCTGATACCCATGTACTCCCCAGCGATCACGGCCAATCCCTACCACCCGCAGATGGTGCGGGACAAGGGGAGGCAATGGCGGCAGGTACGCGTCATGGACGGCATCGCGCCGTTGGTGCATATCGAATCCGTGGCCGGGGCCGGTGGACTGGACCTCGGCGAGAACAGCTTCGGCTACGGGGTGGACCTCTGGCTTTCTGCTCGTATGGCAGCCACGGGACGCCCCCTGGTGGTGGATCACCAGGTGGCCGTGCGGCACACCTATCACAGCACGGCGAGAAAGGTGGAGGGTTTCATGGATACGGCCGCCGCGGCCCAGGATAGATACCTGACGCAGCGCCTCGGCCCGGCATGGCGGGAAACGGTCACCGCCATGCAGCGGCAGTGCCGGGACTTCGACTCCCTGACCGATTGCAGGCAGGCCACATGGTGAGCACTGATTTCAACGACGTCCGCCGGCGCATGCAGGAATTGGCTCGGGAGTTGGAGCGTCACAACCACCTGTATTACGTGCTGGACGCTCCGGAAATTGCCGACGCCGACTACGACCTCCTGTTTCAGGAGTTGCAGGCACTCGAGGCCGCATACCCGGAGCTGGTGGACCCCAACTCACCCATCAAGCGCGTGGGAGCGCCCCCTGCGGAAGGGTTCGTCCAACGCGCCCATTCCCTGCGTATGTACAGCCTGGACAACGCCTTCAACGACGCCGAGTTCCTGGCCTTTGTCCAACGCATCCGCCGTGCCGCGCCGGAGCTGCGCGACGAGGACCTGGCCTTCTGGGTGGACCCCAAGCTCGACGGCCTGGCCGTGGAGTGCATCTACGAAAACGGCGTATTCGTGGCCGCCGTCACCAGGGGCGATGGTGAAGTGGGGGAAGACGTGACGTGGAACATGCGCACGGTGCGCACCATGCCTTTGAAGTTGCGCCCCTTGCAGGACCATACCGGTGGCGATCTGCCCGTGAAACTTGAAGTGCGCGGGGAGGTGGTCATGCGCAAGGCCGACTTTCAGGAACTCAACACCCGGCAGGAGGAGGCCGGGGGTAAGGTCTTCGCCAACCCGCGCAACGCCGCGGCCGGTTCCGTGCGCCAACTCGACTCCACGGTCACGGCCTCGCGCCCCTTGCGATTCATGGCCTATGGCACGGGCCTGGTGGAGTGGCCCGGCACGGTCTGGAAGACCCAGGCCGAGACCATGCGCGGCCTGGAGCAGTTGGGATTCCTGATTCCCCCCGAGGTACGGCTCTGTGAAACACCTCAAGCGGTACTTGAGTATTTCCATCAACTGGACACCAGACGCCACGAGCTACCCTTTGAGATCGACGGCGTGGTGGCCAAGCTCGACGACATCGCGATGCAGCAGGCCCTGGGCTTCACGGCCCGTTTTCCCCGCTGGGCCATGGCGCTCAAGTTCAAGGCCCACCAGGCCCGCACCACATTGGATCGCATCGAAATCCAGGTTGGGCGCACGGGAGCGCTCACGCCCGTTGCCCACCTGACGCCGGTGCTCCTCTCGGGCGCCACCATTTCCCGCGCCACACTGCACAACGAGGATGAAATCGCCAGGAAGGACCTGCGCGAAGGCGATACCGTGATCATCCAGCGCGCTGGCGACGTGATCCCGGAGGTTGTCCGCTCCCTGCCCGAGGAGCGCAGAGACGGCGAGCACCCCTTTGTCTTTCCGGATCACTGCCCGGTGTGCGGCGCCGAGGCGCCACGTCTGCCGGGCGAGGCCGTGCGGCGTTGCCAGAACGTGGCCTGCCCGGCCATGCTGCGGCAGCGCATCGTGCACTTCGTGTCCAAGGCCGGATTGGACATCGACGGTCTGGGAAAGAAATGGGTTGAGCAGCTTGTGGATGCAGGCACGGTGCGCTCTCCGGCCGAGCTTTTCGACCTTTCCGAGAAGGACCTGTTGGGCTTCGATCGCATGGGACCCAAGCTGGCGGCGAACATGATCGCCGGTATTCGCCAGGCCAAGGAACGCGCCACCCTGCCTATGCTCCTGCGCGCGCTGGGCATCCGGCACGTGGGGGAGCAGACGGCCCGCGCCCTTGCCAGACGCTTCCGAGACCTGGACAGCCTGGCCGCGGCGACCCAGGAGGAGTTGCAGGACGTGGAGGACGTGGGACCCGAGGTCGCGGCAGCGGTGCTGGCCTTTTTCCATGCGCGGGAGAACCGGCAATTGCTGGAGCGTCTGCGGCAGGTCGGCCTCTGGCCACGCCTTGAGGAGCGGGATACGGAACAATATAGGCCGGCCGGACCTGCTCCCCTGGCGGGCAAGCAGATTCTCGTCACAGGAGCGATTCCCGGCCTGACCCGCGATGCGATCAAGCAGCGCATCGAGAAAGCCGGCGGTATTGCCGCGGGCTCGGTGAGCAAAAAGGTGGATCTGGTGGTCTTTGGGGAGAATCCTGGGCAGAGCAAGATGGACAAGGCCAGGGAGTTGGGCGTATCCACCATGCCCTTTGATAGTTTTCTGAAAATGTTGCAGGGTGGCGAAAACGAGCCCCGGCAGCCCAGCCTCTTCGATATGCTTGGCACAAACAATCATGGGGCGTGACGGAGCCGTATCGGCAAGGCAGCCGCCGCATGGCGGATCACGGTCAATATATCTGAAGGGAGAGAGAGCATGAGCGTTTCAGTGGTCGTTACCGGTGCGTCTGGTCGCATGGGATCCACCATCGCCGGCCTGGTCATGAATGACCCCGAGTTGACCTTGGTTGGTGTCGTGGAGCGACCCACGTGCGTGGCAAACATCAAGGGATTCGCCTGTACCCAGGGCACCAGCCTGGACGAGGTTCTGCCCCAGGCGCCGGGGGCCGTGGTCATTGACTTCACCGCGCCCGGGGCCACGGTAGAGGCTGCCAAGGCCGCGGTCCGTCACGGCAATCCACTGGTCGCAGGTACCACCGGCCTCAACGAGGCACAACAGGACGAGCTGCGCCAGGCTGCGGCAAAGGTCCCACTGCTCTGGGCTCCGAACATGAGCCTGGGCATGAACGTGCTGCTGCGCGTATTGCCGCAGTTGGTACGCATGTTGGGCGAGTCCTATGACCTGGAAATGGTGGAACTGCACCACAACCAGAAAAAGGACGCACCCAGCGGCACGGCTCTCAAGCTGGCCCAGTGCTTGGCAGAGGCCAGGGGGTGGGATATCAAGGAGACAGGCACCTATTGCCGCGAAGGGATCATCGGTGCCCGCCCCAAAAAGGAAATCGGCGTGCAGACCATTCGCGGGGGCGATGTGGTAGGCATCCACACCATCTACTGCCTGGGACCGGGGGAGCGCATCGAGATCACGCATCAGGCACATTCGCGGGAGAACTTCGCCCGGGGGGCCATCCGCGCGGCCAAATGGCTGCACGACAGACAGCCCGGCTCCCTGTATTCCATCGCCGACGTACTCGGAAGTTGAAGCGATCCTCGATGGCAGTAACGCCCCGCATGCTAGAGTACGGCGTGCGGGGCGCTCCGATACTGGTGAAAAATAGTTAAAGGAGCAAGGCAGGACAAGGCCTTTCAGGAGGAGCACCATGGCGCTGCTGTTTCTCAAGGGGCTGATCATGGGCGTGATCATCGCCCTGCCGTTCGGGCCTGTGGGGTTGCTCTGCCTGCAACGCTCGATATACGGCGGCGTGCTCGTCGGAATCCTCAGTGGCGTGGGCGCTGCCTTGGCCGACGCCTTTTACGGGAGTATCGCCGCCTTTGGCCTGCGCTTCCTCTCCGACTACCTCACGAGCCATCACGTTGTCCTGCAAATCGCGGGGGGCCTGTTCCTCCTGGCCATGGGCGTGCGAATGTATCTGGATAAAAGCGAGCCCAAGCCAATGAATGCGGCCTATCACCGGCTGGCTGGCGCCATGGCCTCCATCTTTCTCCTGGCCCTGACCAATCCCATGACCGTTGTGGCCTTTCTGGCCATCTTCGCCGGTTTTGGCCTGGGGGGCGCGGACAAGGAGTTCGGCCATGGCTTGGCCGTGGTGCTGGGGGTCTTTGCCGGCTCCATGATCTGGTGGGTGCTCATCGCCTTTGGCGGAGCGCATCTGCGGGAGCGGATCACCCATCGCATGGCGGTACTGAAAAAGGCCTCCGGCGTGACTGTCTCGCTCTTTGGCGCCTGGGCCTTTGCCGAGGCTTTCTTCACGTAACACATTATCCTTTGACGCAGACCAGGGGGGAGAGGGCGGCCACCATCCTGGCCAGGCCCGCGTCCTGAGCCGTCTGAACCACCTCGTCCACGTCCTTGTAAGCGCCGGGGGCCTCCTCGGCCACGCCGCGCAGGCTGGCGGCGCGCAGCAGGATACCCTGATGCTGCAAGTCCAGGAGCACGTCACGCCCCTGAAACTGTTTCTTGGCCTGGGAGCGACTCATGCTGCGGCCGGCGCCGTGGTTGGCCGAGGCAAAAGCCTTGTCGGCGCTGTTCTCGAGGACCATTCCCGCAAGAATGTACGAATGCGCGCCCATGCTGCCGCCCACGAGCACCGGCTGTCCGGTTCTCCTGAATTCCGGGGACAGGTCCGGATATCCGGGTCCAAAGGCGCGGGTGGCGCCCTTGCGGTGCACGAACAGCCTGCGCTTCTTGCCGTTGACCAGGTGTGTCTCCTCCTTGCAGGTGTTGTGGGAGACGTCGTAGAGCAGACCGAGCCGCGCCTCGGGAAAAACCTCGGTAAAGGCCCGGCGGGCGAGATGCGTCAGCACCTGACGGTTGGCCAGGGCGCAGTTGATCCCGGCACGCATGGCGCCGAGGTATTCCCGCCCCAGTGCGGAATCGAGGGGCGCGCAGGCCAATTCCTTGTCCGGCAGGTTCAGACCATGGCGCGGGGCCTGGTCGAGCATGCGCTTGAGATAGTCGGTACCGATCTGGTGGCCGAGACCACGCGAGCCGCAGTGGATGCTGACCACGGCTTGCCCAAGAGAAAGACCAAAGGCCTGGGCGGTCTTGTCATCGAAAATCCGCACCACTTCTTGCACCTCAAGGTAATGATTGCCCGAGCCCAGGGTGCCGACCTCGTCCTGCTGGCGTTTTTTGGCATGCTCCGAGACCATGTCCGGGTCCGCGCCCTGCATGGTGCCGGATTCCTCGCAACGCTCCAGGTCGTCTGGATCGCCGTAGCCGGCAGCCACGGCCCAACGCGCCCCGCCCAGGAGCATGGCGTCCATCGCCTTGGGGGAGAGGTGCAGTTCGCCGGTTCGGCCCAGGCCCGCAGGGACATGGGAGAAGAGGGTGTCGGCTAGTTCTTTTTGGCGTTCCTTGATCCGAGGGGTGGTAAGATTGGTCAGCAGGGTGCGCACGCCGCAGGCGATGTCAAACCCTACGCCTCCGGCCGAGACAACCCCCCCTTGATGGGGATCGAAGGCAGCGACACCACCTATGGGGAAACCATAGCCGGAATGGGCGTCGGGCATGGCCCAGGCTGCCTGGACAATGCCCGGCAGTGTCGCCACGTTTCCCAGCTGGGTGAAGACCGATCCCTCCATGCCGCGCAACAGGCCCTCGCTGGCCACGATAAGCCCTGGAACCCGCATGGTTGCGGTCTTCTCAAGTTCCCACAACCATGTTTCGCGCTGGAGAAGGTCAACCACATTGGTGTCGATCTTATTCTTTCGCTTGGTCATTTGTTGCTCCGTTGGTTTCTTCAGCCGCGCATGTGCAGTGGAACAAATTTAATGTAATAGATGAAGATGTGACAGCAGTATATAAAAAAAGTCTAAATAAAATTTAGTACAGTGGCAAATGTCTTATTCAGGCTTGCATTACTTGTAGTATAGAGTATAGTTACATTGCAACAGTGCCGTATGTGTCCTTGCCGTAGAGTCTCGTCTCCGTCTCGCCGCGTTTTCCTGGGGGAATCGGGCGGTTGCCGACCGTGGTGACGGATTGCAACGTGGAGTTGTGGAGGGTTGGATGGCACGATCGACTGTTTTGCTCATTGTCGTTGTGGTGCTGCTAGGGGCATGCAGCTCCAGGCAGCTTTCTCCGAATGCAGCGAACATGGCCCGGTATCATGTCGCCGAGGCCAAGGGTACGACCCCGGTAGCGCCCCCCGCGAAAGCTGTACCCCTGTTGCGGACCTCCATACGGGTCTCCGCGGCTGACGCACCGGCACCACGTGCCCTAGAGCGTGAACGGACCGGCAGTTTCGACCGCAAGGAGTTGTTCAGCATCTATTCAGCTGCCAGGGGGTATGCCCAGGTACGCATGCCGCTGCCGCACGACAGCGGCAGCCAGGCGGCACGCGAAGCCCTGGGCCCGCATCTCGACGCCCTGTACCTGCTGTTCAAGTCCGATCCACAGTCCATTGCCCATATCGAGGTGTGGGCCGTGAAACCCGAAGCTGCCAAGCGCAGCGCCGAAAGCTTGCGTGATCTCTTGCTATCGAGCTGCGCCCTGGAGCCTGGGCGAGTTCTGGTCACAGGGGCTGCTTCGGGCAAGGCTGGTGAAGGCATTGTCATCACCCTGGTGAACCCACACCTGCAGGCCGTGTACTCAGGGCAAATACAGGAGGGGCAGACCGCTGTTTCTCAAGATGTCACCGTGGTTCAACCTGCCTTGGAAGAATCGCCTGCTGCTGGAGCGGTGACTGTCAGTCCGGTCGAGTCGCCTGCCCAGTCCGATACCATAGTCGCTGCTCCACCCCCCGTAGTGTACGAGACTGTCCAGACAGCGGAACAGCCGATCCTTCCACCTGCCGCGAACGGGCCGCTGACCCTGCATTTCAGTTACGGCAGCTCGGACGTCAGTCATGAACTGCGCGAGGAGATCGCGGCCATCGCGGCGAAGCTGCGGGCCGATCCCAGCCTCACGGTGCGGCTCGAAGGGCACAGTGACGGCAGGGGGAACGCCGAGAACAACAAGCTGTTGTCTTACCATCGCGCCCTCTCCATCCAGATAGCACTCATCGACAAGCACGGCATCGACGCCTCGCGCATCCAGGTCGAAGGTCATGGCCAGGAGCGTCCCATAGCCTCCAATGCCAGTGAGACGGGCAGGCGACAGAACCGCCGAGTGGAAGTGCTCTACGCCACGGACGCGACGAAGCGTGCTCTCCTTGTGACTCAGGAACCCGTTGAAGCTTTCGCGCCCCCATCCAGAGAGGCGCGGCCCGCCTCCATATCTCCTCCCACGGATCCTGTGGTAGCCACCGCGCCCCTCGCCGAGCAGGTCACCTATGCGCGCCTGCCGCACACGCAGTCCGTACGCTATCGCATCGAGGTCAGCGTGAGCAAGTGCACCCTGTGGCTCTATTCCATCCAGGCCGATGGCAGCAAGAAGCTGGTACGCCCTTACAAGGTGGCTACGGCCAAGTCAGGCACTCCTTTTCCAAAGGGAGTGGGGGAAGTCACGGGCATAGACTTCGACCCCTGGTGGTACCCCACGGAGAACATGAAGCGCAGGGCCCTGAGCAACGGCAAACGCCTTGCGCCGGTGGCCCCGGGCTCCACGAAAAACCCCATGGGCGCCTTCAAGATCCATCTGTCTCACGGCAACAACGGAGGGTCCTTCCGCATTCACGGTACCAACCAGCCGTCCCAGATCGGCAGGCGCGTGTCCCTCGGCTGTATCCGCATGAACAATGCGGAGGGCCTGGAACTGGCCCGACTCATCAACGTGGGTACCGAGGTGGAGGTGATGTACTGACGTGCGCGGCAAGGGACATCCCCGCAACCGTGACTGTTACGGCTGCGGGGATGCGTGGCGGCTAGATGGTGTAGATGTCCTGTCCGGGTACGATGGGGATGTTGTTTCGCTGCAGGATATCGATGGCCTGATCGGTGCGGTCGAAGCGGAAGATGAGGATGGCGTTCTGTCCGCTCTGCTGTACGAATGCGTACATGTATTCCACATTGACGCCCTCGGCGCTGAGCACCTCCAGAATGGAGTAAAGGCCTCCGGGCCTGTCCGGTACCTTCACGGCCACAACGGTAGTGCGCCCCACGGTGAATCCATTGGCCTTGAGTGCCTCCTTGGCCTTCTCGTGATCCGTGACGATGAGCCGCAGGATACCGAAATCCGAGGTGTCGGCCAGGGACAGCGCCCTGATGTTGATGTTGTTTTCGGCCAGGACCCGGGTCACCTCGGAGAGACGACCCGCCTTGTTCTCCAGGAATATGGAAATCTGTTCTACTTTCATGGCATTCTCCGCGTTGTGTTCTGTGGGTGACATTACAGGTTGCGGTTGTCGATCACGCGCTTGGCCTTGCCCACGGAGCGTTCGATGGACTGGGGCTCCACGAGTTTGACCTTGGCCGTGACACCCAGGAATTCCTTGATGGACTTCTGAATCTGGCCCTCGAGACGTTGCAGGTACTTGATCTCGTCCGAGAACATGGCCTCGCTGACCTCCACGTTCACCTGCAGGTTGTCCAGGTTGCCCTCGCGGCTGACGATGATCTGATAGTGAGGGGAGAGTCCCTTGGTTTCCAGCAGGATGCTCTCGATCTGCGAAGGGAAGACATTGACCCCGCGGATGATCAGCATGTCGTCGCTGCGTCCGGTGATACGCCCCATGCGGACCATGGTCCGGCCACACACGCAGGGGGTGTAGTCCAGGGTGGTGATGTCGCGGGTGCGGTAACGGATCAGTGGGATGCCTTCCTTGGTCAGGGTGGTGAAGACCAGCTCGCCTTGGGATCCGGAGGGCAGTTGCTCGCCGGTGTCGGGGTCGATGATCTCTGGCAGGAAGTGGTCCTCGAAGATGTGCATGCCCTTTTGCGCCTCGATGCACTCCATGGAGACACCCGGCCCCATGACCTCGGAGAGGCCGTAGATATTCAGGGCCTTGATGCCGCATTTCTTTTCGATCTCACGGCGCATTTCCTCGGTCCAGGGTTCGGCTCCGAAGATGCCGATGCGCAGGGGCAGTTCCTTGAAATTGATACCTAGTTCCGTTGCTGTTTCATAGAGAAAAAGCATGTAGGAGGGGGTGCAACAGATCACGGTGGCGCCAAAATCCTTGAGCAGGGCGACCTGGCGTTTGGTGGAGCCGCCGGACATGGGCACCACGGTGGCGCCGAGTCTTTCGGCGCCGTAGTGGGCGCCGAGTCCGCCAGTGAACAGCCCGTAGCCGTAGGCGTTGTGGATCACGTCCCTGGAGCTGCCACCGGCGCAGACAAAGGCTCGCGCCATGCATTCGGCCCAGTTTTCCAGGTCGCGCTTGGTGTAGCCCACAACCGTGGCCTTGCCCGTGGTGCCGCTGGAGGCGTGCACACGCACGATGTTCTCCCTGGGCACGGCGAACAGGCCGTAGGGGTAGTGGTTGCGTAGATCCTGTTTCTGGGTGAAGGGGAGCAGTCTTAGGTCACTCAGGCTGCGGATGTCGCTGGGCAACAGATTGCGCTCGTCGAACTGCTTGCGGTAGAAAGGTACGTTGGCATAGACGCGTTCCACCTGGGCACGCAGCCTTCTGAGTTGGAGCGCTTCCAGCTCTTCGCGTGGCAAGGTCTCCTTTTCAAGGTTGTAAATCATGGCGCACTCTCTTTTCTGGTTTATCGACAGGGGCTTGTCCTTGGTCAGACAATGGAAACAACCATGAATGGCAGCATGTATTCGTGCCTTAAAGCGCTTCAGTGGTCAAGTCATTCCTTTTCCAGGAGTTCCTTGAGCCGCATCTGTTCCTGTTCCAGTGACTTCTCGATGCCTTCGCGTCTGTTCATGAGCTTGTCCAAGGTCTTGCCGCGTTCCGTGATGTTGGAAAAGTAGGGAGCGAACACCTGGCGCAGGTCCTCGAAAATGCTTCGGGTACTGGAGGACAGCAATTCGCCTAGCTGCTCCTCGAAGCGCTCCCTGCCTTGGGCGAAGCTCTTCTTGAAAGTCTTGATGATCCCCCCGCGCTTGAAGGCCAGGGTGTTGATGGCCAGCAAGGCTCCCAGGGTGGCGAAGACGCCGCCGGTGACGTCGAAGACCACGATGTGCGTGGCACCGGCGATGATCGCGCCGATGGCGGTGAGAAATCCGCCCATCACGGTGCGGTCGCCGATGCTACGCAGCACCTGCGGTGCCAGCTTCTCACCGAGGTCGTTGTCCTTGAGCAGGGAATCCAGCCTGGCGATGACCTCGTCCATGACCTCCAGCCTGCGGCCGGCGATGGCCGGTACGTTCAGGGAGTGCTCGCTGAAGCTGGATGCGGCACGCCCCCCGCGCATGTCCTCCAGCAGGGCGCGCATGGAATCGGCGATGGTGGCGACCACGCCTCGCGAGCCTTCCCGAGAGAGGGATTCGGCCTTGAGCGCCAATTGATCGGCAAAGCGCTTGTTGATCTCCTCGACCCCGTCCTTGAAGGCGTTTTTGCGGCGCACAAAGCCGACAAAGGAGTTCTTGACCAGGTTGACCAGGGAGAGTCCGTTTTCAAACTCTTCGATGGCCACGGATGCTTCCTTGTCATAGGCCGAGAGCAGTCTGGCCTGCAGGGCTTGCATTTCCCGGTCGGCGCTGTCCTTGGCCCTCTGCAAACGCTCCTCGATGCGTTCCTGTTCTGCCATGTCCTGTTTCAAGGCAATTGCCTGGTTCTCCAGGGCCTTGTGGGTGTTGTGCAGTATGGCCTCGGCCGTGCCCAGCAGGGATTCCATTTTCAGGGCGTAGTGCCTGCCCCCGGTGACAGTGGCGCGGATGTGCTCCCAGAGGGCCTCCAGACCGCTGTCCATGATGCGGCCTTCGAGGGCGAGCTTGGCCGAGACCGGAAAGACCAGGGGGTTCGTGACGCCGCGTTCCCTGGCCAGTTCCTTGACCCGGCGCAGGTTGACTTCCAATTCGGTCGGGCTGGCCCGATCAGCTTGCTGCATGACAAAGACGATCTTCTTGTGCCAGGTGGTGTGAACCAGCTCGAAGAAATCCCAGGCAGACTTCACGTAGGGGTTGAGGGCCGGGAAGATGAAAATGACCAGATCGCTCTGGGGGATGAAGCGTTCGGTGATCACCTGATGGCGTTCGATGATGCTGTTGGTGCCGGGAGTGTCAACGATGGCCACATTGCGCAGGGCTTCCACGGGCAGGCCCAGTTCGCGGACAAACTCGGAGATGCGTCGTTCTTGTCTGGCCTCGGCGTAGGTGATCTTCTGGATGACGTCGGTACATGGGTCCGGTGCCACCTCGCAGATTTCCTCGCCGAGCAGGGCATTGATGAAGCTGCTCTTGCCAGATTTGACCTCTCCCACCACTACGAAGAGGAACGGTTGGTTGACGCTGGCGATAAGTCTGGCCGCGGCTTCCCGGTATTGAGAGTCGCCCAGTTGCACGGTCATTTCGTGCAGGTCGGTGAACAGTACGGCCACGTCGCTCTTGAAGCGGGCAAAGGCCTGTCGCATGATGTTTTGCCGCATTCTGGTGCCGCTCCGATGGATTGAAGTCCCCAGTCCATAGCATGTCCGGTCCGGCTTCGCAAAACAAACAATGGCGGACGCAAAGGCTACGGCTGGTATCGCCGCGTTGCCATGCGCACCTCTTTGCTTTATGAGTGGCCTGGAGGAACGAGACAATGACCACGGTGTTCGATCTTGTACGCAAGACCCGCAGTGTCCGCCGTTTCAGGGAATCCGTCGAGGTATCCATGGAAACCCTGGAGTACCTCGTGGACCTTGCCCGGTGTACGGCCTCTGCCGCGAACAAGCAACCCCTGAAGTACGTCCTGAGTGCGGATAGAGAAACCAACGCCAGGATTTTCAGCCGTCTCGCCTGGGCAGCCTATCTCCCGGAGTGGCCCGGTCCCGGGGCAGGGGAACGCCCCGCCGGGTATATTGTCATCTGCCTGGATACCGCGATCAGCGAGAAGGTGGACTGCGATCACGGCATAGCGGTGCAGACCATGGCCTTGGGCGCGGCGGAACTCAGCATGGGGTGTTGCATTCTTGGGGCCATTCAACGTGAAAAGCTCATGCAAGACTTGAATATCCCCGAAACCATGCGCATTCTGCTTGTCCTGGCCCTGGGCGTACCGGCCGAGGAGTGCAGATTGGAGCCCCTGGGAGCGGAGCGCTCCATAAAATATTATCGTGACCAGAACGGGGTGCATCACGTACCCAAACGGGGGTTGGAGGAGGTCATCCTCCGCCGCCTCGGGTGAACCGAAAACCTTGACCAGTATGGTACCATGACGGAAAAAGTAAAGAAATACAGTACAATTCCTTCACTTGAAAAAGCAGTCCTGATGGCCGAGTGGCTGCGGGAAAAACAAGGCAGCAGGATTCTCGGCCTCGATGTGCGCGATCAGAGCGCCGCCACGGATATCATGCTGCTGACCAGCGCCAAGAACACGAGGCATGCCCAGGCCTTGGCGGATTTCCTGCTCAAGAACTGCGGCCAGGAAAGCCTCGAGACCTTGGGCATGGAGGGCTACAAGAACGGACAGTGGGTGCTCCTGGATTGCAACGACGTGATTGTGCACATTTTTTTGCACCACAATCGTGACTTCTACAATCTCGAAGGCCTTTGGTCCCAGGCCAAGGTCGTCATCGACCTGCCCGACGAGCCGAACGCCTCTTCCTCCACTGCCAGCCCTGCCGCGCCGCAAGCCGGCGACTCCGAGGCAAAGGACCACGTATGAAACCGACTCCGACACTGCTCCTGATTCTCGACGGCTGGGGCTTGGCGCCCGACGGTCCGGGCAATGCCGTGTCCCTTGCCAGAACTCCCACCCTGGACAGCCTGCTCCGCCGCTACCCCTGGACCACCCTGGCCTGCTCCGGCCGGGCCGTGGGGTTGCCCGACGGTTTCATGGGCAATTCCGAAGTGGGACACATGAACATCGGCGCTGGTAGGGTGATGTATCAGGACATGACCCGCATCGACATGGCCATTGAAGACGGCTCCCTGTACGGGAACAATGTCCTGCTGGAACTTCTTACCCAAGTCAAGACAGCAGGGGGGCGGTTGCACTTCATGGGACTGCTCTCCGACGGCGGCGTGCACAGCCATGTGAACCATCTCCACGCCCTGCTGCGGATGGCCAAGGATCACGACGTGCCGGCCGTTGTCCACGCCTTTCTCGACGGCCGGGATACCCCTCCCACCAGCGGCAAGGGCTATTTACAGGACCTTGAGCGTTACTTGAAGGATTTGGGGCATGGCTGCATCGCCACGGTCATGGGCCGTTATTACGCCATGGATCGTGACAAGCGCTGGGAACGCAACGCCCTGGCCTACCACGCCATGACCATGGGGCGGGGCGAGTTCGCTCCTTCCGCCACGGCGGCCGTGCAGCAGGGCTACGATGCCGGCGAGAACGACGAGTTCGTCAAGCCCCGCGTGGTCACCGATGCGGCTGGAGTGCCCCTGGCACTGCTGCGGGACCGAGACGGCATTTTTTTCTTCAACTTTCGTGCCGACCGCGCCCGTCAGATATGCACCAGCCTGTTCAAGCAGGACTTCGATTCTTTTCCGCGCCAGGTGTTGCGCTCTTTGAGCGGCTTCGCCACCATGACCTGCTATGAGTCCACCTTCCCCATGCCCGTGGCCTTTCCTCCGATTTCCACGGCCAACACCCTGGGAGAGATCGTCTCGGGCATGGGTTTACGGCAACTGCGCATCGCGGAGACGGAGAAGTACGCCCACGTCACCTACTTTCTCAACTGCGGCCGCGAGGAACCTTTTCCCGGAGAAGAGCGCGTCATGGTACCTTCCCCCCGCGAAGTGGCCACCTATGACCTCAAGCCCGAGATGAGCGCCGAAGAGGTCACCGGAAAGTTCATGGAACACTGGAAAGGCGGCCGCTTTTCCCTGGCGGTGTGCAACCTCGCGAACCTGGACATGGTGGGGCATACCGGCATCATTCCCGCGGCCATTGAGGCCTGCGAGACCGTGGACCTCTGTGTGGCCCGTTTGGTGGAGACCGTGCTCGCCGACGGAGGACGCGTGCTGCTCACCGCTGACCACGGCAACGCCGAGGAAATGCTCGACGCACACGGCAATCCCCAGACCGCGCACAGCCTCAACCCCGTGCGCCTGGCGCTGATCGCCGCGGATTTCGAAGGCCTGCCACGCCAAGTACTGCGCCAGGATGGGGGAAAATTGGGAGACATCGCACCCACGATTCTGGACCTATGGGGGCAGCCCAAGCCGCGGGACATGAGCGGTGAGAGTCTGCTGCTAGACACGGAGGCGGTGAAACGCCATGCGGGATGACAAGAACAAGCCCTTGCTGCCGGTGAAACCCGTGGGGGTGGAGCTGATCTATATCTATTCCTGTCCGTTTTGTGAGCGACAGGTACCCGTCATCAGCCCCACCAAGCCTTCCATGGCCCAGTGCGAAGCCTGCAAGGGGCATTTTCCCATCGTACCCGTGGATGACAAGACGGTGCATTTCTTCAAGATCATGCTCGCCAACGGCAAGGCTGGCATCGATCCGGATTTTGTCTGACCACTACAGGTGGGGGCGTGACCGCGAACCTTGCAGCCCTCGGTACCGTATTGCAACACACACTGCTCGAACAGCGGGGCGGGGCCTCTCGTGTGGCCCATGCCCTGCATTGTGGCGTGCTCGATGCCGGAGGGCAAAGCCACTACAGCTTTGAGCTGGCCGAAACCGAAATGGGGCGCAAGTCCCTGGCCCGGCGCTCCTGGCTGGAGCGCTTCCTCCAGGCCGTGCAAACCGCCGATTTGCTCCACCTGCATGCCACGCTGGACTGGGGAGCCTTGCTCCAACTGCTGCCCCTTGGCGTACCGCTGGTTGTCACCCTACACGACTGCCGCCTGCTCACAGGAGGGTGCCCCTACCCCCTGGAGTGTGTCCATCTGTTCTCCGGATGCGTGGATCCCTGCCCACGGGGATTTCCAGAGGCTGGGCAGCGCCAAGCCAGGCAGATGGAATTGCTGCGGGCGCTACGCCCCGTAGTGCTGTGCCCTTCGCGCTGGATGCGTACCCTGGCGGCACGGGTGTTGCCGGAAGCCACCATCCGCTGCATTCCCAACGGCGTGGCTTGGCCCGAGATACTGCCTGCCAAGCGAGAGGCCAGGACCTCCTGGGGAGTGACCCTGGGCGCGCGCATGGCTCTGTTCGTGGCACACGGCGGGGAAGCCGCGGCCTACAAAGGCGGTGGGCATTGGCGCCTGATATGGGCCGGTATCAAGGAACGCTGCCCTCAGGCAGTGGGCTTTTTTATCGGGGGGGAAGCCCACCAGTGTGAAAAGGATTTGGCGTTGCTCCCGTATCTGGACACCGAGCGATTGCAAGGATTGTTGCGCGCGGCCGACGTCTTGGTCTATCCCACTCTGGCCGACAACCACCCCCTGATCGTTCTGGAGGCCATGGCCATGGGGTGCCCTGTTGCCGCATGGAACACTGGTGGAGTAGGGGAGCAGATCGAACACGGCCGGACCGGATTGCTGGCCGAGTCAGGAGATCTTCAGGCACTGATCGAGGCTGCGGCATGGCTCCTGACCAACCCCACCGCGGCTTCGGGCATGGGGCGCGCGGCACACGTGTTGGGCAAGGAACGGTTCCGTATCGGCCGTATGGTGGCCGACCATTTGAATCTCTATGCCAAGGCCGGTGAGCCTGCTTGATCTTCAACCCGAATCGCGGTGTTGTTCGGTCGACAAGAAGCGGGGTAGGCTACACGATGACGTGCCGCCTGATGAAGGAGACCACTTCCTCGGGCGTATCCAGTATGGTGAGAATATCCAGCTCGGATTCCTTCACGTACCCCCTGCTCACCATGGTCTCCCGGATCCAAGCCAGCAGTCCTTTCCAGTACGCACTGTCGTAGAGCACGATGGGGAAGGGTTTGATCCGTCTGGTCTGGCTGAGCACCGAGGCCTCGAAGAATTCGTCCAGTGTGCCCAATCCTCCGGGCATGACGACGTAGGCGTAGGCGTATTTCACGAACATCACCTTGCGAACGAAGAAGTATTTGAATTCGCAGGGAACGGTCTGGTACTTGTTGGGCGCTTGCTCCATGGGCAGGCGGATGTTCAGGCCCACGGAAGTGCCGTTGGCCTCGAAGGCGCCCTTGTTGGCGGCCTCCATGACACCAGGGCCTCCACCGCTGATCACGGCGTACCCGGCTCCCACCAGCAGCCGGGCCAACTTCTCGGCATCCTGATAGACCTTTTCGTCGGGTTTGCAACGGGCTGTACCGAAAATGCTCACGGCCGGGCCGATTTCGTTCAGGGAATCGAAACCATCCACGATTTCGGCCATGATCTTGAACAAGCGCCAGGACTCGTGCATGGAAAGGTCGTCGATGAGAAATTGTTTGGTGGTCATTGTCCCTCCTTTGCGTCTAATACTAAATAGTTCCGGAATTATCCGCAACAGCGGACCAATGGACCCTTTGGGTTCCCGCGTGCGACGCGGAGATTCCCCTCGCCGGGCCCGCTCCGGAAGGCATGAAGAAATGCCTTGAAACCCAGTGCCTTCGCGCGCTAGATTGGTAAAAAATGCAAGGGGTACATCGATGCGAATCACTTTTCTTGGCGCCGCGCAGACCGTCACCGGTTCCTGTTATCTGATCCAGGCCGGCTCGAAACGCTTTGCGGTGGATTGCGGCATGCATCAAGGCAACAGCGAGATCGAGAAACGCAACCGTGAGATTGATCGATACTCTCCTGAATCCATTGATTTTTTCTTGATCACCCATGCCCACATCGACCACTCGGGCCTGCTCCCGCTCATGGTACAACAGGGATTCAAAGGCACGATCCATTGCACTCCTCCAACACGGGACCTCCTGGAAATCATGCTCCTGGACAGTGCGCACATTCAGGAGATGGAAGCCGAGTGGGAGAACAAGAAGCGCCGCAGGCATGGCAACGGGCAGGTCAAGCCCCTCTACACCCAGGAGGACGTGGGAAAGACACTCACGCTCTTCCATGCCGTGCATTATAACGAACCTTTCGAGCCCGCTCCCGGGTTGCGGGTGACCTACAGAGACGCGGGGCACATCCTGGGTTCGGCATTCATCGAGCTTTTCGTGGAAGAATCCGGCGATACCTATCGGTTGCTGTTCTCCGGCGATTTGGGCCGGCCCGACCAATTATTGATCCGCGATCCCAGTCAAGCCAATCCCACGGACTACCTGTTCCTCGAATCAACGTACGGCGATCGCAATCACAAGGACGAGAGCACCAGCCGAGACGAACTGGCCCAGGCCATCGCCTACAGCTACAGGCACAAGGAAAAGGTCATCATCCCGGCCTTTGCTGTGGAGCGTACCCAGGAAGTCATCTACTCCTTGTACCTGCTTTCACGGCAAGGGAAACTGCCCGAGGACATGCCCGTCTATCTGGACAGCCCCTTGGCCATCCAGGCAACGGAAGTGTTTCGCAACTACCCGCACTACTTTGATAAAACAACTCAGGTCATGCTGGAGAACGGCGAGGATCCCTTACAGCTGAAAAACCTCAAGTATACCTTGCGCACCGACGAATCCATTGCCATCAACAACTCCAAGGGGCCGGCCGTGGTCATTTCGGCCAGCGGCATGTGCAACGCCGGCCGTATCAAGCACCACCTGCGGCACAACCTCTGGCGCCCCGGTGCCAGCATCGTCTTCGTGGGCTTCCAGGCCAAGGGCACGCCCGGACGACGCATCGTGGACGGAGCGGAGAACATCCGCATCCTGGGCGAGGAGGTAGCCGTGAAGGCCAAGGTCTTCACCATCGGCGGCTTCTCGGCCCATGCCGGACAGAGTCAGATACTCGACTGGCTTTCAGCCCTGCACAAACAGACCGGCAACGGCCTGCAGGTCTTTCTGGTGCACGGGGAGCGCCGCGCCCAGGAAATTCTGGCCGGACTCATCCGTGACAAGTTCACGCTCACGGTGCACGTACCGTCGTATCTCGAAAGCTGCGAGCTGGAGCCGGGCAAGGCCGTGGCGGTGGAAACCGCGCCAAAGATCGCTCAACCCCGCATCGATTGGGACTACATCCTGGCGGATTCTGAAGCCAAAATGGCCGAGCTCCGCGCGCGGGTGGAAAAGGTGCGGCAGCGCCCCTGGGTGGAGCAGGTGGACGTGCGCGACAGGGTGTTGGAGATCAACGGCGATATCTCCAGCCTGATCTCGGAGCTGTAGCGTGGGGTCCTTGCGCATCACGGCCGGCGTCTATGGGGGGCGCTCCATCAAGACCCGCGAGGACGGCATCCCCGGTTACCGCCCGGCAACGGCCAAGGTCCGCGAGGCCATATTCTCCATGCTCGAGTCCTATGGCCAGGACTGGGCTCGGACCAGCATCCTGGACCTTTACGCGGGCAGTGGCAGCCTCGGATTCGAGGCCCTCTCCAGGGGGGCGGCTCTGGTTTGGTTCGTGGAGCAGGATGCCCATGCTGCCAATCTTATAGCCACGAATCTCGAGGCTCTGGAAGTGGAGAGGTCCCGAACCAGGATTCTTTCCAGGGACCTGTTCTCCGTTCTCAACCAACGGCAAAAACTCAACCCGCCCCTGTTCCAGCTGGCTTTCATCGATCCTCCCTACGGACGCAACCTTCTGGAGCGGACGTTGCGCCCCTTGCGTGAGCATGGCTGGTTGGCGCCGGAGGCCTTGATCGTGGCCGAGGTGGAGGCGCGGGTATCAGCCGAAAACCTTGCGGACACCAACGGGCTGGAACTGCTCAGGGACCGCACCTACGGACAGACAAGGATCGTGTTATGGAAGGATGCAACCGATTGGCCATCTACCCCGGAACCTTTGACCCCCTGACTTTCGGCCATGTCAGCCTGATCAAGCGCGGCCTGGATATCTTTGACAAGATCATCGTGGCGGTGGCCAAACACTCCACCAAAAATCCCCTCTTCAGTCTGGAAGAGCGGACGGAGATGGCTCAAGAATACTTCAAGGACCAGCCCAGAGTCACGGTGGAGCCCTTTTACGGCCTGCTGGTCAACTATGTGGAGGAGAAGGGCGCCAAGGCCATACTCAGGGGATTGCGCGCGGTCTCGGACTTCGAGTACGAATTTCAGATGGCCCTCATGAACCGCAAGCTCTCCAAGCAAATTCAGACTGTATTCTTGATGACCGATTACCGCTGGTTGTACATCAGCTCCACAATCATCAAGGAGGCAGCCAGGCACGGGGGTGATGTCCGTGGTCTGGTGCCGGACACGGTCTTTTTCCGCATGCAGGAACGCTACGGATTGCGATGAGGCGCCATGCAACGGGTCATCGTATTGGCCGGCCTCACGGGCGCCGGGAAGACCTCCTTGGCCGTGAAGCTGGCCGGAATCTTTCCCTGCACAGTGATCAACGCGGACTCCAGGCAGGTCTATGCCGAGTTTCCGATCATCACTGCCCAACCCACGGCTGAGGAGCGTTCTGCCTGCCCCCATGAATTGTACGGTTTCCTCTCCTGCGGGGAAAAGATCACTGCTGGGGTCTTTTCCCGACTTTGCAGAGATGCGGTGGACACCGCACTGGGGGAGGGGCGTCAGCCACTTATCGTCGGAGGGACAGGCCTCTATCTGCGCTCTTTGCTCCACGGACTGGCACCGATTCCCGAAGTGCCCGCCACGGTGTCGGAGGCCTTGGTTAAAAAACTTAAGGAGCAAGGCCTGCCAATGCTTCGCGAACAACTTGAAGCGGTGGATCCGGAGTATGCCGCGACTATCCACCCCAATGACAGGCAGCGCACCCTGCGTGCCCTTGAAGTGTTCGAGGCGACAGGCAAGCCCTTGTCCTGGTGGCATGCCTGTCCCGTGGACAAACCGCCGCTTCGGGCATTGCAATTGGTCTTGGGGGTGGAGCTTGCCGAATTGGAACCGCTCCTGCGCATAAGAATCGACTTGATGCTTCAGGCCGGAGCCGTGGAAGAGGCGCGCCGGGCCTGGGAATCCTGCCCCGACCCCACAGCCCCCGGGTGGAGTTCCATAGGCTGCGCCGAGTTGTTGGCCTACATCCGAGGCGAATGTGACCTGGAGCACGCCAGGGAACATTGGTTCAGGAACACCCGTGCCTATGCCAAACGCCAGCTCACCTGGTTCCGCAAGGAGCAGGGCGTGCAGTGGCTGCGGCCGGGAGAGGAGGACAAGGCCGTTGCCTTGGTGTCTGCCTTTCTCCAGATGCCTGCAGGTGACGCATGAGCAGGGTGGTTGCACGTCTCTGGATTTGCCTCGCGGTCTGCTGCGTGCTTGGCCTGTGGACGGGAGCGGCCGAGGCGGTGCTTTTCGACCCCAAACTCATGCTGCACAAGGCCGAGCTCCTGTTGCAGGATGGAAACGTCATCGAGGCTGCGGCCGTGTATGGCCAAGTGTACTCCCTGAGCGAGGATCCCGATGTCAAGGCCCTGGCCCTGGTGCGCCAGGCCCAGCTCCTGGCCCTAGCCGGCGCGGACAAGAACGCCGCCCTGGAACTCTGCGAACGGGCGATTCATGAGTTTCCGGACAGTCCAAACATTGAAAGCGCGCTCTTCAACAGTGGCATGCTGCACTACGAACTGGGGCGTCCAGCCCAGGCCATGTCACGTTTCCGGGAGTTCATGGAGCGTTTTCCAGAGGCCGGCCGGAGCGATACGGCGCGGTTCATGCTGGATCTGCTGCTCGATGAACCCCTTCCCCCGGCGGAAAAGGTGCGCTTCGAACAGGAGCCGGTACTCCGGGTGCTGCTGACCCAGGCCTCTTCCGTGGCTCTCGAGACACCTCGCGGTGCCCACCTCCTGTTCCAGGAAGGGGGGTATGAGAGCACTACGGCCACACGCCTGGAATTTACAGTGAGCCGGGCCGGCATAGCCTGGGAGGGACGGGCCTTTGGCGGCTCCCTGACCGTGTTGCCCGAGGGTGGCGGCTTCCACTGGCAGGGGCAATACTACCCCGGTGAGGTTTCCCTGGTGCTGCAACGCGGTGAGGTGCTGTGCATCAACCGCCTGCCCATGGAGAGTTACCTGCGGGGGGTGGTTCCGGCGGAGATGCCCGAGACCTTCGCCCTGGAAGCCCTCAAGGCCCAGGCCGTGGCAGCGCGCACCTATGCCTGCGCCTTGCTCGAACAATCCCGTGCCAAACCTTACGTCGTCAAGGCCAGCAAGCTTTCCCAGGTCTACAAGGGGGTGCGCGTCGGCAACGATCGAGTGCGCCGGGCCGTGGACGAAACCTCCGGCGAGATGCTGGTGTATCGGGATCGCCTCATTGTCAGCTATTTCCATGCTCACAGCGGTGGCATGGTGGAGGACGACCGGGACGTTTGGGACGCGGACGCCCCGTATTATCGGAGCTTCGAAGACCCCTATTCCCTGCGAGCCAAGGACATGTCCTGGCGGCTGGAACTCGATGGCCTGGAATTGGCTCGAAGGCTGCGTGCCTTCGGACTCGAACTCGGTCAGGTCCGCGATGTGCGCATCAGCAGCCGCACGGCCTCGGGTCGGGCAAAGGACCTACATCTCGCCACATCCTCGGGCGGGGTCGAGATCAAAGCCCTTTTGTTGCGCAAGGCCCTTGGCTTCGACAAGATGAAGAGCACGTTCTTTGACGTCGACAAGAGCGGGGGGCGCTTCGTCTTCACGGGCCGGGGATTCGGTCACGGCGTGGGCATGAGCCAGTGGGGAGCCCAGGCCATGGCCGAGCAGGGCAACGACTATCGCGCCATATTGGCACAGTACTATCTTGGCGTGGCCCTGGAAAAACTGTACTGAGCGTGCATCCCGCAGAGGAGAGGAGGGCAACATGCGTTTAATCTGGTCACACGGCAAGGATTCCGGCCCCTGGGGCGTCAAGAGTCTGCAACTCAAGGAAGTGGCAACCCAGGAAGGCTTCGAGATGGAAGCCCTGGACTGTCAGGGAGTGATGGACCCCGACGCCAGGGTGCGCATGCTCGTCAAACATCTTCGCGAATCCTTCGACCCCTTGCTGCTGGTGGGCTCCAGCATGGGGGGCTATGTCTCCCTGGTGGCCAGCCGTGAAATCGATGTCCGGGGGATCTTCATGCTGGCGCCGGCATTGTATCTGCCGGGGTATCACTGGATCGATTTCCCCTGGCTGCACGCACCTGTCTGGGTTGTCCATGGTTGGCGCGACGAAATCGTGCCCGTTGAGAATATCATCCGTTTCGGCAGGGTACACCGCACACAGGTGCATCTGTTCAATGACGAGCACCGTCTCTACGAGTGCATGGAGCAGATCAAGGGGCTCTTCAGGCAGTTTCTCAGGCACTTCAACGAGGACAAGGGGCAGACGAGGCAGCGCTAGCAGGTTGTCTGTCAGGAAGAAAAACGCAGTTCGATGTTCTGCTCCGTCTTCAAGCCGAGGTGTTCGAGCATCACGGGCACCTGGTAGAAGTCGCGGATGGGCACCACACTGAAGTAGGGGTTTTCCTGTTCCTGCTTCCTGAGGATGGTGCCCCCCACCCAGTCGCTGATGGAACCTCCGATATCCAGGACCAAGGTCGGCATGCGCTTGGCGCGCGACTCATCCCAAAGCTTGAAGAGCTCCAGTCCCTCGATGACCCGCATGCCGATGTAGATCACGGGCGCCTTGTTCGCACGTCGCAGGGCCAGGATGTCGGAGATCATCCTGTCCTTGCGCAGCTCGAAACGCCCCCTGCTCAAATCGATGTAGGGACCGGAATACCTGAAGGCGGTCCGTTTCTTGCCGTCCGGGAAGGTCCTGGTCTTGTGGGGCAGGATTTCCACATCCGGGGTCAGCAACCCTTCCATCATATCCAGATAGCGCAGTCCGACATTCCTATGCAGTGGACGGTCCAGGGCGGATCGGGCCTCGAAGGGCGTCACGCCCGTGGCCACGAAGAACGAGCCCAGTATCTTGTAGCAGTAGCAGAGAAAGTCGAAAAAGCCGGGACGTAGTTCCGTTGCCCGGGCCATGGCCGAAAGCTCTTGTTCGCTATCCGGCAGCAGGTAGATGCAGTTCTCTCCGGAATCGATGAATTGCTCAATGTGCCTGCCTCCATCCTCGCCAAAGAGGAACTGCTTGAGGTCGTTCTCCTGGTTGGGGTCAGGGGGGCGGGTAATGGTGCTGGTGAAGTCGCTGATGAAAAAGACACCCTCGTGGCCGTGGTGCATGCCCTGGGCCAGGAGTTCGAAATTGCGCTCCGGCACGGCGCGCAGCAGCCGGTTGTACTGCTGCCTGCGGTACACGTCGTAGAAGTCCATGGTCGAGGTCTGCAAGCGCAGCAGCTTTTTGTCACGGCGGATGGCCTTGCCGTCACAGACGATGATCTCGTCCACCACAAAATCGTCGGCGACCCTGGCGGCCTTGAACACCTTCCTGAACAGCAGCTGGCTGAGTAGGTAATAGGTCTCGTTGCGGTCGGTGATTTCCCGGAAGCCGGCCGCTTCCAGCAGGGCATTGAGGGTCGTCTGGTCCAGGTCCGAGGTGATGATCACGTCCTCGCCCAGGCTGGAGACAAAGGCGCTATAGCGGACAAAGGTCTGCTTCAGGTTTTCGAATCCCCGCTCCCGCGGGAACGCGGCCAGATAGGACAGTTTGCGTAAGGGGTATTGGTCGTAGAAGGGTGACATGGAGTGCACGAACACACCGCGGATATTTTCAGCCTCATAATAGAGAATGACTTCGCGCTGATTGCTCGAGAGCATTCCGGCATAGACTTCCGGGGAGGTGTCCGTGGCCATGGGCGCGGTGTTCTTGGGATTGTTTTGCCAGCGGGTGTAGGCCTTGCTCAGCAGCATAGAGGCTTGGTTCAGCTCGGTCAGGGAGAGGTGGCTGCCGAGTTTGAGGCTGAAATGGAAATCGTGTTTCATTCGTTCCTCACTCCGAGGCGATGAGGCCCAACTGCTGCGGGGTGAGATGCCAGAGCAGTGTGCCGGCGGGGCGGGTGAAGTCCAGGATGTCCACTCTGGCCAACCCCCCGTTCTCGATATGCACCGCGGCGCGGGCATTGCTGGTGATGAGCAGGGAAATGAGTTCGCCGATGCCGGGCATGTGTCCGGCAATGAGCACGCTCCGTGCATCCCGCTCCTCGTGCAGGGAGCGCAGCAGGTGCAGGGTGTCCCAAGCCGACGTCATGGCCTTGACGGCTTCTGTCACCAGGATGCGCTTCACGGGGTAGCCCAGGATCTGGGCCAGAATCTCGGCGGTCTGCCGGGAGCGTTTCTTCGGGCTGGCCAGTAGCACGTCCGGATGATGCACCAGCAGCCGCGCCGCCCGTCCGCACTTCTCCACCTGCTCCTTGCCCAGGGGACTCAGCCCCTGCTCCGGATCCAGCTCCTTGGGCAGGGCAGTGCCGTGCTGCGTCAAATAGAGTTCCACGCTCGTCCTCCTCTCCGGCATGCGTCAGTTTCCAAGCATTCTTCATCCCATAGCAGAACAACCATGGATCTGCAACGTACTGCCCTCCTTGAGCTGATCGATACATGGAAGGATTTTTGCAAGGACATGGCATGCCACAATTCATCGCACACTCCAGATCCACGCGCCACCGACGCCAGGCCCTGCGAACGCTCCTGCTGGGGGCGGCCGGCTTGCTCCTGGCTCCGGGCAGCATCCTGGCGGCTTCCCAGGCAGGCCAAGAAAGCGCCTTGGACCTCGCCCTCAAGGCGCAGGCCATGCTCACACCCGGCGCCGCGACCCAGGCCGTGCGGCTTCTGGAGCGCGCCCTGGAACTGGAGCCCGGCAATGCCTGGACCCAGGGATTGTTGGCGCGCGCCCTGTACCTGGACAACAAGCCCGAACAGGCCCTGAAGCTGGTAGAGTCGGTGCTTGCCGTGATCCCGGGCGACCCCATGGCCCTGCTCTTGCGCGACCAAATCCTCGCAGGGGCACAGGATGCCGGCCAGGACCTTCCCGCGACTCCTCCTGACTGGAGCGGCAAGCGTGTGGTGGTGTTGGACCCGGGGCACGGAGGCCTGGATCCGGGCGCCGTGGGGCCCACAGGACTCCAGGAAAAGGAGGTGGCCCTGGACATCGCCTTGCGCACGCTTCGTCTGTCTCGGCGGATGACGCCCGATGTCCATGTGGTGCTCACGCGCGGGGGCGATTATTACGTGCCCATGCAGGCCCGCGCTGTGTTGGCCAACTACCACGAAGCCGACCTCTTCGTCTCCCTGCATGCCAACGCCCATGCCGAACCCCACGCCCAGGGACTGGAGACATACCGCTGTGCGGAACAGCCCAGTAGTCCGGAGGCAGCCCAGGTGGCGGCGCGGGAAAATCACATCCCGGACAGGGTGAACACATCCTCCATTGTTCGCGGCGGATTCATCGACATCGAGGACATCCTCTTCCGCTTCGAACGCAGCGGTCACTGGAGCAAGGGGCAACAGGCGGCCTTGGCAATGCAGCACCGCCTGACAACCGATCTTGGTCTCATGGACCGCGGCGTGCACGCGGCCAACTTCGCGGTGCTGCGCCAGGCCCGCATGCCCGCGTTGCTGGTGGAAGCCGGCTTCATCACCAATCCCAGGGAGGAAGCCTTGCTGGCAGCCGACGATGGCCGGGAGGCAGTGGCCCGGAGCATCTGCGCCGGATTGGCGTTGTGCAACGACGAGGTACTGACATGAAGACCCTTCGCAGTGTTGTATTCATCTGTATCTTCCTTGTTCCAGCTTTGAGCGCGGCCGCCCCTGCCCAGGATATTCTGGACCTCCTTGTGCTGGGCGCGGAGCATCAGGACGCCGGTCGACCCAAAGAAGCGGAACAATGCTTTCGTCAGGCCCTTGAAGCCAACCCTGAGAACGTCTACGCCATGAGCCAACTGGGCTTGGCGCTGCTCAAACAGGATCGGCTCCAGGCCGCGCGGCTCTGGTTGCAACGTGCTGCGTTCGCGGCTCCCAGTGACTGTTTTGCCAGGGTCTGGCTGGGTGTGCTTGCACTCCAGGAGGGGCGGGTGGAGGAGGCAGAAAAAATTTTTCAAGAAGTACTTGAACACGAACCTGGTAATCCCGATGCCAACTACTTTTTGGGTGTCCTGGAAATGAACCACGGCCGAACCGCCGAGGCCCTGGTGCTGTTGCGCATGGCCGGGGCCAATGCCAGCGAGGATGCTTCCCTGCACCATCGCCTGGCCCGCGCGTATGTGAAGCTTGAGATGCCCGAAGCCGCGATCCACTCCTTCGAACGAGTCCTGGACATCGCCCCCAAACATGGGCAGGCCTTGCTCGGATTGGGGTGGGTACGGTACAATCTGGGAAACCTGGAAGCGGCTCAAGGCCTGTGGCAGCGCGCCCTGTCCGTGGAGGACGCCGCCATCCAGGCCAGGGTCAGCCTGGCAGCCGCAGCCAACGAGCAGGCCATGGCCGCCTGCGCCAGGGGTGAACGCTCCACTGCCATGGAGCACTGGCAAACGGCGTTGCACTTCGACCCCACGAATCGGGCTGCTCGTTATCACCTGCAACGCCCCAGCGGCGTGTGCACAGAACTGGGAGGATTGCTCCCGTGAATTCGCGAACCATGTTGCAGCCAGGCATCCTGGCCCCTGGTCCGGCGTGCGTCTTGCTCGTCTTGATGTTCCTGGCGACGGGAGCCACTTGGTCCCTGGCTCAGACGCCTTCACCCGAAGGCTACGTGCAGAAGTCGGAAAAGGGCAGCATCGACTGGCTCAATGGCAAGGCCTTTTCCGTGGGTATTGGCGCACCGCCCCCAAACGCGGTGAACGCGGCCCAGGCCCGGGCCATGGCCCAGCGCGCCGCGGTGGTGGTGGCCAGGCGCAACCTCATGGAACTGCTCAAGGGCGTGCAACTGGACTCCACCTCCACGGTGCAGAATTTCATGGTGGCCGACGACACCGTGGTTTCCAAGGTACAGGGCCAGCTGGAGCAGGCCGAGATCGAGGACACGGCCTACATGTCCGACGGCTCGGTGGAGATCACCGTGTCGGTCAGTCTGCGGGGCGCCATGTCCAAGACGCTGCTCCCTCCTGACCAACTCAGGGGCGCTTCCATGCCTTCCACACCCCCACGGGAAAAACCGGGGCCGGAACGGGTTGATCCCGCCCGCACGCAGCCCCAACGACCCTCCCGGCCGGCCATCCCAGGGGAGGGAGGCATCACCCCGGTGCGCGCCACGCAGCAGCAGGAAGATTTCAGCTTCGGCGCCTCCCTCGGGGGCGGTTACTCCGGCCTGGTGGTGGACGCCCGAGGCCTGGGCGCCCGGCCGGCCATGAGCCCCCGCATCGTGGACGAACAGGGACGCGAGGTCTATGGTTCGTCACTGGTAGGCAGGGAGTACGCCATCCAGCAGGGCATGGCCGGATATGCCAAGGACCTGGACAAGGCCCGGGAAAACGATCGCGTGGCGGGCAATCCTCTGCTGGTCAAGGCCAAGGACGTGACCGGCCAGGCCGGTTCCGACATCGTGGTCAGCGCCGATGACGCCGAGCGTATCCGGCACGCCGCTGCCGGCAGCGAATTCCTGAAACAGTGCCGGGTGATGATCGTGCTCGATTGAACCCCCGCACGGAGCAATTGCATTGCGGCCCCTGCGCCGACAACGAGGACCCGCCATGAGCAGCCCTTATTTCCGTCGTCTGCTGGTCACTGTTTCCATACTCGCCTTGATCGCCGCTGCCGGGTGCGGCGGCAAGGATCCGCGTACGCCCATTGGCGTCATGGACGCTCCGGAGCACCATTATCGCATGGGCATGCGCTTCCTGGACTCCAAGGAGCCGGCCCGCGCCATCCAGTCCTTTGACAAGGCCCTGGAACTGGACCCGGACTACGGTCCGGCCCTTGCCGGCAAAGGACTGGCCAGGGCCATGCTGGGCGACGAGGAAGGTCTGAAGAGCATTCGGAAAGGGGAGCGCGAGGCCGGAACCCCGGAGCAGGAACTCCGCGCCTTGATAGCACGCATCCGCGCCTATACCAGCATGGCCTCGCAGAAACAGATGTCGCCGGACAAACTGGTGAAGGAAAGCGAGAGCACCTTTAACGATGCCATGGACATCATCGAGGACCACCCCCGCCTGGAGACCCCGGAACTCTATTATTACCAGGGGGAGGTCTATCTCCAGGCGCTCAGGTTGGAGCGGGCCGAGGAGATGTACGGCCGGGTGCTCAGGCTGGGGCGCGGCATGGAAGACCAGTCCAAGAAGCGTTGGGAAACAGTGCAGAAGGTCCGTCGCGCGGCGCCGCAGACCCACGTGGGGGAGCGCATCGCCCTTGTGGAGAGCATCAGCCGCGCCGAGATGGCCGCACTGCTGGTGGAGGAACTGGAGTTTCAACGCTTCCTCGATGGCCCCAAGACTGCCGGGACCTTTCAGGCACCGCTCGATCCTTCCGAACAATGGCGCTCCGAACGGGGCGTACGCATGATCGACATGGCCGGGCACCCCCTGGCCGCTGCCGTGGAGGTTGTCACGGCCCACGGCATCCGGGGGTTGCAGCCCTATGCCGACAACAAGTTTCAGCCGGACAAGGACCTGGCCAAGGCCGAGGTGGCCATGATCCTTGAGGACGTGCTCGTGCGCGCCACCAACGACCCGTCCCTGGCCACGCGCTACATCGGCCAATCCAGCCCGTTTTCCGATATGCGCGCTGACCATCCCGCCTTCAACGCGGCCATGCTCACCACCACCCGCGGTCTGTTGCAGGGTGACGTACGCAGTGGCGGCTTCGCCCCCAACGATACAGTGCCCGGGGTGGACGCTGTCCTGGCCATCAAGAAACTGCGGGAAGAGCTTCGGGTGTTCTAGGCAGCCGCACGGGTTTGTGGCATCATGGGGGCATTCCACGTTACAAGGATGCCTCCATGTCACGAACACTATCGCTGTTGTTTCTGGCTCTGCTGCTGACCGTGCCCCAGGCTCTCCAGGCCCAGGAAATCGAGGTCACCTTTCAGCTCAGGGGCGACGAGTCCCTGGAACAGGCCAAGAATCGCGTGCTCCAGGAAACCATTGTCCAACTGGCCGTGCGCCGCGCCGTGGATATGCTGCCTGGGCAACTCGGGGCGGAGCGGCTGGAACTCTTGGGGCAGTACCTCATGCGGCACACCTCCGGACTGGAGGCGCGGCACGAGGAGACCGGCCTGAGCGAAGGGGTGGACGGTCTGAAGCTGCGGCTGGACCTGGAACTGCGCGAGGACGTCCTACGCCGCCTGCTGGAGCGCATGGGAGTCTTCTTTACCGCGGGGATACGGCTGCCCTATCAACTCTCCCTGAGCGCGCCCCAGGAAATCGGCGGGCCTCTGGTCGCCAGCCTGGAACTGCTCACCGGCGTGTACCACGCCCCGGAATCCTGGCCCAAACTCTCCCTGAGCTTCGAGCAGAACACCTGGTCCGGCGGCATCGAGACGCCGGGAGACCGCTACGATGCCAGCGGCTCGGACCTGCCCACCCTCTGGTTCACCCTCTGGGGCTGGTACTTCACGGTGCATGGCCCCCTGCCTCCGCCTGACATGGGGCCGGAGCGCGGGGGCGTCGAACTCACGGTCAGCGGCTGGCCCGCACCCGACGGTGTCTACGATTTTGAACATGTGCTGCGCGGCTTCCAGCCCGCGGTGGCTTCGGCCACACTCAAGAGCCTGGTCATGCAGCCCAGCGGCATTTCCGCGGTCTGGGAGCTCTCCGTGCGCGACATGGACTCACTGCGCCTGCGTCTGGAGGCCTTCTGCCAGTCCCGCGGTCTGCGCTTCGAACTCACGGGGGGGGAAGGCCCTCCGATGGAATTCGGCGGCACCCCGGCTACGCCCAATGACTCGACCTCGCCACAAGGCGTTGAGAACGTGACCCGCCCCCAGTCAATGCAGGGGGGCGCTCCCGCAACGAGTCCGGAAAATCTGGTCAGTCCGGCTCCTCAATCTCCACTACACGGTCAATGAAATGAACTCGTACCGCTTGCTCGTTCCGCTGTTGGTGCTCTGCTGCATTGTGCGGGTCGTCCCGTGCGTTGCGGTTGAGGATGGCCTAGCCGTGCGGGTGGGGCTGCTGCACGGGCAGGCCTGGCAATTGCCCGAGAACGAGAAGGGCGAGAGCGTCCCATTGCTCGAGGGGCAGGATCTGTTGGCGCCGTTTCTGGTGCGGGTGGAGCAGGGCGCCCGGCTGGAACTGCTGCTGCCCGGCGGCGGCGCCCTCCGCTTGGCCGGCCCGGCCATGTGCGGCGTGGAGCGCGCCTGGGTGGAACAGGGAAAGCGACATCTTGCCGTGAAACTCAGCCACGGCGACACCTGGCTGTCCCTGGGCGCCCCCGGCGCTCCAGGCGAGGAACTGAGGATCACCCTGCCCACCGCGGGTCTGGAGAGCGCAGGGGGGCAGAGCCGGATCCAGCTCGGCACGGACCGCCGCGCTTTTGTCGAGGTCTTCAGCGGTGTCTTGCGTCTACGCGAGGGGCAGAGCGAAAAAAACTCTCCGCAGAGGAACGACGAGGCCAGGCTGGAGCAGTTGCTCATGGGCAAGCCGCAGGCAGTGGATGCGGGCGCCCCCGCTCCCCTGTCACGCCGCGGAGTGCGGGAGATCACGGCCGGACAGTATGCGCGCATCGGCCTTGAGGGCCGCATCAACGCCGAGGACGACCTGGACGACGACATGCGCGGGGACGACCCCTGGGTGCAGTGGAACCTGCACCGGGACAAAGAACAGAAGCTGAATTGATCCATTGCCCATGACAGCCAGCTTTCCCCGCTTTCTGGGCGCCCATGTCTCGGCCGCCGGTGGCGCGCACCGTGCCGTACAGCGCATCCAGGAACTTGGGGGCACGGCCATGCAGTTGTTCACACGCAACCAGCGGCAGTGGAAACGCCCCCGACTTGATGAAGCGACCGTTGCCGCCTTCCGGCGCGCCCGTAGCGAGTGGGGCGCGTACCCCATCGCTTCCCACGACTCCTACCTCACCAACCTGGCCGCGCCCCCAGGGGAGTTGCGCGAGAGATCCATCCAGGCCTTTGCCGACGAACTCGCCCAGTGCCAAGCCCTGGGCATCCCCTATCTGGTCACCCACCCCAGCGCGCACACGGGGCAGGGCATGGAGCAGGGCATCATTGCCTATGCCACGGCCCTGGATCAGGCTCTTGAGTTGGTCCCAGGCGAGGGAGTCACCGTGCTGCTGGAAAACACCGCGGGCCAGGGCACCAGCCTTGGGGCGCGCTTCGAGGAACTGGGCGCGATCATCGCCGCCTCCCGCCACCCGGAGCGCCTCGGGGGCTGCCTGGACACCTGCCACGCCTTTGCCGCGGGCTACGACCTGCGCGACGAGGCGGGTTATGAAGCCACCCTGGCCGCCCTGGACAGGGGCGTGGGCCTCGGTCGACTCGGCTTCATCCACCTCAACGACTCCAAACACGGGCTCGGCGAGCGCAAGGACCGCCACGAACACATCGGCCAGGGCCAGCTGGGGGTGGACGCCTTCCGCCGCATCTTGCGCGACCCGCGTCTCGGAGCCATCCCCATGGTCATCGAGACACCCAAGGACAAGGACGGTGAATTCGACCGCATGAACCTGCGGCTGCTGCGCAC
The DNA here is from genome assembly GCA_964609625.1 of uncultured Desulfovibrionaceae bacterium. Taxonomy (GTDB): domain Bacteria; phylum Desulfobacterota; class Desulfovibrionia; order Desulfovibrionales; family Desulfovibrionaceae. The sequence continues at coordinate 54,038 of CAZSRS010000015.1, forward strand.
GCTGGCCAAGGCAGGGGAGCGGGGAGTGTGTGCAATAGACCCCAGTTGAAGAGCGTACTGTTCTTGAAGGTATGCCTGCTTACCCAGGCGCCTTGATCCAGGAGGGGTGATCAACATCCTTACAGCATATACACCGAGTGCGTTCAGAAACTAAACAGATTTTGCGGTGAGAGGAGGGGCAGTTGTTCATGCGCTGGGAGGGTATCTTGTTGTCATGCTTCACGAAACCATGGCTTGCCAAAAATCCTACCGATATGGCATGAAACGTGTAGGACGAATTAGACCATTTAAGTCTACAATACACGGGAGAACACACATGAAAAACACCGGCATTCTTGTTTTGGCTCTGTTGTTGAGCATGGCGCTGTGCGCGCCTGCTTTTTCCGCCACGAAGCACGACCAGCACGAAACACCCGGGGCACAGCCTGCCGAAGCGGTCCAGGGTGGAGAAGGCGACACCGCCTCGCCAGAAGCCGAGGCTGCGGAGAAGGCCGCCAACCAGGAGAAGTTCCTTGCGGAAACCGCAGAACTGCGCAGGGAAGTGGTCCTGGACGAGACCGAGTTGCAGGCCGTGCTTTCGGGACAGAACCCTGACCCGGCTTCAGCGCGGGCCCTGCGCGCGAAGATTTATGACAACCAGCAGAAGATTCAGGAAATCGCCAAGAAGTACAACGTGGAGACCGGCGGTTGCCCCATGATGCAAGGCAAGGGCATGGGTATGGGTATGATGCAGATGAAGGGCAAGTGCATGATGCGGATGCACGGAAAAAAGGACGGCCAGGGCGCGGATGGCGATGCTCATGCCGGCCACGGTTCGGACGGGTAGAGCTTGCTTCGGCTTTGTTGAAAAAGGCGCGAGAGGGAAAACCCTTTGAAAAAGGTTTTTCCTCTCGCGCTTCCCTTCATAAATTTGTTGAATCCACTCGGAAAGGTGTCCTCCTCCCGAGCAGATCTTTTGCGAAAAACGCTCCCCGCTATTCGGGTTCGTTGAGGTAGGCGCGGGTCACTTCCGGGGCGATTCCGGGGTAGGAGTTGTATCCCACCAACCGCCACCGGTAGATTACGCCCGGTGTCAGGCCGCAGTGGCGGAAGATGAACCTGCGCCCCTCGCGGCGAAAGTTGGCGCCTGGGGCGGTTTCATCCACCGTGGATTGGACGCGGGTCTCGGCGTGGAACGGGCAGGTAGGGCAGGAGGCGCCTTCTCCGGTCTCGGCGAGTTCCAGCACCATTCTGTCCAGGTTGCCGTGGGCGCCACCCAGTCGACCGCGCACCGTGAGGCAGCCGTCCTGCAATTCGCCCGTGGCGTCCCGGATGGAAAAACGCTCGCCTTCGGCCTTGGGTTCGGGCCATTGTTTGCGGCCGCAGCCCAGGCCCGCAGTGCAGAACAGCGCGAGCACTAGGAGCAGTAACAGCGGTCGGGAAAGATGCTTCACAAATCCGGATCGATACGTGGACGGCATGGCCTCACCCCCAATTCCCTTTCCATTGGTGCAACAGGTTCAATGCCTCGAGTGGTGTCAATCGCTCTATATCCAGCTGGTGCAAGGCGTCAAGGAGGGGGTGCGCGAGTTCCTCGGCATCCACCTCTTGGGCATCGGGCGGAGGGCCAGTGATCGTGGGCAGGCCTGGGAGTAGATTCTGCATACTGACCACCCGGTGCACGCGCTCGTTGGCGTCGCGGGCCTTTTGTTCCAGTTCCTGCAGCAGGTCGCGGGCGCGCTGCACCACATTGCGGGGCACTCCCGCCAACTTGGCCACCTCGATGCCGTAGCTGCGGTCGGCCGGGCCGGGTACCAGCTTGCGCAGAAAGACGATATCGCCCCCCCATTCCTTGACCGCGATATTCAGGTTGCAGACACCCTCGATGCGTCCTTCAAGAGAGGTGAGTTCGTGGTAATGGGTGGCGAAGAGGGTGCGCACGCCGCCGCTGCGCCCGGCAAGGTCCTCCACAACGGCCCAGGCCAGGGCCAGGCCATCGAAGGTGCTGGTGCCACGACCGATTTCGTCAAGAATCACCAGACTGCGTTTGGTGGCCTGGCGCAGGATGCGTGCGGTTTCGGTCATTTCCACCATGAAGGTGCTCTGCCCTTGTGCCAGATTGTCCGATGCGCCCACGCGGGAGAAGACACGGTCCACCAAGCCGATGCGGGCGGACTTGGCCGGCACGAAGGAACCGACCTGGGCCAGGATGCAGATCAGCGCTGTCTGGCGCAGTACTGTGGACTTGCCGGCCATGTTCGGCCCGGTGATCAGCAGCAACCGCCTGTGCTCGTCCAGACGCAGGTCGTTGGGCACGAAGTCCGCCGCGCCCTGCACGGCTTCCACCACGGGATGGCGGCCGGCAGTGATTTCCAGGGATCGCTCGGCATCGAGGATGGGGCGGGTCCAGTCGTTGCGGCGGGCCGCCTCGGCCAGGGCCTGCCAGTAGTCCAGCGCGGCCAGAAACTGGGCCATGAACAGGAACCTGGGTCTGGCCTTGGCCACCTCGTCGCGCAGCTCCTGGAACATGGCGTACTCCAGGTTCTTGCGCTGCTCCACCGCGCTGATGATTTTCTCCTCCAGCTCCTTGAGCTGGGGGGTGGTGAAGCGTTCGCAATTGGCCAGGGTCTGGCGGCGGGTGAAATGATAGGGGACCTTGTCGGCCTGGGATGACGGCAACTCCAGGTAATAGCCGAACACTTTATTGAAGCCCAACTTCAACTTTGCCAGGCCGGAGGATTCCTGCTCCCTGGCCAGCATGTCCTGGAGCAGGGATTCGCCGTCCTCGGCCAGCAGGATCAGTTCGTCCAGCTCCGGGGAATATCCTCGGCGGAAGAGCCCGCCCTCGGTGACCAAGTGCGGCGGGGAGTCGGCCAGGGCGTTTGTCAGCAGCCGGCGGTAGTCGGTCAGGTCGTCCCACTCCTGGAGCATGCTGCGCAGTAATTCGGGTTGCGCTTCAGGTTGTGGTTCCTGCTGGGTGTCGGGGAGGGGCGTGGCGTCGGCTGTTTCGGGAGTATCTGGCTCCAGCATGGTGCGCAGCATGGGCAGGGCGCCCAGGCTTTCGCGCAGGGAAACGAAGTCCTTGGGCGTGGCACGACCGAGAAAGATACGAGTGGAGAGGCGCTCCAGGTCGTAGACGCCCTTGAGCTGTTCACGCAGGCCGGCGCGTAGTTGGGTACGCCGGAAGAAGTGTTCCACCACGTCCAGGGTCTTTTCGATGGGGGCGCGTTCCCGCCAGGGTTGACGGAGGCGTTCTTGCAGCAAACGCCCCCCCATGGGGGTGAGGGTGTGGTCCAGGACGTTCCAAAGGGTGCCCCGGCCGGACTTGCCGTCGAGGCGGCGGAATAGCTCGAGGTTGCGCTCCGTGACGTCGTCGATGAGCAGATGTTTGCCCAAGAGCAGGGGCTTGAACTGCCCGAGGTGTGCGAGATCATGCTTCTGGGTCTGCATCAGATAGGAGACGATGGCGCCGCAGGCCTGCACCAGTTCGCGCTTGTCGTGTAGGTCAAGGACGTGGAGATCGCTCACGCCCTGTGCGTCGAGCAGCCGCTTGGCCGCGCCGGTGTAGTCGAAGTACGCGCGCGTGGGCAGGCGGTTGATGAAGCCGCGCCGGTGTTCACCATCCTTGGGCGCCGCCTGCTCCTCGGGCAGGAGTAGTTCGCGGGCCGCGATTTTTTCCGCCCACTGCCAGAGTTCCGCCTCCTTCTTGCCATGCAGGCCCGTCCACTGCCCGGTGGAGAAGTCCACCCAGGCCAAGCCTCCGGCGGCGTTGGTTCTGCTCCAGAAGATGGCGGCAAGGAAGTTGTTGGTCTTGGCCGTGAGATTGGCATCCTCGAGCACGGTGCCGGGGGTCAGGACCCTGGTCACGGCGCGTTTGACCAGCCCCTTGGCCAACTTGGGATCCTCGATCTGGTCGCAGATGGCGATCTTGTACCCCTTTTCCAGGAGTTGACCGAGGTAGGCTTCCACTGCGTGATGCGGCACCCCGCACATGGGTACTCTGGCCTCAGCCTTGGGATTGCGGCTGGTAAGGGCGATCTGCAGTTCCCTTGCCGTTGTCTCGGCGTCTTCGAAGAACAGCTCGTAGAAGTCCCCCATGCGGAAAAAGAGCAGGGCATCGGGGTACTCCGCCTTGATGCTCATGTACTGCTCGAACATTGGGGTGAGTTTTTGTTCGGCCATTGCCAGTCAGGGCTGAGAGTTCAAGGAAATATCACGGACAGGAGCGTCGGCGTCGAAAAACAGTAAAGCATTACATGAGGCTAATTGTGCAGGGCAATGCGAAAGCCGATGGAATACCAACTCTGGCAACGTGGGCAGACGAAAAAGACCTGCTCCCGCTTGAGTCCGCAACGGCGGCAGACAAAACGTTCAAGCTGGCGGGCCTGGGCAATGAAAAACTTGATCTGACTCTCGAAGACCGGGGTCAACTCCTGCTGATGCAGGCCCAGGGCTAGAAGTTCCAGTCGTGCGGGCCAGAAGTCCTCGGAGATCAGCAAGGTCTTCTCGATCCAATTGCCCGCCTTTTCCACATCACCGCAGGCCAATAGCATCAGGGCGCCGTAATAACTGAGCAGCAGTTCCGGGACTCCCTGATCGAGCAAGGGGAGCAGGACATGGCAAAGGGGTAGAACTTGTGGCGGCTGCGACATGGATGCGTCGTAGGGCATGATTTGTGCCGGGGTGTCAGGCAGCTTCATGGCCCTGGAGAGCAGCCCCTCGAGGAGCACGAAGCGCATCTCGGTGGGTACGGCCTGGAAGGCATGTTGGAAAAGTCCCGCGGCCTTTTTGGGGGCGTCGGCCTCCACCGCGCGCATGATCTGCTCCAGCCAGGCTTCGACGCAGCCGGGGTTGCTCTTGAGCGCCTTGCCCAGCCACTTTTTACCGGCCTGTTCTTCACCTTTGGCAAAATGCTTCTGCGCCAGGCGGACCATGTAATGGGCCTGCGCTATGGGGTTGCGCAGCTGGCCATAATACCTGGCGGCTCGCTCGAAATCATTGCTTTCAGCTGTGAGTCTGGCCATTTCGCGGAGAATGGCCTCGTCTTCTCCCACCAGGGCGGCTGCCTCTTCAAAAGAGTGCAGGGCGCGATCCACCAACCCCCCGCGTTTGTAGTCCCGCCCCAGTTCGAACAATGCCCTGGCCTTGAACCGTCTGTTCAGGCCCGGTCGCAGGATGAGACTGGTGCGAATCTGCACTGCCCGTTCTATCTCGCCTTGGGCGCGGTAGAGATTGCCCAGGGCGAGATAGATTTCCACCAGGTCGGGGTTGTTCTTGACCAGTTGGCTGAGTTCATTGATGGCAGCCAAGGTGTCCTGGGAGGCCGGGAGATGTCCGGAGTGTTCATCGGACCAGGCCGCGTCGATCCGATCCCGCTCTTTTCGGCCCCTGCCGCGGACAATGGACTTGAAGATGGACACGGAGGTACCTGTCAGCTGTAGGAAGATTCAGGCTTGTCTTCCTTCTCGGGCGATGCTTCTCCGTGGCCGGCGTGCATGGAGTTGTCCAGAGGAAGGTTCCGCAGGGAATTGACCTCCTGCTCCAGCTTGGCGATGCGGCTTCTGTTGTGCTTGATCTCCTTGGTCAGGCGGATCTTGTCCAAAATGAAGTAGAAAAGCACCAGCGCGCCACCCAAAATGAACCCGATGAGCAGCAGGAAGTAGAAGGGCAGGGGCACCGACTTGAGCGTCAGGGATTCGGTGAAAAAGGACAGCTTCAAGGACATGGATTGCGACAACACATCGGTATTTTGGATGAAGAACATCATGGAGATGAAGAAGAGCAGGATCAGAAAAATCACCTTGACGAAGCGCATGGACTTCCTCCTTTTATCCGTTGCTTGAAATATCCACGAACATGGGTTTGAGCTTGTCGTAGGAGGCCAGAAGATGTTCAGGGATGACTCTGGTCTCGGAAAATACGGCCATGAAGGACGAGTCGCCGTTCCAGCGTGGCACCACGTGGAAGTGCAGATGCTCCCGGATACCCGCGCCCGCGGCCTCGCCGATGTTCAGACCGAGATTGACGCCCGCGGGGTTGAACAACTGCTGCACGATGCGCACGCACTGTTGCATGAGTTCCATCATTTCCTGCATTTCCTGTGGGGAGCAGTCCACGATGTTCATGATATGCCGGTAGGGTGTGACCATCAAGTGTCCGTTGTTGTAGGGAAACTTGTTCATGATCACGAAACAGTGCTGGCCGCGGTGCAGCACCAGCCGTTTCCGATCCTCCTGTGTGTGCCGCGGCAGGCAGAAGACGCAGGTGTCGGGTTTCGGACCAAGAATGTAGTCGATGCGCCAGGGCGCCCATAGGTTTTGCATCTAGGTCAGGTTCCTTGTCGAGAGTCCAGTGCCTGGCAGGCCAGTTCCACGGCGTGCGCGGCGTTTCTGGCCGGCAGAACTCCGGGTAGGTCGCCCCATTTACCAAGCGCGATAACGGTCTTACCCGTTTTTTGCGCTAAAGCCAATTCTGAAAGCGTGCCAGTGCCTCCTTCGACGGCGATGACCACATCGCCGTTGAGAATCACCAGATAGTTGCGCATATGGGAGAGGCTGGTGGCCAGGGGTACGTGCACGAAGGGGTTGGCCCGGGTATAGTCGTCTCCCGGCAGGATGCCGATGGTCAGGCCGCCGGCCTTGTTCGCGCCTTCGCATACCGCCTGCATCACGCCCCCTAGTCCACCGCAGACGATGCCGAATCCCTTCCGCGCCAGCAGCGTGCCCAGTTCCGTGGCCATGGCGGCAACGGTTGCGTCACAGGCGCCGGCGCCGATGACCGCGGCGCGTTTGTCCGGGATGGTCTCGAATCTGCGGCTCATGCTTTTCTCCTGCTTGTGGAAAGCGCAGCATGCGGCAAAGTACACCCGCCAGCCACCAAGGGCAAGACCGCGGGAGCGTGATCACCCAGGCAAGATGTCCTTTTCGCGCATGATACGCTCGGCCACCGCCAACTGTGAGAGCAGGCTCGGAGCCTTGCCGTCAATCTTGGCGGCCATCACCTCCTGCAACACCTCGCCGACCATGGGGCTGGGCTCGAGCCCCATGGCCAGCAGGTCCTTGCCCGTGATGTCCAGCTTGATGTGCTGGAGAGTTGCCAAGTAATTGGAGACACTGCGTTTGATTTTTTCCTGTTTGCTCCGGGCCATGATGTACAGCACCCCTTCCAGCCGAATGGGTTCCAGCAGGAAAAAGAGTTGACTGAGAGGGTCGTTGCGTGCGTTCCAGTGCAATATTTTTTCATTGGCCTCGAAGACCAACAGCCGTAAGGAGAGAAAATCCCGCTCCAGTTTTTTTGAAAACTTCAAGCGTTGGGTCAGGGATTCAGCCTCGGTTTCGCTCCAACCCGAGGTCAGGGCCAATAAATAGGCTATCCAGCTCACTGGCTGGGGGTCCACGTAGAGCAGTTTGTACCAGCTCAGCACACGCTCCAATTCCCCGAGCAGGGATTCGAGACTGGGGGAGAGCTTCAGCTTGGGATGGATGGCCGGCAGGAGTTCCAGCCTGTTCATGGAGCGCAGGCAGGACAAGGGATGTCCTTCCTCAAGTATCAGTTTAAGTTCATGGAAGAGCCGGGCACCTGAAAGCCGTTTCAACAGGTCGAGCTGCAGGGCGTTTTTGATCAGGCGCAGGGTCTGGGCTCCGATCTTGAAATCAAAGCGTTGCTCGAAGCGAACGGCCCGTAGCATTCGTGTGGGGTCTTCCACGAAGCTCAGGGAGTGAAGTACCCGCAGGGCCTTTTCCTTGATGTCTCGTTGCGCCCCAAAGAAGTCCACCAGCCGGCCAAAATGCCCAGGATTGAGCTGTACGGCCAGGGCGTTGATGGTGAAGTCGCGGCGGAACAGGTCCATCTTGATGGAAGAAAGCTCCACCGTGGGCAGGGCCGCCGGATACTCGTAATACTCCAGCCGGGCCGTGGCCACGTCCAGGTGTTGCTCCTCCTCGCCGGGTTCATGGCTCAGGATGACCACCGCGGTCTTGAATTTGTAATGGGGGCGCACCCGGCCGTCGAGCTTCCTGGCCAGTGCCTTGGCAAAGGCAATGCCGTCTCCCTCCACCACCAGGTCGATGTCCAGGTTCTGACGCCTGAGCAGGATGTCACGCACAAAGCCACCCACCACATAGACTGCCGTGCCGAGTTCCTGGCCGAGGTGTCCAGCCTGCTGCAGTAGTTCATAGTGCCGTTGGGGCAGGCGCTCCTTGAGCAGGGTGCGGATGTTACGCTCGCGCCCTTTTTCAGGGAGCAGGGTTTCGGGAATGCGCGCCGGTTCTTCGATGAGCGTGTTGATCAGATCGGTGCGGGTGATCACCCCCACGATGGAGCCGTTGTCCACCACCGGAGCCAGGCGTTGGTGCTGGCCGATGATGATCTCGATGACCGGGTAAAGGTCGCTGTTGGGGTGCACGATGGAGCACTCGCGCTGCATGTACTCGTCCACGGCCATGTTTCCCAGATCATGCGCCACGGCACGCACCGCGATGGCCAGGTCCAAAACCCCGGTGCAACGTAGGGAACCCTTCTCCACCACGGGCATTGCCTTGAACCCAAAGCGGTTCATGAGTTCTACGGCGTGGATGATAGTGGAGTCCTGCTCCAGGACAATTGGGGGGGCGGACATGATGTCCTTGACCAGGAAGTGGGGGTTGATGTGGGAGTAGAGCAGGGCGAAGAGTTCGTCACGCACTTGTGACAACGTGCGGTCCTTGATGTTCGCAGAAGCCGCGAAAGCGTGCCCTCCACCCCCCAGGGAAGTGCAAATCTGTCCCACATCCACGTCCGGAGTCCGGCTTCTGGCCACGAGCACGATCCGATCCTGCATGCGTCCAAGGGCGAACAAGGTCCGAATGTTCTGGATATCCAACATCTTGTGCACGAGCAGGGCAAAATCGCCCATGTATTGCTCCAGGGAGACTTCGGTGATGATCACCCGCACGCCGTTGATGTCATGTGCTTGTGCCGATTCAAGGAGATCGTTGAGGATGGTGATCTGTTCGGCTGTGAGGTCGCGGTGCAGGAGGTCGGCGATGACGTTGAGGTCCATTCCCTGGTTCTTGAGCCAGGCCGCGGCCAGGAAGTCGTGCTCCGTGGTGGAGGTGAAGGTGAAGGAACCGGTATCCTCGAAGATACCGCAACCCAGAATGGTGGCTTCGTCCTCGGTGAGGCGCAGGCCTTTGTCACGGATGCGCAGGGTGAGGATGGAGGTGGTGGCGCCCCAGGGCAGTACCGCGCCGGTGGAGTAGGGCAGATCGTCCTCGGAATCGGGGTGATGGTCATAGGCGTGGATCTCCAATCCCTCCTTGTTCAGAATGCCCTGCACATGGGAGAGTCGCGAGCGTTGTCTGGTGTCCACCAGCACGAGGGTCTGCACGGACTCCGAGTCCAGGTCGCGGGCGTTGATGAAGTCGAAGAGATAGGTGGCGCTTTCTATAAAGAAATTGCGCAAGGTCTTCTCCTGGCTGCCGGGAAAGATCAGGGCCGCTCCGGGATAGAGCTTGCTGGCCGCGATCATGGCGGCCAGGGCGTCGAAATCGGCGTTACTGTGCGCCGTGATGATGGTCGTGGCCTTGCGTTTTTCAGTCATGCGTGTCGTTGCGCCTCATGGGGCCCCCCTACGGGCACGGGGATGGAAATTCTTGTGGACCTCCAGAAGCTTGCCGCTCTGGACGTGGGTGTAAATCTCAGTGGTGCTCACATCCGCATGCCCCAGCAGCATTTGCACGCTACGCAGGTCCGCGCCGCCTTCGAGCAGGTGCGTGGCAAAGGAATGACGCAGGGAGTGCGGGGAAATGGGCTTGTGGATGCCGGCCTGGAGCGCGTAACGCTTGACGCACTTCCACACCGCCTGCCGCGTGAGCCCCTTTCCGGAGCGATTGAGGAACATTGCGTCCTGGACCGGATGAAACGCCGGGCGCCAGTGTTTGAGGTAGATCTGCAGGAACTCCTGGGCCACGTGATGCAAGGGAGTGATGCGCTCCTTGCTCCCCTTGCCGTGCAACAGCACCAACCCGGTCTGGGCGTCATAATCCAGGGGGCGCAGGATGACGCATTCGGAAACACGCAGCCCCCCACCGTAGAGGAGTTCAAGCATGGTTCGGTCGCGAAAGCCCAATTTGTCGTTGATGTTCGGCTGTTGGAGCAGGGCGATGATCTCGTCGCGCTCCAGGACTTGGGGCAGGGACTTGGGCAGTTTGGGGCTTTCGAGAAACGCGGCCGGGTTATGGAGGATCTTGCCATTGTCCGTGGCCCAGGCATAGAATCCGCGCAGGGATGAGAGTTGTCTGGCCATGCTGCGTTGGCTAAGGCCGCGCCCCCGTAAATATGCCTGGTAGTAGAAAATGTCTTCGTCGCTGACCTGGTCGGCGCTGCGGTTGGTATCCTGCATGCAACGCAGAAAGGCTGCGATATCCGCGTTGTAGGCCGCGAGGGTATTGTCCGACAGCCCTTTTTCCACCAAGAGAAACGTGCCCCAGGCATCGAGCAGCGCCTCGTGTCCGGAGCTGAGTGGCGGATGTGCCTCTGTTTGTGAGTCCAACTCGGCCTCGCGCATGGAAAGGGTTTGACAGCGTTTCTCCAGGCCTTTAGACAAAAAGACTTCACCTTCACAACTGAAAAAAAGAGGATACGCAGCTTATGCCACAGTTTCAACTCGCAGATCGACTGGCCGCCGTGCCTCCCTATCTGTTCGCCGAGATCGACCGGGTCAAGAACCAAGTCAAGGAACGTGGGGTGGACATCATCAGCCTGGGCATCGGCGACCCCGACATGCCTACCCCGGATTTCATCATCGATGCACTGGACAAGGCCGCGCGCAAGTCCGAGAACCACCAGTATCCCTCCTACGTGGGACTCCTGGGATTCCGCAAGAGCGTTGCGGCCTGGTACTCCCGGCGCTTTAGCGTGCAGTTGGACCCTGCGAACGAAGTGGTCTCGCTCATCGGTTCCAAGGAGGGCATCGCCCATTTCCCCATGGCATTTGTCAACCCCGGCGACCTGGTCCTGGTGCCCACGCCTTGCTACCCGGTGTACCCCATAGCCACGGCATTTGCCGGGGGGCGGGTGGAGTACCTGCCGCTGTTGGATACAAACGACTTTCTGCCCGACCTGGACGCCGTGTCGCCGGACACTTGGCGCAAGGCCAAGATGATCTACCTCAATTTCCCGGGCAATCCCACTTCGGCCATGGCGCCGCGGGCCTACCTGGAAAAATGCGTGGCCCTGTGCAGGGAGCATGGCGTCATCCTGCTGCATGACGCGGCCTACACCGAGATATACTATGATCCCGCCAACAAACCCATGAGCATCCTGGAAGTGGCGGGGGCCAAGGACGTGGCCATCGAATTTCACTCCCTGTCCAAGACCTTCAATATGACCGGCTGGCGCGTGGGCATGGCCGTGGGCAACCCGGACCTGGTGCGCGGGTTGGGCAAGATCAAGGAAAACGTGGATTCCGGCATCTTCCAGGCAGTCCAGGAGGCTGGTATCGTGGCCCTGGATCAGGGCGATTCCTTCAGCAGCGACCTGCGCGAGATATACAGAAAGCGCCGCGACGTGGTCACGGCGGCCTTGCGCCAGAACGGGTTCAGTTTCCGCGAGCCCCAGGCCACGTTCTACATCTGGGCGCGGATTCCCGAAGGGTACGCCACCTCGGCCGAGTTCGTGACCAGGCTTCTGCAGGAAACCGGCGTGGTGGTCACCCCTGGCAATGGATTCGGAGCTCCGGGTGAGGGATACTTCCGCATCTCCCTCACCGTGGATACGCCGCGACTCGAGGAGGCTGTGTCACGGATAGCCAGTTTGTAGCGGCCTATGTGGGTCTGGGCGCCAACATCGGAGATGCCGCAAAAGCCCTGGCCCGCGCGCGCCAAGCCCTTGCCGCGCTACGGGACCTGCGGCTGGATGCGCTGTCCTCGGAGTATCGTACCGAACCGCAAGGCTTCCAGGAGCAACCCTGGTTCCACAATCAGGTGATTCGTCTGCTCTGTGGCGCGAGGTGGTCACCCCTGGCCTTGTTGGACGCGTTGTTGCAGATCGAGCAGAGCCAGGGGCGGGAGCGTGGTGGACCGCGTTTCGGCCCCAGATCCATTGACCTGGATCTGTTGCTTTTTGGTGATTGCATCCTGCAAGATACGCGGCTGACACTGCCACACCCCCGCATGCGCGAGCGGGCCTTTGTGCTCGTGCCGTTGCGGGAGATCGCACCGGATTTGGTGTTCCCCGATGGCCAGACACTCACACAGGCCATCGACAGACTTGCTTTTCAGGTGGATGGAACCGCAATACGGCAATAAACAGGGAAAAACAGCAGGATACAGGCATGTGGAAGTTCATCATTCTCATTGTGGCCGCGTTCGTTTTGTACAAGATGTTCACCACCGAGCAGAAACGCAAGACCAAGGCCAGCCAGAAGGAGACGGACCGGCTCAAGGCCACGGGCGAACTGGTGCGGGATCCGCAGTGCGGCGCCTACGTCAGCGTGGACAGCGACATCCGCGTGCGTGAAGGCGACGTCGTTCATCGGTTTTGCAGCTATGAGTGCCGTGACAAGTACTTGAATGAACTCGACTCCCAGTCCACCAAACATCTGAACGCCGATGACAGCCAGGACAAGGGGGAGACTTCATAAGCTACGTAAAAGTTCGCATCCGTAAAATACGCAAAAAATTCGCCCTGGCATTTCTCGCGGATCATCTGTGCGTGAAGTGGGTTGCGGGAATACATAGGAGAAGGGTGACGTTGTCGTTTTGAGAGTCGACCTTGATACGGCCTCGTACTTCACAGTAACCATAGGACAAGCGATACCGCAATGCGGTCAGCAGGGAGGGGCAATGCTCGACGCGTGCAGAGACATTCTCACGAGCAATGACCTTTGCGTCCTGGCCACCCAGGGACCCACGGCTCCGCATACGTCCTTGATGTCCTACGTATCCGGCCCTGATCAGGATGCGTTGTCATTTGTCACGTTACAACACACAGTAAAATATACGAATATTTGCCGCACCCCCTTAGTGAGCATTCTGGTTGACACGCGATTGCAGCATTGCAGCACGGGACATTCTGGGAACGCACGCAGCACCCTCCAGGCCTTGACAATTCAGGGCCACGCTGTGGAACTATTTGGCGCGGAGCGACAGGCCATGCTGTCTTTCGTACAAGAGAAGCACCCACAGGTGGCCGCGATTTGTACAGCCCCAGACGCAGCCGTTGTCATGGTGCGTGTTCTGACGTATCAGCTTCTGACAGGAGCGCTGGACGCATTTCATGTTCGCATTCGCGAGGAACGCGACGTCTGATTCATAGCTGTCCGATACGAGCACACGGTATTTTTTCCAAGCCTAGACCAATGCCGTGGGCAATATCCGGCGTCCAGTTGCATCATTCAACCGCATTTTTCCTCATTACCCCAGCTAGATATCATATTCCGTCTGCGACTTGATTCGGTGCGGTAAACAAAGCCCTGGATCTTTGTCTCATAATGTATATTATGTTAACTTTTAAACGCGGGCTGTCATAACGTCACGGCAGTTTCACCCTTTTTGCTCTCGCAAGATGGACAATGTGCTGAGACATGCATCCTGTGCGGCTCGCAAGCCACTCCCACGCTGTACCTTGACGGTGGAGACACGACTGACAGCTGGGCATTGCTGCACGGCACATTGAACGCCCTGACCACCCCAGAAATTGCCGTAGAAGTGCTTCGTGGGTCACTCTGCGGCCCAACATCCATGCGGAGCCAGATGGCAGCATGGGCACATGTCATGAAGACCTGTTTCTGGTTGGAGGAGTCCTATGAGAATTGCGGGAGCCAGGGGGCGTGAGCCCCCCTGCTCCCTGCACGCCGATGACCGCGTATGCGTGCTTTCAAGCCCGCTGTCGCGGTCAGAAGTGATCAAGCTTGATGTGCACGCTGTTTTCGGCATGTCCGGCTTGGGCCAACGGCGAATCGGCGCCATAGCCGATGGTCCGTAGGCGCTCGGGAGCGATGTCGTAATGGCTCTGCAAGTAACGTTTGACAGACTCAGCGCGTTGTCTGGATATTTGGACATCCTGCCCCTGGGGTCCCTGGCTTTGGGTGTACCCTTCGATGGTCACCTTCACGTCGGGCTTTTTCTGAAGCAGCATGCCCAGTTCGTTGATGGCCTGCACTCCGTCTCCTTCAATGTCGATATTCTCAGCCGAGAATCGAATTTTTATTTGCTTCGACAAGGGGGAATAGCTGACGGTGTCGAGTCGGCCGTTGCCAGCGAGTCGACCGCTGAAAGGGACACTGGCTGCCACAGGAACGACAGGAGCGTGTTCACGTCGTACGGTGATGGTCACCCGGCGATTGATGTTGCGGCCCTGCTCGGTTTCGTTGGTGGCGATGGGGGAATTGGCCCCATGCCCTATGGAGACGAGGCGCTGCTCATCGACGCCGAATTTTTCCTGCAGGTACTGCTTAACGGCATTGACACGTTGTTGTGAAAGCAGGAGATTGGTACTGGAGTCACCAGAGTTGTCGGTGTAGCCATCGATGCTGGCCTTGGTTCCCTGATGCTGGCTGAGGTACCTGCCCAGATCGTCGACTCGTTCCTTGAACTGCCCGGAGATATCTACTTGATATGGTTCGTAATGGATGTTGTAGGGGCGATTTAGCGCGACATAGGATGTTTCACTGCGATAATACCCTGTGACAGTAAATTCCACGCGTCTGTTGCGACTGCGACCGCTTTCGGTTTCATTGGATACCATGGGCCGTGATCTCCCATATCCAATGGTTTTGATACGTTCAGGATCGACTCCATATTGCATGACAATAAGTTGCTTGATGTTATCCGAACGCATCTTTGAAAGCTTTATATTAGCTTCATCATCACCTACATTGTCCGTATGCCCTTCAACAATGGCCATGGACTTTGGATTCTGTTGTAATAACAGACCTAAACGGTACACTTTTTCCTGTGTTATAGGGTCAACAGTTATCTCATTGCTGGCAAAAGTAAGGTTTGTCTTGACGAACAACGGGATAGGACAGCCGGAAGAATCAACAGCAACATCACCTGGAGTGTGCAGACAGTCATCTCTGCTGTCGATTACGCCGTCATTGTCACTGTCCTGCAGTGCCAATGGGCCTGGACTCTGCATTGCAACGGCCGTGTCAAGATGTTGGATTCCGGCCACAAGCTGGAGGTCCTGTTTGTCGCGATCCATTCCTATGGCTGTGAGGACGGGCGTCGTGCTCGAATTCCCAGTGAAGGATGGTGGAGCAAGATGCGCGCATCCGCTCAACGCAATGCCGAGAACCCAAAGCAGCAGCAGCTTTTTCATATTCCTCACCCCTATTGACTGGACCATTAACCTGCCAATTCCCTACCACGCCCTGCTCCAACTGAAGCTACGCCTTGGGATTGCTCACACGGCAAATACATAGCCTTCCGTGGTCGTATGAAAGCTCAGGCTGCATGATGCCATGGCACCAAGAACATTAACAAAATTGAGGCAATCCTTGCATCACACACTTCAAGTGCTATCTCATTATACTCTATGAGTCAAATATTGCAATATACTTTCTATGCATTTTGATTGTTAAATAAATACTAAATAAAGTCTAGAGACATTGCACTGCATTCATTGGCTGCAACACAGACCTCGTGCCGTAATATATTCTGCACTGTCCAATTCTCCTGCTTGGATTGTATGCGCATCGATTGTGTTTCTGGCACTTGCGCGCAAATGGAAGTCCGCTGTCTGCATCGAGACGAAAGAGTCAGGCTCGTGTCGTACCCCTTGCCAGGATACGCCCAATCATTATACTCATGCACCTGCTGCACCTGCTCAGTCGGGAAGAGCCATCCTTGAAGAGGCCGATGCCACTGCGTGCCGCGAGAATGGGCTTCGGGGGCGCATTTCGACGGTGGTCCGCAACACAATTCGAGCACAAGGAGCGTGCGATCATGAAACCCCACTTCAGTTTACCATACCTGTGGCGCCTCGCTGTCTTTCTTGCCTTTTCCTTGATCGTTGCAGGATGCGGCATGCTGCCGCCTGTCGAACGCCACAAGCGGACTACCCCTGTGGCCGAAACAGTGGAACAACCTGCCGCGCAGCAGACAGAACCCCTTCAGGTACCTCCTCAGACGTATGATGTGGCTCTCGCGCTTCCCCTGAGTGGACCATACGGCGTGATTGCCTCCAAGATTCGTCAAGGAGCCGACACTGCCAGAACAGTACTGCTCCAACGCGGCATCACCATGCAGGTGTACCCCATTGACACGGATCAGCCCGACTGGTTGCAGCAGCTGCAACGCCTGCCGGACTCGGTGAAGATCGTTGGCGGTCCGTTGCGTCCCGACAGTTTTTCCGCTGCGCTCCAGTCCGGCGCCACCCGGCAGCGCGTGTTCTTCACCTTTTTACAGGATCTCGGGGGTGCCGCGGAGGGTCAGGAGGCATGGCGTTTTTTCAGCAGCCCCAGCGATCAGATGCGTACCCTGCTGCAAACGGTACGCAATGAATTCTCCATATACAATGTTGGAGTACTCTTTCCTGACGAACCGTTTGGCAAGCGGATAGTGCAATTGTTTGTCGACGAGGCAAAACAGGAAGGGATCAACGTTTCGGCCATGAAGGCCTATCCACCGGAGGATCCATTGCGCTGGAGCGAACTCGTTGCCGAACTGCTCTACTCCAATCCTGGTGCTCCGATTGATGCCGTATTCCTGCCGGACGTCTGGTCAAAGGTAGAAATGCTTGTCCCCTACTTTTTTTATCATCAGCGGGAGGACCTGATCATCATGGGTTCCACTCTCTGGGGGCAGACATTGACCAAGGAACGCAATGTGGACATCCATAATTTCAGGCTGTCCATCTTTCCTGGTGCCTGGTGGGAAGGTAGCAACGCTCTGGCAGCCAGGGATCTGCGCACCGCAAACGCAGGCGAGGAACCGAGTTTCTGGGAAGTACTGGGCTACGACTTTGTACGCTTCGCTTCGCGTCTGGGACCCTTGTCCGCGGCCTGGACCCCCGAGGAGGTGAACCAGCGCATCATGTCCGCGCAGGTCATGGAATGGAGCATGGCTCCCATTTCTTGGAATTCTGCCGGCATCGCCGAACAGGACATGTTTCTCTTCACCCCCAACAACGGTGGCATGCGCCCGGCTGACCTGCAAAACATCAGGCAGCGGCGGCAGGAATTGAAAGCGCGTCTCCAGTACTGAAGTCGGTGGAGTAAAAGGGGCGTGTATCCATCCTGCTGAACCCATTTGGTGCTCGTTCGAGCCGGATTTCAGAGGCGGTAACGGCACATCACCCTACCCTTTTCTCCCGAGGTCAGAGTACTGTTCAACCATGAACGAGAAACGTGCACCCCAATCGTTGGGAGTGCATCATGAGCAGAGCCCCGTCGGCAGACATTCGCGGTGCGATGTCCTGCCCGCTACACCACGGCGTTCTTCGCTGAAAACGCTGTATCAATAGAGATTCTTGAGCAATTCTTCGCTGGTGGCCGCCCCGCGATTGATCTTGCTGGAGACGTTTACCGCGGACGAGGCTTGTCCACTGTCAGGGGCGCTGGTGGCCATCGGGTCGCCAAAGACATTGCGATCAGCGTCACCGGTCCAGTATTGGGATTGTTTCTCGGCCATCCTGAGTTCAGGCGGAGGCGTGAAATCCTCGATGGGATAGTTCGGCTCCACTGCAAGCCGGTAGGAAAGCCAGATGGGAAGAGCCGCTCGGGAGCCGGCCTCGGACCGCCCCATGGGCGTAAGCTGGTCAAAACCCACGTAAACGCCACTGAGGAGATAGGGGCTGAATCCGATGAACCAGGCATCGATCTCTTCGTTGGTGGTGCCGGTCTTTCCCGCCACGGGCCGCTGCAAGACCTTGGCGCGCACGCCTGTTCCGCGCTGCACGGCCTGCTGCAGAATCCTGGCGATCTTGAAGGCGGTTCCCGCGGAAATGGCCGGGACAGGTTCGGGTGCGGAGCGGAACACTTCCTCACCCCAGGCGCGCTTGATGGAGAGCACGAACCGCGGCTTGATGTAGGAGCCGTCTCTGGCAAAGGCGGAATAGGCCTGGACGAGATTGATGGGTCTCAAGGCCTGGGCCCCCAGGCTGATGGGGAGATACGGTGGGAACTCGCCCTCAAGACCGAGGTCCCTGGAGCGCTTGATGACGTTCTTGATGCCCAGGTGAGCGGCGATGCGCACAGTAACCACGTTTTTTGATTTCACCAGGGCGTTTTCCACAGTCGTTGGACCGCTGAAACTGCTTCCGTAGTTCTTGGGTGACCAGTTGCCGAAGGAAATGGGACTGTCGTAAACCACGGACGAGGGAGTGTAACCGCTGTCCAAGGCCAGGGAAAAAACAATGGGCTTGAAGGAAGAGCCTGGCTGGCGTCTGGCTTGGGTGGCGCGGTTGAATTGGCTGTCCCTGAAGTCGAATCCCCCGACCAGGGCCAGGACCTTGCCGTTGCGCGGGTCCATGGAAACAAGGCAACCCTGGACCTTGGGCCACTGCTCCAGGTTGAGTACGAGGCGTTTTGCGGCCTTGGTCTTGGGCGTGTCATACTTCAAGCGCAGGGGGTCCTTCTCAACGGTGGTCCAGACAACGTCGCCAGGATCCAGGATGTTCTGCGAAGAGGTATGGCGGGTCCAACTCATGCTCTGGGCCGTGATCCAGGCTTCCCGGCTTCCGACAAGCGCCAGGGCGCCTTCTTTTTGCACTTCGAGCACCAGGGCCTGAACCCACTCCCCGGCGCGCAGTGTTTCCGACTGGGGTGCGGAGGCCTGCAGGAAATCAGCATACTCTGCCGGAATCAGCGAGAGGTCCGCGCCACGCCATCCTCTGCGTTTCGTGGAGGCCAACAGTCCTTCCCGAAGCGCATTTTCGCCGGCTTCCTGATGATCGAGATCGACAGCGGTATAGACGTGGAGCCCGGATTCATAGACAGCATCCTCGCCGTAGCGATCGAGCACAATGCCCTGACGTCGCATGTTCGCTTCGTCGAGATAATCGATGAGCCAGCGCCGCACTTCTTCGAGATAATAGGCCCCGAGCTTCCAGGTGGGTTCGGGCATGGTTTTATAGACCAATTCCTCGGACAGGGCCGCGTCGTGCTCTTCCCGGGTGATCCAATTTTTCTGGAGCATCTGCCGGAGCACGTAGTGCTGCCGGTTTTTGGCCATCTCTGGGTGATGAAAGGGGTTGAAGGTGCTGGGTGCCTTGGGCAAACCGGCCAAGATCGCGGCTTCGGCCAAGGTGATGTCTCCAACGTGCTTGCCGAAATAGGTCCTGGCCGCGGCTTCCACGCCGTAGGCGCCGGCTCCGAAAAAGACCTGGTTCAGATAAATGGTGAAGATTTCATCCTTGGTGAGGAAGTTTTCGAGTTGATAGGAGAGGATCGCTTCCTTGAGCTTACGTTCGTATTTTTTTTCGGTGCTCAGGAGCAGTTGTTTGATGATCTGCTGCGTGATGGTGCTACCGCCCTGCACGATCTCCCCGCTCCTGAGGTTCATGATGAAGGCACGGGCAATGGCGGTGAGATCAAGGCCTTCGTGCTCGTAGAAGGAACTGTCCTCGGAAGCGAGAAAGGCTTTTCTGAGATGATCGGGCACTTCGTCGATCTGCACCAGGAAGCGTTTTTCCCGGTAGAGATAGCCAAGGACCTGGCCGTCGTTGGCATAGACAGTGGTCACCAGGCTGGGATTGTAATCCTTGATCTGGGTTATGCTGGGCAGCTCCCGCGAGGCGTAGGCGTAAAGGCCGACAAAGCCGATGGCCGCGGCAGTGAACAGCGAGAACAGCAACGCGAGAAAGACATTGACGAAATAGAAATATTTCATGGCTGCCGGCGTCTTGGACTTCGGTATCGGCACAATTCGCAGGCTTGGCCCCTTGTCCGAGATACCAAGCATGCGCTCCCCATTAGTACTGTGCTGCGCCATGAATTCCTCCCCACCATGCGGCCGACATGTTCCGGGCAGGGACAACGCGCATGATATTGCTACAACAAAAGCCTGGAAGTGGCAATGGCTGTCCAGGGAAAACCATGCAGGGCCAACGGATCTCTTCGGGAAAGACTGGTCGGATCGCTTGCGGTCTCGACATGGGCCCCATGTACCCTGGTAATACTCTTATCGACCGGGTTCGAAAGCGCTTATGCCCTCCAAGGAGAAAAAGGCGGGGGCAGGAGGGGATGCAGGGAACAAGACCCGTGGGGAGGGCCATGGGCCGGCTCTTGCCATGTTTTCGCCAAGCCGCGGTAACCCAAGCACGGGACGTGTTTTGGTCGCGTCCCGGTCTCAAGGGATGTAGCGCTTGTAACGCTCCATCCAGAGTATCTTGCCGTTCAGTGCGTCCAAGGCGATCTTCTGTTCCGTGACGAACTCGCGCAACAGCGTCTTTTTCCAGGCCAGGTCGTGGCCCAGTACTTCCAGATGCTGCTTCGCGAATGTATCGAAATCCTTCAACCATTGTTCAAACTTGACCTTTTCCAAGGAGCGCATGAGCATTTCGGCTTTGGCCGAGACGGTGATGGATTTGCGCCCCATATCCAGTCGTTTGCGGATCTCTGGAGCGAGCAAGGCATTCACCAGGGCCTTGTCCAACTCTCGTTCAGTGGCCCAGGTTCCATCATCCAGGGCCACGGTATAACTTTTATCGCTCAACCGTGCCTCGAGGCCCTCGATCTCGTCCCTGAGTCCCGCGATTTTCTCCTTGAGTGCTGCGGTTGTGAGTGCCCCTCCAGGGAGTTCGAGTGGATAACCATTTTCCTTGATCAGCCTGGCGATTTCCTGCTGCTTGGCTTGCACGGTGTCCAGGTCCTGCTGAAGGGTCTTTTGGTCGATCCACTGGCGGCTATGCACGGATGTGGTGTCACTCCCACCGCGCAAGATGGTCACCAGACCATCCTTGAAGTTTTGCGTGAGGTTTTTCGCCTGCTCCTTGAGCCGCATGATCTGCGCATCGAGCTGATTGCGGGTCGTGGGGCCGAGATGGGGCAACACCACCGGATAATCCCCCCTGGTGATCTCGTCCTGCACAGTGGCGATACGCTCCGCAAGGTATGCGGCGTGTTTTTCCAGCTTGTGCCGGTCCACCAAACCAAAGACCGGATGGTGAACGACGAAAACACCCTGCTCGATTTCGGCTTTCAGTTCCTCGATCCGCTCCTCCTGCGAGGTCACCGCAGCCTGTAAAACGGTGCGTGAGACCATGCCCAACCCGGGAATGTCGAACTCGCGTTCACCCTTCTCCACGCTTTCCCAGGTTTGCCGCACTTCCTGCCGCAAGGTATCACGACGTTGCAACAACTGTTCCATGGTCAAGAAACCCTGCCCCGGGACATGGATCATGTCTTCCATGTCCTGGATCAGTTGCCAGCCGGTAAGCACGGCACGATCCATCACCTTGAGCGTCGCCTCGTGCTCTTGCCCGAGCATTGCTTCGGCAGCAGTCAGGCTTTCCAGCCGTTTTTCCAGAAAGACCTTGTGGGCATGAAGTGCCTCTATCTGCAATCCAGCCTGGCGTTCGAGATCCCGCAGGGCCTGCTTGCAGACCTCCTGCTCGTCCTTGTATGGTTGCAGGATGTCTGCAGCACTGACGGCAAGGCTTTGGGAAGCGAACGAAAGAATGACGCAGGTGAGCAGGAAAAGCAGCAGTTGATGAGCCCCTGTCGTTCGTGACATGCCCCCCTCCATGAGAGTCAACGGTTGACGATTGGCTATGATCTGGTAGTGATAACGATATAATACTACTGCATTATGCACAATATACAAAATGCCGGTTTGTAGCTTTCGGTGCCTTGGCGAAAATTATGCATTATTTAAAATTCATACAGAACATATTTTTTCAGATGACGGTAGTCATAATTATTCTGTCGCCCGAGCTGGGGCTCTGCGAGGATTTCCCCCCATTCAGGCCGTTTCGCGGGTATTCGACCCCTGATTTGCCCCCCTTCTCACGTCTCCCCCCCAAGGAGGAGCGTCCGTTTTCCGACATCCC
This sequence comes from uncultured Desulfovibrionaceae bacterium, assembly GCA_964609625.1. GTDB lineage: Bacteria > Desulfobacterota > Desulfovibrionia > Desulfovibrionales > Desulfovibrionaceae. The sequence goes on from CAZSRS010000015.1 coordinate 75,992, forward strand.
CGGCTTCGAGCCTTCACCAGTTCCAGACCTGAACATCCGGTTCAAGGATTACGATGATCGATACGACACATTCGGACCGCCCCAGGTCACCCTGCCTCCATATGCCGAGCCGGAGTATCTGCCCTTTGGCGACATGCGCCCCATCGAGCAACCGCCCCTCGACGAGGAGGTCTTGCCGCCCTTCCGCCCCATGCGTTGACACGTTGACACGCTGGCCCGACCACGCGGAAAGGACGGGAAAATGTTCCTGATCAGGGCGCGATTCCGAGAACCACGCTGACAGGCTGGATTTTCAGCGATTGTTTTTCCTTGCAGCCCCTTGCCAGATGTGAGGGAACAGCTTATGTAGTTTGATGCAAGGCTGGGATTGACCGCCCATGCCTTCTGCTCTTTGAAGATGGGGGCGCACTGGTTTCGACGGGGATGATGAAACCAAGGTTGCAGGCCGAGGCGCCGCTGGCCTCGTAAAAAGCGGCAAACTCATAATCGCCAACAACGATTACGACTACGCACTGGCTGCTTAATCAAGCGGCCGAGTCGCAGGGCCGACGCCTGATGAGCCCATGTGACTTCAAATCATCAGGCTGGCGACTGGCGTTCGCCTGCCGCGCCGATCGTGAGACTCCAGGTTTGGCTTGTTGTATGACGCCCGGACAGGGGCTAATCGTGCAACGAGAATTGTACCTGTCCTAAGCCTGTAGACGCCTTGCGCGGAGCATTCTCGGACGGGGGTTCGATTCCCCCCGCCTCCACCAGAACCTTTTTTCAGGATGTCCCATATCGCACACAAGACCCCGAAAAAGATGATAAAACACGGGACTGACTGTGCGAAGACGTCCCATGAAATGCGTTGACATCCATCTCGTAATGGTACAACTAGCGGCACAACCACCCAGGTTGTGCCGCTTTTGTTTGCAAGTTGTACCACCGGCCACAGCCTGGCGAAATACCACGACAAACAACGAGGTCGCGTGTGCCATGGCCCTTACCGACGCCCTGATCAGAGCCGCCAAGCCCAAGGAAAAGCTCTACCTGCTCCATGACGATCGCGGCCTGTCCCTGGAAGTGACGCCCCAGGGGGCCAAGCGGTGGCGCTTCCGGTTCCAGCTCAATGGAAAACGCAACCGTCTCTCCCTGGGCCTGTACCCCGAAGTCTCGTTGAAGGATGCGCGCCTGGAGCGCGATGCCATGCGCATTCAACTCGCCAAGGGCATGGACCCTGCCGAGGAGCGCCGCGCCAAACGGGAGCAGGTCCAGGAGTGCAACACCTTTGAGACCATTGCCCGCGAATGGCTGGGCAAGTTCTCCGCCAGCTGGACCCCAGGGCATACAACAACGGTGTTGGCCCGGCTGGAGAACAACGTCTTCCCCTTCATCGGCAAGACCCCCATCAACGCCATCACCGCCCCTGTCATGCTGCAAACCGTGCAACGCATCGAGAACCGCGGGGCCATCGAAACCGCGCATCGTGTGCGCCAAATCTGCTCCCAGGTGTTTCGATACGCCGTCACCATCGGCAAGGCGGAACGCGACCCGGCAGCCGATGTCCGTGGCGCGTTGCCCCCGGTGACGGTCAAGCATCATCCCACCATTACCGATCCCAAGGGAGTGCGGGAACTGCTCCTGGCCATTCACAGCTTTCGGGGTTCCTTTCCCGTCAGCTGCGCGTTGCGCTTTGCCCCATACGTCTTCGTCCGCCCTGGCGAACTCCGGCATGCCGAATGGACGGAGCTCAACCTTGATGCCGCGGAATGGCGCATCCCGGCCGAGAAAATGAAGATGCGGGCGCAGCACGTTGTGCCACTTTCGAGCCAGGCCGTGGCCATCCTTGCCGACCTGCATCAGTTCACCGGGAGGGGGCAATATGTCTTCCCCAGCGTGCGTACCCACGCCCGCCCCATGTCTGAAAACACCATCAACGCCGCACTGCGCAGGCTGGGATACGCCAGGGATGAGATGACGGGCCACGGCTTCCGCTCAATGGCCTCCACTCTGCTCAATGAACACGGCTGGAACCGGGACGCCATCGAACGCCAATTGGCTCATGTCGAAAGCAACAGCGTACGGGCTGCCTACAACTATGCAGAAATGCTTCCCGAAAGGAGGAAGATGATGCAGTGGTGGGCGGATTACCTCGACAGCCTGCGGGGCGAATAATCCTAAAACGGAAAGCACCATGAAATTCTTTGTGAAAGAGCAGTTCTACAAGAAATCATTCATCCTCGTCTCTCTTCTGGGAATACTACTGGTCGTATCGACTATGATCGACCTGATTTCCATTTATCGGATCATTCCACAAACAAGCTTTCATAACATGATCTTTCAACTTGGATCGCTCCTGTTTGTAATCTCCATCCTGCTGGCGCTTTATGCGAAAGTCAAAAAGAAAATCCTCTATGCCACGGCAGTCGAGGAAGGTGAAAAACGCCTCAAAGATAAAGAACTCGAATATCTTCAATCCCAATACGACAAGGCCTTTCAGAACGCTGACGACAATGATGACTGCCGACAGCACATTGAACGCGCGATTTCGCCGCTACTTCAGGAAAATGAGCAGTTGAAGAAACGGCTCAACGCGCTTGAGAACTGCAGCGAAGCGCGGCCGACGAATTGGGAAATCACGCTCACCCCGTTGTGCATGTTTTATCGGAGTGTGCTGGACAATTTGCTCGAGCATATCATCGACCGACAGCAGATCAGCCGCTTCAAGGCAACCAAAGATGATTTTGCTGAAGTCGTTAAAACGCGCTTCAATCCTGGAGAGGAACCGCTGGGCAAGGCCATCGATTTGGCCTGGAAACAATGGCCTGAATCGCTCAAGTACGATCGAGGCAGGAATCCCTCCAAGGAAGAGAAGAAAGCCTTTCGAGCCAAGTTCGGCAGCCAATAGGCACTATTTCGAAGCATGAAACATTATAATACTCGTGTTAAATATATGAAGCGCAAACGACTAGAAATAACATTGGAAACAGACTCTTTATTTGGTGGACTTGCTGGAGCTTCTTTAGAGTTGGAATCTGCGGAGATTACTCCGGGGCTAACCCTTCGTCAGACATATGCTCATATTTTTGGTCCACTTATGGCTGCCTTTAGACGGCCATCAACCACTGACTCATACCATCCAGGTCCTTGGGTAAGCGTTGGAACAGGTCCAGCCTGGGATATAGAAATTGAAATTGCACTGGATAGATCTGCGCAACTAACCGAGTTCGATCGTTTAAAAAAAATATGGTTTGCGACTGCTCTTATACGTCTACGAACTGGAATTCCGATCCGCTTACCAATCATTTCCCCCATAGCGTTTCACGAAGTTGCCTTTGTGCAACAAGAACCACTTTTCCTTATAGCTGAAACACAGTCTACTCAACTTCGTCAAAGACGAATACATAGTACTTCAATCTCGGTTCAAGACATAGAATGGATAAAGCAATACTTCGTTTCTGGGGCCGCTCTGATGAGCAATGAGTATTTCGGAGCTGCATTTATGATGTTAGATGAGTCTGTTTGGGTATCAAAACCTCGAGCTGGAATTTTGCTAGCTTGGGGTGCCATAGAATGTGCCCTTCGACCTGGAAGGAGAGATACAGGTAATCGGTTGGCTCGAATAATTGCATCACTCCTTGAGTCTCAAAGGCCCGACCGTACTAGGTTATTTCAAAAGGTAAAGCAGCTGTATGATACTCGGGGGAAAATCATTCACGCAGGCGTTGAACCAGATATCAATAGTTATTTTGAGACATTTGAGTTAGCTCAACGAGTTTTCATTTCCTGTTTCGAGTCGACATTATTACCCGAGGCGGATGATTTAGAGAGAGAATGGAAAGCTGGAGAAGCAGGTCTTCGGAGCTAGCGATACTAACTGCTGAATTCCTATGACTATGCGCAACTTCCTCTAAGAGCTGCGTAGCAGCGGAGTCGTGACCGGCTGCCCTCCCCCGCTCAGCAACCGCGACAAAGAGGCCTTTGCCAATCAGTTCGACATCTTCCTGACCAGGCACGCCAATCAATAGGCGCACCCATCATAAGCTCGGAAATCTCGATTGCTCCCCTTCTCCGAACGGAAGTCAGAATTTCCAACATTTTTAGCTTCACGATTTCAACCTGTTGAGGTTTCCGAGATTATTTCCCCCCCTTCTTTCGTCGCGATGAAACACCATAGACTTTCTCCACACGGCAAAAAAGGAGATAACATCTATGGACAAATCAACACGCACCGCACCTGAACTCCCCACCACGGGCTTTATACGCCTGAAGGACGTGCAGCGCTTTATCCCTGTCTCCACCTCGACCTGGTGGAAAGGCGTCAAGGAAGGCATATACCCCCAGCCCGTCAAACTCAGCCCGCGCACCACGGCCTGGAAAGCGGAGGACATCAGGGCGCTCATTGATCAACTGTCCGCCTAGGATCAGTCTTGAAGGACCATCCTGGGATGAGACCCTTTTCGCAGATCAACGCGGCGTGTCTCTCGCGCTACCCGACGCTGTTGGCCGAATGGCTGCCCGGCGGGCGGGTGACGGGGCGAGAGTATGTGTGCTCCGGCCTTGCCGGCGGCAACGGCCGATCGCTGAGCGTCAATCTCCAGTCCGGCGTCTGGCGAGACTTTGCGACGGATGACGGCGGTACGGACCCCGTGAGTCTGTATGCCGCCATCAACCAGCTTGGCCAGGGCGATGCCGCGCGCAACCTGGAACGGACCCTGGGGCTGTTTCACGAGGCCGAAGCCCGGCAGGCACAGCGCGTTGCTGCGATCTATGAGTATCTTGACTCGGAACACCGTCTGCGTTTTCAGGTGGTTCGGTTTGCGCCCAAGGAGTTTCGACAGCGCCGCCCGGATGAAAATGGCGGATGGGTCTGGAGCGTCAAAGGGATCGAGCTTATCCCTTATCGTTTGCCCGAGGTGCTGAAGAACACGGACATCTTCATTGTCGAGGGAGAGAAGGACGCAGACCGGCTTGCTGCCCTGGGGCTTACCACCACCTGCAACGCCCAGGGCGCTGGCAAGTGGCGCGACGGCTACGCGAAATGGTTCGCTGGCAAATACGTCACCATCCTGCCAGACAATGACGTGCCAGGCCGCGCCCATGCCCGGCAAGTGGCTGCCTCCCTGGTGGCGGTGGCGCAAGAGGTCCGAATCCTGTCCCTGCCCGATCTTCCGCCCAAGGGTGATGTGTCCGACTGGCTCAATGCCGGTGGCACCAAGGCCCAGCTCCTTGCCCTGGTCAAGGCCGCTCCATGCTGTACGCCGTCCGCCGGATCTATCCCTGACATTGCACTTGGCGAGATCGCGCCCAGCGACCACACCGAAGAGCCTTCGCCCCCTACCGATTGGCAGATTGCCCGAGAGCTTTTTCCGCGCAGGCCATTCCCATGGCACGTCCTGCCTGCCGCCCTGGCTGCAAGTCTGCAACAGCTGGCCAGGAGTTGCGCCGGCAGCCCCAACCCCCAGCCCGGCTACGTGTTCTGCCTCATGGCTGCGGCCCTGGGCCGCACCGTGACTGTGGAAGCCAAGGCGTCCTGGCAGGAACCGTTGATTTTTTGGTGCCTGGACATTCGCGAATCTGGTGACGGCAAGACTTCGCCCATGTGGAAGCTGGCCCGACTCCTGGAAACTCGGCAGCAGCAAGAGCATGCCCGGCACGCGAAAGAGTCTGCCCGCTGGGAGCTGCTTCCAAACAACGAACGCAAAACCGTGCGCCCTCCGATGCCGCCGCGGGGCTATTTCGCTTCCGACGTCACCATTGAGGGCCTGCACGCCGACCTGCACGCCCATCCCACTGGCGGCGTGGCACTGCTCTTGAACGAGGCATCCTCCCTGCTGACTTCCCAGGGCCAGTACAAGGCCGGCAAAGGCGCGGACCGGGAAGCCTGGCTGCGACTCTGGGACGGCAACGACGTCCGCATCGTCCGCGCCGGCAAAACGAGCTACCTCCACGGTGCGCGCGTGCAGGTCGCCGGGGGTATCCAGCCGGCCATTTTCGCGCGCGTTTTCGCTTCCGAGGACGGAATGTACCTTTCCGACGGCACCGTGTTCCGCGGGCTGTTCACCTACGAGCCCTCCACGCACTACGAGCTCACCGCCGAATCTTGGCAGCAGGAATCGCGGCAGGCCTGGGAACGCATCCTAGGCAACGCCCTCGCCTGGGCGGACTCGCATCGTGAGGCCGGCCCGCGCCCGTTGCACCTCAGCCCTGCCGCATTGGAGCTGCTGCTTTCCTGGCGAAATACACGGGATGCCCTCCGGCCATCGCTTCCCCCGGCCCTGCGAGGGTTTCTCCCGAAAAGCGTCTCCTATGCCCTGCGATTGGCTGGGTTGCTCCACTGCATCACGGCCTTTGCCCAGGACGAATCCCCATCCGAACGCATTGATGCGCCCACGCTCCAGCGCGGGGTGGACGTGGTGGAATACTACCTCGGGCAGGCCGTGGATGCCGTCCGGTTGCTCACGTTCGGCACAACGGCCCCGCCGGTGGAGGCCTCGGAACGGACCATTCTTCTCGGGACAGTCCTGGAGAGCCTGCGCGGGGAGATCGACAATGGCCGTCTGGCCGTGGGCTTCATCCAAGCCCGCTACAATGCCACCGCTCCGCCGGAAGCGCGGATGAACTCCCCTCATGCCATGGGCAGCTTGCTCAGGAGCGCCGGGCTGACCATCTCCGACGGCCGCCATCATGCCAACGGCAAAATCGGCGTGCGATGCCTGGAATGGGATGACAAGACTGAGGCCCTCATCAAGGCAAGTCCATGTTGTCCATCTTGTCCACAACCAGAGGAGGCATGTGGCGTCTCGGGCATGGACTTCCAGCACACCAAGTCCACGATGTCCACGCAACCCGAGCGCCCGGCATGGACTTCGAGGACTTCCCCTGGGCAAAGTCCATCCCCGCAAGCCGGTGCCAGCAGTGCACCCATGGACTTTGTGGACAAAATGGACTTCCCCGCTGGCAGTGCGGAAAAGACCATGGCCGGGAGTCTTGAGGACGCCTTCGCCACCTCGGAGGCCGGCCATGTGTAACGGTATACGCCCTGGAGGGCGGCATCTTTCGGAAACAGCAACAGCCCATAGCCAGCCTACCCTACGTGGGCACGCCCACGTTCGGGAGCTGGCCGGGGGCGCTGCCCCCTGGACCCCCGGCACGGCCCCACAGCCCGTAACGGGAGACGCGCCATGAGTCGCCAGCTGTGGATTAAAATCCGCGTCTCCGAGGAGGAAAAGGCCCTCTTCGAGGCCAAGGCCGTCGCCGCGGGCATGACCCTGGCCGACCTCATCCGCCATCGCCTGTTGGCCTATCGCCTGCGGCAATCCGCCGCTGAGCGCGAACGCCTGCTCCAACTGGCGCGCCTGGGCAACAACCTCAACCAGATCGCCCGCTGGGTGAATACCTACAAAGGCGGCATCGACACCATCGACGTGGTCACCCGGCTGGAGGCGCTTCTGCGCGAGGCCCGCAAGGAGCCGCCGTGTACATGAAGGTCTTTCCGCACGGCAAGGGAGCCGGGGCCGATCCCGTCCGCTACCTGTTGCGCCGCGACTACCCTGGCCGGGAGGACGCGCCGCCCAGCGTTCTGCGTGGCGACCCCGAAGTCACCGTGCAGCTCATCGACTCCCAGGATCGCGTCTGGAAGTTCACCGCAGGCGTGCTGAGCTGGGCGCCCGGCGAGAAGATCACGGCGGAGAAGGAACGCGAGGTCATGGACGCCTTCGAATCGGTAGCCTTCGCCGGTCTGGAACCCGACCAGTACGACATTCTCTGGGTTCAGCACGCCCACGCCGGGCATCACGAGCTGCACTTCGTCATTCCGCGCCTGGAGCTGTCCACGGGCAAGGCCTTCAACCCTTGCCCGCCCGGCTGGCAGAAGGACTTCGACGTTTTCCGCGACCTCTTCAACTGGCGGGAAGGCTGGGCCAGGCCGGACGACCCGGAGCGCATTCGGCCATACCGTCCCGCGCACACGGACTTGGCCCGCGCCCGACGCATCCGCTGGGGGCAGGCCACGCCCGAGGATGCGCAGGAGGATCCGCGCAAGCTGATCCACGACTTCATCGCCCAGCGCATCGAGGCCGGCATGGTCAGCAACCGGGCGGAACTGGTGCAGGCCCTGCACGAGGTCGGACTCGCGACGCCGCGCCAGGGCAAGGACTATCTCACGGTCCACGATCCCGATTCCGGGGCTCGAATCCGCATGAAAGGAGGTATCTATTGTGAGCATTGGCGACTTGAGCAACAAGCTCAAGGACAGGATGCAGCAGGACCGCGAGCAGATGGAACTGATCGCGCGCAGCGAGTTGGAGCACTTGCAGCAGAGCTTACGCAAGTCGTCGCAACACGCGCTGCATACAATCGAAGCCGATATTGCAGGCAAGGCAGAGACTTTGAGCAGCGCCATCGCGTCCCAACTGCATCACTTGAGCATCCAGACCACGTCTTTGCGCAAATCCCTGACCACGGTGTGGCTACGAACAACGGCCTTGGGGATCTGCCTGCTCCTGGGCCTGAGCCTGGGCGCATGGGGCCTCACCGCGATCATGAGCACCCACATCAGCGACCTCTGGCAGCAGATCAAAAAGTTGCGCGAGACAGAAACGCAGTTGCAGGCGACCATCGCCAATCTGGAACAGCAATCCTGGGGGATTCGACTGGAGCAGCACGAGAATGGCCGCTTCATCGTTCTCCCGCCAAAGGCCTCCATCGAACCGGGATGGACCATCCACAATCGCAAGGCCTTCAAACTGGAGTAGCCCATGAGCATTACAGAGTTGGAACGCCATCTTCTGGACGGGCTGAAGAAGCTCGAACAGGAATGCCACGCCATCCAGGCAGCCCACGACCAACGCCTGAACAAACTGAGCGCCGAACTGCATTCCCAGGCCCAGCACATGCAGCAGCTCAGCGAATTCTACAAAAACTTGGAGCCGCTGTTGCAGCAGTTGAACGTCTTGTTGCGCAACGCAGGATAGCCAGATGGAACGCCCATCGCGCGGCGCAGGATGTTGAACGCTAACCCCAACCACAAGGAGCCGATCATGTCCGACACCACCCTCTCACCTCTCGCGTGTTACAATGAAGTCTTTGGCCTACGTGTGTCCCTTGCCGAACGCTACCCAGGGGACACCACCTTCCTCTTCCAACTGTCCGAGGCTTTGGAGCTGCTCGGCCGCCACGGCTGCCTTGACCCCGGCATCGCGGCACGGATTCAGACCCATCTGCACGCCATCAGGGTGAAGCTGGGCGAGATTCCTGACAATCTGCTCTGATTGCCCTTTCTGCTTTGATGAAGCGCCGCTAGAATCGCTCATGCCAACCATTGGAGCATCGCCTGGCTGGTATGAGCGATTCGTATTTGTGCCGAATGCCCCCATTGCCATTGCACTTTGCCTCCGAAAGACAATGCAGCATCGCGCCAGGACCTTATTTTACCGTACATCTTCACGACGGCTAAATCATACCTCTTTGGGCTGTAATTTGACCATGCTACCAGCAGTAAATGAAGCGGCCGGGATACGAATCCACGACTTTGACCTCTTGCCCACGCTGACCTCTTGCCCACGCTTGCGTTCGTCGATATTGCTTGTTACCGTATCATACGATGCATCGGAACCATGGGGCGAATATGGTCGGCACCCTCAGCGAGCGAGACGTCTGCACCAAATTCATCACGCCCGCCCTCGTCAAGGCGGGGTGGGATCGGATGACGCAGCTGCGGGAGGAGGTCAGCTTCACCAAGGGCCGCATCATCGTACGCGGCAAGCTCGTGTCTCGAGGCAAGGGCAAAAGAGCCGACTACATCCTCTATTTCAAACCAAACATCCCGTTGGCCCTCATTGAGGCCAAGGATATGACCCATCCCGTAGGGGATGGGATGCAGCAGGCTCTCGGGTACGCCGAGGTGCTGAATATCCCCTTTGTCTTTGCCTCGAACGGCCAGGGGTTTCTTTTTCACGATCGGACAGGATTGCGGGCCGAGAAAGAGACAGTGCTCCCCCTGGAGGCCTTTCCCTCTCCCGATGAGCTGTGGGCCACCTATCGAACCTGGAAAGGCCTGACGCCGGATGCTGAACGCATCGTCCTGCAGAACTACTACGATGACGGCAGCGGCAAGACGCCCCGTTACTACCAGGTCAACGCCATCAACGCCACGGTGGAGGCCATCGCCAAGGGGCAGGATCGCATCCTGCTGGTCATGGCCACCGGCACCGGCAAGACATACACCGCCTTCCAAATCCTCTGGCGGCTCTGGAAGTCCGGCCTCAAGAAGCGCATCCTGTTCCTCGCCGACCGCAATGTGCTCGTGGACCAGACCATGGTCAACGACTTCCGCCCGTTCGGCTCGGCAATGGCCAAGCTCAGCACTGCCAGCAAGACTATTGAGCGTTGCGACGGCACCAAGGTACAGCTCGTCACGGCCATCGACTCCAAGCGACGGGTGGACACGTCGTACGAAATCTATCTGGGGCTATACCAGGCCATCACCGGCCCGGAGGAGCGCCAGAAGCTCTACCGGGAGTTCTCGCCTGAATTCTTCGACTGTATCGTCATCGATGAATGCCACCGGGGCAGCGCGGCGGAAGACTCGGTATGGCGGGATATTCTGGAGCACTTCTCCTCGGCCACACAGATAGGCCTCACCGCCACGCCCAAGGAAACCAAGTACGCTTCGAATATCGGCTACTTTGGCGACCCCGTGTACACCTATTCGCTCAAGCAGGGCATCCGGGACGGTTTCCTCGCACCATACAAAGTGGTCAAGATCCATATTGACCGCGACATCGAAGGCTACCGGCCGGAGCTGGGCACCGTGGATCGCTTCGGCAACGAAGTGGAGGATCGGCTTTACAACCAGAAGGATTTCGACCGGACCCTTGTCCTGGATGACCGCACGCGCCTTATCGCGCGGAAGGTGACGGAGTTCCTCAAGGCGTCAGGGGACCGATTTCAGAAGACCATTATCTTCTGCGTGGACCAGGAGCACGCCGCTCGCATGCGACAGGCCCTCGTCAATGAAAACAGTGACCTGTGCGAGGAGAACCACCGATACGTCATGCGCATCACCGGCAACGACGCCGAGGGCTGCGACCAGATCAGCAATTTCATCGATCCCGAATCCAGATATCCCGTTCTGGTGACCACCTCGCGTCTCTTGTCCACCGGGGTGGATGCCCAGACCTGTCGGCTCATCGTGCTGGAGCGGGAAATCGCCTCCATGACCGAGTTCAAGCAGATTGTCGGGCGGGGCACCCGCATCCACGAAGACACTCGCAAGTTCTATTTCACCATCATGGACTTCCGGGGAGCCACCAATCTCTTTGCCGACAAGGACTTCGACGGCGAGCCCGTGCAAGTCTACCGGCCTGGGGAGAATGACACCCCCGTCCCTCCTGATGCGCCCCCCGTGGACGAAGAGGGCAATCCCCTGCCGGATGCGCCTGGCGAGGAGGAAGTGGTGGTGGATGGGCTCTCGGACGATGCATCGGGAGAGGATGCCTCCAGAAAGGTCTATGTGGACGGCGTGGCCGTGTCCATCCTCACCGAGCGGGTGCAGTATCTGGATGCCCATGGCAAGCTCATCACCGAGAGCCTGCGGGACTTCACCAGACGCACGCTGAAGGACCATTTTGCCAGCATGGACGATTTTCTGCGCCGCTGGAATGATGCCGAACGCAAACAGGCCCTGTTGGAGGAGCTGGCCGGCGAAGGGCTGCCCCTGGAACAGTTGAGCCGGGAGGTGGACAAGGACCTGGACCCCTTCGACCTCATCTGCCATCTGGCCTTCGACCGACCGCCCCTGACCAGAAAGGAACGCGCCGAGAACGTCCGCAAGCGGGACGTCTTCGCCAGGTATGGCGACCAGGCCAGGACGGTCCTGGAGGCCCTTCTGGACAAGTATCAGGATGTCGGCGTCATCAACCTGGACGACCTTGGCCTGCTTACGATACCACCGCTCTCGGCCCTGGGCACGCCCGTCCAACTGCTCAGGCTCTTTGGCGGCCGGGACGGCTTTGCCCGCGCCGTCCATGACCTGCAATCCGAACTGTACCGCGGAGTCGCCTGAACCAATGTCTGTCCGTAACATAGTCAAATCCATCCAGGACATCATGCGCCAGGATGTGGGCGTTGACGGCGACGCCCAGCGCATTTCCCAGCTTTGCTGGATGTTCTTCCTCAAGATCCTCGACGACCAGGACCAGGAGCTGGAGCTCCTCAAGCAGGACTACCGCTCCCCCATTCCGGCCCCGCTGCAATGGCGCGCCTGGGCGGCCGATCCCGAGGGCATCACCGGCGACGCCCTCGTTACCTTCATCAATGGCGAACTCTTCCCCGCCCTCAAGGAATTGCCTGTGTCCGGCGAGCCTGGGGACCGTCGCCGCGTGGTGCGCGATGTCTTCGAGGATGCCTACAACTACATGAAGTCCGGCCAGCTCATGCGGCAGGTCGTCAACAAGATAAGCCAGATAGACTTCAACGACCTGGCCGAGCGCAAGCACTTCGGCTCCATTTACGAGCAGCTCCTCAACGACTTGCAAAGCGCCGGCAACGCGGGCGAGTATTACACGCCTCGGGCCGTGACCTCCTTCATGGTCAATCGCATCAACCCCAGACCGGACGAACTGCTCCTGGACCCGGCCTGCGGCACCGGCGGCTTTCTCACCTGCGCCATCAACCACATGCGCGACCGCTACGTGAAAACCGTGGAGGACGAGCGCCGGCTGCAGCATTCCCTGCGCGCCGTGGAAAAGAAGCAGCTCCCCCACATGCTCTGCGTCACCAACATGCTGCTCCATGGCATCGAGGACCCGAGCTTCGTCCGGCACGACAACACCCTGGCCCGGCCCTACATCAGCTACACCGCCAGCGACCGCGTGGACATCGTCATCACCAACCCTCCCTTCGGCGGCCGGGAGGAAGACGGCATCGAGTCCAACTTCCCCAAGCACTTTCAGACGCGCGAAACCGCCGACCTCTTTCTGGCCCTCATCATCCGGCTGCTGAAGACCGGTGGCCGCGCCGCCGTGGTCCTGCCCGACGGCACCCTCTTTGGCGAAGGCGTCAAGACCCGCCTCAAGGAGCATCTGCTGGCCGAGTGCAACCTGCACACCATCGTCCGCCTGCCCAACAGCGTCTTCAAGCCCTACGCCAGCATCGGCACTAATCTTCTGTTCTTCACCAAGGGCGAGCCCACCAGGGACATCTGGTTCTACGAGCACCGCGTCCCCCATGGCCAGAAGGCCTATTCCATGACCCGCCCCATCCGCCTGGAGCACTTGCAGCCATGCATGGACTGGTGGGACAACCCCGCCGGGCGGGAGGAAACCGAGGTCGCCTGGAAGGTGACGGCCGAGGCGGTCAAGGAACGCGGCTACAACCTCGACATCAAGAATCCCCACATCGAGGACGACGACCAGGGCGACCCCGAGGAACTCCTGGCCAGACTGGACCAGGCCGAGGCCGAGACGGCCCGCCTGCGAGACCAGCTGAAGGGCATTCTGGCGGAGGCCCTGCTGCGATGAATGCCGCCCGTCTCCTAGAACACTTCGACCGCATTGCCGATGCGCCCGACGCCATTCCCCGGCTGCGTCGGTTCATCCTGGACCTGGCCGTGCGCGGCAAGCTGGTGGAGCAGGACCCGAATGATGAACCGGCGGCGGAGTTGTTGAAGAGAATCTCGACTATCACTCGCTCCAATTGCTGTTGGGACGATGAAAGTGATGGGAATGCTCCATTCTCACTGCCAGATGGTTGGGAGTGGAGCCGCCTAGGCCTTATTACAACAAAAACAGGCTCTGGAAGTACACCACGTGGAGGTCAAGCCGTATACAAAACTGATGGAGTTCCGTTCCTGCGATCACAAAATGTCTACAACGATGGACTACGAATGGATGATGTTGCGTTTATTGACGAAGATACGCACTTAAGAATGAAAGGCACATCAGTTGACCCAGGCGACCTGTTGCTTAATATTACTGGAGGGTCAATCGGTCGATGCTGCCGAGTGCCAGATTCAATAATTGAAGCCAACATAAGCCAGCATGTTGCAATCATTCGCCTTGCGCTCTCGGGGATGCGTGATTTCATTCATGCCGTCGTACTTTCACCCTTCTTCCAATATTATGTCATAGTGGAACAAACTGGCGCTGGAAGAGGGGGGCTCCCAAAAAATCGAATGGATCAGATACCTGTTCCCATCCCCCCCCTCGCCGAGCAACATC